>NC_000853.1:620241-1240483 GCF_000008545.1 Thermotoga maritima MSB8
GAGGAAAAGAAAAAAGAAAGCGAAGATGAACCTCAGAAAACCTGCAAAGAACGGATCCAGAACCTGAACTACCACTTTGGTGGCAAGAAAAGAGATCCCCCAGAACACCACAACGAGCCACGCGAAGAACCTTTCCAAAATCATCTCTCCCTTCTCAGCACCTCACCGATCTTGGGAACGAAGTCCTTCTTTCTGGACATAACCCCCTTCAACAGAAAAAGACCGTCCTTCTTTTCCGCGTTGAAGGCTTTTTCCACTAACTTTTGATCTCCATCCATCATCAGAAGACTCGCTTCTTCCACAGGATTCGTGAAGAGCACAAAGAAATGTTTGACACCGAATTCTCCCTTGAGGGTCTTCAGTGTGTTCATGAAACGTTCCTTTTCTTTCAAAAGTGTTGAAAAGTCCGACGTCATTATCTGAGAAACGGCGAAGGATTCTTCTCCCATCTCGTAGACTTTCACGTCGCGCTTCAGCAGTTCAGCGGGATCGACGTCTTCCGGTATCTTCATCCCTTCCTTCAGCAGTTTCTTCGCGAATTTTTCCAGATCGAGTTTGGCAACATCAGCCAGGAAATTCGCCATCTTCCTGTCTTTCTCTGTCGTCGTGGAGAGTTTGAAGAAGAGTGTATCGGAAACGATACCCGAGAGCAGAATTCCGGCTATCTCCCTTTCCATCTTCACACCGTTTTTCAAGAAGAACTCTGCCACTATTGTTGAGGTGCTTCCGACGGGTTCGTTGTAGAAGAAAACGGGATTCAGAGTGCTCAGTCCACCGAGCCTGTGATGGTCTATGATCTCGAGGATTTCCGCTTTCTCGACTCCTTCCGGTGCCTGGGTGATCTCGTTGTGATCCACAAGGATCACCTTTTTCCTCACATCTTTGAGCAGGTCCGTCCTAGTTATAACACCACAAAGCCGCCCTTTCTCGTCTTCTACGAACGCTGCTCTTATCTTCGAGGTGAAGACGATCTCTTTTACTTCCTCGAGTGTGTCCTTCTTCGTCACCGTGGGGAATTTCTTGCTCATCACGAGGGTCACGGGGAGTGAAAGGTTTATGAGCTTTGCGGCGCTGAACGCGTCGAACTTCACTCTCAAAACGGCGGCGTTCTTTTCTTTTGCTATTTCAAGCACTCTGTTTGATACTGGGGCGTTGTTCACGACTATCATGAGTTTTGCTCCTTTTTCCAGAAGAGCGATCTGGGCCGGTTCGTTGTCTCCCACGATCACCACGTCACCTATCTCTATCTTTCCCAGGAGCACATGAAGGGCATCCACCGCTATGTGAACCTTTCCGGATACGGTTTTTTCTTTCATGTAGTCACAGACAACCTCTGCTTTCAGTATCCTGACTAGCTGATCGAACGGAACCGGGTGTATAACCAATGGTTCTATCTTCAATCTCCTCACGTAGACTCGAGCAATGTTGCTTTCAGTGACCACTCCTATCATTTTCTCCTTTGAAACCACCGGAACGTTTTTTATTCCTCTGCTTTCCATGAGCATGGCCACATCGTAGGCGGATGTGTCCGGAGTGACGAAAATGGGATTTTTCAGCTCGAGATCTTCAACGGTGGGTTCGAGCGTTTCAATGTGGAGGGGTGGATTCATTCCGAAATATTTGAGCACGAAGAGGGATTCGTTTGTGAGATCGCCGCTTCGAGCTGGAATGAATGTTTTTCCCTTTTCCACATTGTTTTTGAAGTGCGCGTACCCTATCGCAGAGCAAACGCTGTCGGTGTCCGGATTCTTGTGGCCTATCACGTACACTCTTTCCAATGCTTTCACCTCCGCTACTAAAAAAATTCTATCAGATGATATAATCCTTATCGAGAACGTGACCATGGGAGGAGGAATACGGTGTTGAGAAAAGACATAGGAATAGATCTCGGTACGGCAAACACCCTCGTCTTTCTCAGAGGGAAAGGCATCGTGGTGAATGAACCATCGGTGATAGCGATAGATTCGACCACAGGTGAGATACTGAAGGTCGGTCTCGAAGCGAAAAACATGATAGGAAAAACTCCCGCCACGATCAAGGCCATAAGGCCCATGAGGGATGGCGTTATAGCGGACTACACCGTGGCCCTTGTGATGCTCAGGTATTTCATAAACAAAGCCAAGGGCGGAATGAATCTGTTCAAACCTCGTGTGGTTATAGGAGTTCCCATAGGAATAACGGATGTGGAAAGGAGAGCCATTCTCGATGCTGGGCTCGAGGCGGGTGCCAGTAAGGTCTTTCTCATAGAAGAGCCCATGGCGGCTGCTATAGGCTCAAATCTCAACGTCGAAGAGCCCTCCGGGAACATGGTGGTGGACATCGGTGGAGGAACGACGGAGGTCGCCGTCATCTCCCTTGGAAGCATTGTCACGTGGGAGTCGATACGTATCGCTGGAGACGAGATGGATGAAGCCATAGTTCAGTACGTGAGGGAGACCTACCGGGTGGCGATCGGTGAGAGAACGGCCGAACGGGTGAAGATAGAGATAGGGAACGTCTTCCCATCCAAAGAAAACGATGAGCTCGAAACGACGGTTTCCGGGATAGACCTTTCCACTGGACTGCCCAGAAAACTCACTCTGAAAGGAGGAGAGGTGAGGGAAGCCCTCAGGAGTGTGGTGGTAGCCATAGTGGAGAGCGTGAGAACCACTCTGGAAAAAACGCCTCCCGAGCTCGTTTCCGACATCATAGAACGCGGAATTTTCCTCACCGGCGGCGGGTCTCTTCTAAGAGGGCTCGACACTCTGCTTCAGAAAGAAACGGGGATCAGTGTCATCAGGTCCGAAGAGCCGCTCACCGCTGTGGCTAAAGGAGCGGGAATGGTTCTGGACAAGGTGAACATTCTGAAGAAGCTTCAGGGTGCCGGGTGATGAAAAGACTGATCCTTTTTCTTCTCTTCCTCACCGTTTTCTTTCTGAACGAGACTTTCAACGTGTCTGAAAAATTACAGCCCCTTTTTTACAGAATAACTTTCCCCTTCCTGAAGCTGAGAGCCAACGGTTCAGGAAGTGATTTTGAGGTTTCAAAACAGGATCTATCCAGGTGATGTTTATCTGGGAACCAAGAGCGTGGGAAACCTTTTCTTTGTGACCGGGAAGGGAGAAGGTTTTTTCTACATTCTGGGAGAAGCGGAAGAAGGTGCCATCGTTCTCGATCCGCTGGAGAAGAGGTTCCTTGGGATAGTTGTGGAAAAAGGTCCTATTTCAAAGGTTATGAGAGTGTTTTCTGAGGATTTCGTGGAAAAGGTGAGGGTGGAAAACGATCGCGAGTCCGTTGTGGGAGTCGTCAAAGGGGAACGTGTTCCCAGACTCTCTGTTATAGAAGACATAGACGTGACGGGCTGGAAGGTGTACTTCGAAAGCGAAAAATGGAACGTGGCCTTCAAAGAGTACCTGTTCATAGGAACCGTGGCGGGACGTGATGAGGAGTACTTTCTGCTGAACGTGACACGGGACGTTCCGGACAGGGTGATCGTCATCGGGGTGGTAGAATGATCTATGTTCTTGCCTTTCTCAGCATCTTCTGGGACTACGTCTTCCAAGACGTTTTGAGTTTCTTTCCCGCCTTTCTGGGCCTTGCCTTCTGCAGGAGAACCATTCCTCTTTTGTTTATTGTGATTTTGATCAGACTCTTCGCAATTCCAGGATACTGGTATATTTTCGTTTTGATCGTATTTTTGATCCTTGACGCCTTGAGGGAGCATTTCTCTTCAGTGTTGCTCCCCGCTGTTGTCCTTGTGGCTGTCGGCTGTCTTGTCGGTGAAATTCGGATGCTGACGGTTTTGCTTTCCGCCGCCACTGGCATCGTGTTCATTCTGGGAGGATCGAAGCGGTGAAGAACAGGTTGATTCTGATCCTGATGGCCCTATCGTTTGTCTTGATCATCATGAAAGCTTTCCAGGTGCAGATCCTCGAACACGAGAAACACAAAAAGTACATAGACCTTCTTCAAACAAGGCTCGTGAAAATACCCGCTCCACGGGGAAAGATCATCTCAAGTGATGGAAAAGTGCTCGCAAAAGATGAAGTGGTGTACGTCCTCGATCCGTGGCTGAACAGCATAGATGAGCTGAAAAAAACAGGCCTCTTCACTCCCGAGGAGATTCTTTCACTTGTCAAAGGTGAATCCATAGTCATCGACAAAGCGAGAGCGGATGTGATTTCGAAGGCTGGAATGCGGGTCGTCATGGATTACAGGAGAAAGTACGAGCCGCTTGCACCGCATGTGGTTGGTTACGT
The DNA here is from genome assembly GCF_000008545.1 of Thermotoga maritima MSB8. NCBI lineage: Bacteria > Thermotogati > Thermotogota > Thermotogae > Thermotogales > Thermotogaceae > Thermotoga > Thermotoga maritima. Next base: position 624,480 of record NC_000853.1, read on the forward strand.
GAACGCAGACAGGGCGGGAGTGTACGGTGTGGAGAGTGTGTACGACGAATTCCTGACGGGAACGGACGGTGTGAAGATGGTCTTTGTGGAACCATCCGGTGCGATATCTTCTGAAGTTCTTCGAAGCCCCCCGAAACCCGGCGAAGATGTAACACTCACAATCGATACCAGGATACAGAAAGTTGCCGAGGAATCTCTCGAAAAAATCGGGAATCCGGGCTCTGTGATCCTCTCCGATGTCAGAACAGGTGAAATTCTTGCCCTCGCATCGTTCCCAGAATATAACCCCCAGGACTTTTACGAAGGCTTCACTAAAAGAGAGTGGGAAAGGTTTGCTAGAAATTCACCTTCTCCTTTGATCAACAGAGCGATATCGTCCGCGTACAGCCCAGGGTCTTCCATAAAGATACTCTGGGCCGTAGCCGCTTTGCTGAACGGTGTCGATCCGGAAGAGAAGATCAACTGCCGTGGAGTGTTCGAATACAGAAACAGCAGAGGTGAAGTGGTGGCGAGGTACAGGGACTGGAAAGAAGAGGGTCACGGCTTCACCGATCTCAGAAAGGCGATCAGGGTTTCCTGCAACGTCTACTTCTATCAGCTTGGGCTGAAGCTCGGTGTGGACAAAATGGTGGAGGTTGCGAAGAAGCTGAGCATCTTCGAAAAGACAGGAATAGACCTTCCAGGTGAAAAGAGCGGTACACTTCCATCACCCGAGTGGAAAATGTCCAAAATAGGAGAACCCTGGTATCCCGGTGACACCATCCTGATGTCCATCGGACAAGGGTACCTTACAGCGACTCCCATAGAGCTTCTGAAACTCGTTTCACTTGTGGCAAACGAAGGAATCTTCTACAGACCACACGTGGTGAAAAGAATCGGCTCGAAAGCGGTGAAACCGGAGATCGAAACGCAAGTTCAGATCGATGAGAAGATATGGAACTTTATCAAGGATGCCATGGTCGATGTGACGTCCTTCAAAGGGAACGAGAAGGAAGACCCCGGAACGGCGTACCACGTGTTCGGAGACTTTCCGTACAGAGTGGCCGGGAAAACAGGCACCGCCGAGGCCGGAAGCGGTGCTCCTCACTCGTGGTTCGTGGGTTTTGCTCCTGCGGAAAATCCAGAAGTTGCGATCGTGGTGATGGTGGAACACGGAGGATACGGTTCCGGTGCAGCATCCCAGATAGCAAGAAGGGTTCTGGAAGAATACTTCAAACTGAAAGAAAGTGCTCAAGAAACTCCCGTGTCCTCTCGTTCTCGGGATTAGAGAAGATCTTTTCGGGAGGTCCCATCTCAACGATTCTTCCCTCGTCCATGAAAACCACCCTGTCGGAGACGTCACGGGCGAACCTCATCTCGTGCGTCACGATCAGCATGGTCATACCGGATTGAGCCAGATCTTTTATGACGTCGAGCACCTCTTTCACGAGCTCTGGATCGAGAGCGGAAGTGGGTTCGTCAAAGAGCATGAGTTCCGGGTCCATCATGAGGGCCCTCGCTATGGCCACCCTCTGCTGCTGTCCACCGGAGAGGTTTCCGGGCTTTTCGTTTATCTTTTCGATGAGTCCAACCCTTTCCAGGAGCTTTTTCGCTTTTTCTACAGCTTCGTCTTTTTGCATGTTCTTCACTTTCATCGGAGCGAGTGTGAGGTTGTTCAAAACAGAAAGGTGCGGAAACAGGTTGAACTGCTGAAAGACCATACCTATGGAACTTCTTATCCTGTTTATGTTTCTGTGGGTGATGAGCTCACCTTTGAAGTAGATCTTCCCCCGCTGATACTCCTCGAGCAGATTTATACAGCGAAGAAGGGTGCTCTTTCCGCTTCCGCTTGGACCGATGATGGAGATCACTTCACCCTTTTTCACCTCGAGATCTATTCCCCTTAACACGTAGAGTTTTCCGAAGTACTTGTGAAGATCTTCGATTTTCAAAACGGTCATACTTTCAACCTGCCTTCCACGAACTTCACCAGCCTGGAAACGGAGAAGGTGATGGCGAAGTAGATCAGCGCCACACCACCGTATATGGGAAAGCTCATGAATGTTCTGCTCACGATGTACTGGGCGCTTCTCATGAGTTCGACGGTTCCTATCACCATGGCAAGGGAACTGTCCTTTGCGAGGGCAATGAATTCGTTTCCAAGAGCCGGAAGTATGTGCCTGAAGGCCTGGGGAAGAATCACGTAGATCATCGCCTGTGCGTGTGACATGCCGAGAGATCTCGCCGCCTCGTACTGTCCCTTTGGGACGGATTGTATCCCCGCCCTCACGATCTCGGCGACGTACGCACCGCTGTTTATTCCGAGAGCAATAACGGCGGCTGTGAACCTGTCGAATTCGAGCCCCAGTTCGGGAAGTCCAAAGTACACGAGAAACAGCTGGACCATCAGGGGTGTTCCCCTGAGAAACTCCACGTAGACAGAAGACGGGTACCTTATGATCCGGTACTTCGAGAGCCTTCCCATGCCGACGAAGATCCCTATGGCGAGCCCTATGAGAACGGCCAGAGAAGTAAGCTGAAGGGTGCGCAGGGCACCCTTCAGAAGGAGCGGTAGATTATCCACAATTACGCTCAACCATTCCGGCATCTTTCATTCCTCCATCACTCTGAGAACCATTTTTCTATAAGCACGTCGTACGGACTCTTTTTGAGCTCTCTCAAAACGCTGTTGATGAATTCCAGAAGATCCGTGTCCTCTTTCCTCACGGCGATGCCGTACTGCTCGCTGGAGAGCACCCCACTCGAGATAACAAGATCCGGATTCTTCGCCACGAAAGCCCTTGCCGTGGCGGAGTCCAGAACCACCGCGTCCGCTCGGCCTCTCTTCAGCTCGAGGAACGCGTCCGTGAATTTATCGAACCTGACGACCTTGATACCATCGTACTTTGAAACCTCTATGTCTCCGGTGGTACCGATCTGAACGGCCACGGTTTTCCCTACGAGGTCTTCGTAGGTCTTCGGTCGGAAGTCACTGTCTTTCCTCACCACGATGACCTGTCCCGCGTCGAAGTACGGATCGGAGAAGGCCACGACCTTCTTTCTCTCCTCTGTGATCGTCATACCGGAGATGATCACGTCGATCTTCTTTGTGAGCAGGCTCGGAATGAGTCCGTCGAAGGTCATATCGACGATCTTCAGTTCGACGCCGAGTCTTCTCGCGATTTCCTTTGCGAGATCGACATCGAAACCCACGATGTTGCCGTTCTCATCAACGAACTCGAACGGAGGAAAATCCGCAGAGAGTCCGACGAGCAGGTACCCTCTGCTTTTGATCTCGTCGATGGCTCCAGAAAAGATCACGATCGAAACCAGAAGAATCGAAACCGCAAGTAGTTTTTTCATATTATCACCTCCGATTTATTATAACACAATGCTGCATATCAATGCTTTATGAAGAGCAACCACAAAGCGAAGGCGAGAGCGAGAATCCACGTGAACCAGTGTACTTCTTTCGATTTCCCGGAGAAGAGCTTCACCAATGCATAGGAGATGATGCCGAGCGCTATTCCGTTGGCTATAGAGTATGTGAGCGGCATAGTTATGACGGTAATGAACGCGGGGAGCGCTTCTGTGATGTCATCCCATTTCACTCTTCCAAGGTTTCCGATCATGAGCGCCCCAACGAAGATCAGAGCGGGAGCGGTCGCGTATCCAGGAACCGTCTGGGCGAGAGGGGCGAAGAAGAGCATGGCGAGCATACATAGGGCAACGACGAGAGCCGTGAGACCAGTTCTTCCTCCTTCAGCGATACCCGCACCGCTCTCGATGTACGTGGTCACTGTCGAAGTTCCAAAGAGTGCACCTACAGAAGTTCCTATCGCGTCCGCGAGGAATGCCCTGTTCGCCCTCGGAAGCTCTCCGTTCTTCATGAAACCAGCGCTCTGAGCGAGTCCTGTGATGGTACCGAGTGTGTCGAAGAAGTCAACGAAGAAGAAGGTGAGAACAACGATCCAGAAGTCGAGGCTCAAAAATCCAGAAAAGTCGAGCTTCATGAACGTCGGAGATATATCTGGAACGGGACCGACGATTCCCTGGTACTTCGTGACTCCTATGCCGGGGATGGCACCCACAAGCGTGGCCACGAGAATCCCTATCATCACCGCTCCCGGGATCTTCCTGTGGTAAAGCGCCACGATCACCAGGAGCCCTACGACCGTCACGAGCACACCGGGATTCGTGAGATCGCCGAGAGTAACGGAAGTGGCAGGATTGGATACAACGATTCCCGCGCTTCTCAACCCTATGAACGCGATGAAGAAACCGATACCCGCGGAGATGGCCACTTTTATGGACTCGGGTATGATCCCGGCGACGAACTTTCTGAACCCAACGAGTGTCAAGCCTATGAAGATCAGACCTTCAACGAACACGGCAGCGAGGGCCACTCTCCAGTCTATCCCCATGCCGAGACACACGGTGTAGGTGAAGTACGCGTTCAGTCCCATACCGGGTGCGAGCGCGAAAGGATAGTTCGCGAAGAAGGCCATGACGAGAGTGGCTGTGGCGGATCCCAGTATCGTTGCGACCATGAAGGCTCCGAAGAACTGCTGGTACAGGGGGCTGCTCGCGTCTACACCAACCGCCTGAACGAGGATGGAAGGATTCACAAAAACGATGTAGGCCATGGTGAGGAAAGTAGCGATACCCGCGAAGATCTCTGTTTTCACGTTCGTCCCGTTCTCTTTGAGACGGAACACACAGCTCACCTCCGATATAAAAAATTTAAGGGGATCTCTGGATCCCGTACTTTGTTTTGATTTTCTCATGTTTTCTTTAAAGGAGTTTTAAACAAAAGAAAAGCGGGAGGAACAGCCTCCCGCTCACTCGCCGTATTCTTCCTTGAGATACTCCCTTATCTTCTGATCCGCCGTCTTTATCGCAGTTTCCATGTCCACCTTTCCGTTGATGAAATCGGAGAACATGTTTCCAACCACCGTTCTGATCTCGTACCATACACCGATCTGTGGATCGAACACGGCGTTGTCTATCTGCTTCAATGGTATTTCGAGCAGAGGATCGGACTTCGCCGCTTCCTTCCAGATCGACGTTTCGAGGGCGCTTCTTCTCACGGGAATGTAACCCGTGTTGATCGCCCAGTAAGCGGTGACTTCTGGTGATATGAGGTACTTCATGAACTCCCAGGCTGCTTTCTTTTCCTCTTCGCTTGCCGTGTTGAACATGATTATATCCGTTCCGGCAAATGGAACTTTGTTCGTCACCCAGGTGGGAACTGGAGCCCAGCTCCAGGTGAACTTACCCTTCGTGGATTTCTCAACGTAGGGTCTTCCCGCTATCGTGCTTATGTACATCATGATCTTCTGCTGACCGAAGATCCCGTCGAGGTATCCACCCTGGGAGTACGCGATACCATCGTCCACCATCTTCTTCACGAAAGCGAGAACGTCCCTTGTTTCCTGACTGTCGATGTTGGAGACCCACTTTCCATCGACCTGTTTCAGGATGGAACCACCGCGGAGTGTGAGGAGTATCTGGAAGAAGTCAACGGTCGTTCTGAAACCAAAACCGTACTGATCGATCTTTCCGTCTCCATCGAAGTCTTCTGTCATGATTCGCGCCGCTTCGTAAAGCTCATCGATCGTTTTGGGAACATCCACGCCGTACATCGCAAAAGCGTCCGCGTTGTAATAGAGCACGTAGAGACTCTTGTTGAACGGAACCGCGTAGATGGTGTCTCCCCACATACAGTTGTCCCTCAAAGGTTTGAAGATGTCTTCCCACTCTTCCTTCGTGAGGCCTATCTTCGGGTCGTTCACGAACTCGTTCAGAGGCTGCACAACACCGCTCTGGATGAGTTTCGCCGTCCAGTTGGAATAGGCCTGCGAGATCGTGGGAAGTTCTCCTGCCTGCGCTGCCGCGAGGAGCTTCTGAGAGAGTGCACCGTAGTTTCCAACGTAGACCGCTTCGACCTCGATATCCGGGTGGAGTTCGTTGAAGGTGTTCACTATCTCCTGGAGAGTTTTACCGTGTCCCCCGCCCATGGCGTGCCAGAACGTGACCTTCACCTTCGCGAGGGCAAAAACACTGAGAATCACCATGAGAGCAACGAGAAATTTCTTCACAGGAATCCCTCCCTTCTCGATGTTTTCCCCTTGAATTATACCGCATAGGTTATAATTTGATTGTGAAGAAACTCAAGGAAAGAGAGGTCTGAGTATGAAACCTTCGAAGAAGCTGAGAGAAGCGGTTCTTGCGTACCTCTTTCTTCTTCCGTCCCTTGTGGTTCTCGGGATGTTCGTCTTCTGGCCGGTTGGATTCTCTTTCGTTCTGAGCTTCTTCAAGTGGGATTTCAGGAACATGAAGAATCCCTACTTCACAGGTCTTGACAACTACATCGAGATCTTCAAGTTCGACTACCCACCGAAGTATTCTTTCGTTTTCACTGTTTTGAACACCTTCTTTCACCTTGCGGTCGCCGGCGCGATCGTGATGTTGATCGTTCACCTGATCAAGAAAAGAACCCTCTCAGGTATCATCTCCAACGCCGCTGTAGTACTGGTATACATCGCTTTGAACCTCTTCAACGTGGAAAATCCCATCCTTTCCTTCCTGGTCGCGGCCATCTCCTGGAGCTGGCTGGTGTACGACTTCAAACGGGTGGAGTTCAAGAACACCTGGCTCTGGTTCATTCTGTTTCTTGCGGTCTTTGTTTTCGTGGAGCTGAACTCGTCTCTTCCGGGACTGGTGAACTTTTTGCTCGACGCGAAGGACAAGAATCTCTTCCTGAAGGCGCTCACCAACACACTGTACTACGTGATACTGAGTGTGCCTTCACAGATCTTCATTTCTCTCATGATCGCCCTTCTTCTGAACAGCAACGTGAAGTTCAGGGTGTTCTTCAGGACCGCCTACTTCATACCCTTTGTCACATCGGTTGTGGCCATATCTCTCGTCTGGAAGTGGATCTTCAACGACGAATTCGGTCTTTTGAACTACATCCTCTCTCTGTTCAACATAGAACCCATCTCCTGGCTGAAAGACGAAAGATGGACCATTCCCACGATAGCCATCGTCTCCGTCTGGAAGACCGTCGGGTACGATGCGGTGATCTTCCTTGCGGGGCTCCAGAACATAGACAGGTCTTATTACGAAGCAGCGGAAGTGGATGGTGCGAGTTCTTTGCAGAAGTTCTTCTACATCACCTGGCCGCTTTTGTCGCCGACGACCTTCTTCCTGCTCATAGTTTCCCTAATAGGAGCCTTCAAGGTCTTTGCGGAAGTCTACGTTCTCTACGATGGGCTTCCGGGACCGTACAACAACAGCGGAATGACGCTCGTGTACTACGTGTTCGACCTGTTCTACAGACAGCAGAGAATGGGAATTGCCTCGGCGGCAGCCTACATCCTCTTTGCGATCATTCTGATCTTCACCTTCATCCAGTACAGGGTTGGAAGAAGAGCAGTCGAGTATGTCTCGTGAGGTGATAGCGTGAAGAAGCTGGTCGTATACATCCTTCTCATATTCGGTGCCGTTGTCATGCTGGGTCCTTTCATCTGGATGCTGCTCACCTCCTTCAAAGCACCTTCGGAGGTTCAGCAGTGGCCCCCGAGCTTCTACACGAAGAACTTCGCTTTCTCGCGCGATGTGAAAGTGATCCTGAAACCAGGTGTCCAGAGGGTCGCAAAAGGAGTCAGCTTGAGAGAAGCGTACGCTCTGAAAACAGCAGAGGAAAATCTGCTCACCATCACGGTGAACGACGACCCGTTCCACAGAGGAACGATGACGATCCCCCTCAAAGGGGCAAAATACACAACAGGGGTGGATGTTGAAAGAGTCAAAGAACTCTCCTCGAAATCCCCGGTGGAATTCTCCTGGAAAACACCGGAAGAGTTTTTCGAACAGTTCTTCATATACTACAAGAGCGGTGGGCAAAACTGGTGAACGAAATTCTGAGTTCAACTGAAGGGGCTCTGAGAACCATCTCTCAGATGAAGCGCTTTGTGAACATCAGAATAAAAGATGAGGAGGAAAAGGAAAGATTTCTCTCGTTTCTCGAGGCTGTGAGCGGAGAACTCTCTTCTTTCCAGGAAAAGGTGCTCGGTATGAAGGCGGGTACCACTCTCATTCTCTCCGACGAAGAAGTGAAGAAACTCTATGAACTTCTCGATGGTTTACAGCTCGAATATTCTGGAGACAACCCACTCGTTCCTGTCTACAGAAAGAACGTGGCCTCTCCCTTCGAAGAGGTGAAAAGAAACGTTTCTTACTACCTCGAGGTCAGCGGCTTCTTCCAGAGCGTTCAGAACCTCGCTGTGGAAAAAGACATCGTCGCCCGCTCGATGAAAAAAGATGAAAGAAAGACTCTCTTTTTGAAAAAGATCGAAGACTTCCCCGACAGAGAGCTCGTGGAAAGACTCCTGGAGGAGTCGGAAAACCCCGTTGAGGACTACGTCTCTTTGAAAGAGAAAGAACTCTCGGAGAAACACCGCGTGGATCTTCTCACCATCGCTTCGGTGAAGCCGGTTGTTTCTTCTCTGATCTCCCTCGCACAGGAAAACGGAATCGAAACAGAGAGTTTCTCGCAGATGATCGCTGAAATGGACGTCAAACTCACTGGAAGCAGCACCTACAAAGTGTTGAAGTCGAAACTCTCTCAGCTCGATCTGAATGAAAACTTTCTCAACGAAGTGGCCAGTTATCTCAGAAACGTTGCATTTCTCAGAAAGGCCTACGAGGACGCGATGAGCTCGTGGAAGATCGTGGACGCCCCGGATTTCGTGAAGGAAGTCCGGGTGAAGGGTGGAGAAGTGATAGAGATCCTTCTGGAGGGTGTTCCTTCTGTCTTTCTGAGCGACGAGACCATCGACTCTGTGAAACTCAAGTTCTCGTTCTCCGAGGTGCTGGCCAACATCTTTCAGAACTACGTCGATGCCTGGAACGCCGCTCCTTTCCCGAGGTACTACTTCAACACGTTCTTCGTTGCGACAACAACGACACTGCTCGAGGTGGTCACCGCCTCCCTTGCCGCGTACGCCTTCTCCTGGATGGTCTTTCCCGGAAGGGACTTCATCTTCGGACTCTTCCTTGCAACCATGATGATCCCAGGTGAGGTGCTCCTCGTTCCCAACTTCATCACGATCTCGAAACTCGGCTGGATTGACACCTACTACGCCCTCATAATCCCATGGATCGTCAGTGTCTTCGCGATATTCCTTCTGAGACAGCACTTTTTGACCATACCGAGAGAACTCTTCGACGCGGCGAAGATAGACGGGTGTTCTCACTGGAGATTCCTCTGGCAGATGGTGGTGCCTCTCAGCAAACCGGCTGTCATCACTTCTGCACTTCTCAAATTCGTTGGAAGCTGGAACGCGTTCCTGTGGGTCCTCATCGTCACGAACAGCGAAAAGTACAGAACACTGCCCGTTGGACTCCAGGCGTTCAGTTCAGACGTGGGAACTCAGTACAACCTGCTCATGGCGGCCGCTACGTTCTCGATACTCCCCGTGGTGATACTCTTCATCTTCACCCAGAAGTACTTCATTCAGGGAATCGCGAGGACCGGATTGAAATGAAGGAGGCGATGATATGAAAAAGCTCGTTCTTCTGATTCTGATTCTTTCCTGTGCGGTCTTTGGAGAGCTCTTCTACGGAAACCTTCACTCGCACACGTCTTACTCCGACGGTTCCGGAACACCGGACCAGGCCTACGAGTACGCGAAAAGGTACCTCGACGTTCTCGCGGTGACGGACCACGCTTACTACTTTGCCCAGAAGATCAACGGAAAGACAAAACCCTATTTGACAAAGCTCGCTGCGGAGAGGCACACAAAAGACGGTGAATTCGTCGCACTTCAGGGTTTCGAATGGACCGCGGGAGTGGGGCACATAAACGTGTACGAGTCTCTCGAGTGGATCGACAGAAACCAGGAAAGTTCTCTAGAAGGTTTCTACAGGTGGCTCGTTGAACACAAAAAACTCGCCCAGTTCAACCACCCCATAAGCACCTTTGGCACCTTCGATTCGTTCCGCTATTTTCCTGAAGCGGACCAGTATGTGAATCTGATCGAGGTGGGAAACGGGAACTGGTCCTCCGGAGACGTGATAAACGAAGAGATGTTCGGAAACTACATCCTCGCTCTGAACAAAGGATGGCACCTCGGTGCTACCGTGGGACAGGACAACCACAAGCCCAACTGGGGGAGCGCGAACGAAGGAAGAACCGGTATCGTAGCAGACACTCTGACCTACGACGACATCATGGACGCTCTCTGGAAGAGACACACTTTCGGAAGTGAAGACAAGAACGTCAAAGCGCTCTTGAAAAGCGGCTCCCATCTGATGGGGGATATCGTTTCTGTGGAAGATCTCTCTCCACAGAAGATCAGTCTCGAGTACGAAGACACGGAAAAACTCCTCTATCTTGCCGTTATCTCTCAGAGTGGGACCGTTCTGGAGCTCAGACCTAACACGGAGCGACTGAACTTGACCCTTTCGGTCACGCCTCCAGATGGATACGAGTGGTACTTTGTCTACATGAAACAGTTCGACGGTGATGAGATAGTCACCTCACCGATCTGGTTCCAGACACCTTCTCCTGTCTACGTGAACAGTGTGAGAGTCTCTCCAGAAGAGATACACGACGGTGAATCGGCGAAGGTCTACTTCGAGATCTACAACGTGACCGGTGAAGACCAGAATGTGAAGCTTTCTGTTCTTCTCGATGAAAATCCGCTGAGAGAAGTGGAACTGAGTTTTTCACCGTACCAGGTGAAAAGATTCGTCGTTCCCACGGGATCGCTGGAGAAAGGCTACCATCGTGTTTCCTTCGTTGTGGATGGAAAACTCGTCCAGTCGAGCGGTTTCTCTGTGAAAGAAAAACAGAAAGGTGTGATCATGATCGACACGCTCCACGAGAACGATCACCTGGAAGAACTCAAAGCGCTCGCAGAAGAGCTGGAAAAGAGAGGCTACAACGTGAAGTACCCGAAGGTGATGCTGAAGGACCTGGAAGGTGTGGACATCCTCATCATCTCAACTCCCAAAGAAGGTGGATTGAGCTTTGCAAAGAAGCTTTCGAACAAAGAGATCGAGGCCATTGAGAACTTCAAGGGCAAGATCTACATCGTCCCGGGTGGCGACGAAGAGTACAGGAAGCTCTATCTGGAGAAGATAAAAGGGGAGGTCGTCACGCTCGAGGAATTGAGAAAGAAACTGCTCGAGGAGTGATAGATGTTGAAGAGACTTGGAATAGTCGGCTTTGGAGCGAGCGCCATCGGGTTCATCAACGGTCTCATAGAAAGCGGTAAGGTGAAAGACTACAGGATCACCGTTCTAGAGAGAGGAAAAGACTACTCCCACAACACCATCTCCGGTGTGAGAATGGATGGGAAGATCTTCATCTCCCACGGCATGGGAGGGGAGATATACATTCCCCTTGAGATTCAAGCGAAGACGGTGGAGTTTTATCTGAAGTTCTCCGGCTACACTCCCACCGTCGATAAAAGAGTGGGCATCGTGAACTACCTGAAGTCCTTCGAAAGGGATGGCAGGAAGATAGAGTTCGGAGAATCCTTCTCGGACGAGGAGATCTACAAGCGCTTCTATCACCACGGTTTCGAGCCGGTGAAGTCCTATTTCTTCCATCTGGGAACGGACATTCTGAAGGAGACGAACAAAAACATATACGAGTACTTCTCTTCCTTTGAGAACATAGAGTTTCTCTTTGGAACCACCGTGGAGGACGTTGAGTTCGGTCCTCCCCACAGGGTGCACACGAACAGGGGAGACTTCGAGTTCGACGAGCTCGTGATCGCCGTTGGAAGAAGCGGACACAGACTCATGGAGCGTCTCAAAGAGAAGTATCCACAGCTTGTCAGGCCGAACCAGTTCGTCGACATCGGTGTCAGGTACGAACTTCCAAACCACGTGATGGATCCGTTCTCCGATATGTACGAGGTGAAGGTTCGCTACAGGACCAAAACGGGTTACATCTGCAGGATCTTCTGCCAGAATCCGGCAGGAAAGGTGACACTGGAAAAATACGAAGACTTCACCACGGTGAACGGCTATTCTGACAGCCTGCATAAGACGGAGAACACGAACTTCGCCATTCTCGTCACCACGCGCTTCACAGAGCCGTTCAAGGATCCCACGGGATACGGTGTCAACCTCGCAAAGCTCGCAAACATCTTAGCCGGCGACAAAGAGAAAGTGATTCTGCAAACGTACGGGGACTTCAAAGAGTTCAGAAGGACGAAGAGGCTCGGAAGGGTCCACCCCACTCTGGATTCTGAGAGTTACATTCTGGGAGACGCGAACCTCGTCTTTCCGTCGAAGATCAGAGAATCCCTCGTGGATTTCGTGGAGAACCTGGAGAAGGTCATACCGGGGGCTTCCTACTTCGACAACCTGCTCTACGCCGTCGAGGTGAAGTTCTACACGAACAAGTTCCTGAACGACATCGTGGAAGGTCTCCACGTGGTGGGAGACTGCTCCGGGTGGACCAGATCGATCCAGTACGCCACCTCGATGGGATACATGAGAGCTGTTGGAATGAAGATTCAATCCCTGTGAGACAGGATAGCAAAGAACCCCCACTCGATGAGAAGAACGGAGAAAAAGACGACAAAACCCTCCCAGAAAGTGAACCTGTGCACGTTGAAGATGTGAAGAAACAGAACGGTGGCTATGGCACAGGAAACAAGACCGTTCGGGAAGCCCTTTTTCACGAGCGCACTGATTCCCGCGTATCCGAAGAGAGCGGCAAAGACGATTCCAAGAAACTTTCCAAACGAAACATCGAACACGTTGAAGACGGAAAGAAGAATGAGCACACCGAGAAGTATCAGAACCATTCCAAAGAATCTCAAGTCCATCCCTCCCTCATCTGCACTCGAGAATATTCTACCACTTTGAAACCTGTGTTAGAATAACCTTAAAGGGAGGTAGAAATATGTTATCACCAACGGAAAAAAGGTATCTCCTCGCCGTTCTTTTAACAACGGAAGAGGGAAGCACGAGGCTGAAGAGAGTATCGGACTTTTTGAAAGTGAAAATGCCCTCCGCGAAGCAGATTCTGGAAGACCTCGCATCGAAAAAACTGATAAACTACGTGAGAAGGGGCCCCATTTCCCTCACAAAAAAGGGTACAGAACTTGCCCAGAAAGAACTGGAGCGCTTCAACAACCTGAAGGAGTTTTTGAAGAAGATCCTGTTCCTCGATGAGGAAGAGGCAGAAAAGGGTGCGTGGGAGATCTTCTTCAACCTCGAGGAGAGTATCGCCGATAGGGTCGTTGATTTCATGAACTTCCTCACCCACTGTCCACACATAACGCCGATATGCATAAAGGGCTTCAAAGAATATCTGGAAACAGGAGAGTTTCCAACTCTTTGCAGACTCAGAAGGTGATGGTATAATCGTGAAAGTGAAATCCCGCTCCACCCATCCGGAGGTGGGGCCGAATGTCCGAGGGAGGTGAGTTTCTGTGGCTTACGTGAAAGAGAGGATCTACGAGAGCATGTTCATCATCGCACCGAACGTTCCAGAGGAAGAGAGAGAAAATCTCGTCGAAAGAGTCAAGAAGATCATCGAAGAAAGGGTCAAGGGAAAGATCGACAAAGTGGAAAGGATGGGTATGAGAAAGTTCGCCTACGAGATCAAGAAGTTCAACGAAGGAGACTACACGGTGATCTACTTCAGGTGCGATGGTCAGAACCTTCAGGAGCTGGAAAACTTCTACAGAGTGACGCCCGAGATCATCAGATGGCAGACCTTCAGAAGGTTCGACCTGGAAAAGAAAGAGAGAAAGGCGCAGAGAGAAAAAGCAGCTGCTGAAGCTACCGAGTCGAGTGAAGGAGGATCCGAAGATTAATGTCTTTCTTCAACAAGATCATACTCATAGGAAGACTCGTGAGAGATCCCGAAGAGAGATACACGCTCAGCGGAACTCCAGTCACCACCTTCACCATAGCGGTGGACAGGGTTCCCAGAAAGAACGCGCCGGACGACGCTCAAACGACTGATTTCTTCAGGATCGTCACCTTTGGAAGACTGGCAGAGTTCGCTAGAACCTATCTCACCAAAGGAAGGCTCGTTCTCGTCGAAGGTGAAATGAGAATGAGAAGATGGGAAACACCCACTGGAGAAAAGAGGGTATCTCCGGAGGTTGTCGCAAACGTTGTTAGATTCATGGACAGAAAACCTGCTGAAACAGTTAGCGAGACTGAAGAGGAGCTGGAAATACCGGAAGAAGACTTTTCCAGCGATACCTTCAGTGAAGATGAACCACCATTTTGAGGGAGGTGTGTTTGATGGCTTACAGAAGGAGAAAGAAGAAGATCAAGAAGTGCAGACTCTGCGAAATGAAATTGGATTACGTTGATTATAAAGATACAAGGCTTCTCAGTGAATTTCTCACCGACAAGGGAAAGATCATACCAAAGAGGCTCACCGGAAACTGCTCAAAGCACCAGAGAATGGTAAAGGTGGCCATCAAAAGGGCAAGACAGATGGGACTCCTTCCATACCTGAAGATATGAAAGAAGGGCGCTTCGGCGCCCTTCTTCATTCCCCGTCCTCTTCGGTGTCCGCTTCGAAGAAGATCTCTTCGATATCGGGAATGCTGTTCTGCCACTTTTCGAAGACTTTTTGAGCTGTTGCGTATTCTACTCCTTCCAGCATCACGCCTTCCGGAGTGTCGTCTGCTTTGAAGATGTAGACTTCACCGAGATCTTCGATCATGTCTCTTGCGTCGTTCAGGAAGACCTCCTCGCAGACCCAGAAGAGATTTCCTTCGTCTTCCACTTCTCCCAGCTTGTGGAAGAAGACTTCGTTTCCATCCTGATCGATCAGGCTGAAAACTTCCGTTTTGTGTTCGTGTTCATGTTCATGCTCATGTTCGTGCATACTCATAATAAAAACCTCCTTGACAAAAAACTGGGCTCTGAGAAATACTACCATTTGTGGAGGATAAAATCAAGTAGCCGGTGTGGTCTTCCAAAGACTCGATCTTCGGGAGGTTCTGAAACCGTGGAAATAAAGCGTCTCACAGAGAGAGTGGCCTACGTTCCAAATCCGGTGAACATAGGTGTCGTGTACACAGAAAACGCTGCCGTTCTCGTGGACAGCGGGCTCGATGAGAGCGTGCCAAGAAAGATTTCTCGACTTCTGCAAAAGCCTCCTCTGTATCTCATAAACACCCACTCTCACGCCGACCACTGTGGTGGGAACGCCTTTCTGAAAAAGCGCTTCTCCACCCGCGTGTTCGCCCCAAAGATGGAAAAAGAGATCATAGAAAACACCGTCTTTGAACCTTTCTACCTGTACGGTGCTTATCCACCGAATGAGCTCAGAAACAAGTTTCTCATGGCAGAACCCTCCGCTGTCGATGAAGTGATCGAAGAGGGAACCATCACGATCGAGAGCGTGGATCTTGAGATAGTACCTCTTTCCGGACACTCGACGAACCAGATCGGAGTGGCTGTGGATGGCGTTCTTTTCTGCGCAGACGCCGTGTTTTCTGAGGAAACACTGAGAAAACACAGAATATTCGTCATCTACAACGTAGAAAAATTCCTTGAAACGCTCGACTTTCTTGAAAAGACAAGCTACAGCTACTACGTTCCGTCTCATGGAGAGGTGACTCGAGACATCGGTGAACTTGTGGAGAAAAACAGAAAGGCAGTGGAGAACATCATCAACGCTGTTCTGGAAATCACAGTAAATCCTCTGAGCACAGACGAACTGATGAAACAGCTCTTCGACAGATTCGAAATCACCCTGGAGAATCTCACACAGTACATACTCTACAGATCCACCGTTCACGCGTATCTGAGCTTTCTTCTGGACAGGAAAGAGATAGAGAGGGAATTCAGGAACAACGTTCTTGTGTGGAGGCGGTGCTGATGCTGGTGAACTGGATGTTCCTTGGACTCGAGTATCTCGTGGGAGTTCTTCTTGTTTTCTTTGCGATACGTTTCTTCGGCCTGAAAGGGATGTACGCTCTTGGAGCGATTCTTGTTCTCTACATGAACGTTGCCGTTTTGAAGGCGTACGAACTGTTTCCCGGTGTTCAGCTGTACGCCGGGGTTTTCCTCGGACCTTTCTTTGTCACGCTGATCGCCATCGTGACCGAGGTGTACGGGTACAGAGAGGCGCAGAAGCTGGTGGCGGTGGGTTTCTTCGCCCAGGTCGTGTTTCTGGTGGGGATGCTGATCGCGCTCGGTTACATCCCTTCCAGCGAAGATTGGGCGCACGAACACATGAAGGCTCTCTTTCTTCCCGTCTGGAGAACCACGCTCTTCAGCTGGCTCGCGTTCGTCGTGTCTGGTATATTCAAGGCGAGGTTTCAGGATTTTTTGAAGCGAACGAAGGGCCTTTTCGGAAAACACCTGTGGCTCCGCGACAACACCGCAACGAAACTGGCCCAGCTTGTGGACAACGTGATCTTCTTCTACGGAGCCCTCACCGGGTACTTCTCCCTGAGAACGATCACGGTCTTTCTGATCTGGACCACACTCTTTGAGTGGCTCTTCGACTACCTTGACACGTGGGTCGTAGTGAAGGGTGTGGGGTGGATGTTGAACAGCAGTGAACCTTATCTTCAGAAGGAGTGAGCGATTTGAAGGTTCTTGTCATTGGATATATGCACCCGAGAAACGACAAGAGGGTCTTCAGAACGGTTCAGGCTCTGTCCAAGAGAAGTGAGGTTATTTATCAGTACTGGACGGAGAAAGAAGAGCTACCTTTTAAGGAGAATAACATCAGATACATCCCCGTGAAATGTTCGAACAGGGGAAATATTTTCCAGAAAGCCGTTAAAAGAAAACAAGTCGATGAAAAAATCCGTCATCTCGTAGAAACTGAAGATTACGATATCCTCTACATGCATCACTTTCCGGCTACAAAACCTCTAAAACCCTTCGTTGTGGCTAAAAAGCGTGGAAAAAAGATTGTCTACGATATACACGAGTATCATCCTCAGAATTTTCTCAGTACTCTTCCCAGGCCTTTGAGTGATCTGAAAGGATTTGTAATGTGGAGGATATTCAAAAAACAGCTTCAGCTGTCTGACCTGTGTATCTTCGTCTCTGAAGAAACACGGAACGATGTTGTGGCAAAGACCGGACTGGATCCGGAGAAGACTTTCATTGTACCAAACTACGCATCGATGAAAATCGAACCAGATCCGGATAAAAAGAAAATGGAAATCGTTCTGGTAGGAAAAACACCGAGAAATCTCATTCACGAAAAGAAACTCATAAGAGCACTTGTTGAAAGAGGATTTTCTTTCAGAATAATAGGAATGGATTCAGAAGCATTTTCTGATGTTCCGCACACGTACACATCTTTTCTGCCGTACGAAAAGATGATGGAGGAACTCTCAAAAAGCATGTTTTCATTGATATCTTATAAACCTACTGGCAAAGAAGATAAGAACTATTTGTACTCTTTACCGCACAAGTTCTACGACTCCATCGCTGCCGGAACACCCGTTATCGTGAAGAATTCTTTCGTTTCGATGGCAAAGATGGTCGAGGATCTGGGAATAGGAGTTGTTATAGACCCGGCAAACGTTGAGGAAAGCCTGAAGAGAATAGAAAATGCATGTCAAAGATACGAAGAGATACTGGAGAATATCAGAAGACATCAGGAGGGATTCGTGTGGGACGAGAAGAAGGAAGAAGAATTTCTGGAAAGAGTTATGGGTTGAGAGTACTCTCACTGGTCGGTGCAAGGCCTCAGATCATAAAAGAGGCGATGCTTCACAGGGAATTCAAAGAAAAGGGGATAGAGGAGATCCTCGTTCATTCCGGACAGCACTACGACTACAACATGTCCAGCGTGTTCTTTGAAATTCTTGAGATCAGACAACCTCACTACAATCTCAACGTGGGATCTGGAACCCATGGAGAAATGACGGGAAAGATCATGATCGAGTTTGAAAAGGTCCTCCTCAGTGAAAAACCTGATCTTGTTCTGGTCTACGGCGACACCAACACGACTCTGTCTGGTGCGCTCGTGGCTGCAAAACTCAAAATACCTGTCGCCCACGTTGAGGCAGGGTTGAGACAGCATCCCAAAGACATGCCCGAGGAGATAAACAGGATCGTCACAGATCGTGTCTCTCAGCTTCTTTTCTGTCCGAGCAAACTCGCGGTGAGGAATCTCGAAAGGGAAGGAATCACAGAAGGAGTTTACTTTGTGGGGGATGTAATGTACGATCTTTTCCTCAAAATGGAGGATAGATTCAGATACGATGTGTTCGAAAAGCTGGGGCTGAAAGAGAACGAATTCGTTCTTGTCACCCTTCACAGGGATTTCAACGTGGACGATCCAGTAAAACTGAGAAAGATCCTGGAACAGCTCAAAAGGGTTTCCAGAGAAAAGAAGGTGGTATTTCCCATCCATCCCAGGACGAAAAATAGAGTGAAGGAATTCGGTCTTGAAAACCTCCTGGAAGGTATGGTTGTGATAGACCCGGTGGATTATCTGAACCTCATGGGACTTGTAAAAAGGTGCTGGAAAGTGGTGACAGACAGCGGAGGTCTTCAGAAAGAAGCGTACTTTGCAGGGAAAAGAGCGATAGTCGTGATGCCGGATACGGGCTGGAGAGAACTCGTCGAAGCAGGCTGGAACAAGTTAGCCAGCGAAGAGAATCTCTTCGACGTGACCATGGAAGAAGACCGTTCGGAATATCCATCAGGACTGTACGGTGACGGAAACGCCGCTGGAAAGATCGTTGAGGTGATAGAGGAATGGTTTCGAAGCCTTCGAGGAATTCATTGAGTCTCTTTGAGTGAAGAAAGAGCGCACAAGTCCCGGTGATAACACAAACTAAAAAATCCAGAACTACACGAGAAAAACATCCACCCGTGGTTTCAGATACACCCGAGAGTCGTCAGAATCCCTCTAAGGGATTGAAAGGAAGTCATGAAAAAGCTCTGTCTATGCTGTGGAGCGAGAGTGTGAGATGGAGCAGTAAAATGTGGTGAGTACCTGGTTTCGGGAGATCTTGACGATACCCTCAGAATCTGAAGAGTCTCTGATGGTAGATTGATCAAAACGTTGAAAGAGCACACAAAAATCGTGAGATCTGTTACCTTTTCACCGAATGGAAAATACCTGGCTGTAGGTGATATTTGCGGCACCGTTGAGATCTGGCGTGTTTTATAATAGTTTGAGAAGTCCCCATTGAAAGGTGGTATTGATCTGGAGAGAAGCAAAGACTGGTTGGATGCGGCAAAAGATGATCTGGAGCATGCAAAACACGATTTGGAGCACGGCTTCTACAACTGGGCATGCTTTTCTTCCCAGCAGGCAGCAGAAAAAGCCGTGAAAGCTGTGTTCCAGAGAATGGGTGCACAGGCATGGGGATATTCTGTACCGGATTTTCTCGGGGAACTCTCCAGCCGTTTTGAAATCCCTGAAGAACTCATGGACCATGCCCTTGAACTGGACAAAGCTTGTATCCCCACAAGGTATCCGGATGCCCTTCCTTCCGGCTCCCCCAGAAACAGGTATTCCAGAATTGAAGCCGAAAGGCTGGTGAACTATGCTGAAAAGATCATCCGATTCTGCGAAGATCTTCTATCCAGAATATAAAAGGGAAAAGGTCCTGGGAATCATCAGAAATTCCCTTCCACAACTCCTGAAGAAACTTCCTGTGAGACTTGTGGTACTTTTTGGCTCTTATGCGAAGGGAAATTTCACCGTCTTCAGCGATGTCGATCTTCTTGTCGTGTACGAAGACCCGTTCAGAGAAGACGCTTATAAAATAGTGAAAAGGACCATCAAATTGAAAGGACTGGAACCGCACGTCTATTCTCTGAGTGAATACAAACAGATGGAAAAGACCATCTCGAAGATGATCGAGGGTGGAGTGGTTGTTTATAAAGCGTTATAGAAATCTCGACAACCTCGACAAACTCGACAGACATCGAACGGGATCGACAAACCGTCAGATCTCCATGTAACTGAACTTTCCAGAGATCCTGTAGCCTTCCTTTTCAACAAGGAGTATCCGCTTTTGAAGGAGTTGATCCATGACTGAGTACGCCGTTGTTCGCTTGAAGCCCTCTTTCTGAAGTGTTTCTATGATCTTTTCTCTGGAGTAGACAGAACCTCTCAGGACTCGAATGGCCTTTTTCTGGTTTTCTGTCAGGTTCAGAGTCAGCCCGGTGTACTCTGATATCGTCCTGTTGATCGTGTTGATCAGATCCTCTTTACTCAACAGTTCCTTGTGAATGTTGTCGTAGATCGCCTTTGTCAGTATCCACAGGCCGTCTCTTGGGTTTCCATCGGAAAAATCGGCCACTATATCGAGCACTCCGTCTTCGATGAGTTCAATGTAAGATCCAAGCCTTTTGATGATCAACTCTTTGATCTCAAGTTTCTTCAGAGGCTCAACAAAAACGATGTCTGTGAATATGTTTTCCAGATTTCCTGCTTCGTTCCATCTCAGTCTGTCGGCAGCGTACTCTCGGTATATAGAAAAGGGAAGAGAAAGTATGACGACAAAGTCCTCCATGATGATGAAGTTCTTTATCGAATCTATCACCCTGAGAACGTCTTCTTTCTTTTCCTTGTCCAGTTCGTCTATGATCAGAAGGAATTTTCCTTTTCTCTGAACCGTCTGTTTTATCAGTTCTCCGAGCTTTTCTCTGGCTTTGAAGAAATTGAACCTCGGTCTGATCGATTTTTCATGTGTCAGGCTGGCGTTCACACCAAAGGAAACACCGAGGGAAAAGCCCTTTATGGTTGAAACTTCATCCGTTATCCACTTTCTAACCTCTTTTGCAAGATCCGACACTTCCTCCACCTTCTCCAGGGAAAGCGCCAGACTGTGCAGAAGATCGTAGAGTATACTCTCCATGGAGTCTCTGAGCGAGATGTTCACCCTGACCGTGAAGACTCCTTCCGGGTTCACGAAGTTGAGTACCGTCGTTTTTCCAATGCCCGTTTCTCCAGAAACACCCACGATCCCAAAAGGTTGATGAAGTGCTATTGAGTTCAGATAGTTTATCTCCCTGGCCCTGTTCACCAGATATTCTGATTCGCCTTCTCTGAGCGGTCTGTCCACCAGAACACTCAAAAGATCGGCCACCGTTTGCTTCACAAAATCACCCCTGTATTATTTTCTGTTTTGTTTAGATTATACTACAAATTCCTGTTACCGTCTCGACACCGTCGACAAACTCGACAGACACCGGACAGGTTCGACAGCTTTCTCAGGCGGACGTGACTTGAAAATCAAACACGTCGATATTTATCGAACCAATTCGATAAATTCGTACGTTTTTATCGAATGAGATAGATAAATTCGAACGAGTATGGTAAAATAAGATGAAATCTCTCCAGGGAGTGGTTCGCAGTGAGGATGGACGAGCTTTACATTATGAACCCCTGGTGGCGAGACCCAGAGATCATAAACACTGATCGGCACATATCGATGTTCGAAAACAGCACATTCAAATACTTTCCAGAAAATCTCTTCAAGAAGATTCCGCTGAACAAACCCGGGATATACACAATAAGAGGGCCTCGCCAGGTAGGAAAAACTACGTTCTTAAAACTCTACATAAGGAAGCTTTTAAGAGACGGTGTGAAACCATCGAACATTTTCTTTTTCACATGCGACGCCGTGAAAGATAGGTTCGAATTGATAGAAACGATGAAGGCCTATTTTCAGATTTTCGAAAGGAAAGCCGGTGAAACAAGATACCTATTCATAGATGAGATAACCGCGGTGGAAGACTGGCAGAAATCCATCAAATATCTGGTAGATATCGGTTTGCTTGAAAATTCCCTCCTCATACTCACAGGTTCCTCTGCTTTCGATCTGAAGAGATCGAGTGAAAGACTTCCAGGAAGAAAGGGTTACGGTGAAGACCTGGTGTACCTTCCTCTCACCTTCGGAGAATTTCTGGAAAGTCTTGGAATCTCAGTGGAAAGAATGTCAGTGGATGATATCTTCTTGAAAAGCGAGGAAGAACTTCGAATTCTGTATCTCAAGAACTCTTTTCTGAAGGAGTACTTCGTGAAATACCTGAACACAGGTGGATTTCCAAAAGTGATAGATGTTTTCCTGAAAGAAGGCAAGATCGACGAGATCACGAAAGGAGTTTTTCGAGATTTCATCCTGGGAGACGCGGAGAAATACCTGGGGTCGAGGATTAAGGTCATAGAGATCTTCAAAAAACTTCCAGATATAGTGGGACAGCGTTTTTCATGGAACTCCCTTGTTGACATATTCAGTGGCGCTATAGAAAGTGTTGACACGATTCAGAAATATTTCGAGTATCTTGGTTACAGCTTCATTCTGATGAACGTGTTTTTCGTGGATATTTCCAGAAAAACTGTCAGATTGAAGAAACAGAAGAAGACGTATCCCATCGATAGAGTTGTGGTCGATATCATTGAAGAGATCAGCGGAAAGCAGATCAAGCTTCCCCAGATTGTGGAGATGCTAACTCTGAGACATCTCATGGGAAACGGAAAGACCTTGCCGAACGGCATGAACCTTTACGACGGACCATTTTTCTGGTATTCGGATCGTGGCAATGAGGTAGATTTCGTTTTCGAACACGGAGATTCTCTCATACCGGTTGAAATCAATTTCCAGAACAACATACACAGGTCCGATTATGCTGGGATGAAGAAAGTCTTCAAGAAAGGAATCGTCATCACCCAGGATGCGATCTTCAGAGACGAAAACATCGTGGCGGTACCGGCATGGCTCTTCTTTGCAGTGTTTGAAGGAAACGAATAGTAACCTTTGTCTTCACGCTGTTCAAAGAAATCTCTGTTCTCAGTCCATAGCGCTCCCATAAATGTCGATCAGTTCCCACCGCCAGGGATAACGATCTCAGAAGCCCCGGTGAAAGCCGAGACGACGCAGTTGCAACAAGGCTGGTGAGCTTGCTGAAAAGATCGTCTGAGACTCGTGGTGCTCTTCGCTTCTCACGCAAAGAGAAAAATCACCGCCTTCAGTGATATCGATCTCCTTGTGGTTTATGATGATCCAACACAAAGATGATCGAAAACGGAGTGGTTATTTACAGGAAAGAAGATATTTGAAGAGATTCTATGTAC
Source organism: Thermotoga maritima MSB8 (assembly GCF_000008545.1). Taxonomy (NCBI): domain Bacteria; kingdom Thermotogati; phylum Thermotogota; class Thermotogae; order Thermotogales; family Thermotogaceae; genus Thermotoga; species Thermotoga maritima. Next base: position 647,533 of record NC_000853.1, read on the forward strand.
TGTGTTCGAAAGAGACTGACCTACAGAAAGGTCAAATTTTGACCTGTGGATGGGTCAAATCGAACTATAGTTTCTCCGATGAAGTTCTACTAATGATTTCCAGAATTTTAAGTTCTGTATTGATATATGATACATCAGAATGGGAGTGGATGATAATACAACAAAAATTGAAGAAAGACTCTGCTATCTGATGGAACTGTGGAAGGTAGACTGTCTTCCTCTGGTTTCTACCGTGTCTTTGTAATTCTTCATCTCTCCCACTGGGATTTTCACAAGTACGGCAGTTGAAACTCTCTTTCGAGAAAATTATGCTGGACAGTATGGTGTTGTGCTCGCTGGTGTGATGAAACTATCTGGATGCTTTGGTATTGAAGATGGTTCAATTTATAAAGACGAAAAGAATCAAATATCTGTCCGATTGTGATAAGGCTTAGATACTGCTTTCGTTGCCCGGGGTTGATTGATATACTTTCTTGAGGACAAATTGCTGCACAGAAAGGATTAGTTAGGACTGCTCTCGCAAATGTGTGATAATTATCATTCTATTTTAAATGTTCAATAATGTTTTTTAACACTTTTTCGGGGTCTCTATACCACTCAATTGTCCACAGCCTCTTTAGCTTCCATCCCAAACTTTCAAGAACCTTAAACTTAAGGACTTCTCTATCAATCACATCCTGAATCATTGCGTGGTTTTTTCCGTCGTGTATAATACCTATTTTGTATCTTCCGGGATCTTCAGGATCCTCAATTCCAACACTCACCTGACATAGTCCCATTCCTATGTTGGTATCTGTCAGAAAACCTATATTATTCAACTGTCGAGCTATTGAGGTGGGAATGATATCATCTGATTCCCCATAAGATCTACAGAATTCAAGCTTACAGTTTTGTTCGGCGTATTTAAGGTAATTTCTAAGTGCCGCTACTCCTTTATTCTCAGAATTCGCTCTGGAAAGATCCTCAGAACGCAAACTGGTAACCAGTATGATTTGATAACGAGCTCTTGTGATGAGAACGTTTAACCTTCTCCAACCTCCTTCATTGTTCAAGGGTCCAAAATTGTAGAACAATTCCCCAGAAGGTGTTCTGGCATATCCAATGCTGATAATAATCGTATCTCTTTCATCCCCCTGAACATTTTCGAGTGATTTTATGAAAAATGGTTCGTTTGATTCTTTAAAAATGACATCCATAAGGTGTGGATACTCCATCAAACGCCTTTGAAGAAGATTTTCTATCAAATCACTTTGAGAGGTGTTCATTGTGACAACGCCTATCGAGCGATCTGGATGCTTTTGGAAATGTTCAATAACTATGTCCACCACTTTCAGGGCTTCCATCGTGTTCACTCTTTTCCCTGCGCGGTCCCAGGTGCCGTTTTCAACATAAACGAGTTTTATACCTTGATCAGAGTTTCTGTATTTTGGTGATGGAAAGGTTATCAGCGGGTTCTCTCCGTAAAAATAGTGATTTGAGAACGCTATCAAACGTTCATCACGACTTCGATAGTGCCATCTTAGATACCCCTGTTTGAACACACGCGGTAAAGCTATGCATTCATCGAGAAAAGAGTCAAGAGGTTCCCTTTCGTCTTCATCATCTTCCAGTTCATAATAGGATTTGAAAAAGTTAGTGGGAGGGAGTTGCTTTGGATCTCCTGCAACTATTATCTGTTTTCCGCGAACCACAGCAGAGATTGCTTCAGGAGTTCTTAGTTGTGACGCTTCGTCAAATATCACGATATCAAAATAGTTGATAAACTTGTCTAAGTCCAGAAAAGAAGAAACAGACAGTGGACTCATTAGAATGCAGGGTTTGACGAATCTGAGAATGTCAGATATTTCCAGGAGAAATTTCCTTATGGGTTTATGCCGCCGTTTTTTCTGGGTTTCCCTCATCAGAATACGTATCTGCTGCGAGTGATTTGTATCTGCAAGTATCGTTCGAAATTTCTTTGCGAGTAACGATTTCACATATTGCACCCATCTTTTTCTGAGTGCTTCTTCCGCCTTCTCAAGTGTCAAAATATCCTGTTCATATCTTTCACTTGAAAAGTCGCGGAGGTTTTTATCAAGAGTGCAAACATTATCTATCCATTGCTTGTAGAATGATTTCTCAAAAATTCGTCGAATATTTTTTACGTGTTCTTTTTCCACACTCCGTATGAAAGTCTTTAGCTCCATCTTCTCAAGACTTTCAAGTGTCTCTTGAAGCTGTATCCATTCGTGGAGTTTTGATTCATTGGCTATAAGATGATCTATTTTGCGAATAAGTTCATCAACAGGAGCTGTCTGAAGTGTTTTTTCGCCCACAAATCCATCTGGCCACAATCTGTTCAGATCTTCCATATATTTTTTCAATTGTGTGTCTTCAAGAATCTCAATTGCCCTTGAGATCAGATCTTTTGAAACCCTGGTGAGAATTAGATCGTTTTTGATGATCTTTATTGGAAGTTTTTTTCTAATTTTCAGCGCTATATCTAATTTTATGAGCGCAAAATCGATTTCTTCTAGTTCTTTCGTTCTGTATTCATCAAAAGAAAATTCCTGATCAGGAATCTTTTCCTTGAGATCGTTGTATTTTATTTCCGTGTCTATTAGATTCTTGGATATTTCATAGAGTCGTTGAATTTCTTCGAAGTTATGAGGATACCTGAGATTTCTGTTTACGAACTTCTTCCATTTCCAGTAAGATGGATTCAAAATACGTAACCAGCTTCTGGAAAAGCGTTCCACTGGCTGAAGGATCTCAGTCATTTCTTCAATTGATTTTTCTGTGTGCTGGAAATATTTTTTCATCAGAACTTTTCTTTTACGCAAAATCTCAACAATTTCCCTCAGTGTGGAAAGTTCTTCGATTTCAACTTGAAACCATCTACCCGGGAGCACGTCTACATTTTTCAGCGATTTCAAAAGATAGAGAATCTTTTGAAAATCTTCGAAGCGCAGATTTCCTATATCTGTAAATCCAGCCTTTTCCAGCATTTGTTTCATGTTCTTTAAATTCATCTTGACATACTCTAACATCTCTATCACTTTTAATGGATAAGAAAGGATGTTTTCTGAGAATTTGAACCCTTTCCAGGGGTGCTGAGATTCGTTGTATACATCGGCGAGCTGTTCCAGTTTTTCCATCAGTTGGAGAATTTTTTCAAATCTCTCTTTTGAAATCTCCGCTATCGATGAAAGATGGAGGGAGTGAATTACTGGATAGTCTTTTAACCCTTCCAATCTTGAAATGGCATCGTAGATGGACATTCCGAGCGGATGATCAGTTCTATGCAGAGAATTAAGAAGGTTGTTCAGATTGTTCTTCAAATGTTCAAATTGTTTCAGCAGATCTGCTGGCTGTTCAACATCCTGGAAATTTTGAAGAAGATCGATGGTTCTTTTTAGATCAAACATGAGCTCTTGTTTGGACTTTCTAGTGCTGTGAATTTCTAAACAGAATCTACCCAAACCAGCGTTTTTCAATCGATTGTAAACCACATCGAGAGCGGCCTTTTTTGCACTCACAAAAAGCACTGTTTTCTCACGAGCTACAGCATCCGCTATGATGTTGGCGATAGTCTGGCTCTTGCCGGTACCAGGAGGACCATGGATAACCACATTTTCTCCTTCTCTTACCATTTCTAGAATTTTTCGCTGACTCGAATCGGCTCTCAGAATAGGTACCAGAGGTACGGAGGACACAGACTCAGTACTGCTTTTGGAAAGAGATAGTACACCTGAGAAGGCATTTATTAAAGGATGTGTCAGCGCTTCCGTATTTTGCATCATCTTCCCCAGATCGCTGTACAGAACGAACATTTCCGGATTCAATGATATGATCCAACATTGAGGAATCACTTTCCAGATGGTGAATTGAGTCTTTAAATTTCCCAGATGTTCGATTATTTCATTAAAGTTTTTGGAATCAATCTCTTCTATCTGTGGTAAGGGAAGATCGTATTTCTCGCGAAATAGTAACTCCAAAACTGGATTAAATTGAATTCCTTCTCCAAAGAAGTTGATCCTGGATACCTGGTTTGTGTGTTTGTTCTTTTCAAATTCGCAGGGGACCATCACTACAGGAGCCGACAGGTATGGTGTTTTAAAACCAGGATCATTCCATTTGAGGACTCCAAAGGTCATGAACAGTGTTACAACCCCTTTTTCTTCAATAGAAAGTTTTGAAAGGGAATATAATCTGCTTATTTTTCTTACAATTTCCTCTTCGGTGCCTTCAAAATTTATTTCCCCAGGTTTTTCAAGAATGTATCTATCGGTTGTTAAATCATATTTGAAAACGGGAAGTTTTAATCCCCTTTTGACCAGCAAGTCGAAAAGGTCTGTCATCTCTGAATCCTTGATTAAAAGTTTCGATACCCGAGCACGATCTACTGCCAGCAAGGGATTTGACAAACTCAAATTTAACAGCCGTTCTCTCCATCTTTGAATCTGATCGAGAACCTTTTCTGTTACCCCAAACCTATCCCTCCATACTTTATTTAAGATTCTATCATGAAGCTTTTATTCCCCTTTTTGAAAACAATCCTCTGATCGTTGTCTTACGATTTCAGTACCACCCGTTTGTGCACATCTATTTCCTTTTCCACTATATTCCTCCAGGTGAATCCTTTCGCTCTTTCCAGGATTCTGTTTACATCGTATCCTTCATTCAAAACCTCAACCACTCTTCTTGCGAATCTTTCTTCGAATTGATCTCCTTCCTCGACAACGTACTCTGGAAAACCTATTGCTTCTGGAATTCCTCTGTTGCTACTTCCAATCACACATGTACCGCAGGCCTGTGCCTCGAGAATGACACAGGGCCATCCTTCATTTCTGCTTGGCAATACCATCACGTCCATTGCGTTCATGTACTTTGCCACATCTTTCTGTGGAAGTCTTCCTGTGAAGATGATGTTCAAGCCTTTCGTTTCTTTTTCGATCTTTTTTCTCAACGGCCCATCTCCAACTATGATGAAGAACGTTTCTGGTATCTCTTTTGCAATGAGATGGAATATCTCTCCCAGTTTATCTGCTCGCTTTATCGGTATGAGGTTTCCTACAAAGCCCACGTACTTGTAGCCTTCTCTGTGTATTCCAAGTTCTTTTCTTACAGCTTCTTTGTCCATGGGTTTGAATATCGTCTCATCGTAGCCGTTTGGAATCACAACAGCGTTTTTGCCGGAAAATCCTAAAGATTTTGCTTTTTCAAGAAGCGCCTTACTAACAAATATCGTTGCCGATGCGCTTTCAAGGATGGAGACGTATATCTCTTTTCTGTGTGGCATGAAAAGATTAACATCACTTCCGTGTAAGGTGACAATGAAAGGTTTTCTGTACTTTTCTGCTAAGATCTTTGCTGTCAAACCTGCTGGAACACTGTACATACCGTGAGCGTGTATCAGATCGTACTCATTAAGATTGAAAGCTTCTTCGATCATTTTCTTATATTCTTTGCAAAGTACTGTGAAGTAGTTGCGAAGAAGTCCATATTTAATGAGTCTTAGTAGATTTATTTCAATGGATACTGGATAAAATTTTACATTCTCGACCTCTTCTAAAGTTTTCTTGTTACTGTGACCTCGTAATAATTTTTCTAATAACGACGCAATTTTGCTATTGTGATGTCCTAATGAAATAGTATCGAGGTTTACATTGAAAGATTTATAGTGCCTCAATCTTTGAACAACAAAGATACCTGAATTTGAATTATTGTTCAAAGGGAAAAGATTGGTGATGATAAGAACTTTCATGTGAAGTACCCCCAGAAGTTCCTAATCTTTGTAATTAAACATTTAACACTTTAAAGTATTCTACCAGATTTGTGTGAAAAACGACGGATTCGAACGAAATATGTGGTAACCAAAACTCATTTGCGGTGAAAGGTGGTTTTCAAAAATTCTACACCGATGGACACTACTTTAAGGAATTCACTTTTGTAGGCAAAGATTGTGACAAAGACACCAAAAACAGATGAAAGAACAGGCAAGAGCAGATTCTGGGAGAATGTATGCAACACTGCCGAGAAGACAAAGAGTGATACAAGACAGTAGACTTTCTTCAGATCGTATGGAACAGGGTACAACTTTTTGGACACACTCGACTCGATAGCAAACACGATTATGAAAGATAGCCCCGTAGAAACAGCAGCTCCTTTGGCTCCAAGTGTGGGAACAAGAAGGAAATTCCCAGCAAGATTGAACAAAGCAGCTGCACCATCGCTCACGATGAACCAGTAGGTTTTCTTGGAAAAATCGATTCCCCTTGCGACAACAATGGCCATGGTTATCATCACAGGGTTTAATATCAGAAATGGAGAAATTGCCGCGGCTGGGCGGTAGGATCTTGCGAGCAGAAGGAAAATAACGTCCTTGAAGGAAAGAAGAAGAAAACCAGCGGAAAAGACAAGAAAGGCCATGTAGTCAAGAGCTCTTTTGAAGATCATTTTGTCTTCAGGATTTTTCTCGTACTGTTCGTATGCGAAAGGGTACCAGAGTGTGGAAAAACCAGTTGTAAGCAAGCTCATCGCTGAAACAATCTTGAATGCTGCAGAGTACAAACCGATATCAGAAAAACTCGTGTAAAGTCGAAGAACAAATCTGTCTATCCAGTTTAGAAGCCACAAAAGAAGACCTGAGAAAACGAAAGGATATCCATACTTTATGACCTCAAAAACGAGTTTTTTGTCTATTTTTACAGGAAACCAATAGGACCTTTCAAAGAGCATACCGACAGCAAGTGCCACAACGTTTGAGAAAAGCTGTGCGTAAAGCAAAGTGTAAAAATCACGGCTCACAAGTAAAGCGTAGAGAACAATAAAACCCATCTGACTCAAAGACTGAATTACCTGAATCGCAGAGAAAAGAATGGCTCTTCCCTTGGACCTTACGAGGTTCAAATTGAAGGTTTGGAAAATTCCTGTTATGAGCGTTGCGATCAAAATGACATGAGCTTTTGAATCAGGTGTTCCTACCAGAAATGTGTTTATGGAAGATCTGAAAATGAAAACAACAAGACTAAGCAAGATACTCAAAAGAACCGGTGGCATCACACTGCTCCACAAGAGAACTGGTTTTTCCTCTTCTGACTTTTGTGGAAAGAATCTGAGGAAAGAATTTGGAGTTCCAAGGAGGGCTACAAGAAGAAGGATGGAATACACTGTGGAGAACATGGTGGCTTTCCCAAACTCTTCGGGATTGATCATCCAGGTTGTGATGGGCGTGGTGAAGAAAGAAATGAGCGCTCTGAACCAAGTTCCAAGAGAAAAGGAGATGTATTTTTTCAAAAGATCTCGTTCGTTGGGAGTCATAGGGATCCTCCTTGCTTGGTATTGAAATTTATTTCTCACTTATCGTGATGTGTCCTTGTCTATGCTCGCTGAGAAAAAACTTCACAATTCTCTGCTCTTTGATCATCATCAATATTCTGGAGTTTTATCTCTCATGAGTTTTTTTATAAGCCTCCTGCACGCAGCTTTGAGTCTTGAAAGATGAAGCCAGATGGTAAGGAAAACGCGAGGAGAAAACCTAAACAATGAAAAGTAGACTCTGTCCTTTTTGGTGACCTTTGAAACCAGTCTCGTTATAGATCTGGCATCTCTTACCACCATCTGGAACAACCCGGGATGATGTTGCTCTAGCCCTTTTAGAAATTCCTTGATCGGAGATTTTTTTGAGTTTCTCAGCTGGAAAAAGACTAAGCCCAGAAAGTTGAAAATTGACCACTCAAGAACAGCTTGTAGTAACTCGCTCGTGGGTTCATCATCCGAGATCAATTCTTTCTGTTTTTCATAAAGTTGCTTGAGAGCAGGGTAGAAATCGAACTGCCTGAAATTGATGGTCTTAGTCAATGAAGCGGGACGCTGAACGTAGTACGACAACGTTTTACTAATCGCAAGCACTTTGGGATTCTTCAAAAGAACCCTCCATTCAAATTCAAGGTCCTCACCAGTGTAATATTTTTCAGCATAAAGGAAATCGTTCTGACTCAGAAAGTGTCGCGAATATGCAGCGCTGCCAGTCCACACCCACAACTGCTTTTCAATTAGGATTTTTCGAAGAATGGCAATCCCATCCAGTAAATCATACGAATCGGTAAGCCTCCATGGGAACTGCCAGCTCAGTGCAGAACCTGATTCGTCAACCACTAAAAAATTCCAACAGAAGACATCTGCCTGGGCTATGGACAAGGCTTTTTTCAATTCTTCAACCAAAATCGGGGCTACATAGTCGTCCCCATCGAGGAAGATCACGTACTGTCCCTGTGCTTCTTTCAATCCTCTGTTTCTCGCTGAACTTGGGCCACCGTTTTCTTTTGTGATGACTTTGTAGTTGCTAAAACCGCTGTTGGAAAGTACTTCATAAGCACTTCTTTCGTTCGATCTGTGGAACCATCGTTAACAACTATTATTTCCAGATCCATATCTGTCTGCAAAAGTACGCTCTGTTAAAGCCCTGACTATGTATTTTTCCACATTATAAGCGGGTATTATGAAACTCGCAAACACATCCATTGCCATCCTTCGTAATTACTTCCGGACCAATCTGAGTGATGGGAAAGTTCCGAAAGCACTGAATATAACTGGTAATGAAAAATTCTACCACTCCTACAGACTTCAGAGAACATTTCCCTTAATGCGAAACTTCTTAGACCCTTTCTTTTTCTCCAAAAGCTCAAGATACAGTTTCTCATATTCTCTGACGGTTCTTCTGATATCGAACCTTTCCGCTACTAACTTCCTTCCATAATCCGACAGTTCAGCGCGTTTTTTCTCATCTCTTGCAAGCTCAACAATCGCTTTTGCAAGCGCATCCACATCTTTCGGAGGAACGAGTATTCCAGCTCTTCCTCCTTCAAGAATTTCTGGTATTCCCCCAATGGCCGTCGCTATCACTGGAAGTCCAGCCGCCATTGCTTCCGCCACTACCAATCCGAACCCCTCGTAGTCAGAGCTCAGCACAAATATATCAGCCTGTGAAAGCAACTCTGGTACGTCTGATCTTACACCGAAGAACTTGACCTTCTCTTCCAAACCAAGCTGTTTGACAAGTTCTTCTATGTCTCTTCTCAGCTCTCCATCACCTACGAGCCACAACTCAAGGTTTGGACAAGACTGGACAGCTTTGCTGAAGGCACGAACCAAAAGTGCGTGGTTCTTTTCCCTTGAGAGCCTTGCGACATTAATCAGTATGGTTTTATCCCTATCCACTCTTTTCGGTTGATCGATCGAGAATTTTTGCACATCTATTCCGTTATAGATGACTGGCGTTGAAATTTTACGACCGTATAGCTTCTTGACACTTTCTGCCACTTCTTGTGAAATGCTCACTGGTACAAAGCCGAAGAACTTGAAAGCGATTCTATTGAAAAACCTTGTTATACCTTTTGCATCTTTTTCTGCAACAGTATGAATTGTATGGACTTTGACGGGTATGCGACAGAGTAAAGCTGGTATTAGGGCAATTCTAAGAGCAGAGAGGTGGGAATGTATGATGTCTGGCCTGATCTCACGGAGCAGGTTATATGTTCTTCTCATATTCTTAATAGCTCTCAGTAATCGTCTAATTACTTTGGAGGGAGCGATCGCCTCGTAATCAAGTACAATCGTGTAAACCTGGTAACCTTTACTTGTAAGCTTTTCAACTAAAAAACTGTCCGTTCCTGTTATTCTCATGACAGCTACGTCAAACCGGGATCGATCAGCAAATTCAACCATGTCCGAGACTAACTTCTCGGCCCCTCCAACTGCTAAACTAGGAATGATGTGAAGTACTTTGATCATAATTCAGTTTTCACCTTCCTTTCTAGCTCTATCGCCCTAAGACTTGTTCCATACCCACGTTTGAACGTACCCAACACGAATGGCGTTTCTACCTCTCAGTTTCCACGCATTCGGATAGTGTCATATCGGTTGTGTAAACCTTGATACTTGTTTCAGTGAGCATCTCTTCCTCTGGCCAGTACGTGTCCTGGATGACATTTAGCACGCTGACTTCAAATTTCGATCGATCTGAGAACCCTGCCAGATCAGTCACTAACTTTTCGACACCACCTGCGGCAGGGGAACCACACGGAACAATTTTATCATCCCGACTGCTTCCCGCTGTCATCCTGCGGAAGAACCGTTTCGATCTTCTTACTCCAGTACCGGATCACGGATGAAAGGTATTTCTTGATCCTTTATAAGCGGGAATTACGAAGCTTACGAACATGCATCCAACACTTCCTTCTTCTCTTTAGTTACTGATATCTCTCCCGCGAACTCATTTTACTTAAGACTCAACCAGAAGACTCTTTTGCTCTTAGAACAACCGTTCAATCACGCCGAAAGGCCTGTATAATTTGTTCGTAAAGCTCGGTCTCTCTTTCGACGACCTTCACCCATGTGAATCCTTTTGCCCTCTCCATGAGCCTGTTCATATCGTATCCTTCTCTTAAAACCTCAACCACTCTTTTCCCAAACCTCTCTTCAAATTTATCTCCTTCCTGAACAACGTACTTTTCGAATCCTATTGCTTCTGGTATCCCACCATTACTACTTCCAATCACACATGTACCGCAGGCCTGTGCCTCGAGAATGACACAGGGCCATCCTTCATTTCTGCTTGGCAATACCATCACGTCCATTGCGTTCATGTACTTTGCAACTTCCACCTGCGGCACCCTTCCAGCAAAGACAACATCGAGCCCTTTCATCTCTTTCAGTATTTTATCTCTCAATGCCCCATCTCCAACGATCAGAAATCTTGTGTTTGGAAGTTCTTTTGCTATTTTTCTAAATATCTCAGGCAGTTTATCTGCCCTTTTTATGGGTATCAGATTTCCGACAAAACCCACGTAGTGTGTGTTTTCTTTGTATATTCCAAGTTCTTTTCTCACGGTGTTTTTGTCCATGGGTTTGAACACATCCGGGTCGTACCCGTTTGGTATCACAGTTGCGTTTTGACCAGAATAGCCAAAAGATTTTGCCTTCTCAAGAAGTGCTCTGCTTACAAAGATGCATCTTGCGGCGTTTTCTAGAGTTTCCAGGTATATATCTCTCACATCTAATGGTTCTTTGAAAATAGATAATTTTAACTTCAACCTTCTTAATTCAAGCAAAACATAAGCAATAATCGCCACATCGCTAGTGGATAAAACGAAGAAAATGTTTGGTTCTCTAATCAGAAATAGACTTCCCAGCACCACTAGTTTATGTTTTCTGAATAAGGCATACTGCATTATAACTAAAAACGTTACAACTACCCCATAAAGCGTTCTGATGAGAGGAGGTTGCTCCGAATATTTTAATTCTAGTAACAAAACAGACATAACCATAATCAATAAATGTCCTATTCTTTCTTTTATCTTTGTCGTGTTCATCAACAAAATCTCCTCCTGTAAAAAGATTCCAATCAGGGAAGTAACATCGTAGTTTTTCGATATTATAAAAGTTCTTTATCTTGAAATTAATGAAGTGTTAGAGTGTGAATTCTTATTAGTTTCGCTTATTTATTTTCAAATGTTGCGCATATGGAAAGTAATATTTATATATTCTCTCTATCATCTTTTCATCTAAAGTAATGTTTTTACCTGATATTTCTTGTAGTAGTTCTGATTTATAGTTTGCTTTTTCACACAATTGAATATGCATAAGAGCGTACAGAAGCTCTATTGGGAAACTTCTTGCCAAGAAGCTTACAGGTATATTTTTAATATTCCAGATAAAGAACTTTAGAAATCCAAAACCATTTATTCCTTTTTCAAAAAATCCCCTTGTATTCAAGAATTTATTGAAACACTCTATCTTATTATTGCATTTAAAAAAATCCTTTAAAAAATCAAGCAATATCATTTCAGAAAAAAATAAATACTTTTCTAGCATGTCATAAAGCGCTTGATCATTTATAAAGGATTCATACAATGGTTCCAGTTTGAGAAAAGTACACTTACCAATAAAACTAACAAAATTCTCTATGTCTTCCTTTTTCCAATGCGGTAAAATTTCAAATGAGTGCTTCTTAAGATAGTCATACCTTTTTCTATATGATGGTATAAAAATGCCATTTTTATAGAGTATAGCTGTCAAAAGATCTAAGGAATTTCTTATAACAGAATAAAACCTACATTGGTGTGTTTTACATTTTCGAATCCCCCAAAAGACAGAATAATGTCGATAGAGAAGAATATTGTGGATATCCTTCAATCTAATCTTTCTCTCTCCAAGGTGTTGTTTCTGAATATTATCAAATGGGAGATTGCCGTATAGAATGCAAGAATTGGTTAGGGTTTCCCACATCAAAACTGTATTTGCTTCTTTTAATACTTCCGGATTTACGATTGAAAAATCAACATGAAATGACTCTGATAAAAAAGGAAAATGCCTAATTTTATCTTCTATTATCCATTTTAAAATGTTCTTTCTCAAAATACTAAGTCTTTTCGTAGAAATAACGATAAACTCTAGATCACCAAGAATTTCATACCCTCCGGGTGTTTCGAGAATAGTTAATTCTCCTCTTCCACCGCTACCTGTGAGAAGCAAAACGACAACATTTTCTTTTCCACAAGCGGATAATAAAACCTTGGCAATCTGTTTTATAAAATCTTTTAATGTATCAGGGTAGTTTAATTCTTCCAACCTAAACATTTCTATTTGCCTCCAATATATGTTTAATGATTCTGCTAAAATCTATAGAATTTAAATATTTTGGAGGATTTCCTTGAAAAAGATTATCGATTTTGAAAGCCCTTGAGAACGCAGCGATACCATGCTGGCGTTCAAATTCAGGCAAATAGCCATGATATCCTTTCATTACACTATAACCAAAATAATTTGGATGAAATGTAAAACCTTCATTCAGAACGAATATCACATGCCCGTGTTCTTCATGCACTACACCAAATTTTTTCCTATCGTTTGATGATAAAATTTTACCTGGTAATTTGTTTAAGAATTCCTCTATCTCTAAATAGAGAAAGCTGTCAAAAATCCACGCTCTGAAATATAGACTGTCGTAGAAATAAACAATATATTTACCAAAAAATTTTCCAAAATAATGTTCAAAATCGGATAAATTAACCTTTGCTTTGTAAGGAGACATTCCATGATCAGAGAAAAGGATTACATGAAATCCATTTTCCTTGAGGAATATCAATAAGTCTAAAAGTTTTTTCGCAAATAGATCCAAGAAGTAATCGTACTCAGGGGATTCGGGACCATATTTGTGACCTATGTGGTCTATTATATTTATCGTGAAAAGAAGCGGATGATCTGTGTTCTTTGCTATGTTAAACATTTTGTTGAACATAGTTTCCATTCTTTTTTCTTCATTTCTTGGCAGCGTCCTATCCAATTCTTCAATATAACCTCTGAACTGAGTATTGTACAGTATAAAACCTTCCTTTGCTAATTCTCGAAATGCATATGTTCCCTTGCGCAAGAAATATTTTCTTCTTCCAAGAGGAATCATATCTTCTAACCTCAGAATGATCTTCCTATAACCTTTTCGGATAAGATTGAGTTTTAATTTCCACAGAATACTATCTATTGTCTTATGAAAACGAAATTTGATAGTATCAAATTTCGTAGAGCATCCGAGACTCCATTCACCGAAGAATCCCACATCGTCAGGTGTTTTTCCATAAAGCAGTTCATAGTGTTGATTTACACTATAACCAAGCCCAGGTATCAGTCTGTATAGATTCAATATTTGACCAATATTTCTGCTTTTGAAATAAGGTAGCGCATCAATAAATAAAATGGCTAATTTACCTTTGTTGTTCATATTTCTACCTCCGAAGAATACTTTCGAGAGTTTCCAAAAATCTTTTCTCAAAAGCCAAGATTGAAAATTCTTTGAGAAATCTATCACGTGCATTTTTGGAAAAAACGTCTCGAAGTTCTTTGTTTTGAATTAGTTCACACAGGGCACTTGCCAACTCTCTCTTATCTTTTTTCACCACAAAACCTGTCTCTCCATTTTTCACTATCTCACCACTACCACCAGCATCAGTTGTAACCACGGGTTTTCCAATCATAGATGCTTCAAGTAATATTGTAGGAAAAGGGTCATCTTCAACAGATGTGGAAATAACAATGTCTGCTTTCAACATTTCATCAATTATATTTGCACTAAATCCTTTAAAAAATACTTGCTTTTCTAGATTCTTCGATCTCACAAACTGTTTCAATTTCTTGAAGTATTTATAGTCCTGCTTTGACCGCGGCTCTCCAAAGAACCAGATTTCGAAATTTCGAACACCTCTTTTGACCAAAAGATCTACAGCTTTCAAAGCAAGGTGCTGTCCTTTCCAGTATGTGATGAAAGCAGGATGAATTATTAAAACCTTATTATTGTTATACTCGTATCTTACATTTTCTTTTTCAATAGCATTCAACTCGTCAGGTATACCATTATGAACAACATACAATTTCTGTTGTACGTCTTTCAGGTGTTTATTGGCCAAATGTTTTGAAACGCAAATAACAGCATCTACAAACTTCAAATAAATTTTATCTAAAATTAGTTGACGTATAATGCTACGTTGGTAACCGTGTTCATGCCAAATAACCACTGCTTCACATGGTTTCCCATAAGTGCGAACCGTTTCATAGTATAGTACCAAAGATCTCAAGTTGTTCAGATATATAATATCCGGCTTAAGAATGCGCAAATAATCCCAGAATTTTTTGGATAAAATCTTGATTTTTCTAAGATTTTTAAGTAGATGATGTGGTAATTGGAATCTCCTTCCTGCTATAACAATGCTGTTTTCACTTAAATCAGGAAAGTTCATAATACTTATGTTAAAATTAAGGTTTCTCAATTTTTCATAAAGAATTCCCCTGGAACCTAATAAAACATATAACTCAAATCCTGTTTTTTGAAAAATTTGACTTACCAAAAAGAAGATTTTTTCGGCTCCACCCCATTCTCCAACGGGATTTACAAGCAATACTTTCATATTCATCCTCCCAAAAGGTTAGTTTTTTATCACATTAAGCATGATCAATATTTATAATTTCTTTAAATATTTTTAAATAAACTTCATAGTAAAAAGTTTCGAGAAAAAATTGACGAGATCTTTGAGAGTAATTTTCTAAATCTTTCTTTATCTTAATAATCTGATCTAAGGTCATATCAAAGTTTAATGGCAAATAGACAATCTCGCCTGTTTTACCTGCTTCCACAAATTCCGGGAAACTACCTATGTTACTTGCTATCACAGGTGTTCCAAACATGTATGCTTTTGGTAAAACACCGCTTTGAGTTGACCTTCTATAGACGTTCCAAATGCAAAAACTTTCTTTATAGGCTCGGTTTATCTCAGAATTTGGAAGAGGTCTTCCATGGGCAATTTTTAAAATTTCCTTCTCAATCATTTCTTGTAAAATTTTGTCTTTTTTTAATAGTCTGCTCAGATCAGTACGAGTCGCTATTTGGAATTTCATATCTACTCCCTGTTTGTAGATATGCTTTATCAATTCAATGTAAACGTCGAAAGCATGTCCCTTCACAGCATGTCCTATGTAGGAAAAATACTGTTTCTTTGTGATATCCACTTCTTCATCCAGTTCATCGTCGAACAACAATGGGATCATTAAAACATTTTCATTGTATTTGATATCTTTGTTCTTGTATAGGTTCAATGCGTACTTCGATGGTACAATCACAAGATCTGAATTCTTAAGCAATCTTACCGAGAAAAAGTGAGCAATTGTTGCCTTCAATGCTTGTTTTATGCCTTCCTTTAGATACTGTCTAAAACTTTCCCATGGTTCATGATAAAGGTAAATAACCTTTGAACCTTTTCTTTTTAAAATCTGAGCGTATTTGTGATTAATTGTGGAAACATTAACAAACAAGATAATGTCCGTGTTCCCAATAGATTCTTCGGGATACCATATTATTGGGAATTCTATATCTTTTATCATTCTTTTGTATTCTTTATGCAACCAGAGAAATACATCATATCCAATTTCACGGAATAATTTGGCATAGGCAATAGTATGAGATAAATGTCCTGGCGAAAAGTTCAAAGAAGATATAATCGCTTTCAAAATTCATTCACCACCTTATTATATAAATATAAGCTTATTCCAGCAATAAATGCTATGTAGGACGTTGCAAGCGACTCAGAAAAAGTTAGAAAAATGAACATGACAAAAAGCTCTATTAAATAATTTCTTAATTTCTTTTTTTTAATACGAAACACCGATAAGATAAAAATGCTCAATATGCTAGCAGAAAACAAAAGCCCAAAAATCCCAGAATCGTAAACTGGAGAAAATATACTCCCAGTAGGGTAAATAGGAACCCCAGAGCCGAAAACGTTTCCAGAAACAAATGAACTGAAATTCCTAATAAAACCACTCAATCGGCTTTTAAAACTTTGATCAACAATAAAGATAAATAGTGAACGATTTTCAAGCATTTTGCTTATATAGTAACCAACTTTGCCAAAATTGGAGAAATCATGTTTTGTGACAAAGTTCATCAATAATGGAAGAAATAATATCAGAGTTACAATCAAAACACATATTAATATTATCTTTTGTACTTTTCCAAAATTAGATTTTCTTGCTGACAAAAAAAGCTTTATCAAAAAATAAATTATGACCAAAACAAAACCCGTTAAACTTGCACTTGCTAGTATCATTACAAGTGCAAATAAGGTTAAAATCATAGCTTTAACAGGTTTGATACTTCTAAGGTTTTTGTAATAATCAATCATCAAGAGAAAAAAGATACAAACCTTTGCCATATAGGCTGGCTCAGGAGCAAAGCCTATGGCAAAGTTTCTTCCGTAGACAATTGTATTTCTGGGTAATACGAAGTCGATCAAAACTTTTTTTGTTATAACCTGTGCTATCACAATCATAAACCACAATAAAATTGAAAAACTCAGAATATTTGGTGAAAATCTTTCAAAGTAGATTATTACGATAGGTATTATGATCATGAAATTTATATATTTAAAAATAGTACGCAAATAGAATGTTAATTCTCCACCCTGAAAAATGAAAAATACTGTGACATTAAGAATACAGATTAAAGATAAGAATATTATCATCAATGTTATTTTGTGAAAATGAATATTTCGATTTTTAACCAAATTAAATATAAGTAAAAGTGATCCTACCAATACTGCCCATGGTTGACTGTCAGAAGATGCAGGTAGTCCAAATGTGACATATGGGAAAAGCACTGTTACGAAGAATAGGTTTACCAAAAAGTTTTCTAAACTTATTTTCCTCTTTGTCTTATACAATTGCTTTTCCATAGAAAGCATATGAGAAGACATTTCGTTCATTCTGATGTATTCACCTCACAGCCGAGCTGACGCCTGGTCCAAATTCAGCAGATTTTTTTATAAGTTCCCAATTTTGCTTAAACCATTCTACAGTCTCAGCGAGCCTTCCGTCGAAATCTGGATCAGGATTAAAACCAAGGACTTTCTTTGCTTTTTCGTTGGATGCGAGCATTCTTGGCTTGGTATCCCATTTTCTTCGTGGTTTGAAAACAATACCAGCGGTATTTCCGGTGAGTTCGTTCACTTTCTCGGCGAGATACTTTATCTTCACTTCCCTTCCGGCTGCGAGATTGAAAGCCTCACCTATGGCTTCTCTGTAATATCCCATCCTCAACAATCCGTCAACAATATCACCTACGTAAGTGAAATCCCTCGTCTCTTCACCCGTACCTGTGATGGGTAACGGTTTACCAAGCATTGCCCAGTATATGAAATTTGGGATAACGTTCCTGTACTGTCCAGGGACTTCGCCGGGGCCAAAGGAGTTGAAGAAGCGTGCTTTTGTAATGGGAATGTCGTACATTTTGTAGAAGTAATTGCAGTAAAGTTCCCCCAGAGCCTTCGTAATCTGATAAGGCGTGCTCATCCAGGAGGATATAGGCAGATCTTCCTTGAAAGGCATGGGAGCATCGCTAGGATAAATGGAACAGCCTGAAGATGCATAGACGAACCTTTCAACTTTCCCATATATTCTGGTGTATTCCAGAAGTTTCAAAGTGCCAAATCCATTTACCCAAAGATCCTTTTCAGGATAATCAACGGAATTCTGATTGGCAAAAAATGCCGCAAGGTGAAATATTATCTCCGGTTCCTCGTTGAACACTCTCTTTAAGTCGACATCGTTTGTTATATCACCCTCTATGAACAGCAGATTCGGGGCATCTTGAGGAAGAAGCCAGGTATACCCGGAACTCAGGTTATCTATAACTATCACAAAAGCTCCTAAATCTAACAGTCTTCTAACCAGATTCGATCCAACCGCTCCAGCACCACCTGTGACAAGAACTCTCTTCCCACTGTAATAATCCAAGTACTCTGTTTTCCCCATCATTTATCCCTCCTCAGAGCATCCAAGAATATTTTTTCATATTTCTCTGCTGCTTTTCTGGAGGATAGATTTTCTTCTATGTATCTCCTACCATTCCTTCCTAATGACTCTCTTAATTCCGGGTTTTTATAAAGGAGAAGAATCTTCTCAGCCAAGGATTTATAATCACCAGCCGGGATGGCAAAACCAGCATTTGCCTTTTCCACAAGCTTTGGTGCATCACCCTCTAAATTCATGACGGCAATGACAGGTATACCTGCTGACATAATACTCAAAATCTTTGAAGGAACCACAGGAGTTTTTACATCTTTTGTTAACGTTGCTAGCGAAACATCAGATGAGTGAAGAACCAAAGGATAGATTTCTCTTGGTACTGAGGGAATAAATCTGATATTCTGTAGGTTCAAACTTTCTGCAAGTTTCTTTGATTCTTCAAGTCTTACACCGTTTCCTACGATGATGAAAACAATATCTTTATACTCTTTCAATTCATTCGCAGCTCTTATAATCACCTCCATATCTTGTGAAAATCCTAAAGTACCAGCAAAAGATACCACGAACTTTTCTGTTAATCCATGTTTAATGGAAAAGTCATTTATTTTGTCTCCTGGTTTTATTTCGTTTTCATCCACCCAGTTTTCCATGACAAGTACTTTTCTTCCATCTCCGTTTAAGACGGACTTCACAAATTCTTTATTCCTTTCAGAATGGACTGTTATTAAATCAGCAAGCTGATACGCTTTCTTCTCAACTTGTTTAAAAAGCCTTATGAGAAGAGGATTCTTCAGAATACCTAAATCTATCGCTGCTTGTGGAAATAGATCTTGCACGTTAAGCACAAAGGGAGCATCCTTCAATCTTTTTACTTTCCAAGCAGTTTTGTATAAAGTTATAGGAGGAGAGTAGACAAGAGAAACATCCACCCTTTTATTTCGAAGGTATTCTTTGGCATAACTAAACATCTTGAGAGCTATTTCGAAATGTTCAACACCTCTCCGTAACAATTGATGCCTTTCTATGTAAGGTAATCTGACTCTTATAACTTCGATATCAGCACAATCACTTATATTTTCGATAACAAATTTTTTATTCTTCATCCTTCTTAGATATTGGTTGTATGTTTCTTTCGGAATGTTATAACGTGGGATTCCAGTAAGAACGGTCACTTCATGTCCTCTTTTTGAAAGTTCTCTGGCCAGGTAGAAATAGAGGTGGGAAGCTGCTCCTATTTCTGGTGGAAAATAGTTGTTGATCAACAGAATCGATAATTTTCTTTTTTCTTTCACTTCGCCCCTCTTCTCCATAACACAGCCTCCAGTGTCTGCAGGATGATTCGAAGATCAAGAAAGATGTTTCTGTTCTTCACGTACCAGAGGTCGTAACTGAGTTTTTTCTTCACTTCTTCAAGATTGGAGGAATATTTGTACATGAGTTGTGCCCAGCCGGTGATACCTGGTTTTACCCTGTGTCTCAAACTGTAGAAAGGAATCTGCTTTTCGAAGATCTTTACGAACTCTTCCTGCTCTGGTCTTGGACCGACAACGCTCATCTCACCTTTCAATACGTTCACAAACTGAAGCGCCTCGTCTATTCTGAATGGTCTTATGATTCTTCCAATCTTGAGTATCCTGTCTTTTTCCTGGTCTGCGAACTTCGGTGTTTTCTCCTGCTTTTTCCTCATACTTCTGAGTTTTAGCATCGTGAATGTTTTCCCATCTTTCCCAACCCTCTTTTGCCTGAACACAACGGGCCTTCCATCTTCCAGGTATATAATTATACCAACAACGAGCATGATGGGGGAGAAGACAGCAAGGGCGATCAGAGAGACAGCGATGTCCAGGATTCTTTTTGCCGGTGAGTCATCATTCACAGCGCTGAAGCAAACCTCGTAGTACTCTCTGAACTTTTCCAGGACTTTCATGGGGATTCTCTTCAGGGTTTTTTCCACAAGGTTTGGCAGGTATTCCACACGTTCGATGTTCACCTTCTTCAGAACGTCTTCGAACTCTGGGTCTGCAAGAAGGACTCCGTCGTAATGGACGAGTTTTCTTTTCAGAACTTCAACCGTTGGGTTTATGTACTCTGCAAAGCGGTACTTTCCCGTCGTTTTTTCTTCTATTTCTTTCAGGATGGGTTCTATTTCTTCTTTTCTTCCCACGACAAGGAACGTTTTTGTGGGCTGGTTTTTGATGAGGAGTTTTCCAAGAAGGGTGTTCAGAGGAGGGATCAAAACGACAGAGACCAAAAAGTTGTAGAAGAAGTTGTATCGGGTGATGTCTTTTTCGAAGAGGGGATAGAAGAAAAGGATCAGTATGAAAGAAAAAAGAGTGCCAACAGTTGTTCTTATGATTTGTTCGTTGTAGTTTTGAACATTTTCAAGGTCGTAGAGCCTGAAGGCAAAGAAAGAAAGTGTCATACACAGCGAAAAGAGTATTCCCACGTACCAGTTAAAAAAAGGGAGGTTGAGTGCAGAAAGCACCACAAGATCGAAGACAATCAGTTGATACAAAACATTCGCCTCCCCTTAATTAAAAGTTATTCAACACAATTGTAAACATCAAGGCACTTTTCCGCGTACATTGGATCTGTTGCGTACCCATATCTTTGAAGAAGCCTGAAGTATTTCTCTGGCTCTTTTCTACACTCCCAGGCTCTATTATAACACTCTTTTATCAGAATCAGGTATGCGATCATACTGTTTTCTGGACTGACAAAGGATTGAAACGTGTCGATCGTCTTCACACCGTCGAATTCTTTCGTTTCTGCTCTAACACCACCTTCGAGCCAGGAGAGTTTCTTTATGCCGAAGAGGTTGTTTCCCACCGTGTGTCTTCCCCAGCCAGTTTCGAGGGCGGACTGGGCAAGAAGGATCTTTCCGTCTATTCCCGTGAGTCTTTCAAGGAGGAAGGCGCTTTCGCTGAACCTTTCGAGGAACCTTTCCTTCATGATATCACCTCCAGAAAGAAAGCGGGGGAGACCCCCGCCTTCAGAGATTTTCTTCTTCGAAGTCCATCAGTTCGCAGCGTGATTTGTACTCTGTTTTCAGAATGTCGAACGGAGCGTCGCTGCATCCCGGGAGAGGGATCCCCTGAATGAGGTCGATCACTTTTCTGTTTATGGTGGATTTCAAATGAGCGGAGAAGCTTCCTTTGTCCTTGTTCCATGTTTTACGAGCATAGCAGAAGATAGAGCATATCGCCTGGTAGAGATCTTCGAAGGAAGAAATCTTTTCCCTGAACTTTTCGAAAAAGAATCCTGCTTTCTTTCTTATCTCGTTCTGGTATCTTTCGTAGAGTTCATCGATGGTGAGTTCTTCGTCTTTCAGTTTCTTCGTATTTCTCTTAGGCATTGTTCCACACCCGATCGTTGAAGAAGTCCACCACGAAGTCTATGGCGTAGTCCAGGATGTGATCTAAGATATCGTAGTCGAAGGGAAGGTCGATTCCGAAGCTGTCGAAGAGACCGAAGACGATCTCTTTCACTTCCTCCTTCTTGGACTCACCGTCCCCCGGTCTTTCGACCAGGGAGACGGCGAGCGGGAGGACGTCCTTGAGAAATGGAAGTATTGTCATCATACAGACGCCCTCCCTTCGTCAGTGAATTAGATCAAAGAATTCGTTTGAGTTCGTTTCGACTATCACTGCTCTGTCGATCGCGTAGCCTTCCAGAACTTTTGAGTCCAGAAGCGTCTGCATGGCTGTCTGAACCTGATCCGCTGTGAGTCCGTCAGCTGGGCTGTTGACTATTATTCTTCTTCTCTTCCCTTCTGCCTCATTGTAAAAATCCATGTACAGTCTCTTCATACCACTTCACCTCCTCATATGGTTTCGTACGTGACGAGCTGAGCGGAAACGTAAGTGTAGCTCGAGAGAGAGTCGAGGGTGTTCACCGCGTTCGCAAGATCCTGTCTGTCGCATTTGGACTGACGGAGATGGTCTGTCTCCTCGTTACGGGGTTTCCGTTTTCGTCCACTTCACCTGTTGCCCACACGATCCTGAGGGCCTTTTCCATGATAACACCTCCTGTGAATTTTTTGTGGACTGCGCAGCCCCTCCAATAAATAAGTCCTGACAGGGATGTTAAATCACATATAAAATTTTGTATATTCAACATATTAGTGAATAAAAATCGCTAAGCGAATTATTTCTGGTTCGGTCTTTTTTCAGACGTAAGGTATAATTTTCAACAGAAAAGACGAAGAGGAGGGTTCGAGATGAAAAGAGCGCTGATCTTTCTGTTTCTTCTGATTGCGGTGTTTTCTCTGTCCTACACCATAAGAAAGGGAGACGTTTTGAGGATCGAAGTGGTGGGATACCCAGATCTGACGAGAAGTTGCGCAGTGGACATAGAAGGTGCGATCACGTTTCCGTACGTGGGACGTGTGAAGGTGGAAGGCCTCAGCGTGGATCAGGTGACAGATCTCCTCAAAGAGAGGCTCTCCAGGAGTTTTTCTGAACCTGAGGTGATCGTGTCTCTTCAGCAGATTGCTCCAAGGAACGTCTACGTCTCCGGTGTTGTGAACAGAGTGGTGAACATGGGAATAGAAGATCTCAGCGTTTCCGAGCTTCTCTCTCTTCTTTCTGTGGATCTTTCCTCCGTTGATCTTTCGAAGGTGAAGGTTTTGAGAGATGGGAAGGTTTTTGAACTGGATCTCTCCTCGCTTCTCTGGGGTGAAGCTCCCGAGAAAGACGTGATGCTCCAGGAGAACGATCAGGTGATACTCCCGGAAAAGAGCTACACGGAGTTCGTGAAGATCGTTGGAGCTGTGTCAAAACCAGGTATTTACCCCTACAGAAGGGAGATGACCTTGCTCGACGCTGTAGCGGCAGCGGGCGGTACCACGCAGGAGAGTTCAGGAAAGATAATCGTCCTTTCGAAAGACGAGACGGTTGAAGTATCGGAGAAAGATATCTATCAAAAGAACCTCCTTTTGAAACCAGGAGACACGGTCCACGTTCAAAAGATCGACGAGAGGTTCGCCTACGTTGTGGGAGCGGTGGCAAGACCGGGAATGTACACCTTCTCCAGAGAAGAGTCTCTCACGCTCAAAAATCTCATCGCAAAAGCCGGCGGAGTCTCCGTCGATAAAAGGTTCATCGAGAAGGCCCTCATCACAAGAGGTGGAGAAACTCTCGAGTACGACCCGGACGTTCTGGACGAAAACGTTGAGATAGAAGTCGGCGACGTGGTCGAGATAAAGAAGTTCGAAAAGACAGAAGTCTATGTTTCCGGATACGTTTCAAGGCCCGGGGTTTACGAGATCTCCCCAAAAGAGAACGTGACCCTGGAAAAGCTCCTCTCCATGGCAGGAGGCATAAAGGGTACTCTGGAAGAGGTCGACAGCATCGTCGTGACAAGAGATGGCAGTGTGATCACACTCTCACCGAACAATCTGGATTTTTCTGTGAAGCCAGGAGACGTGGTGAACGTGAAAGAGTTCGTCCCGAAGAAGGCCTACGTACTGGGATACGTGAGAAATCCGGGGCTTTACACCTTCGGAAAGAACGAGGCGTTCACCCTGAGAAACCTCATCGCAAAGGCGGGGGGCTTCGTTGACGAAGGCCAGGTCGTGTCCGTGAAGGTGGCAGGAAAGGAGTACTCCCCGGACGAGATCGTAAAGGAAGACATCTTGCTCGAAGATGGTGTGTTCGTCTACGTGGAGAGGTATACGGACAGGTTCGTCTACATGGTGGGAGACAACGTCTCAAGGAATGGAAAGATGAGTTTCGAGAAGGAAGAACCCTTCACACTTTCGACCGCTCTTAAAAAGTACGGGATCGAGGACTTCTCTTTGATAAAGAGCCTTTCGCTTTTGAGGAATGGCAGAGAGATGACTTTCGATCCGGAAAAGATCCTCACAGAAGACGTTCCCCTCGAAAAGGGTGACACGATCCTTGTGAGAACGGTTCAGACAAAGAGGGTCTACTTCACAGGGGACGTGTACGGCTACGTTGACTTTGCAAAGGACGAGGATATCACACTGGAAAAGGCGCTCGCAAGGTTTGGAAAGGTTCAGAGAAAGTACATCGCAGGTTTGAAGGTGATCATGGATGGAAGGGTTCAGAAGTTCGATGAACTTGTGGATGTTCCGCTTGAAGACGGTGCGGTTGTTGAACTGAATCTGAAGGAGTCGATCAGGGTCTACGTGGACGGCTTTGTGAGAGCACCCCAGATGGTCGTGTTCGAGCCGGACGAAACTCCCGTGCTCGACAGGGCGATCGTGAAGGCAGGAGGTTACAGAGAAGACACACTCTTTGAGGCAGGAAACATAACTGTTCTGCGAGACGGCCACGAGATCACCGTTCCAAAAGAGCAGACAAGTTCCTTTGAACTCGAGGATGGAGATCTTGTCTTTGTGAAGTACAGAGAAAAAACCCACGTGTACGTCTTCGGTGAAGGGATCACGAACACACTCGTGACCTTCGAGGACGAAGAGACTCCCACTCTGAGGAGCGTTCTTGGAAAGGTCGGTGGTGTGAAGAGCACGGGCTCTGAGAGGATAGTCGTTGTGAAACCGGACGGCGAAAAAGAAGAGGTGGACTACGAAGAGGTGATAAAAACAGGTGGCCCCGTTCTTGAAAGCGGCAGTGTGGTCTTCGTGCCCCTTGAGACGGAGAACTTTGCCTACGTGGTCGGAGAGGTGGCACGTCCAGGAGCGTACGAGTTGAAAGGAGACGTGACGCTTCTCAAACTCATCGCACAGGCAGGTGGCCTGAGCAACTGGGCACTGAGAACGAAGGTGATCTTGAGAAGAGGAGAGAAAGAGTTCACCTACGACTTCACCAGCATCGAAGAGGTCCAGAACGTGAAGGTGGAGCCAGGAGATGTGGTGTACGTGCCACCCGTTGAGACGAACTACGTGTACGTTCTTGGAAACGTGAAAAACCCCGGCATTGTGAAGGTGGACAGGTATTCCACCGTGTTCGATGTGGTGATGAGGGCAGGAGGCTTCACAGAGAAAGCGGCAGCAAGCAGGATCTTCCTCTTCAGGGGAGGGCCGCAGGGAGAGGTGACCGTCTGTGATCTTTCTGGAGTTTTGTCTGGAAAAGGTGGTGGAGTGAACCTGAACGTTTCGCCGGGTGATGTGGTCTTCGTTCCGGACAACCCGCTCATACAGGTGACAGAGGCACTCTCCATCGTGAACACCATATTCAGCACTATAAGAAACGTCAAAGACGTGATGGGGTGGTAATATGAAAAGGAACCTTTTCCTTCTGATCCTCCTTCCGGCGCTTGTCTTTGCCGGAGGGAGCGTTTCTTTTGATCTTTCGTACGAGGGCTCTTTCAGGTGGACAGGGGAGCTGGACTGGACTCTGCCACTTTTCAGGGACTGGGCCTTCAGTTTCGAGGTCGGTGTGGGAAAGGGATACGGAATCGTTCACACCGGAATCATCGACGAACTCAAAAAGTTCGTGGAGTTCTACTACTTTCCAGAAGCGTTCGTTTCCGGAAAGATCGGTCCCT
The DNA here is from genome assembly GCF_000008545.1 of Thermotoga maritima MSB8. NCBI lineage: Bacteria > Thermotogati > Thermotogota > Thermotogae > Thermotogales > Thermotogaceae > Thermotoga > Thermotoga maritima. Next base: position 673,333 of record NC_000853.1, read on the forward strand.
TCGAGTTGAAGGCGGGCATACTGAACGAAGAAAGAGGCCCCGGAATTGACAAACTCTTTCTGGACGACAACTCCCGCTTTTACGGATTTCCCGGTGTTTCTTTGAAGTACAGACAGGACAACTGGCACGTGGAATCTCTCTGGCTCAACATAAACGAGGAAAAGAGTTTCAACTACAGAACGGTTGTGTTTGATTTTGGTCTCTTGAAGATCGCCTACGAGGACGCCGTGGTCTATCTGAACGAGGTGTTCAATCCGTATTACTTCTTCGTTCCACTTCCACCGATCGCCATCCAGGAGATCTGGCTGTCTCAGGAGGGAGCACCCTGGAAAGATGAGAGCAAAAACGCAAACGCCCTCATGGGAGGATGGATCGAGTTCAACTTCGGTGCGGGAAGAGTCTATTTTGAAGCCCTGATAGACGACATGAGCCTGAACAGGCTTCTTGGAACAGGAAGTTATCTGAATCCGGACAAGGTCGCACTCCTTCTTGGAGGAGAGTACAGAACTGGTGCGTGGAAGATCTACGGGGAGGTGTCCGGTGCGAGCGCGTACACCTTTGAGAGAACACAGGAGAATCTTCCGTACGAGTACACCTATTTTGACACGGGAAAGATCGAAGAGAGGATGATCGGATACAAATACGGCGAGAACTCCTTCTCTTTGAAACTCGGTGTGAGAAGGTTCTCTGGATGGTGCACGCTCGATCTGATGTACCACTACCTCGTCTACGGAGACAGAACACCGGAGACGCCCTGGCATGGAAAGGAGATGCCACCCGACACCAAGTGGCTCATAGGAGACCTCACAAAAGAGCACACGCTGAAGGTTTCTGCAGAAAGCGATTTTGGAGAGTACGGTGGAAAGGTGGAGGTCTGGTGGAGCAGTCTTGAGGGGATTGGAGCTGGGGTTTTTTTGAGTTTCAAGATGTAGCAGGAGGGGTGAAATGATACGAAACATCGTCTTCGATCTTGGAGGAGTTCTGATCGACTGGAGGCCTTGCGAATACCTGGTGGAGTCCTTTCCAGAGGACGTGGCAAAGGTTCTGGAGAGGGAGATCTTCAAGCACGAAGACTGGAAGAAAATGGACAGGGGAACTCTTCCAGAGAACGATCTCTGGGAAAAGAAAAAGAAAGAACTTTCAGAGTACAGAGAGTACGTTGAAAAACTGGAAAGGGAGGTCCCGAAACTCTTAAAACCCATAGAGGAGAACGTGAAGTTGCTTTCTATTTTGAAGGAAAAGAACTTCAAACTGTACGTTCTTTCGAACTACGGGAAGATCTATTTCGAGATGGTGAGAAGAAGATATCGATTTTTTGACTTTTTCGATGGGATGGTGATCTCATCGCACGTTGGTTTCATAAAGCCAGAGAAAGAGATCTATCTTGAGTTGATCAGAAAGTATAAGATCACACCGAAGGAGAGTCTTTTCATAGACGACATGGAGGAGAACGTAAAAGCAGCAGAAGAACTTGGCTTCAACACGATACACCTTCCAGAGCCTTCCAGGTTGAAGGAACTCCTGTTTGAAACTCTCAAGATCGGCAGGTGAGAAGATGAGGTGGCCTGTTTTTCTCTTCGTGATGCTTTCCTGCGTTCTTTTTTCTGAGCCCCTCGTCACACAGATGAGTCCACAGTTCGTGTATGAGAGTCTTGAGAGCAAAGAAGCGCTTCCCGGTGTTCTTCCTGTGCCGTCCGGTGAGAAGGGAAATGGAATCTCTTTTCGTGTTTCACCGTTTTTCTACTCTGGAAACTTCGAAGGAAAGACGAAAACGGGCTGGTTTGTTCTGTCGGATCCACCCTGGGAAAACTTCTATCTGTACGAGAACACCCCACCGCTTTTCAGTGTCATTCTGGAAGGAAACGTGGGGGATCTTTCTTTCTACACGGAAATTCCCTTCAACAACAACTACAACTACTTCTACAAGGAGTCTTTAAACAACATTCCACCTTTGTGGAAGGAGATAGCAAGTCCCGACTCGAACTTTCCTTACACTGCTTACGGTGTCTATGATGGAGACTCCTTCTACGCTGTCATCGGAAGGTCGAAGATCAGATGGGGAAGTTCTGAGTTTCCGGTTGCGATATCGGACGTGAGTCCTATTTCAATCACTTCACGTTTTCTACAAAAGGAAAGATCCAGTACACGTTCCATCTTGTATCGATCAACCCGGTTTTGACAGAAGATGAGTGGGAAAAGCAGAGTTCTTTTGTCCCAGTCAACGCGGATCCTCTTTCTCCTTACACGGAAAAGGTGAAAACACTTGCGGCGCACAGACTGGACTTTCATATCAGAGAGAATCTGAGACTCGGTGTGGGAGAACTCACGATGATCGGTGGGAAATACCCGGATCTTTTCGCTGTGAGTCCCTTTTCGATCTGGCACAACAACTACAACGAGGGTTACACGAATTCAATGGCATCTTTCGACTTTTCCTGGGTCCCAAAAAAAGGCTTTGAAGTTCACGGAGAGTTCGTTCTCGACGATCTTGTGGGAACAACAGAGAATGAGTCAAAACCCACCGCTTATGCGTTCAACGTGGGTGTGAGAAGAGCGCTTTCCACCGGATCTTTGAAAGGCGTGCTCGGTGTGGAGTACGCTCTGGCTACAAAATTCGTCTACAACACGTTCCTTCCCTACTTGAAGTTCAACAACAGGATCGTCTATCTCACAAATCTCCCATCTTCCAGAACGATCGTTGACTATCCTGTAGGTTTTGCCTTCGGGCCGGACGCAAAACTTTTGAACGTATCTTTTGATCTTTTCAAAGAGAACGTCAGTCTTGAAACGGATTTCTTCTACCTTGTGAAGGGGCCGAACACACTCTATACGGAATATCCGACGGCGGAGGAAGGGGAAACGAAAACCATTTTCGGGGCGAGTTTGAGGGGGAAAATCGGGCACGTGAGTTTTTCTCTTCTTTTTTCAGGTAGTGAGTTTCTGGCTGGTCTTGGGATCGAATTTGGCTTTTGAGGAGGAAGAGAAGTTTGAGATGGTTTCTTTTGATTGTGGTTTCTGCTCTTTTTCTTTCTGGATGTATGCCGGAGATCTACACACACGCGTCCACACCTTCCACAATAATCGCGGATAATGAAACCCACATCGCTGGGAGATACGCTTTTGTGGACGTTCAGGTGCTCGACGAGTACGGTCTTCCCGTCTCAGGTGAGGATGTTTCTTTCTATGTGGATGGTGCCTTCCTTGGAGAAGCAACCACCGACACAAGCGGTGTAGCAAGAATAGGTTTTTTCTCTCCATCGGAGAAAACTTACACATTCACAGCGGTGGCAGGTGGTGTGAGCAGGTCTTTTGATGTTAGTTTCACAAAACCGAAGTGGCTTTTCATCGTGTGGATGGCAGCAGACAACAATCTTTATTACTACTCCGAGGATGACCTTTCCGAGATGAGAAACGCCAGTGGAAGTGTTTCTGTGGTTGTTGTCTACGACGGGATAGGGATCGGCGATGGAATGCTGGTGCTCGATGAGAGTGGAAACTTTCAGGCTGTTGTCGGAACGATGGGGATAGACTTCAACAGTGGATCGTACACAAATCTGGAAGCCTGGCTTGAGATGATTCTCAATCAATTCGATGCCGACCATTACGCCCTTGTGATCTGGGATCACGGGAGTGCGTGGATCGGTGACTCATACTACATCTCAACGAAGGTGATCGGATACGATGACTTTCAAGGAACAGCCATCGCTGTTTCGAACCTGAGGAAAGCACTTGAAAACGCTCTTTCTGGAGACAAACTCGACATCCTCGGGTTTGACGCGTGTCTCATGGGATCTCTTGAGGTGATATACGAACTCAGAAACACAGCAGATTATATCGTGGCATCAAGTTTCAACGAGCCAGCTGAAGGATGGGATTATTCCTTTCTTGGTGAGATAGCACCAGATAGCACCCCACTAGACGTGGCAAGGATGATAGTTGACAGTTACAGAGAGTACTATTCCTCTGATACTTATCAGAACGAACTGAGCCTTGCGGTGTACGACACCTCGCAGGTGGAGGTGTTTGTTTCTGATTTAAACTTGTTCATCAGTGATCTGAAAGCAGATCTGAGCAAGGTCGATGCGGTTTATTCTGATGTGGTGAAGAGTTATATTGACGATTACAATCAGACAGTTCTTGTTGATCTTGGGGATTTCATAGATAGATGGGTGTCATCGTCAAGGATCACTACTGCTCCAGATTTGAGCTCTGTTGTCGTTTATTCCTACGGTGAGATAGCCGGCAAGACACTCTCTTTTCCCATCAGTATCTTCATGCCAGAAAGCATGTCGTGTTATCAGGACTATCAGACAGACTATCAGACACTTTCCTTTCCGTATGACACTCAGTGGGACGAGTTTCTGGAATACTGGTTAAACCAAAAAGGCGGCTGAGCCGCCTTCATTCCACATACGTTGAATTTTTCTTCGTCAGGCCGTTCAGGATGAAACCGTCGATTTTTTTCAAAGTGTGGAGTGTTTTCAGGTCTTCGGAGAGGGTGTGTTCCAGTCGGATCACGATGTAGACGGTGTCGCTCTTTTCTGCAATTGGGAGAAAGTCGGGTGTCCTCTTCAGGGATGGAGCGTCAACGATGATTTTGTCGTAGCGCTCTTTCAGTTCTTCGAGAACGTCGGGATTTTTCAGAAGGTCGAAAACGTCTTTTCTGTCGAAAGTGCCTTCCACTTTTTCTTCTGTAAGGAGTAATACCTTTTCTTTTTTTGAGAGCAGTTTTGCCATGTGTTTTGCGAGTGTGCTCACTCCCGCTCCGTCTTCGAGTGCGGTGATGAAGGTAACCTTTCCTGATTTCACGGCGGGGATTCCAAGGGCTTTTTCCATCACCTCTTCGTTCTGTGTTAGTGGAACTCTTGCGACGATCTTTTCCAGGCCAAGAAGATACTCTGCTTCACTTTCAGACTTGATCCTTCTGTCTGAGAACTCGGCAAAGAAAACAGCGAGGATTCCAAGGAATATCCCCAGAACACCTCCAATTGCGAGCGTGAGTTTTTTGTTGGGTTTGGATGGTTCAAGAGGTGGCACCGCCCAGTCTATGACGTTCGCGTTGGCGGTGATGGCGGCTTCGGAGATGAGAGACTCGTACTTTGCCTGAAGCAGTGTGGTGTAGATCGTTTCTTTCACCTTGTAGTCTCTTTCGAGTTCTATCAGTTTCTGTTCGAGTTCGGGAAGTTTTGAAAGTTCTTTTTCCATGTCCTCGTAGAGTTTCTTGAAGGCTTCGTACTGAGACTGATACAGGATTTTCTCCGACTCTGCCTTTATGAGACTGCTGAGTGCTTCTTCGTAGACGGGGTTGCCTGTTTTTTTCACCTGGGAGGTGAGAAGTCTTTTGAGCTCTATTTCGAGCTGTTTCTGTGTCTCCTGGAGTTCAGCTTTTTTCTGCACCACAGCCGGGTTTGTCTCTGTGTAACGTTCCATGAGACCAGCAAGCTCTATCTGAATGTTGATCATATTGCTTTTGAGTTGAGAAATGATAGGATCGAAGGTGATGCTGTCTTTGATCTGCTCGATTTCGATGTCGAGATCTTTGAGTTCTTTCGAGAAGAACTCAGACTGTTTCTGTGTTGCTTCCATGGCGATTCTGGCTTCTTCCATCTTTTGAAGAAGAGAAGCGTACCTGTCTATCAGAACCTGTGTCTGTGCTTCAACAGAATAAATTCTGTTCTGCTCTTTGAAGACCTTGAGTTTGCTTTCTGCTTCTTTGAGTTCTTGCTCCACCTTCGGGATTTGCTCTTCGAGAAAGTCCATCTTCGCTCCAAGCTGGCTCTTTGCGATGTTTTCACTGATCTTCGTGTAGTTTTCAACGATTTTGTTTGCTATTTCTGCTGCAAGTTTGGGTTCGTGCCAGGTAACCTTGACTTCCAGTATGCTCGAGTTTTTCACCGGCTCTACCGTTATGAGTTTTTCCACCATGTAACTGTAGAGAGAGAGTTTCAGATCGTCTTCTGTGAGGCCGTTTTTCTTTGCCTTCTCTATGTCTTTTTCGTCGAGGAGTTTGTGAACAAGATCGAGTTCGTCGATCACGGCTATGATGTTTCGTCTTGAGAGCATGATCTGTATCTCGTCTTCCTGACTTCCACCACCGCCCAGGAGGCTGGAGAGTCCTCCAAGCAGTCCTTCAATGGAAAGTCCTAGTCTCATACCCTTCTGTGTCGAGACTTTCACCCTCGCGTAAGCTTCGTACTGGGGTGTCGCAAGGAAAAGATAGATCCCTGTTGCAAAGACTGTCAGAACAAGAACAAGCCAGAAGAGCTTTGACCTTCTTTTGAACATCAAAAGAATGTCAGAGAGTGTGAGTTCTCTTTCTTCCACGTTTTTCCCTCCCTGGTGTGTTCTGTATCATATTCTATCAAAAGTGATGGGAATGTCTCTTCTGTACTTTTCTGAAAGTTCCAGAATCTTCTTCACCCTCTCGACTTTTTTCGGGTCCTCGTCTGAGAGGTCTTCGTTTTTTTCGAGTTTCATCAGAATGCGGTCGAGTTCCAAGTAACTCATGTTGAACGCCATCTCGTCTGTGATGCCGGGAATGAGATCGGGAGAAGGGGGTTTTTTCAGGATCTTTTCTGGAACGTTCATCTCTTTTGCGAGTTCGAAGACCTGTGTCTTGTACAGGTGCATGATGGGTTCTATGTCGACTGCCTCGTCACCCCACTTCACATAAAGGCCCGTCAGATACTCCGTTCTGTTCGTTGTTCCCACGACGGCGTATCCTCTCTTTTCTGCCTCGAAGTAGAGAAGGCACATTCTGATTCTGTGCTTTATCCTGTAGTACGCAAGACCTTTCAGGAACTCTTCAGGGCCGGTGTTTCTGAGATCGTCCAGGAAAGGGTCTTTCGAGAGTGTGTTCCACCTGTTCAGGACGTACCTTTTCACGATCGAGTCTGGAAGGAAAAGTCTTGGGGGAAAGAGTCTGTAGACACCTATCTTTCTCAGAATGGGTGTGATCGATCTTTTTCTGTACTCAACACCCAGTCTCTCACAGAAATCCACGGCATCCTTCAATGAATCTTTCGAGGAGTCCCTTTCAGGAAGGATGAGCGCAAAGACCCTGTCTTTTCCCAGTGCCTGAACACACAGCGAGAGAACGACGGCGGAATCCACCCCACCGCTCACACCAACGACCGCTCCTCTGTAGTTGTATTCTTCTATCTTTTCTTTTATGAAACTGATGAGACTTTCTTTCATTGTGGTCACCCTCTGGGATTTTAACATGTAGAATATGTGAATAGAGGAGGGGGATTTACATGACGGTTTTGATCATCGTAATTCTCATCATCGTTGTTTTTATCCTGACAAGAAACCTTCTGAAAATGTCACGCGAGATCCAGGAACTCAGGGGAAAAATTGAGAGCAATGCTATGAAAATGTTTGAAGAGTGGAAGAAGAGCGAGTGGGAACTCCAGAGAAGAGTTCTTGAGGCAAATTTGAAAAGAGAATACGAAGTGAAATTTCAGGAGTGGAAGATGGAAGAGGAGAAAAGGATCAGAGAGGATGCCATCAACAAAAGCAAAAGTGTGATAATGGGTCAGGTTACAGAGCACCTGATACCTTTCTTCCCAGAATTCAGATACAATCCAAAAGATGCAAGATTTATAGGAACTCCAGTGGATTTTGTGGTCTTCGATGGTTTGAGTGAAGGAAACTTGAGAAGAATAGTGTTTGTTGAGGTCAAGACGGGAAAAACGGGAAATCTGAACACCAGAGAAAGACAGGTAAGGGACGTGGTGGAAAAAAGAGAGGTTTACTGGGAGAAACTGCACTATCGTGGAGAGTGATCCCATGTTCATCGGCTTTGGATACGACAGACATCCGCTCGTTGAGGGAAGAAGGCTGGTCCTTGCCGGGGTGGAGATAGACGCACCCCTTGGAAGTCTTGGACATTCCGACGGAGATGTTCTCTCACATGCGATCATAGATGCCCTTCTGGGGGCAGGGTGTCTTGGCGACATAGGAACGTGGTTTCCGGAGACGAAGGAGTACAAGGACGCAAACAGTCTGGACCTTTTGAAAGAAACGGTGAAGATACTGGAGGAGAGAGGATTCAGTGTGGTCAACGTGGACGCAACGGTTGTGGCCTCCATCGTGAAACTCTCCCCCTACAGAGAAAAGATCGTGGAAAACCTCAAAAGTGCACTTGAAACATCCCGTGTGAACGTGAAGTTCAAGAGCGGAAACACGCTGGGGTTTGAGGGAGAAGAAAGGGGAATCTCCGCATATGCGGTGTGTCTTGTGGAGGAGAAAGGATGTACGAAGAGTACATAAGGGCCTGGGTAGAGAGAAAAAAGAAGGAAGAAGAAAAGATGAAGTTGCTGGCTCATAAGGCTCTTGAAGAGGCAAGGAAGGTCACCGGTGTACTGAGAGAAAAGTACGGTGCAAAAAGGGTGGTTCTTTTTGGCTCTCTTGCGAAGTACTTAAGAGGGGCAGGAGAGTTCACTGAGCGATCCGATATCGATCTTGCGGTGGAAGGCCTTCCGAAAGAGGAGTACTTCAGGGTGCTCTCTGAAATCAACAGGCTCTCTGAGTTCGAGGTAGATCTGATCGATCTTGAAGGATGTCCTGCGTTCCTCAGAAGCCTGATCGAGAGGGAGGGAATGGAGATTGAAGAGGGAACAGATTCTCTCACTGATAGCGGAGATAGATGACCTTTTAAACGCTCTCAATATGGTCGTGAAAGAGATAGAAGAGAAAAAGAGGGAATTTTCGGATAAAGAACCAGATCAGTTCATCTTGAGAGCACTCGGTAGCCTTCTTCATGATTTCTACACGATCATAGAAGATATTTTTGAACTGATATCTTCGGAGATGAACGGGGTGAGGCTGGACAGCTTTGATTGGCATAAGAGACTGCTGAACAAAATGACGCTCGAGATACCGGGGCTTCGCCCTGCCGTGATTTCAAAAAGGCTCAAAGAAATGCTGGACGAATATCTGAGATTCAGACATGTTTTCAGAAACGTGTACGGTTATCTTCTGCAATGGGAGAGGATGAAGCCTCTTCTGGAAAAAGCAGGCGCTGTTTACGAGCGCTTCGAAGAGGAAATAGAAAGATTCAAAGACTTTCTGAGAGAACTTGCTGAAAAAATGTGAGTTAGGGCACTCTTCCTGTGGGATTTCTCTTTCCGTTCAACACAGCCTGTGCGATCTTCAAAAGCCACTCTTCATCCGAGAAGACAAGCACCCCGCCACCCCACGGATCGTTCACGCTGATTTTCTTTGTATCCTTATCCAGAAGGACTACGGAGCTTTCCAGAACTTCCCTTCTGAGATCTTCGTAGTCTATCTCCTTTCCATAGGCCCAGGAGAATCTTACTGGCCTTCCCACGAGCACGTTTCCCTTCGTGTCCATAACGAACGTTGTGGTGTAGCCGAGTTTTTTCAGGTACTCGTACTTTTCCATATCTTCCACCATCACAGGGTAGGTGGCCTTTCTCGTGATGAGAGCGGTGACAACCTGATCATTGACGGGGCCTGTTGCGTTGAAGACAGGAACGACACCGGCGATGGAGAGCCCCTCTGCAAGGAGAGAGAGAACCTGTGCGGTGATGTATGGGGAGGAGGAAACTTTCAGGAGGGGATCAGGGTCTGTTCTTCTCAGAACGTCGAAACTGCCAAATACGTAGTAAGAGACTCCCCTTTCTTTCAGGATCTTTCCCACAGCGATCCCCACATCCCTTGAGAGGTTCAGGTTTCCAGAACTTCCAAGACATAGAAGGGAAACATCCTTCAGTATGCTCTGAAGGGGAACGCTCACCGCCACAGAAGTACTGGTGCTCTCCGGTATCTCACTCATCAAGACAATCTGTGGAAATGCGCTCAAGAACATAAGACACACCAGAATCGTTGTTAGTGAGCGTGACAATATCCGATGCCTCCTTCACCTTCTCTATGGCGTTTTCCATTGCAACACGAAGGCCTGCCTCTTCGAACATGAACAGGTCGTTCTCGTTGTCACCGAAGACGACGATCTCTTCCTTTTTCCAGTTCATCCTCTCTCTCAAAAACCTCAGGGCCTTTCCCTTGTCCACGTTCTTCGGAACGATTTCAAGGTAAGTAGGGAAGGACTTGAAGACCTTCACCACATCTTTGAACCTTTCAGAGAGAATCTCTTTCAACTCGTCGAGTCTTTCCGGGGTATCGATGAGAAGAAGTTTCGTCGTTCCCATCTTTGAGACGAGTTCAGAAAGGTTCGGTTCAACGCGGTAGTCCACGTTCGAGTGTCTTGCGTAGCTTTTTATCTCTTCGTTGTCCTTTTCGGAGTAGAGCACATCGTCAATGTAAGCCTGCCAGTGAACGTTGAGCGGTTTTATGTATTCTATGATGTCTTTTGCTACCTCAGGCGGGATCTTCTCGTTCAGGATCACGCCTTCTTCTGGAAGGTACACTATCGCACCGTTGTAAGCGATCGTTGGAAAGGTTCTTTTGAAGTACTTCTTTTCCACGTTCAGTGTGGAAACGAGCATTCTTCCGCTTGCAAAGACAACATAGCACTTTCTGGAAAGTTTCTCTATGTTTCTTCTGTCCTTTTCTGATATCTCCAGGTTGTCGTTGAGAAGTGTTCCGTCCAGGTCAAAAACGAACACCCTGTACAAAGTATCCCCTCCAGATCCTGTTGAACTCTTCCTCGAAAGATTCTACGTACTCTCTGTTACTCGTTTCGAACATCACTTCCACATTTCTGTGAAACCCGCTCTCTGTGAAGTTGGCAGAACCCGTGATCAGGATCTTCCCATCAATGACCAGAAACTTATGATGCATGAGGGGCTCTTTCACCTCGAGAACGTGGAAGGTTTCAAGGGGAAGTTCTCTGAGCCTTGAAGACTCGAACCACTCGTCCGTGATGATGTAGATCTCCACTCCACGGGAGGAGAGGAACTTCAGTGTGGCGAAGACGTCTTCGTCTGTGAAGGCGTAGCTGCAGAGGAGAACGTATCTTTTTGCCTTCCACAGGGCATCGAGAACGATCTTTTCCCCGTCAGCGATCGGTATGAGAAAGAACGTTCCCTCCTCTGTTTCGAGTCTGGCCTGCGGCCTTTTCCCGAAGACGAGCCAGTCGTATATTCTCTCAAAGAAAGTCGCTATCTCTTTTGAGTGGAACACGATGAGGTTGTTCAGATGTTCTTCGAGACTGGGCCTGTTGAAGTTCGCAGAGCCGAAGATCACCGTTTTGTGGTCGAGAACGATGAACTTCGAGTGAAGAAGCCCATCTGAGATGTGAACGAAGGCACCTTCTACGGGAACTTCTGTGGCCATGCTGCACTCTTTCAGGCCAAGATAATCAGGGTCGATCGAGTAGGCGACCACCGTCACATCGCTTGCAGACTCCAGGTGTGAGATGACAAGGGAAGAAAGATCGTCCACCGTGCTGAAGTAGACCTGTGAAAGAAGAACTTCACTCAGAAGAAGAAACGGGAGAAGGAGTCTTTTCAACCCAGACCACCTTTCCGTAGAGGGGCCCTGCAGTGATCTTTTCCACTTTCACGTCCGCAAAGCGCCCTATCATCCAATCTTCACCTTCGAAGGCGATGATCTTGTTCCTGATGTCGCGGCCGTAGAAGAGGCCGTTCTTTGCCTGCGCTTCGACGATGATACGCACCGTCTTTCCTCTGTATCGCTCGTTGAGTTTTCTGTTGATCCTCTTCTGGAGGTTCATGAGAAACTGCATACGTCTCACCTTTTCTTCGTAGGGCACGTCGTCTTTGTAGTACTTCCAGGCTACAGTTCCCTCACGTGGAGAGTAAATGGCAAGGTTCAGACGCTCGAACTGTGCCTTCTCTACAAGGTCCACCGTCTCCATGAAGTCCTCTTCCGTTTCTGTGGGAAAGCCCACGATGATGTCACTGCTTATTGCAACCTCTGGCACCTTCGATCTGATCTTCTCGAGGAGGGCAAGGTACTCTTCCTTCGTGTACCTTCTGTTCATGAGTTTCAAAATTCTGTTGCTTCCGGACTGAACGGGAAGGTGAACGGACTTTGCCACTTTCGGGTTTTTTGCTATCACCTCTATGAGTTCATCGGAAAAGTCCGTTGGATAGGAGGTGAGAAACCAGATTCGCTCTATTCCCTCGATCTTCGAGGCTTCCTCGAGGAGTTTTGCAAGAGAGGAGCCATCCTTCAGGTCCTTTCCGTAGGCGTCCACGTTCTGGCCGAGGAAGGTAACCTCACGGTAGCCCTGCTCTGCGAGTTTTTTCACCTCTTCCAGGATGTCCGCCATCGGTCTGCTTCTTTCCCTGCCCCGTGTGTAGGGAACGATGCAATAGGTACAGAACCTGTCACAGCCGTGGATGATCGTGACCCATGCGTGGTGCCTGCTCGTTCTTATCCTTGGGAGTTCGTGTGTGTACTCGTCCAGGTGGTCTTCAAAGAGCGCCACCTTTTCTCCTTCGAGTGCTTTTTTGACGGCCTCTGTCACCCTCGGAACGGCACGGGTTCCAAGAACAAAGTCCGCTCCTTTTTCGAGGAACTTTTCTCTTTCCTTTTCTGCGACACATCCTGCGACGCCAACGACGATCTTCTTTTTCTTCTTCAGTTTCAGGACCTGTCCCAGTTCGCTGTAGGCTTTCTCCTCGGACTTTCTCCTCACCGCACAGGTGTTTATGATGACCACATCCGCCTCCTCAGGGCTCGAGGCGGGGGTGAAGCCCTCTTTTACAAGAAGACCTGCCATCGCTTCCGAGTCGTTCTCGTTCATCTGACAGCCGAAGGTCTTTATGTAAAATCTCATGTTCGACCTCCCAGTTTGCTCAGACTAATTAGATTATACCAGAAAGGAAAAACCCCGCCGAAGCGGGGCTGTTCACATCAGTCCGAGTTCTTTCTTCACGAAATTCGGGAGGGCAAAGGAGGCAACGTGGACTTCTTCGTTGTAGTACTTCAGTTCTTTGTTGAACTTTCTCACCTTTTCCGGGTCGAAGTCTTTTATCGGGTCTATTCCCTTGGAGGCGAAAGTGTAGGACCACATGCCGGAGGGATAGGTGGTCATGAAACCAAGGTAAACCCTTGTAATCGGAAAGACCTTGCTGATCCTCCTGTAGGCGAGTTTGAACCATCCGATGTCGTAGAACGGATCCTCCGTTTCTGCAGAGAAGACTCCGTCTTCCTTCAATGCGTCGTAGCAGGCCTGGTAGAACTCCTCGGTGAAGAGGTGCCCGCCCTGACCCGCCGTCGGGTCCGTGGAGTCTATGATGATGACGTCGAACTCGTTTTTGAACTTCCTCACGTATTCGGCACCGTTTGCTATCACGATCTCCGCTCTGGGATCGTCGAAACCACAGGAGGTCTGTTTCAGATATTTCCTCGCCGCTTCTATGACGAGGCCATCGACCTCGCAGAGAATGGCTTTTTCTACGCTATCGTGCTTGAGGACTTCTCTGAGCGTTCCCCCATCTCCACCACCGATGATGAGCACCTTCTTCGGATTGGGATGAAGGAACATGGGAACGTGTGCGAGCATCTCGTGGTACATGAACTCGTCTTTCTCTGTTGTCATTGTGATTCCATCGAGTGCGAAGACCACACCGAGATCGGGGTTTTCGAAGATGTCGATCCTCTGTATATCGCTCTGTCCTGAATAAATCACGCGGTTCATCTTCATGAAAAGACCCACGTTGTTTCCCGTGTAGTACTCGAAGTACCAGAGGTGCTGTCTTGGCTGAAGTTCCCTTTCCAGTTCCTTCAACGTTCTCACCTCCTCAGACGGCGGCCTTGTGCGGCGAGTCCTCCGGGATTCCTATCTCGTCGTACCTGCCTCTTTCATGCTCCACCACGTGAACTCTCTTTGCCTTCAGCGCTTTTTTCAGATGTTCGAAGGCTTTCCAGGGATCGACATCCTCTCCGCAGGTGAAGAGATCGATAGCAGCGTACCCGTACTCTGGCCAGGTGTGAATGGTTAGGTGGGATTCAGATATCACCACCACACCACTCACCCCATAGGGGAGGAACCTGTGAAACGTTGACGTGACTATTGTTGCTCCACTTTCATAGGCTGCCTGCTTCATCTCCTGTTCTATCAGCTGCACGTTGTCAAGAACCTCTCTGTCACATTCGTAGAATTCCGCCACCAGGTGCCTTCCCAGACTCTTCATGTTAATCCCTCCCCTCTGAAATTTTTAGTCAATCATGATCCAAAGTAACACCGCCTTTTTCTTTCCCGGATTCTTCACGTAATGCTTTTTGTCTGCTTTGTAGTAGAAACAGTCTCCTTCTTTCAATCTGTAGCGTTTGCCGTCGAGGTAAAGATCTATCCTTCCCTGAATCACAAAGCCGAACTCTGAACCTTCATGGTACGATTCTTCCTCCGTCTGTGCGCCGGGTTCCAGTGTCACGAGAATCGGATCGATCTCTTTGTCTTCCACACCGCTCATCAGAATCTCACTCTTCACACCCTCTGGCTCGTCGTAGACCGGAACCCTCTCTTCCTTTTTGAACACAATCCTCTCTTCTTCCACGTCGGAGAAAAAGTGCTTCAAATCTGTACCCAGTGCTTCTAAGATCCTTTCAAGAGTATCTATGGATGGAGACGTCTTGTCCGATTCGAGCTGTGAAATGAAGCTTCTTGAAAGATCTGTGCGCTCTGCGAGTTCTTCTTGTGTGAGTCCTCTTGAGAGCCTTAATTTCCTGAGTTTTTCTCCGATCCTCACAAAGTTCCCAACCCCTTTGTCCACTATAGTTGACAAACTTGTTCAGTATCACAGACATTATTATACCCACCCCCCTTTCGTTGTCAAGGTTAATTTTGTGTTACTTAAGTTACATTAAGGTAACTTATCTTGGAGGAATGATCTAAAAGCAGATCGCAATCTTTTCTCGATTCAATTAGAACAGCCTCATCGTTTAATGTAACTATTCAAAATCATTACAGTTTATAATTATGTGGTAAAATAAATCCAGGAAATACCATGGAAATAGGGAGGTGCAGGGTATGAGAGAGATGACGAAGAAGTTCCTTGAGGACGCTTTCGCAGGGGAGAGCATGGCGCACATGAAGTATCTGATCTTCGCGGATGAAGCAGAGCAGAGGGGACTGAAGAAACTCGCGAATCTCTTCAGGGCGATCGCGTACGCGGAGTACGTCCACGCGAGGAACCACTACAGAGAACTCGGAAAGATCTACAAAGAGATGGCCGAAAACGTCCAGCAGTGCATCGACGGTGAAACCTTCGAAATCGATGAGATGTACCCGGTTTACAACACCGTCGCACAGTTCCAGGAAGAAAAAGGAGCGGAAAGAAGCACCAAGTTCGCCTGGGAAGCCGAAAAGATCCACGCGGAGATGTACAAAAAGGCCAAAGAACTCGTGGAAAAGGGAGAAGACTACACAGCGGAGAAGATCTACATCTGTCCCGTCTGTGGTCACACCGTTGAAGGAGAGCCACCAGAGAAGTGTCCGGTTTGCGGAGCACCGAAGAGCGCTTACAGGGAATTTTCAATTTAAAGGAGGGATAGCATGAAACTTTCTGATTTCATCAAGACGGAAGATTTCAAGAAGGAAAAGCACGTTCCGGTCATAGAAGCACCCGAGAAGGTGAAAAAAGACGAAAAAGTTCAAATCGTGGTTACCGTGGGAAAGGAGATCCCGCACCCGAACACAACAGAACACCACATCAGGTGGATCAAAGTTTTCTTCCAACCTGATGGTGATCCATACGTTTACGAGGTGGGAAGGTACGAGTTCAACGCGCACGGAGAGTCCGTTCAGGGGCCGAACATCGGCGCTGTTTACACAGAGCCTACTGTCACAACCGTGGTAAAATTGAACAGATCGGGAACGATCATAGCCCTCTCCTACTGCAACATACACGGCCTCTGGGAAAGCAGTCAAAAGATCACTGTTGAAGAGTGAGGTGAGTTCTGTGAAGAAGTACAGGTGCAAACTCTGTGGTTACATCTACGATCCTGAACAAGGAGATCCCGACAGCGGAATCGAACCGGGGACACCCTTCGAGGATCTTCCAGACGACTGGGTCTGTCCGCTCTGTGGAGCTTCGAAGGAGGATTTTGAACCGGTTGAGTGATCTGGAAGTCTTACCGTCAGAGAAAGGGGAGGCTGGCCCTCCCCTTTCTCTTTCCCCACGACCCGGCGGGCTCGGGCGGGATCCGAAAAGAAAATGATAACTCTCGTTATAATAATACCATAAAGTAGATAAACAAAAAATCTGGGGGGAGAAAGATGATCGGATTTCTCACAGACTGGGGCTTGAAGAGTCACTACGTGGGAGTCGCGAAGGCGGTGATCAAGAGGATAAACCCCTCCGCGGAGATCATCGACATCACGCACGAAGTAGAACCTTTCAACGTGAGAAAGGCGAGTCACGTTCTCTACAGAGCCTCCCTCGATTTTCCTCCTTCCACCGTCTTTCTTGTGGTTGTCGACTACGGCGTTGGAACTTCAAGAAAGGCGATCGTGATGAAGACCAAGAACGACCAGTACTTCGTGGCACCCGACAACGGAGTTCTCACGGTTGTAGCTGAAGAATACGGAGTTGCCGAGATCAGAGAGATAGAGAACAGAGAGCTCTTCTACAAGAAGAATCCTTCCTTCACTTTCCACGGAAGGGACATCTTCGCACCGGTTGCCGCCCACCTCGACATGGGACTTCCGCTGGAGAGAGTGGGAGACAGACTGCTCTCGTACGAGGTTCTCAAGATGAGAAAGCCTGTTGTCGAGAACGAGAAAGTCATCGGAGAAGTGGCGATAGTTGACACCTTCGGAAACGTGTCGACGAACATTCCCTTCGATCTCTTTTTGAAGCTCAGTGTGGATTTCGACGACGTGGTGAGAGTGAGAGTGGGAAGAAAAGAGTTCAAAGCGGCTGTCGCGAAGGCCTTCGGAGATGTGGACACGGGAGAACTGCTCGTTCATCCAGACAGCGCAGGTTTCCTCGAAATCGCCGTGAATCTGGGAGACGCGAGTCAGGTGCTTTCGGTTAAAGAAGGAGACGAGATCGAGATATGCAGATGAAACAGGTTCTTCTTGAGGCAAGGCAGGATTTTCTGAGTCTTCTCAAAAGAAGAGGCTGGAAGGAGAAAGACCTGAATATACTGAGAGGAATCTTCCTTGGAGAGCTTTCCAGGGTGGACGTGCCGGCTGACATCTTTGAGCTTGCTATCAAGGAGGCCGTGAAGGGGAACTTGAAGCTTTCTTCGAAACTCCTTGGAGTGAGTGAGATAGACACTCTTGAGATCCTCTTCTGGTACCTGCCGAAGAAGTATCCCCTTCCTTCAGAGAGGCTCAAAAAGAGGCTGAAAGCCGAAAGCGTGAAAGAGTTCATCGAAGAAGCCAACAGACTTAGGGTGAAACTTGGAAAGAAGGATTTCATGGAGCTCTACCTTCATCTCGAAGAAGCGGAAGAAGAGGAAGAAAAAAGAGAGAACACGGATCTTCTGGAGAGAGTTCGAAACCTTTCGATTGAGAAACTATCAGAGAGTGAGATTGAGGAGTTGAGATACTTCTACTCCTTGCTCGATCTTCGAGGAAAGGAATCCGTGAGAACGCTGAACGTTCACCCGTACATTCTTTCTGCCATCATCAGAAACCCTTCTGCACCGATCGTCATCGATGGAAGCAACCTGCTCTGGCGTGGAGGACTCTCCGTCTCTTACATCTACGAGGTGTTTGAGAGGCTTGCTGTTTTCAGGGAGTTCTTCTTTCCCTACAGGATCGTTTTCGACAGGAACGCGGAGTTCGTGCTGCCAGTTCACGAGAGGAAGGGATTCGAAAGGTGGAAAAACTCTCCGAACGTTCTCTTCGAATCTCCAGCGGATGGCCTCATCATCTCCCTTGCGAACACCATGGACGCGGTGGTTCTGAGCGGTGACAGGTTCAGAGATCACGGTCTTCCCAGGAGGGTTAGGGTCCTAACACCGGAGGAGATAGAAAAGGGGTGAGCGAGCTCACCCCAATTTCTTTTCAATGTAGCTGACGATGTCGCCGACCGTTGAGATCTTTTCAAGATCGGCGTCATCCACCTTTACACCGAACTCGCTTTCGAAATCCATCACGAGATCAACGAGGTCGAGGGAATCCGCACCGAGATCGTCTATGAGTTTTGCCTCCTCTGTGACCTGTGACTCATCCACTCCGAGTTTTTCAGAGATTATGCTCTTCACCTTTGAAAAGATCTCCTCTCTGCTCGCCACTTTTCCACCTCCTCTTAGAAGTGTCGAAAAAAATTATAACACAATCACATTCTCAAGTAAGACCCTTTCACCCCAGCGCTCGACGAACCAGCCCGGATTCAGGGTGTGAACGGGCACTATGTAATCTGGGTTCAGTTCGTTCAAAATCTTTTCCAGACCCTGAGGAGAGACGTGGCCCGAGGCGTGGAACTCTTTTGTGAAGACAATGTTTCCGTTCACTTCTCTTATGCCGAAAGGAATTATATTGAAGTACCTGAGCCAGTTCATGAAGCGCTTCGCGTCGATCTCCTGCTCTTCCGTGTAGGCTTCGCTCGTCGAATGGATATAGACGGCGCCGTTCAGAACTCTTTCGTCGAGATCGAGGATGTGCGGGAAGTCCCAGTATCCCGCGACCATGGTGTGTTTTTCTGGATGCAGGTTTATTTCCTCTGGTGAGAGAAGGATCCCTTCCTCTCTGGCTCGAAGCAGTGCGTCTTTTTCGAGGTTTATGTAGGTGACCTTCCCGGGGTGGTAGACACGAACGAAAGACCTTTCCTCATCCGTCAGCTTCCAGAGTGGTTCCACTCGTTCCATCTCGAGAAGATAGGCATAGTCTTTTGGCATGAGAACGAGTCTTCTGTCGTTTTCCATGCAGACCTTAAGGAAGGTGAAGAGCCTCTCCAGGTGTCTGATGGGAAAATCCACGAGTATCAGGTTCTTTGTCCCCCTGAAAACTCTCATCGCGTTTTCGAAGACGTCCTTTTCCGTGTTCTCAATGTTCTCTTCCCTCGTGACTCTGGTTCCCTCAACGATGAGAACGAGCGGGCGCTTGTCCTTCAGATTCTCAAAAAATCTCGAGGTCCTGAGGGAAAGTGCGAGTCTCTTTTCACCGAGAGTGTCCAGCCAGTAGCGCTCTTCTTCTGCTGTCTCGGGACCCGTTCTGAAGTCTCCGGTGTAGGCGAGCCAGAGATCGTCCACCCTTGCCGCAAGACCCGCGGCTCCTATGACGGAGTGGTACACGGGTTCAACGAACAGTTCGTTTTTCCACAGAGAGTTCACATCGACGACTGTTAAGTCATCGTTGAACTCTATATTCTTGGGAAAAGAAACGCGTCTTGTCAACTTCTCCGCGTTTTTCGAATTTCCCGGGCTCACCGTGAGGTCTTCGCGGATTCCGTTTTCCAGATCTTTATCGTTGACCTTTCTTCTTTTCTTTCCACCGAGCTGAGTCAGAACGTTCGAGTTGCTCGTGTACACACTGGCTCTCATCACCGCGAAGGTTTCACCGGTCATGAGGAGGGGGATCTTTTCGTCTATGAGGCCCACCATTCCGGTGTGATCCGCGTGCGCATGGCTCAAAAAGAGAAAGGCGTGGTTCACAGGATCTTCGAACTTTCCATCGAAGAGGTCGTCTCTGTAGATGTTGAGCCGGGGAACCATTTTGAGCTTCAGCAGGTCATGAAGGATCTTACCTGTTCTGGGGTTCAAAAACTCCTCAAAGAACTCTCCCCATCTGGAAAAGTTCAACCCGAAATCCAGAAGAAAACCGTCGTTCTCAGAATCAACCACTCTGATTTTGTTTCCCCCTATGTTTCTGTGCCCGTCGAATATCTCTATTCTCACGGAACCCCCCCAGAAGAGAAAAGAGTTTGTCTGGATCAACGTGGTAGAGGTTGGTCTTCACCCTGAGATCGCTCGCACCGAAGTCCTCTATTCCTTCAAAATGATATGATAGCACATTCGAGATCTCCTCTTCGATCCTTTTCCCGCTGAACATTATCAATCCAGCGATCTGTGCGTGATCCAGCAGGTAGTCGATGTGCCAGTGCCTCTTTCGGGAGCCGAGAAAATAACGGGGGATCCTCTTGAAGAATCCCCCCATTGCAGATCCAACGTAGGCGTAGTAGCCCGGCTCCAGATGAGATGCTTTCTTTCCATACCTCAAAGCAACACTCTCTTCGAGTTTCAAAAGCAAAACGTAAGTTCCCTTCATAGGATACTCAGGTATCTTTCCGCGTGGTCCGGTGCAACGGTCACAACCCTCGCGTCTGGCCCGAGTTTCTGGGCTACTTTCAAAGCGGCTGCGACGTTGGCACCGGAAGAGATCCCTACGAGAAGTCCCTCTTTTTTTGCGAGGTACCTCGCCATCTCGTAGGCCTCTTCGTCCTCCACGGTGATCACTTCGTCTATCACGGATCTGTCCAGGATCTTCGGAACAAAGCCCGCTCCTATACC
The DNA here is from genome assembly GCF_000008545.1 of Thermotoga maritima MSB8. Taxonomy (NCBI): domain Bacteria; kingdom Thermotogati; phylum Thermotogota; class Thermotogae; order Thermotogales; family Thermotogaceae; genus Thermotoga; species Thermotoga maritima. The sequence continues at coordinate 693,694 of NC_000853.1, forward strand.
CTGGATGGCGTGTTTTCCCGGCTGGCCTCCAGAGAGAACGGGAGATTTTGCGGGCTCTACCGCTACTATCTTCACTCCGTTTCCAAAGAAGCCTTTCAAAACCCTTCCCACTCCGCTGATCGTGCCTCCCGTTCCCACTCCCGCGACGAAGGCGTCTATCTGATAGTCCATCTGTTTGAGGATCTCCGGACCTGTAGTGAACTGGTGAGAGTAGACGTTGTAGGGGTTTTCGAACTGGTTGAGCATGTGCGCGCCGGTTTCTCTGGATATCTCGAGCGCCTTTTCCACCGCACCTTTCATTCCCAGTTCCCCTGGTGTGAGAACGAGTTCTGCTCCGAGCATTTTCAGGACCTTTCTTCTCTCAACGCTCATGGTTTCGGGCATCGTGAGGATCACCCTGTGTCCTCTCTTTGCTCCGATCATCGCTATGGCGATTCCCATGTTGCCGCTCGTTGGTTCCACGATACCGTTCTTGAGGAGTCCTCTTTTCTCTGCGTCGAGAATCATGAAGAGGGCGGGTCTGTCTTTTACACTACCACCGGGATTATTCTTTTCCAGTTTCAAGAAGATTCTCGAGTCTATCGAATCGAGTCTCACTATAGGAGTGCTCCCTATCAGTCTTTCCATCATCGCAGAAATCCCTCCTCCACTTGACTATTCTCGCAGGAACACCTACGACAACGGCTCCGTCTGGAACATCCTCAAGGACGACCGCGTTCGCACCCACAACGGCGTTGTTTCCCACCCTTATCGGGCCGAGGATCTTCGCTCCCGTTCCAATCATCACGTTCTCACCCACGTCGGGGTGCCTTTTTCCGGAGCACGGCTTTCTCGTTCCAAGAGTGACTCCGTGGTAGATGAGTGTTCCTCTTCCCACCGAGGCAGTGCTTCCGATGACCACACCGATACCGTGGTCTATCACCACTCCCGGAGCGATCCTTGCCGCTGGATGGATGTCCATGGAGAACACAACACGCACAAAGTAATAAATGAGGTAGGCGAGAACTTTCAGTTTCCACTTGTAGAAGAAATGGGCGAATCTGTACCACATGAGACCCTGGAAGGAAGCGTAGAAGAAAAACACCTGAAGCTTACTCTCTGCGGCGGGATCGAGCTTGAGGTACATCTCAAGATCATCTGATATGTGCTTGAAAATACTCACGAAATCCCTGAAAAACTCACCAGCCTTTCTGAACAACAGCCGCATCCCGATACCATATCCACCACCTCCAGATCGTTTGATTCAATGGAATTATATCAACCTAATTGTTAAAACCAAAGAAACCTTTTCATCACAGAAAGGTGAACCTCTTCACTTTTTTCACAAAAGCCTTTGTGTAGTATATTAACACAGGAGGAGGGATATTTCAATGGTGGACACACACGCGCATCTTCATTTTCACCAGTTCGACGACGACAGAAACGCTGTCATCTCCAGCTTTGAAGAGAACAACATCGAATTCGTGGTGAACGTGGGTGTGAACCTCGAAGATTCGAAGAAATCCCTCGATCTTTCAAAGACAAGTGATCGCATTTTCTGTTCTGTGGGTGTACATCCGCACGACGCGAAGGAAGTTCCCGAGGATTTCATAGAACATCTCGAAAAATTCGCGAAAGATGAAAAGGTGGTCGCCATAGGTGAGACCGGACTCGATTTCTTCAGGAACATCTCTCCAGCTGAAGTCCAGAAAAGGGTCTTCGTTGAACAGATCGAACTCGCAGGAAAGTTGAACCTTCCCCTCGTTGTTCACATCAGGGACGCGTACAGCGAGGCGTACGAGATACTCAGAACAGAATCACTTCCGGAGAAGCGGGGTGTGATTCACGCTTTTTCTTCGGATTACGAGTGGGCGAAGAAGTTCATAGACCTCGGTTTTCTGCTTGGAATAGGAGGTCCTGTGACGTATCCGAAGAACGAGGCTCTGAGGGAAGTGGTTAAAAGAGTGGGCCTTGAATACATCGTTCTGGAGACGGACTGTCCTTTTCTTCCACCACAGCCGTTCAGGGGAAAAAGAAACGAACCGAAGTACTTGAAGTACGTCGTGGAAACAATCTCGCAGGTGCTGGGTGTGCCTGAAGCGAAAGTGGATGAGGCGACCACAGAGAACGCCAGAAGGATCTTTCTGGAGGTGAAGGAATGATCCCCCTTTTTGATCTCACGAGGCAGTACGAGAGAATCAGGGGAGAAATCTTGAACGCGATAGACAAGCTGATCTCTTCGGGAAATGTGATTCTCGGAGAGAACGTGAGAAGACTCGAGGAAGAAATCGCCAGTTTTACCGGCGTGAAGCACGGTGTTGGTGTTGCGAGCGGGAGCGACGCGCTTCTCATAGCGCTGAGGGCGATGGGAGTGGAAAAGGGAGATACGGTGGTTACAACACCCTACACCTTCTTTGCCACGGCGAGCGCACCCTACAGACTCGGTGCCAGGGTAATTTTCGTCGACGTGGACGAAAGCACCTTCAACATGGATCTGAACCAGCTCGAGCATGTTCTGAAAAAAGAGAAGGTGAAGGCGATCATTCCCGTTCATCTCTTCGGTAGAACCGTGGATCTCGAGGCGCTGAGCTTTTTGAGGGAGAAATACGGAGTGATGATTCTTGAAGACTGTGCTCAGTCGATGGGATCGGAGTGGAAGTTCTCGAGCGGCGAGATTAGAAAAAGTGGTTCTGTGGGGGATGCGGCGATTTTCTCTTTCTTTCCCACGAAGAACCTGGGGACCTACGGCGACGGCGGGATGATCGTGACAAACAGCGATGAGATAGCGGAAGAAAGCAGGATCCTGAGAGTGCACGGTGCAAGAAAGAAGTACTTTCACGAAAAGGTGGGATACAACTCGAGGCTCGACGAGATACACGCGGCGATTCTGAGGGTGAAACTCAGGTATCTGGAAAGGTGGACAGAAGAGAGAACACGTGTGGCGAGGACGTACCAAAAACTGTTCGAGGAGAAAAAACTGCCTGTGGTCTATCCCCGCGTGGAGGAGAAAGGCTTCAGGTACCACGTTTTCCACCAGTATGTGGTGCTCTTCGAAAATGAAGAGGTGAGGGAGAGAGTCAGAGAAGGATTGAAAGAGAGAGGCATTCAGACAGCGATTTATTACCCCCTGCCTCTCCACCTTCAAAAGTGCTTCAGGGATCTGGGATATCAGGAAGGAGATTTCCCGGTGGCCGAATCTCTTTCGAAGAGAAGTCTTGCGCTTCCCATGTTCCCAGAACTGAGAGACGACGAGATAAAAGAAGTCGTCGACACGATAGCGCTCTTTCTTTAGGTGAGATCTTTCACCACCTTGAGTGTAGCCGTGGCCACTGATTTCAAAAAGTCTCCTTCGAGGGGTGCAACCCCCACTTCTGTTCTTTCTCGATCTTCGTCCTGGATCGTGAGGTGGACGAGTACGAACTCTCTTCCAGCCAGAAAGACCTTCTGAACGTCGTCCACCGAGACGGGACAGTCAGGATTGAAAGCCTCTATCACCGCTTCTCCAACGAGCCTTGGAAGGTTCGTGGATGTCCCGGGACCCGCGCTTTCACCCACCATGTCTTCGTCTTCGAGAGGGTTGTGTATCGTGACCTTCACCTGCTTTTTCCTGTCGAGGTTTTTCACCTCTATGGAGGTGATCTCATAAGTTTGAGAAGAAGGGAATCTTCCCTGACTCAGCTGGGCGACACTGATGATCCTTCTGTCTATCTTCATTCCAAGAGATGCGAGGGCAACAGTTTCGATATCGCGAACGATCTGTTTTGGATTTCTGGAAGGGTCCGCTATGACGTGGATCTCTCTGGGTTGACCGTCTTCCTCTATCACCTTGGCGGAGATGACCCCGGATATCTTCGATATGACTTCTTCCAGTGTCTTTGCGCTGCTCATCCAAATACCCCCCACGCACTGTTTTTTACTATTTTACCAGAGCATCTATCACCGCGAAAACAACGCTCTGGAGAAGATCTTTTTCCAGAGGAGCCGCACCGATTCGCCAGCTTTCCTTTCCGTTCTTCAAAAACGTGAGATGAGCAAAAACGAACCTTCTTCCTGCGAGAGCGACTTCTTTGATGTCGTCTACAGATACTTCATCGTATTTATGAAAAGCTCTGTTGAAAGCTTCTGTTGCCGCTTCTCCGATGAGTTTGAGAAGGTTCCGGGATGTTCTGGGCCCTTCACTCTCACCAGAAAAGATCTTACCATGAGGATCTTTCAAAACGATCTCCACGCGGTATCTCTTTCCAGAAGAAGAGATTTTCAAATCGGATACATAAAAATATTGTTCATCACTTTGTGAAGATAGAAATCTGTCCACATAAGATTTGATCGATTTTCTATCGATATACAATACTTCCCCGCTTCGTTTTATCACGGGTATTCTATCCATATTTGTTCCCCTCTTTTGTTTTACCATATTTTACCATCCTTTAGGAAAAGATAGATCTCCCGTAGAAGAATGAAACCGAGGGAGGTAGATGGACCTTGCCTGGAAAACGAAGAGGTTTTTTCGTTGTTTTTTTAATAACGTTTCTGATACTCGTGATTCTGTTCATGTACGGCTACATCTCCTTTGAAATAAACAGGCTGTACGGTGGAAGGGTGTCTCCTTTTGAAGACTGGAAGAGTTATATCGCTTTTCTTGCTTCCAAAGTTCCGTTTTTGAAGGACAGAATCAGCTATCAGCCTCTTAAAGCGGAAAGTCCCGCTGAGTACTACTCGAGAATCTATCAGAGGTACATCGAGATATACAACCAGAAGATAGACGAATTGATCAGCAAAGAAAAAGAACTCGAAGAGCAGGCGAAGGTGCTGGAAGCTCAAAGAAACGTTGTTGAGAAGATGATCGAAGAGATTCAATCCCTAAAGAATCAATTGCTCGAGGAGAAAAACAGGCTGGAATCTTACAAGAAGCAGGTGGACGAACTCGTCAACGTGCTTTTGAACACTGATCCAAGAAATCTCGCAAGCGCGCTCAACGAAGTGGACGATGAAACACTCGCTGTGATCTTTAAAAGAACCGATCCAGAGTATGCTGGAGAGTTTCTCGAAGCGCTCTCCGGTGTCAATCCACAGAAAGCCGCACGGGTGATGGAACTCATGGTGGGTGTGGAGAGTACCATTGAAAGGCTCGAAACGCTGGTCAAACAGGCTCAGGAAGCGGTGAAACAGATAACCGAAAAAGAATCTCAGCTTTTCCAGAAAGAAGCGTACCTGAAGGCAGTGGCGGATGCTCTGAACAACATCACACCAGAGGTAGCCGTCGATTTCCTGAGAAGAGAGAAGGTGGATCCAGAAACCTTGAGAACGGTTCTTTCCATGATGGACCGGGAACACGCTTCTGTTCTGGTTCAGTACATAGTTCAGAACGCTCCGGATCTTCTGGAGGAGAGAAAGTGAAGGTAGGACAATTTTCTCTTTTTGCGATGATCAAGACAGCAGAGGAAAAAGGTGAATTAAAAAAGAAATCAGCGGCGGGTCTGTTCTCTCAGTCTGTTAAGGACCTGATGAAATCGCTGGGGAGCAAAGGAAAGGTGCTTGGCACTACACCTGGGAAGAAAAATGTACATCGAGCCGAATCGTCTGAAAATCGTGCTGATGGACTTAAGAAAACAAAAAGAAACGTGTTAGACAATCTCGATGGTACCAGCGCTCAGCACATTTCGATGTCGGCTGAGGAAAATGTGAAGCTGGAAGAGATGCTGGGTGGACAGCTTTCGGAAAAACCTCAGAATGTCTCTGAGGATCAGAAAGAACGGGAAGAAGAAGCTGGGCGCTCATCTTCGAGTAAGCTGATTAAAGAGATCAAAACAACCGATGATAAATCCAGTGAGAAACATGTTTTGGAAGAAGTATCTAAAAGAGATGAAAATCATGCTGAGTACCGAAAAAGTGAGCAAGGGATTTTCAAATCCAGAACACATGATATTTCAACTGAAAAGCTTTTGACTTCCACTGAACATGAAGAAAAGAAAGAAAACGGTTTTCTGGTGAAAGATTCAGAGAACAAAGAAAGTGCAAGTCAGATTTCGTTCGAAAAGAAACACAGTTCTATCCCGTACTTGGAATCAGAGACTTCTCGGAGTGAATCGAACAAAAAGCTTTCGAGTTCTTTTAGAACACCTGCTGAGCCTTCTTTGAAATCGGAATCTACGAAGGTTTTCAAGGAACAACCAATTTCCGCTCAAGATAAAGAAACAAAGCACTCAGCAAGACAGCCGATTTTCAACGAAACAAGATCTCTTCCTCAGAATTCCGATGCGGCGAAGCTATCAAGAGACTTTGAAAAGACAACGGGTATCAAAAACGAACTCTTTGAAGAAAGGATCACGGGAAATACCGGGAATGAAATAAAAATGTCTAAGCTCAGTTTTGTTCCGCTTCTCCCTGCAGACGAAAAGCAACAATCATCGAACGGTGATGGAGAAAGGGTTTTGGAAGTTATCAATCAAAGAATTTCGCAGATAAACTTTGGTAATTCTGGTTTGAAAGAGTCGCTTCTCGTAAATGAAAATTCCGAGAATTCAAAAGAAAATCAGAAAATCAACTCTTTCACAAAGAGAGGAGATACTCACACAGAAGAGCAATTAGAGAAAACCTCTTCCAGCTTGAGAGAAACTGTCCTGTCAATCAGGAATGATGGTTCCTCTCCAGAAAAGAACACCAGAAGCGTACTGAACAGCCGTAATGAAGCTCCTTCGGTGAGGAGAAAAACACCCGCAAACAAATTCGATGGTCAGAAGGTTGTTGAAAACAATTCCAAGGTATCTCCGGAGAAAACTTCTGAAAAACCACTCTTTCAAAACCGAGAGAAAAATCAACCAATGGAAATGAAAATGAAGTACGAAGAGAAAGGAAAAATCGAAAGTTACAGAGAAATAACAAACAGGGAAGCGCTGGAGTTTCTGTCTCAGGAAAGGGCGAAGCAGGTTTACTCACTCCCCGAATTGAAAAGAACAGAGACCGTTCATCTACCAAGGTTTGTGGAACAGATGTACTACCACAAGACAGAAAGGGCCGTCATAGACCTCGAGCCACCGGAGTTGGGAAAACTGGAGATCACCATAACAAAGGAAGAGAACCAGCTGAAAATAGTTTTCAGAGTTCAGACAGAAGAAGCCAAGCACGTTTTAGAACACGACATACCGCGGTTGATCGAGAGATTCAACGAAAAGGGATTCGATGTGCAGGTCTACGTCGAAAAACAGGAGGAAGACTACCTGTATCAGGAGAATCAGAACAAAGAGGGAAATCAAAGACAGCAAAGAGAAAGCAAAAACCACAAACGTGAAACTTCGGGCAGTCTATTTGAGGAGTTCATCCAGGAGGTGAAAACGTGATCTACGACATGAGCGGTATATACCTTTCTTCTCTTACAGGAATAAGAAATAATTCCAGCTCTTCGAGTAATTCTCTAGACAAGGAAGCTTTTCTCAGACTCCTTCTTCAAGAACTGGAAATGCAGGATCCACTGGAGCCCATGGAAACGAAGGACATGATCTCTCAGCTTTCTCAGCTCACGAGCCTTGAACAGATCACGAACCTCACCAGTGCGGTGAAGGATTTCGTCGAAGCTCAAACGAGTGTGAGCCCAGCCCAGCTCGCTTCTCTGATAGGAAAGTACGTCGTGGTGAGAAACAACACGGTGAATCTTGTAGGCGGTCAGTCGGACAGCATCATATTCAACGTGGATGAAGATGCACATGTTGTGGTTCAAATACTTGACGAAAACGGGAAATTGGTGAGAACAGAAGATTTAGGAACTGTTCAGGTGGGAGTTCACGCCTGGCAGTGGGATGGAAGGGATGACAACGGGATCAGTGTTGAAGATGGCAGTTACACTTACCGCGTTTATAAACTCACATCGAGCGGACTGGAGGAAATAGGGGGAATGGAAGGCGGAGTGGTGGAAGCCGTTCAGATAAAGGATGGAAAGGGATTCGTTCTTGTGAACGGTTCACTCTATCCTGTTGATTCTATCCTGGAGATTTCTCAGGAGGGTGATGCGTGATGATGAGGTCACTCTACAGTGGCATAACGGGTCTCAAAAACTTCCAGGTAGCGATGGATGTTGTAGGAAACAACATCTCCAACGTGAACACAGTTGGGTTCAAAGCATCGCGAGTGAATTTCGAGACGATGCTCGCTCAGACGATCAAGGCGGGGAGATCTCCTCAGGAAAATGTGGGCGGTACAAATCCCATGCAGATAGGTCTTGGTTCTCAGGTGTCCAGTATCGACAAAATCATGACGCAGGGCTCGTTCCAGAACACTGGTGTGAAAACTGACCTTGCCATTCAGGGAGATGGGTTCTTCATCGTCTCGGATGGAAGCTCCTATTATTACACAAGAGCCGGTGCATTCACTCTGGACAGCAACGGAAACCTGATTCAGACCTCTACAGGTTACAAGGTTCAGGGATGGACAGCCGTTCAGGATCCAGAGACTGGTGAAAGGTACATCGACACAAACAAACCCATAGGGGATCTGGTGATCAGTGCAGGTATGACGATGCCGGCAAAGAAAACTTCGAACGTTCGTTTTGAAGGAAATTTGAACTCCAAATTGGGACCTGGTTCGTTCGTCATCACTTTAACTGATGAAAATGGAATTAATCACGATGTCAGGTTGTGGTTTGAAAAAACACAAAACGATCTGGGAACAGATCCGTTCAGTTCTTCTCAGAGGTACACGATGAAGATCGATATCGACAACGATGGAACAGCCGATGTGGATGGTTACATGGTGTTCAACGAATTTGGAAGAGTGGAAGAGGCTGGAGTATACGCTGAATCTCAGGTCATAACGGCAACCACCGATGGAAGTATTTCTGGAAGCACAGCTCTACCAGATGGTACCTATCAGGCTATTGTCATGGATTCTTCTGGAAATGTGATATACAACGGCACCACAGACGTTTCAGGTGGTAATTTCACGATCAACGATTCTGATATCACCGCTGGAAACAATTACACCGTGATACTCTTAACTCCAAACAACACATCAACTTCTCTCACAATAGCACCCGGTGCTGAACTTGTCATCCCCACTTCCGGTGAGCCCAGGTTCTATGAATCAGACAATCCAACGAATTTCGTCCAAACTGATTACACCTCCCCGAGGTACACCACCGCTGTTCAGGTTTACGATTCTCTTGGAAACGCGTACACCGTTTACTACGAATTCGTCAGACTTGGAAACACTACAATCGGTTCGGAAAGCTTCAAGAACGCCTGGATCTGGAGAGCGTACACGGATAGTGGAGAACCGGTTTCACTGATCGATGAAGACGGCAACGGTGGTTATGTGGCGGGGCTGATAGATTTCGATGAATCAGGAAGGCCTGTTCAATACAGAGGTCTTGACTCTTCATACAATTTAAGCTCCAAAGAGGTGAGAACGATCCAGTTTGACACGGGCCAGAAAGGAGACGGAGTGGTAACAATAACAGCTGATTTTTCCGGAGCAACTCAATTCTCCGGCGACAGCACTCTGAGCATCCCGTGGCAAGATGGAAATCCGATGGGTGTTCTGGAATCCTTCGCCATAAACGAGCAGGGAGAGATCATAGGAACCTTCAGCAACGGACTCACCGACGTTCTTGGACAGATCGCCTCGCGGTGTTTAACAATCTTCGGGATTGATGGAAGCAGGTAATTCACTCTATACCATGTCTCCTAACAGCGGCGTTCCAAAGATAGGAGCTCCTGGCAGCGGAGGAAGGGGTGTTTTGATCCCCGGTGCACTTGAGATGTCCAACGTGGATCTTGCGGAGGAGTTCACCAAGATGATCGTTGCACAGAGAGGTTTCCAGGCGAACGCGCGTGTCATCACAACTGCCGATCAGATTCTGAACGAACTTGTGAACATCAAGAGATGATGAAAGATGATCAGGCTGACCAGAATAGATGGTAGATGGTTTTTCCTGAACGCCGATTTGATAGAAACCGTAGAGGCACTGCCCGACACAACGATCACCCTTATAAACGGTAAAAAATACATCGTGAAGGAATCCGCAGAGGAGGTCGTTCAAAGGGTGATAGAATACAAGAGAAAGATCTTCAGCTGGTGGAAAGAACAGGGAAGGTGATCCTATGGATCTTGCAACCCTGATGGGTTTGGTTCTTGTGATAGCGGCTCTTTTCATAGGAATCCTGACGGGTGGAGGAGACTTTGCGGCGTTCATAAACATACCTTCACTGTTCATAACCGTTGTTGGTTCTATCGCGGCAACCATGGTGGCTCATCCGAAGGACAAAGCCTTCAAGATCGTGAACATCATGCTTTCGACTCTGAAAGAGCCAAAGCTTGATCACGTTTCCCTGATTCAGACGATGGTTTCTTTTTCTGAAAAGGCACGAAGGGAAGGTTTGCTTTCTCTGGAGGAGAATCTGGAGAGTATAGAAGATCCGTTCATGAAAAAGGCGCTTCAGCTCGTGGTTGACGGAACAGATCCGGATCTTCTGAGGAACATGATGGAAACGGAAATGGAACTCTTTGAAGAGGAACTCGACGGAGAAAGGGCGGTTCTGGAATCCGCAGGGGCGTACGCTCCTGCGTTCGGTATGATTGGAACTCTGATCGGGCTCATTCAAATGCTCAAATCCTTGAACGATCCAGAAACACTGGGACCCTCTATGGCGGTTGCTCTGATAACGACACTCTATGGAGCCATACTGGCCAATGGTGTGTTTCTTCCCATGGCTGAAAAGATTAAAAAGAGAAGAGATATTCTGGTCTTGGAGAAAAGAATGATACTAGAGGCTGTTCTCTCTATCCAGGCAGGAGAGAACCCGAGGATCCTCGAGGAAAAACTCAAATCGTTCCTCCCTGAGAAAGAAAGGCAAGCCTACGAGGCGGCTTCTCAGGAGGCAACTGCGTGATGGCGAAGAAACGAGAAGAAGAACAGAAAGGCAGTCCACAGTGGATGACAACCTATTCGGACATGGTGACGCTGCTTCTTACGTTCTTTGTGGCTCTGATCTCGATGTCCACTATCAGTCCCGGAAAGTTCCAGCAGGTGGCGGTGGGGCTCAGGATCGCACTGAGTGGAAGACCACCGAGCGTTCTCATGGGGGGAAAGAGCATAAACGAAGAACCTCTGATCACGTCAAAGAGGGGAATATATCAAGAACTCATGAGATTATCCGAAGAATATAAGGGGAAGATCACAGTTGAGGAAAGAGACGAAGGAACACTGATAGTGTTGAAAGACATGGTGTTTTTTGAGCCGGGAAGCGCCAAGCTCACAGCGGAAGCCAAAGAACTGCTGGCCAAAGTGGGACAGATAGTTATAGAACACACTACGAACGTACTTGAGGTTTACGGTTACGCAGATGACAGACCTCCTCTTCCAAATTCAATATATGTTTCCAACTGGCATCTTTCGAGCGCCCGAGCGGCGAGTGTGGTGAATTTCTTCCTCACCGAGTTGAAGGAAAAAAGAATGATCGAAAGGGCTGCAGACATAAAGCTCGGACGTTTCAACATCGATCTTTTCTACAATCCAGACAGATTCTACCCAATAGGACTTGGAGACAGGGAGATAAAGAAAAAGATCCAGGATCTTGAAAACCAGATCAACGTCGAGAAAGCCCTTCTCAATGAGAAGTTCAGAAACGGGGAGATTTCTCAAGCGGAATACGAATTGGAACTGAGAAAACTGGAGGAAAAGTATCAGCAGGAATTGGATAGGTTGAGAAGGGAATTCAGGAGAATAGATATCCTCATAAAACGGGAGAAAATGTGAGGTGAAAGAATGGCAGAAGAAGAAAGAAGAGAAGAAGAACAACCAAAACGTCGAATGGGTGCATCTTTGATCACGAGCATCGTTGTTCCGCTTGTGGTTTCCGTAGCAGTGTATTTTTTGCTGCCCATGTTCCTCGGCTCGAATCAGGGCAAGCAGGGTGAGAACGTACCTTCGACCCCCGTCAGGATAAAGGCGGTACTCATTCAGCAGGGAGAGAATCAGACCTTTCTCCTCAAAGGTGGAAGGGACGTGGTTGTGATAGATTCTTTGTCTTTCAGTGTGGGGAGCGATGCCTGCAGAGCAGCTATAGCCGAAAGGAAAGATGAGATCATGGATGCGCTCATGATGATCTTTCTGAGTAAAGATAAGAGTGAACTGAGCACCGTTCCTGGTCTGGAACTGTTGAAACGTCAAATAAGAGACGCGGTGAACACGATCACTGGATTCGTTGGTGATAAAGAGAAATACGGTGTCCTTGATGTGTACCTGTACATCAAAGCATTCGCGACCACCGAGTGAGGTGGTAACGTGTCGGATGTTCTCAGCCAGGAAGAAATAAACCAGTTGATCGAGGCATTGATGAAAGGTGAATTGAAGGAAGAAGACCTCCTGAAGGAAGAAGAGGAGAAAAAGGTTAAGCCTTACGATTTCAAGAGGCCGAGCAAATTTTCCAAAGAACAACTTCGAACCTTTCAGATGATACACGAAAACTTCGGGAGGGCCCTCTCTACGTATCTCTCAGGAAGGCTGAGAACTTTTGTGGATGTCGAAATCAGCATAGATCAGCTTACTTATGAGGAATTCATAAGATCCGTGATGATACCTTCGTTCATTGTTATCTTCACCGGTGATGTTTTTGAGGGAAGCGCCATCTTCGAAATGAGACTGGATCTCTTTTATACCATGCTTGACATCATAATGGGAGGCCCCGGCGAAAACCCTCCAAACAGACCTCCCACGGAGATAGAAACCTCCATAATGAGAAAAGAAGTGACCAACATGCTAACCCTTCTTGCTCAGGCCTGGAGTGATTTTCAATATTTCATTCCTTCGATAGAAAACGTGGAGACGAATCCTCAATTCGTTCAGATTGTACCTCCCAACGAGATCGTTCTTCTTGTAACCGCCTCCGTTTCCTGGGGCGAATTCACAAGCTTCATCAACGTGTGCTGGCCGTTTTCACTTCTTGAGCCTTTGCTCGAAAAGCTTTCGGATCGCTTCTGGATGATGGGAAGAAAACCCGAAAAAGTTGAAGAGAGAATGGAAGAGCTCAGAAAAGCTTCCCAAAAGATACCTGTGACTGTCCAGGCGGTGATAGGAGAAACTGAGTTGAGATTGAAGGAAATTCTGGATCTGGAAGTGGGAGACGTCATAAGGCTTGGGACTCACTACAAGGATGAAATAAGAATAGACGTTGAGGGGAGACCCAAGTTCAGGGGAATTCCCGGAGTGTTCAAAGGAAAGTACGCGGTGAAGGTGACCGGTGAATTCACCAACGGAGGTGAATACGAATGACGGAAAATGAATTCCTCTCTCAGGAAGAGATAGACAAGCTTCTTAGCGATTCTGATACCGGTGGTGTCCTCACTCCCGAAGAAAAGGACATGATAGGCGAGATAGGAAACATCGCAATGGGGAGTGCTGCAACGACGCTCTCGATGATCCTCGGAAGGGATATTCACATCACCGTTCCAACTGTTCGGGAAGAAAAGATGAAGAACGTCAAGAGTGACTTCAGTGGTGAGCAGGTAGTGGTGAGTGTGGAATACACGGAGGGGCTCGAAGGTTTGAACGTTCTTGTCCTCGATAAAAAACTCGTGGCGGTGATAGCTGACCTCATGATGGGGGGAAGTGGAGAGGTAGAAACCGAGGAATTGGACGAAATCAAACTCAGCGCGGTTGGAGAAGCGATGAATCAGATGATGGGAAGCGCTGCAACATCGCTTTCTGAACTTCTGGGAATAACCATCAATATATCTCCCCCGAAGTGGAGATATTGAATTTCGATGATCCTAACACACAGTTTCCACCGGTAACCGACAATCCGGAGAAAGATGTTGCCGTTGTCGAATTCGAAATGGAGATAGAGGGACTTCCGAAGTCGAAGTTCTACCAGGTGATAAGCGCCGATCTGGTGAAGAAGATGTACGAGTATTTCACGAAAAAACAATCCGAAGCAGCTGAGAAAAAAGAGAAGAAAGAGGAGAAAAAGGTGAAGGTCGAACCGGTAGAATTCGCAGAGCTGAAACCTTCTGAAACCAGAAAAACCGAAGTGCCGAGTGACAAGCTGGAACTGCTTCTCGATATTCCTCTCAAAGTCACAGTGGAACTTGGAAGAACGCGAATGACTCTGAAACGGGTTCTGGAAATGATCCCTGGCTCCATAATAGAGCTGGACAAACTCACGGGGGAACCTGTGGATATCCTCGTGAACGGAAAGCTCATCGCCCGCGGAGAAGTTGTCGTGATAGATGAAAACTTTGGGGTGAGGATAACAGAGATCGTGAGTCCAAAAGAGAGGCTCGAGCTTCTCAACGAATGATGTTTTCCAGTCCCCAGGTCAGAAGTTCCGGGTGCTCCCTGTTGATGAAATTCGGGTCTTCCAGGAGTTCTGAGTGTTTCACACTGCCTTCTCTGAAGCGCAGGACTTTTGAGATGTAGTCTTTCATGTTCCTGACATCTTCGATGGTGCCCACTTTTCCGTGCCCCGGTACGAAGTAATCTGCCCGTATTTTTTCGATTTCGCTGAGCGCTTCTATCCATCCGAAGAGGTCACTGTCCGTGACTATTTCGGCATGGATGCCGGTTGTCAGAAGGTCCCCGCAGATGACTATTTTTTCGTTCTTCAAAACGAAGATCGAAGAATCCGGAGTGTGTCCTCCCAGGTGAACCGCTTCCACCACGATGTCTCCAAATCTGTAATTTTCTCTTTCGGAGAAGGTCTCATCTGGAAACTTCAGGGAAACCTCCACTCCTATCTTTCTTATGTACTCTTCATCCATTTCTTCCAGGGATTTTCTGGTGAGACTGTGGGATATGATCCTGTCAAAAACCTCGTTTCCGAAGGTGTGGTCAGGGTGGTAATGCGTGTTGAAAACAACGGCAATTTCTTTACCCAGAATTTCTGCGGCGAATTCTTTGATCTTCCTCGCCTTTTCAGGAAAAAGCGTTGAATCGAAGAGCACACAAAATTTCTTTCCACAGACGAGCACACTGTTCGCTGATGTTCCTGTTCCTATCACGAATACTCTGTCAGAAAGATTCGTGATCATCTTTTCACCTCGTGTAGTATAATTCTCCAAGAGTATTCTTCTACACAATGAGGTGGTTTTCCTTGGCAACGGCCTTTCTCTGGGGATACTACGGCTTCGACAACTTCGGAGATGAACTGATGTTCAAAGCGTGTGTGAATCTTCTGAGGGAGCTGGGATTCGGGACCATATACACACCCCTGCCGAAGGGGAAAAAATCCATGGGGGTTACCTCTGTCGATAGATATTCGATCAAGCTACTCTCTCTTTTGAAGAAATCTCAGGTTTCCATAGCGGGTGGAGGAGGATTGTTCCAGGACGTTACCAGTCTCCGGAGCCTTCTCTATTACTACTCGATTTCAAAAGCTTCACTTCTCATGGACAAACCTCTCATATTCTTTGGAAACAGCGTGGGACCGTTGAGAAGAAGACTTTCAAAAAAGCTCGTGTGGGACGTCTTCAAAGATAAAAGGACTGTCTTCATAGCGCGCGATCCCGCTTCTTACAGGTATGTCAAAATGGTTGGTGGAAATGCGGTGCTCGGAACAGATCCGGCTATAATCCACCTCATGGAGTCTGATATGGAAAAGAAAACCGAAAAGAAAGCTGTGTTCTTCCTGAAATCTCCGATGGATGTGTCGTATATCTTGAAGAGCCTCAGGGATCAGGGAATCAACGACTTTGTCATATCGACGGCTTTTCCAGGGGATCACTCCTATCTTCCACCTCTCAGAAATGGAGAGAACTTGCTCGAAGAGATAGTGAGTTCGTCCATTGTGATAACGGAGAGGTTCCACCCGGCGCTTGTGGCGGCGTATTTTGAAATACCGTTCATTATCGTCGATTGTCAGAAAGCGAGAAGATTTTTCGCAAGATACACAAAAGAGGATCATTTCTTTTCAAAGAGAGATCCTCTGGAAATCTCTTTGAAGGTTCCCGTTGTGTTGAAGAAAGAATTGAAACTGAAAGAGAAAATGAAAAACGACGCGATTGAGATGAAGGAGATGCTGAAAGGAGTCCTGAAAGGATGGTGAACATGAGGATAATCGTTCCCACACTGGGCAACATACTCACAGGGTTCCTCGCGGTGCTCATAGTCGCCACTCCCAGAGAGTACATCAAAGGCTTTGTAGCCTACAAACTCGGCGATACCACACCGAAGCAGGCCGGAAGGCTTTCTCTGAACCCCTTCGTTCATCTCGACCCACTGGGAACGATTTCTTTCATCCTCTTCGAGTTCGGGTGGACGAGGTCCGTGCCCATTCGTTACTGGAAGCTCAAAAACAAGAAGAAGGATCTTTTGAAAATCTCACTGCTCGGTCCTGCCGTTAGCTTCATCCTCTTCTTTCTTTGTGGATTGATCGCTTCGCATCTTCCCGAAGAGGATTTCTGGTGGTTTCTCATGGTAAAAGCCGCAAAGTACAACCTCACGTACGCGCTCTTTTCTCTTTTTCCCATACCACCTCTCGATGGAAGCAAGATTCTCGCCTCTCTTCTTCCCGACAGGTATATGGAGTGGCTGGTAAAATACGAGGTGTACGGGGTTCTCTTCATGATCGCTCTGCTCGTGCTCTGGATAATACCACTCGTTATGAATCCCTTTGTAAGGTTCATCGATGGTTTTGTTTGGATGATCGTGAGGTGATTTTTTTGATCGTACTCAAATATCCTGTGTCTCTGAACGTCATAAGAAAGTTGAAGACAGGAGATGTGGTTTACTACACGGGAAAGATCGTTGTTATGGACAGAAGCGTTGTGGACATCCTTGAAAAATACGAAAGATACGAAGGAACAAAGCTCTACGACCTGACGGGAGAAATAGTGGTATTGGGAACGTTCAGGAAGAACAAGCTTCAGTTTCAAGAGATGACTGAAGAGCTCCTGGAAAGACTCTTTCTTCTGGGAGTGAACGGTGTGATTCTGGAGAGAGTGCGTCCTTTTTCTGCTACGAAGAGGTTTTCCAGAGTGTTGTTCGAGCCCCTTGAAGAAATCAGGGGAACGAGGAGGGTGATTTATAAAACTCCGGACAGCAAGAAACTCGAAGAACTGGAAGTGGAGAAGTTGGTTCTCCGTGTGGTCCAGGACTCTTCCGGCAAGGTATACTCGAAGGTCTAGATTCCCAGTTCTTTCTTGAACTCTTCGTACGTTTCCAGTATTTTCTGGGCGTAGGACTTTCTGCTGTTTCCACCGTTGTAGTACTCGAGTGCCAGTCTCAAGTTGTTGAATTTGTCGAAGAGATATTTCAAGTAATGGGCTCCGTACTTTATGTTCAACCGGTAGTTCCACACGAGCTCTGTCCAGCCTGACTCTGGGATTTCCAGACCGTACAGATTCGCCACCATCTCCGCCGTCTCTTTCTTTATCTGCATCATGCCGAGTTCTCCGTACAAGCCCACAACATTTCTGAAGTCGCTTTCCACATCTATGACGGATATTATGAGAATAGGATCGAAATTCGTCTCTTTTGCCACGTTGTTTATCGTTTTCCACAGGTCTTCGAGGAATTCTTCATCGCTTTTCAGTTTGTAGGAGGCTCTTCTTGATCTGACCAGTTCTTTGAACCATTCCTTCACCGCGATGGAGTTGATCTCGCGAAAGGAAATATTGTTTTCAGAAGGAACGGTGCTCAAAAAAACAGGAATCACCATGAGCACCAGGATCAGGATAGTTATTTTTTTCACGATTTTCCTCCTCTGTTCAATCATTCTTAATGTCTCCTCTGGTATAATAAAGGCTGGATGCAATTCGATTATAACATGGGGGGATTCTGTGGAAGTTCTTTACAGGAAGTACAGGCCAAAGACTTTTTCTGAGGTTGTCAATCAGGATCATGTGAAGAAGGCAATAATCGGTGCTATTCAGAAGAACAGCGTGGCCCACGGATACATATTCGCCGGTCCGAGGGGAACGGGGAAGACTACTCTTGCCAGAATTCTCGCAAAATCCCTGAACTGTGAGAACAGAAAGGGAGTTGAACCCTGCAATTCCTGCAGAGCCTGCAGAGAGATAGACGAGGGAACCTTCATGGACGTGATAGAGCTCGACGCGGCCTCCAACAGAGGAATAGACGAGATCAGAAGAATCAGAGACGCCGTTGGATACAGGCCGATGGAAGGTAAATACAAAGTCTACATAATAGACGAAGTTCACATGCTCACGAAAGAAGCCTTCAACGCGCTCCTCAAAACACTCGAAGAACCTCCTTCCCACGTCGTGTTCGTGCTGGCAACGACAAACCTTGAGAAGGTTCCTCCCACGATTATCTCGAGATGTCAGGTTTTCGAGTTCAGAAACATTCCCGACGAGCTCATCGAAAAGAGGCTCCAGGAAGTTGCGGAGGCTGAAGGAATAGAGATAGACAGGGAAGCTCTGAGCTTCATCGCAAAAAGAGCCTCTGGAGGCTTGAGAGACGCGCTCACCATGCTCGAGCAGGTGTGGAAGTTCTCGGAAGGAAAGATAGATCTCGAGACGGTACACAGGGCGCTCGGGTTGATACCGATACAGGTTGTTCGCGATTACGTGAACGCTATCTTTTCTGGTGATGTGAAAA
This sequence comes from Thermotoga maritima MSB8, assembly GCF_000008545.1. Lineage (NCBI taxonomy): Bacteria > Thermotogati > Thermotogota > Thermotogae > Thermotogales > Thermotogaceae > Thermotoga > Thermotoga maritima. Next base: position 712,220 of record NC_000853.1, read on the forward strand.
GGGTCTTCACCGTTCTCGACGACGTCTATTACAGCGGGAAGGACTACGAGGTGCTCATTCAGGAAGCAGTCGAGGATCTGGTCGAAGACCTGGAAAGGGAGAGAGGGGTTTACCAGGTTTCAGCGAACGATATAGTTCAGGTTTCGAGACAACTTCTGAATCTTCTGAGAGAGATAAAGTTCGCCGAAGAAAAACGACTCGTCTGTAAAGTGGGTTCGGCTTACATAGCGACGAGGTTCTCCACCACAAACGTTCAGGAAAACGATGTCAGAGAAAAAAACGATAATTCAAATGTACAGCAGAAAGAAGAGAAGAAAGAAACGGTGAAGGCAAAAGAAGAAAAACAGGAAGACAGCGAGTTCGAGAAACGCTTCAAAGAACTCATGGAAGAACTGAAAGAAAAGGGCGATCTCTCTATCTTTGTCGCTCTCAGCCTCTCAGAGGTGCAGTTTGACGGAGAAAAGGTGATTATTTCTTTTGATTCATCGAAAGCTATGCATTACGAGTTGATGAAGAAAAAACTGCCTGAGCTGGAAAACATTTTTTCTAGAAAACTCGGGAAAAAAGTAGAAGTTGAACTTCGACTGATGGGAAAAGAAGAAACAATCGAGAAGGTTTCTCAGAAGATCCTGAGATTGTTTGAACAGGAGGGATAATTTGAAAAAGATCAAGAGTTTTGGTGGAAAGAGTCTGGGTGGGGGAAAGCAGGAAAAGATTTTGAAGGACTTCGCCAGAATGCAGGAGGAGCTCCAGAAAAAAATCCAGGAACTCGAAGAGAGCTTTTCACAGATAGAAGTAGAGGCTTCCGTTGGTGGAGGGGCCGTCAGAATCGTTGCAACCTGTGATAGGAGAGTCAAGGATATAGAAATAGACGAAGATTTGAAAGAAGACTTCGATACGCTGAAGGATCTTCTGATAGCGGGAATGAACGAAGTCATGGAAAAGATCGAAAAACGCCGTGAAGAGGAGATGAGCAAAATAACTCAGCAATTTGGAATACCAGGATTGATGTGAGAAGGAGGGAAAGAGCATGGCAAGAGTGGCTATTAACGGTTTCGGTAGGATAGGAAGGCTCGTCTACAGGATCATCTACGAAAGAAAGAATCCCGACATCGAAGTAGTGGCTATTAACGATTTGACAGACACCAAGACCCTTGCACACCTTCTGAAGTACGACTCCGTTCACAAGAAGTTCCCCGGTAAAGTCGAGTACACCGAGAACTCTCTAATCGTCGATGGAAAAGAGATCAAGGTCTTCGCGGAACCCGATCCTTCGAAACTGCCCTGGAAGGACCTCGGTGTTGACTTCGTGATCGAATCCACCGGTGTCTTCAGAAACAGAGAAAAGGCAGAACTTCACCTGCAGGCTGGAGCGAAGAAAGTCATCATCACAGCGCCCGCCAAGGGAGAAGACATCACCGTTGTTATCGGTTGTAACGAAGACCAGCTGAAACCCGAACACACCATCATTTCCTGTGCGTCCTGTACAACCAACTCCATTGCACCCATCGTGAAGGTGCTCCATGAGAAGTTTGGAATCGTCAGCGGAATGCTCACGACTGTTCACTCTTACACGAACGACCAGAGAGTTCTCGACCTGCCTCACAAAGATCTGAGAAGGGCAAGAGCAGCTGCGGTGAACATCATTCCGACAACCACGGGTGCCGCAAAAGCAGTTGCGCTCGTTGTTCCTGAAGTGAAGGGCAAACTCGATGGTATGGCTATCAGGGTACCTACTCCCGATGGATCCATCACCGATCTTACAGTTCTGGTCGAGAAAGAAACCACGGTCGAGGAAGTCAACGCTGTCATGAAAGAAGCCACAGAGGGAAGACTCAAGGGAATCATCGGATACAACGATGAACCCATTGTGAGCAGCGACATCATTGGAACGACGTTCTCCGGTATCTTCGATGCCACAATCACCAACGTTATCGGTGGAAAGCTCGTGAAGGTGGCTTCCTGGTACGACAACGAGTACGGATACAGCAACAGAGTTGTCGATACACTCGAATTGCTCCTCAAGATGTGAAGAACGGGCGGGTTTTCCCGCCCTTCTCAGACTCAAAAAGGGGGTGCGAACATGGAAAAAATGACCATAAGAGATGTTGATCTGAAAGGCAAGAGAGTCATAATGAGAGTGGACTTCAACGTTCCAGTGAAGGATGGGGTCGTTCAGGACGACACGAGAATAAGAGCCGCCCTTCCAACGATAAAGTACGCTCTTGAACAGGGTGCAAAGGTGATACTCCTGTCCCATCTTGGAAGGCCCAAGGGAGAACCTTCACCAGAGTTCAGCCTCGCACCTGTCGCCAAAAGACTCTCTGAGCTTCTTGGAAAAGAAGTGAAGTTTGTTCCCGCTGTTGTCGGTGATGAGGTGAAAAAGGCCGTTGAGGAGCTCAAAGAGGGAGAGGTTCTCCTCCTTGAAAACACCAGATTCCACCCGGGAGAGACCAAGAACGATCCTGAACTCGCGAAGTTCTGGGCTAGCCTCGCCGATATTCACGTGAACGATGCCTTCGGAACGGCGCACAGGGCACACGCTTCCAACGTTGGAATCGCACAGTTTATTCCCAGCGTAGCGGGATTCCTCATGGAAAAAGAGATAAAGTTCCTTTCCAAGGTGACTTATAATCCAGAAAAACCGTACGTTGTGGTTCTTGGAGGAGCAAAGGTATCTGACAAAATCGGCGTCATCACGAACCTCATGGAGAAAGCCGACAGAATTCTCATAGGTGGAGCCATGATGTTCACCTTCCTGAAGGCTCTTGGCAAAGAGGTTGGATCGTCCAGGGTTGAAGAAGACAAGATCGACCTCGCAAAAGAACTCCTCGAAAAAGCGAAAGAAAAGGGTGTTGAGATCGTTCTTCCCGTTGATGCCGTTATCGCTCAGAAGATCGAACCCGGTGTGGAAAAGAAGGTTGTCAGAATCGACGACGGGATACCCGAAGGATGGATGGGCCTCGACATAGGACCCGAGACAATTGAGCTCTTCAAGCAGAAGCTCTCCGATGCAAAAACCGTTGTCTGGAACGGGCCAATGGGAGTCTTCGAAATAGACGATTTCGCTGAAGGCACGAAGCAGGTCGCACTTGCGATCGCAGCGCTCACGGAAAAGGGAGCGATCACCGTTGTGGGTGGAGGAGACAGCGCCGCGGCGGTGAACAAGTTCGGTCTGGAAGACAAATTCTCCCACGTTTCAACGGGCGGAGGGGCTTCTCTCGAATTCCTTGAAGGAAAAGAACTTCCTGGTATTGCCAGCATCGCGGATAAAAAAAAAATAACTCGTAAACTGATCCTCGCTGGGAACTGGAAGATGCATAAAACGATCTCGGAAGCGAAAAAGTTTGTGTCGCTGCTCGTGAACGAACTTCACGACGTGAAAGAGTTCGAAATAGTGGTCTGTCCTCCGTTCACAGCTCTATCTGAAGTGGGGGAAATACTCTCTGGTAGAAACATCAAATTGGGAGCTCAAAACGTTTTCTACGAAGACCAGGGAGCGTTCACCGGGGAGATTTCTCCTCTCATGCTGCAAGAGATCGGCGTTGAATACGTGATCGTGGGACATTCCGAGAGAAGGCGTATTTTCAAAGAAGACGACGAGTTCATAAACAGGAAAGTGAAAGCGGTGCTTGAAAAAGGTATGACTCCTATTCTCTGCGTTGGAGAAACACTCGAGGAAAGAGAGAAAGGGCTCACTTTCTGCGTTGTGGAAAAACAGGTGAGAGAAGGTTTCTACGGTCTCGACAAAGAGGAAGCAAAGAGAGTGGTAATAGCTTACGAGCCAGTCTGGGCAATCGGGACAGGAAGGGTGGCGACACCACAGCAGGCACAGGAAGTACACGCGTTCATAAGAAAGCTGCTCTCAGAGATGTACGACGAGGAAACAGCGGGATCGATAAGGATTCTCTACGGTGGAAGCATAAAGCCGGACAATTTCCTCGGTCTCATCGTTCAGAAGGATATAGATGGTGGTCTCGTTGGAGGAGCGAGTCTCAAAGAGTCTTTCATAGAACTTGCACGAATAATGAGAGGTGTGATTTCCTGAGGCCCCGCCCCGCGGGGTCTCGATTTTTGGGAGGAGGTATTCGGACATGTCCCTGAAGGAGAAACTAATGTCAGATCTGAAAGAAGCCATGAAAAACAAAGACATGGTAAGGATGAACACCCTTCGTATGATACTCACAACCTTGAAGAACTTGGAAGTGGAGAAGATGAAGGAAGCCACGGATGAAGAAGTGATGGAAGCGTTGATGAAGGAAGCCAAGAAAAGAAGAGAAGCAATAGAGGAATATGAAAAACACGGCAGAGAAGAACTCGCGGAGAAGGAAAGGAAGGAACTGGAAATCATAGAGTCGTACCTTCCAAAACAGCTTTCGGAGGACGAGATAAGAAAGATCGTCATGGAAGCGATAAACGAGGTGGGTGCTTCTTCCCCAAAGGATCTGGGGAAGGTCATGAAGGTAGTGATGCCAAAGGTGAAGGGAAGAGCGGATGGAAAACTTGTGAACAAGATGGTCAGAGAGATTCTGGAATCGTTATGAAGTTCGACCCCGATATCATCAGGTGTGTCGAAATAGTGGACGCGGGACCTCAGCACAGACCCACTCACGCTTCTTCTCTTCTTGTGTGGTACACGAGGCCGTCTAAGAACGTCAGAAGCGTTCTTGAACTTGGAAGCGGTGTGGGAACGGTGAGTTTTGCCCTCGCAAAGCTCTACAACGTGAAAGTGGTCGGAGTGGAAAAAGAAAAGGAGCTGTACGAAAAAGCACTCGAAGGTATCTCGTTGAACAAACTCGAAGAAAGAGTCTCTTTCGTGAACTCCTCTGTGGAAGAACTTTCCTTTCCTCCGGAATCTTTCGATATGGTTGTTTCGAATCCTCCTCATCACACAAAGGTTAAGAGCCCCAACCGCTTGAGAGCTTCTACCCGGAGCATCGAAAGGAGAGACATAGAAGGATTCGTCCAGGCGACGTTTCGTTTTTTGAAAAATGGAGGAACGGCCGTCTACGTTCTCTCACCGGAGAACCTCATGGAGTGGCTGGAAATGTTTGTGTCTTTCAGACTGGAGCCCAAGAGAATGTGTTTTGTCCATGGTAAAATTGAAAAGGCTGCAACTCTTGTTCTTTTGAGATTGAGGAAAAACGGAAAAAGGGGATTGATTGTAGATCCTCCGGTGATTCTCTCATGATAGTCGGTGTGGGTATTGATGTTCTGGAGGTAGAAAGAGTTCCGGAAAAATTCGCAGAAAGAATCCTTGGTGAATCAGAGAAGAGACTGTTCCTGACGAGAAAGCGCAGGAGGGAATTCATTGCAGGGAGATTCGCTCTAAAGGAAGCTTTTTTCAAGGCTCTGGGAACGGGTTTGAATGGGCACAGCTTCACGGATGTGGAATTTCTGGAAAGCAACGGGAAACCAGTTCTGTGCGTTCATAAGGATTTCGGCTTCTTCAACTACGCTCATGTTTCACTTTCTCACGATAGATTCGCTGTGGCTCTTGTTGTTCTCGAAAAAAGAAAAGGTGATATCATTGTAGAAGGTGACGAAAGCTTTTTGAGGAAAAGGTTCGAAGTCCTTGAAAGGTCAGTCGAAGGGTGGGAGATAGAGACTTCACTCCCACCGTTTACTTTGAAGAAACTGCTGGAAAGCTCGGGTTGCAGGCTTGTGAGGTATGGTAACATCCTCATCGGAGAGTGAGAGAAATGAACATCGATGAGATAGAAAGAAAAATAGACGAAGCGATTGAGAAGGAAGACTATGAAACGCTTCTTTCTCTTTTGAATAAAAGGAAAGAGTTGATGGAAGGACTCCCAAAGGACAAACTGTCTGAGATCCTTGAAAAGGACAGAAAAAGATTGGAAATCATCGAAAAGAGAAAGACAGCGCTTTTTCAGGAGATCAATGTTATCAGAGAAGCCAGATCGTCTCTTCAAAAGAACATATGGACCAGAGGAGATACCTTAGGGAGAGGATAAAAACACGACAGGAGGGATGAACAGTAATGGAAGTGAAGGAGCTTGAAAGAGACAAAAACCGAGTTGTGCTGGAGTACGTTTTTGGAGCAGAAGAAATCGCGCAGGCCGAGGACAAAGCGGTCAGGTACTTGAACCAGAGAGTGGAGATTCCAGGATTCAGAAAAGGACGAATCCCAAAGAATGTCCTGAAGATGAAGCTCGGTGAAGAATTTCAGGAGTACACGCTCGACTTTCTCATGGACCTCATACCAGACACGCTCAAAGACAGAAAGCTCATTTTGTCTCCTATAGTGACCGAAAGAGAACTGAAGGACGTCACTGCCAGAGTGGTGGTGGAGGTTCATGAAGAACCGGAAGTGAGAATAGGTGACATTTCGAAGATAGAAGTGGAAAAAGTGGACGAGGAAAAGGTCCTGGAAAAATACGTGGAAAGGAGAATAGAGGATCTCAGAGAAAGTCACGCTCTCCTCGAGCCCAAAGAAGGACCCGCTGAAGCGGGAGATCTCGTGAGAGTGAACATGGAAGTGTACAACGAGGAGGGAAAAAAACTCACCTCTCGTGAATACGAATACGTGATAAGTGAGGACGAAGACAGACCCTTTGTGAAAGACCTCGTGGGAAAGAAGAAAGGCGACGTTGTGGAAATTGAGAGGGAGTACGAGGGAAAGAAGTACACATACAAGCTCGAAGTGGAAGAAGTGTACAAACGCACCCTTCCAGAGATCGGTGATGAACTTGCAAAGTCAGTGAACAACGAATTCGAAACACTGGAACAGCTGAAAGAATCTCTGAAGAAAGAGGGAAAAGAGATCTACGATGTGGAAATGAAAGAGAGCATGAGAGAGCAACTTCTTGAGAAACTCCCTGAAATTGTGGAGATCGAGATATCTGATAGGACTCTGGAGATACTCGTTAACGAAGCGATCAACAGGTTGAAGAGAGAAGGAAGGTACGAACAGATCGTGAGTTCGTATGAGAGCGAGGAGAAATTCAGAGAAGAACTGAAGGAGAGAATTCTGGATGACATAAAGAGAGACAGAGTGATAGAGGTTCTCGCACAGGAGAAGGGGATCAGCGTGAACGATGAGGAACTCGAGAAAGAAGCGGAGGAACTCGCTCCTTTCTGGGGAATCTCTCCTGATCGTGCTAAGAGCCTTGTCAAAGCACGGCAGGACCTCAGAGAAGAATTGAGATGGGCTATTCTGAAAAGAAAAGTGCTCGATCTGTTACTTCAGGAAGTCAAGGTGAAAGTGGTTGAACCAAAAGGAGAGGGTGATGACAGTGAAGGAAAAGAAGATAATTGATCAATACGTTCCCATAGTCGTTGAGTCTACGGGAAGGTACGAGAGAGCCTACGACATCTTCTCGAGGCTCCTAAAGGACAGAATAGTTTTCCTCGGATCCCCCATAGACGACTATGTTGCAAACCTGGTCATAGCTCAACTTCTGTTTCTTGAGGCGGAGGATCCGGATAAAGACGTCTACCTCTACATAAACTCCCCCGGAGGTTCTGTGACGGCGGGACTCGCTATCTACGATACGATGCAGTACATAAAGTGTGATGTCTCAACCATATGTGTAGGACAGGCGGCTTCCATGGCGGCTGTGCTCCTCGCAGCCGGTGCAAAGGGAAAAAGGTACGCGCTTCCGAACGCTCGAATAATGATACACCAGCCGCTCGGTGGTGCTGAGGGACCTGCCAAGGATGTGGAGATCATCACGAGAGAGCTTCTGAGAATAAAAGATCTTCTCAACAGAATTCTGAGTAAACACACGGGACAGCCGATTGAAAAGATAGAAAAAGACACAGACAGAGATTTCTTCATGAGTGCAGAAGAAGCGAAAGAGTACGGGATAGTCGATAAAGTCGTCAGCACAAGAGAGTAAGGGCACCGGAAGGTGCCCTATTCTTCTGTCAATTTTTCGTTCAGAAGGTTTACGATCTTTTCTGCCCTTCCCGAGACTTCTCTTCTCAGTATTTCTTCAGGTTCGATTCTGTACACGTTGTAGTACTCCCTTGTGAGATCTAAGTCGACGTCTATCTTTGCCCCTTCTAAGGAAAAACCCGCGTAGAACCCACGTGCTATTGAATACGAATAGACGGAAGCGTCAAGATTGTAATCGGCGCTGAGTCTTCTTCCAAGAGGTCCCGCCGCGACGCTCAGTGATCCTCCCAGGGTGATGTTTCCTTCGGCGAAGGCATCGACATTTTCCATGATGACGGCTATGAGAGAAACTGATTGAAATCCTATCTGCGGACCGAAGCTCAATCCGTACATTTTCACAAACAGAGGGCCGTACCAGGTGTTCGTCTCTGGGTCTCTTTTCAAAAGCACTCCCTGGCCGTACTGCCCTCCCAGTACCCAGCCGAGTTTCAGGTATTTGGGCACGATGAATATGCCCCTGGCCCTCTCGAGAAGTGAGAGAAACGCACCGCTGTCCGGTTGATCGAGAAACTCTTTCAGTGCGAGGAACGATTCATCGATTATATCAAGCGCACTTGCGAAAGAAAACAGCGAAGATGTGAGGATCGTTAAAGCAACGAGGAATTGTTTCACCTCATCACCTCCTCAGATCATCTGGAAGTACTTCTGAAGCATTTCACTGAAGAAGTCGAGGATTTTCTGCGCCATCCAGCCGCTCAGAAACAGGATCGTGAGAAACAGCACAATTATTCTTGGAGCGAACATCAGCGTCTGCTCATGGATTTGAGTGACGGCCTGAAAGATGCTGATCACAAGCCCCACGATGAGACTCACAACGAGGGGTGGTACGATGATCTCCAGCAGAAGACTTATTCCGCTTTTCATTATATCCAGAAAGACCTCAATGGTCACGGCAAATCACCTCGCAAAACTCTTTATCAGCCCTTCTACAAGCAGATCCCAGCCGTTTGCCATGACGAAAATGAGAATTTTGAACGGCAGAGAAACGAAAACCGGAGGTATCATGATCATTCCCATCGCTAACAGTATGCTGGCCACTATCATGTCTATCACTATGAAAGGCACGTAAAGAACAACTCCCATTTTGAAGGCAACTTCCAGTTCTCCCAGAACAAAGGCTGGTATCAGAACGGCATTCGGTGCTTCTTCGATTTTTGCGATTTCAATGCCGGAGTTTTTCGCGAGCATGAAAACGTTATCCTCGTTGTGGTGATTCTTCAGTTCGTTGATCATGAACTCTCTTATACGGGTGTTTACCCGTTGAAACATCTCCTGATAGCCTGTTTCTTTGTTCAAATACGGCGTTATGGCATTGTTGTAGATATCGTTCCAGACGGGCTGCATGATGAGAAATGTGAGAAAAAGGGCAAGACCTATCATAACCTGGTTAGGAGGAGTTTGACGCGTTCCAAGAGCGTTTCTGAAGAGTGAAAAGACAACGATTATGCGTGTGAATGAGGTGAAGAGAACGAGGATGGAGGGTGCAAGTGCCAGAACGGTGAGTACGAGAAGGATCTCGAGAGTAACGACGAGGTCCTCTGGTTCTTCGGCAGGTCTTACACCTATGGATATCGAAGGAAAAGGTATTTCCTGAGAAAAATACAAAAGGGGAAGAAAGATCAAAAGAATCAGAAGAAGCTTTCTCATTTAATTTTTCTCCCCAGCTTTTTGAAGAACATACTGGAAAAAGATTTTTCTTCGTAGTCCTCCAGTTTCTTTATGACGGTGGCACCGGAATCTGTTACCAAAATGACGAGATATTCATCGATTACCCTGACAATGGCGATGAAAGTTTTCCTATCCAGGTAGTGTCTCTCCAGAACGGAAATGCTGGATCCCTTTTGAATGAAGGTTCCCCGCTTCACAAAATAGTAAACCAGAAGAAGAAAGAAGAGAACTATTCCGAAAGCCAGAAGAAACTGCAGAATCCCACTCATGGGATTTCACTTCGAAACCTTGTTGAGAGCCTCTACCACCCTGGAAGGCTGGAAGGGTTTCACAATGAAGTCTTTCGCTCCAGCTTTTATAGCTTCTATGACCATTGCCTGCTGTCCCATGGCACTGCAGACGATGATCTTTGCGTTGGGGTCGATCTTCATGATCTCTTTGATCGCATCGATACCGTTCATCTCCGGCATGGTGATGTCCATCGTGACGATGTCCGGTTTGAGTTCCTTGTATTTTTCAACGGCTTCACGACCGTTTGTTGCTTCCCCTGCAACTTCGTATCCCGCTTTTGTGATGATATCTTTCAACATCATCCTCATGAACGCTGCATCATCGACTATCAAAACTCTCTTTCCCATCTTTTACACACCCTCCTTAACGGTTATTTCTTCGATTATCTTGTCGATATCCAGATAGATGATGAGCCTTCCGTCGGTTTTTACAAGACCCTTTGATTTTTTACCGAATTTATCGGACACATTTGTCAAATCGAGCTGATTCTCGGTTATTCTCAGGACTCCCAGGACTCTATCAACAAGAAATCCCACTTCTACATCCTTCGTTCTGGCGACAATTATACTCTTCATCTTTTGCTCGTCGAATGAAATACCCAGAATCTTCGCAAGGTTCACCACAGGAATGATTCTTCCTCTTAGATTGATCACACCCTCTACGAAGTGTCTTGATTTTGGCACAGGTGTTATATCGGATTTCTCAATCACCATTTCTATGTTGTCGACATCAAAAGCCAGTGCCTGTTCATCTATTTCGAAAGATAGAACTTCGAACTCTTTCAAAGCATCCGCCAATGTTTTCACCCCCGTTATACAATGCCGGAGACGTTGATTATCAGCGCTATACTACCATCACCGAGAATAGCTGCTCCGCTGAATTCCTTCACCTCAGAGAACACCTTTCCAAGAGATTTTATCACGATATCGTCCTGACCGAGAAGATCGTCTACGACGATACCGTACTTCCTGTTTCCTACCCTCACAATAACCGCTTCCATCTCCTCCAGTTCTTCTTTGTGCTCTATTTGAAGCACTTCCCACAGACGGTAAACGGGTATCACTTCTCCTCTTATGACTATCACATCTCTGTCCTGAACTCTTTGAATATCCTCTTTTGAAATGCTGAGTATTGTGTCTATGTTCGCTATCGGAATCGCGTAGACGAGATTGTTGACTTTGACGAGGAGCGCCTGAATGATGGCCAGAGTGAGCGGTAGTCTTATCGTAACTTTTGTTCCTTTATCTTTCTCGCTTTCTATGCTTATGCTACCATTCAAAGATTCCACCACATTTTTCACGACATCCATTCCCACGCCTCTTCCGGAGACTTCTGAGACTTTTTCCTTTGTGGAGAATCCCGGAACGAAGAGGAAGTTCAGAATCTCCTGATCAGAAAGGGTAGCGGCCTTTGATTCATCTATGAGTCCCTTTTCTATGGCTTTTCTGATGATCTTTTCCTTGTCTATACCCCTTCCGTCATCTTCGACTTCTATTACCACGTTGTTTCCCTCGTGACGTGCCGAGAGAATGAGTGTTCCAATGGGGGGTTTTCCTTTGGCTATTCGTTCTTCTTTGGGTTCTATACCGTGGTCGATGGCGTTTCTCAGGAGATGGAGCAGGGGTTCGCCAATTTCTTCAACGAACGTTCTGTCGAGCTCTGTGTCTTCTCCTCTCATGATGAAATTCACTTCTTTGTTCATCTTTTTGGCAAGGTCTCTCACCATTCGAGGGAATCTGTTGAAAACAAAGGAGATGGGAACCATTCTGATCTTCATCACAACATTCTGAAGGTCTAAGGTGATCCTGCTGAGATGAGACAAACTCTCATCCAGTTCTTTTATGTTGTATTTCTTGAGCGTTTCCAGTATTCTGCTCCTTGCGATGACCAGTTCTCCCATCAAATCCATCAAATTGTCCAGTTTCTCTATATCTACCCTGACTGTTTGCGAAATAACCTTTTTTCTTTCGGCCTTTTCCTCAGTTTTTTCAGTTTTCTCTTCTTTCTCGGTTCTTTTCTCAGCCCCTGATTCTTCGGTGACGGCGGTTACTTCTTTTATTATTACCCTCTCTATATCGGCGATGCTTGACAGAGCTTCAGAGAGTTTCTCCAGATCCACAGGGGAGATTACGAAGAGTTCCACTTCGTTTTCGAATTTCTCTTCTTCTATCTCTTCAACCGAAGGAATCGTTCTCACAACTTCACACTTCAGTTCTTCAAGCTTGTGGAAAACGAGGTAAATCCTGGCGGATTTCAACTGCGTTCCTTCTTTGAGAATCACTTTAATATAAAACGTTTTGAAACCCTTGTTTCTCGCTTCCTGAAGAACGTGGGCAACTTCTTCAGGAAGAACTACGACTTCTTCATTGCTTGTTGATTCTCCTTTGTGTTCTTCCTCACCCTTTGTTTCCGTTTCATTTTTGATTTCTGAAGGCTTCTCTTTTCCCGATGATGCAAAGCTTTTTATGGTGTCGGAGAACACGTCTATGTTTTCTCCGATGTCGTCACTTCCCTCGGAGACGATCTTATCAACCATTCTGGTTATCATATCGACCCCCGCGAAGATCTTATCGAGGAGATCGGAAGTTATCTTTATCTCGCTGTTTCTGGCTTTATCGAGGATGTTTTCTAAGGTATGGCAGAGCTTCGCCATACTGGAAAACCCCATTGTACCTGCCATTCCTTTCAGGGTATGAAGAGCCCTGAACGCTTCGTTTATGAGTTCCATATCTTCGGGATTTTTCTCCAATTCGAGGAGGGTATCGTTCAGATTTTGAAGGTATTCTTTTGTCTCATCGACAAACACTCCGAGATATTCTTCCATCATACTCTTTCACGCCCCTTCAAGTATTTTCTGAGGTTTTCCAGGGCCATCATAGCGGATCTGGTTCTTATCATGTTTCGATCGCCTGTAAAATTATACCTCATAGTAATGTGTTCATGTTCAAAGATATCTATGAAAACTGTACCTACGGGTTTCTCCGGAGTACCACCTGATGGGCCTGCTATTCCGGAGATAGAGACGCAGATATCTGCACCGGTGAGTTTTTTTAGCCCCTCCGTCATCTCCTGTACACATTCTTCGCTCACCGCACCGTGTTTTTTGAGAGTGTCCTCTCTAACACCGAGGATGTGTTTTTTCAGATCGTTGCTGTAGGCTACCACACCTCCTATGAAAACCTCTGAAGCCCCCGGCACGTTCACCACCAAAGATGAGAGCATGCCACCCGTGCAGGATTCTGCAACGGCGAGCGTTTTTTTCCTGTCTTTCAGGAGTCTAACCACGACTTCTTCCATCTTTTCGTCGTTTACACCGTAGAGGTGTTCGCCAGTCTTATCGAGAATCTTTTTCACCATCTCGTCCAGATATTCTTTGTTCTTCATATGGGTGGTCAATCTGAGTCGTACTCCTTCTACATGATCGGCCATGGTGGCTACTTCCACTATGTTCTGGGAGTAAAGAATATCTTTCAAAAGATCTTCGAGAACGGCTTCGGGAATGCTGTAGTATTTCAAAACAACCTGATACAGGGCATCTGGAGTTCTCAATCGATCTTTCAGTGCGTTGAACATGGGGATCAGCTCTCTGGGAGGTCCCGGCAGGAGAATCACGATTTTCCCATCCACAGTGAGGAGTTGTCCTGGAGCACTTCCCACAGGGTTGTCCAGAACTTCGGCACCGTCTATTACTAAAGCCTGTCTTTCAATGTTCTGCGGTATTTCAGAATGGTATTTTTTTATCTTCTCTTTTATCTTCGAGAGGAGTTCTTCATTGAGTTTGAGACTCCTGTTCAGCACTTTTGCGACTGCATCCCGGGTGAGATCGTCCTGTGTGGGGCCGAGTCCTCCTGTGAGGATGAGTAGATCGACCTTGAGAAGGAGGGTTTTCACTTCTTCTGAGATGGAGATCAAATCATCTCCTACCGTTGATACCTTGACAACTCTATATCCCAGATTCTTCAATTCCTGGCAGAGAAACTGTGCGTTTTTGTTGAGTATCAAACCTTCCAGCAGTTCACTTCCGATAGTGATGATCGCTGCTTTCTTCATACGATCCCTCCTCAGTGATATGATAACACACAGGGGGATGTTATGAGAGAAAAGCTCTTTTGGATTCTTAAAAAGTACGGTGTGAGCGATCACATCGCGAAGGCTTTTCTGGAAATACCCCGTGAGGAGTTCCTGACGAAGTCCTACCCACTCTCTTACGTTTACGAGGATATCGTTCTGGTTTCCTACGATGATGGAGAAGAATACAGCACTTCCAGTCAGCCCTCTTTGATGGCGCTGTTTATGGAGTGGGTGGGTCTGGACAAAGGAATGAGAGTCCTCGAAATAGGCGGAGGAACGGGTTACAACGCTGCCGTGATGAGCAGAGTTGTGGGTGAGAAAGGCCTTGTGGTCTCCGTGGAATATTCGAGGAAAATCTGCGAGATCGCGAAAAGGAACGTGGAACGCCTTGGAATAGAGAACGTTATTTTTGTCTGTGGCGATGGATACTACGGTGTTCCGGAGTTTTCCCCGTACGATGTTATCTTCGTAACAGTCGGTGTGGATGAGGTGCCGGAGACGTGGTTCACTCAACTCAAAGAAGGTGGGAGGGTGATAGTACCTATCAATTTGAAACTTTCAAGAAGACAGCCCGCTTTCCTGTTCAAAAAAAAGGATCCGTATCTTGTGGGAAACTACAAACTGGAAACCAGGTTCATAACGGCAGGGGGCAATCTCGGAAATCTTCTCGAGAGGAACAGAAAGCTTTTGAGAGAATTTCCATTCAACAGAGAGATCTTACTCGTACGTTCTCATATCTTCGTGGAGCTGGTGGATCTCCTCACCAGGAGACTCACAGAGATTGATGGAACGTTCTACTACGCTGGGCCAAACGGCGTGGTAGAGTTTCTCGATGACAGGATGAGAATCTACGGGGACGCTCCAGAGATAGAGAACCTTTTAACTCAGTGGGAAAGCTGCGGCTACAGGAGCTTCGAGTATCTCATGCTTCATGTGGGTTACAACGCTTTTTCACATATATCCTGTTCTATTTGACCGTCTCTTATTCTTATAACCCGGTCCGCTTTCTCTGCTATTCTTTCATCGTGAGTCACGACCACCAGTGTGGAATTCTCCTTCATTTCCATCAGAAGATCTATGATCATTCTCCCCGTCTCGTTGTCCAGAGCACCGGTGGGTTCATCTGCCCATATGACTTTTGGATTGTGGACGATGGCCCTCGCGATGGCGACACGCTGTTTTTCCCCTCCGGAGAGTTCTTCGGGGAACCTGTCGCACTTGTGAGCCAGCCCCACTTTCCTCAAGATTTCGAAGGCTCGTTCTCTTGCCTCTTTTCTGTTCACACCCAGAATGAGCAGAGGTAGTTCCACATTTTCAATGGCGGTGAGGACAGGAACGAGATTGAAGAACTGGAACACAAACCCCATGTTTTCCGCTCTGAACCTCGTTCTTTCCTCTTCTGAGAGCGTGTACAGGTCTGTTCCATGGATTATCACAGTTCCCCTTGTAGGGCGATCCACACCAGAAAGACAATTCAGAAGCGTTGTCTTTCCAGAACCGGAGGGGCCCAGTATCACAACAAACTCTCCCGTGTTTATTCTTAGATTTATACCCTTCAAGGCTGTTACTTTCTCTTTCCCATTGTATTCCTTCCACAGATTGTGAACCTCGATCAAAGCCTTCACTCTCCTTCCTTCATGGCTTCGAGTGGTGAGAGTTTTGACATCATGAGGCTCGGTATCACCATAACGGCTGAAGCAAGGGCGATCACTGTGAGGAGCGAAAGAAGGATAGAAGCTGTTGGTACGGAAACCATGAAAGTTCCGAGGCTTTCAGACATCGCTTCTGAAACGAAATACCCCATGAGAACACCTGAGACGGTACCTATGAGTATTCCTCCGAAGAGGAAGAAAAGGTGTTCTATCAGGAAAGAAGCTACCAGCTGGTTTATTTTCATCCCCACGGCACGGAGTGTTCCCATTATCTTTATCCTGGAAAAATACGATTTCAGAACGAAGAGTAAGAGCCCGGAGGAGGCGGATAAGAATCCAAACAGGAAAATGAACTTTATCACGCTGACGAGCCCCTCTATTCCGCTGTAGAGTTTTTTGAATTCTTCATCCAAAAAGAAAGGATAGGCAAACTTTGAAAAGTAAAACTGTTTCACGCTGGAAGCACTGCTCTCTTCAACTCTTCCAAGGAGCAGGGATAGGGGTTTTACGTCACTGGGAACGTTTGAAATCGGTGCAATCATGTCGATCGGAACCAGATAATCGTTCTTGTTGTAGATCCCCGCTACTTTAAACTTAACTTCTTTTCTTCCACCGAGCGGAAGGATGGACTTCAGAGTACCTGTTATTTCTTCAAGATCAACGGGATCTCCTATCAAGGCGGTATCAGAGGCTTCCAGAGATCTCGCAGATCCCCGGAGAAGCTTCAGCGTTGAGTTTCTAAAGAACGATTCATCAACGAAAGCGATCATTTTTTCTCCTCTTTCCGTTTTCAAAGTGTAGAGGTAAACTCTGGAAGGATCTTTCAGTTCCTCGTGGACGGGAAGAGATGTTTTCGCCAACAAGGACCTGAATGGATTTTCCAGAACCAGAAAGTTGTATCCAAAGAGTCCTCCTTTCACCTTTTCTTGAACGAATCGGTCCGCGCTGGCCGATAGTATATTGAAAACAGTGACGGAGAAAATCAGGAAAGCGAAGGTCAGGGAAACTGTGATGCCTTTCTTCGGAAAGCGCTGGACGTAGGACAATCCTATCAGTAGGGAAAGATTGCCCCTGGACATGAGGTTGTTGAAAACGTTTTTTGAAAGAAGAACCACCGAAAAAACCAGAAGAGTCACACCAAAGAAAATGGCGGACCCTTTGTTCAGAGATGAAAAGATGAAGGCTTTCTCACTTTGAAGATTCAAACTGGAAAAGAGCCCCATACCGAGATTCAAAGTACCGAGAGCCATCATGATGAATGGATTTCTGAGTTTGATGGCGATGATCAGTGACAGCAAAACCACAGAAAACACCCGAAGTTCGGAGAAGAAAAGAACGAAACTCAAAAGCACAGCAAAGATCACGAGTTTCCAAGAGACATCCAGCTGTTCTCTCATTTCTCTGTAAATGGGTGGTTTTCCCGTTATTTCTCTCGCTTTCAGAAAGAAAAGGAACATCGGGAAAAGAACCCCGAGTCCAAGGGAAAGAAGAAGTGTACTGATCGAAAGGTGAAATCCTATTTTATCAAAGTGGAAAAACGAAGATGAGATCACATCAACGACTTCCTGAAAACGACTCAAAAGAAACTTTCCGACGAAAATTCCGATCAACACACCCACTGATGCCGATATCAAAGAATACATGAATCCTTCCAAAAGCAGTATTCCCCACTCTTCCATCTTTCTTAGTCCTATCTTTCGCAGAGTCACGAGTGTGGAGCTCCTGTCTCTTATCACGTCCTCACAGAACATGTAAAAAACCAGGAAACCAACGAAGATCGAAATACCGGAAAAGGCGAGTGTCACGTAGGCAAGGGATTTGTTGATCGGAGATTTGAGAAAGCTGTACTTTATATTCCTCACCCTGAGATTTGTTTCTATGGTTGTTTCTTCGTGCTTTTCAACCGGAAGATCGTAGTGAAGGTAACACTTCGTGGGAAAAACTCCGTCAAAATCTTTCACGTTGATGAAAACAGTTCCCGAGAGGCTCGCCGATTCGCCTTTGAAATTCAAAAAACCTTTCTCACCGATTTTTACAACGGTGAATTCCTTACTCCCCGATGAGAAAAGCAGTGTGATTCTGTCTCCCACCTTCAAGTTCATCAGTTCTGCGATGGATTTTCCAACTAAGGCCTCTCCTGGATTCAAAGTCAGTGACTCGCCAACGAAATCTGAGAGGTATTCCGGTTCTGTGGCTATCACGAGAACGTCCAGAGTGCTGTTTAGCCTGGCGCTGTCTTCTGAGACCGGGAGAACACCTTTCACTTGTTTTTTCAGGTTTTCTATTTCAGAATCGTCGATTTTTGAGGTTGCAAATGAGAAAAAGAGAAAGGAAGGGCTTTTTGGCTCCGCCACGGCATCTGCGTTGCCGAAGTTTTCTTCTATCCTTTCCCATTTCCACACGTTTATCGAATCCGAAAGGGACAGCGCTCCCGTTACCAGTGACAAGCTGATGGCCAATCCTAAGATCACAACGAGGGAGATTTTCAAATTTTTTGTGAAGTTTCTCAGAGCGATTTTCAAGATCACAGATGTTCCCTCCACAAATGTTAGAATTTTCTTCGGAGGTGTCGCTTTTGGATTCAGTAAAGAACATTCTTCTCGAGTACGGACTGAGATTTCAAGAACCGCAGATAGAAAAGGTAGATAAGTACATTGAGGAACTCCTGGGAGTTCCCTACAATCTCACCGCTCACAGGGATTTAGACTCTGCTGTCCATAAAAATGTTGTAGAAATTCTCCTTCCTTTGAAAGAAGAACTGAAAGGGACACTCCTGGACGTGGGATCAGGCAATGGTGTCCCAGGGCTTATTTTAGCGATCTTTTTCTCGAAACTCAAGGTGGTACTTCTGGATTCAAGAGAAAAGTCGGTGAATTTCCTCAGAGGAGTGATAGAAAAGCTGGATCTGGAAAATGTCTCTGTTGTCAAAGAGAGGGCAGAGAACTTCTCTAAAGAGAGGCGAGAGGAATTCGATTACGTAACAGCCAGGGCCGTGGCGCGATTGAACGTTCTGGTGGAGATCTGCACTCCAGCACTGAAAACTGGTGGAAAACTTCTTTTCTACAAAGGACCTTCATACATAGAAGAGTTGAAAGAGGCGCAGAGAGCCATGAAAGAGCTGAAGGTGGAACTCGAAAAGGTACGAGAGTATTCTCTAAAAACCGGCGAAAGAAGGGCGCTATTGATACTCAGAAAATACGAGAGTTCTCCTGAAAAATATCCAAGGAGGGTGGGTGTACCATTCAAGAGGCCTTTGTTGTGATTGAAAAAGGTGTTTTTCCTGGAGCGTTGAACATGGCCATCGATAGTCTGATGGCGGAGTGGTCCGCGAATATGAACTCGGTGTTGTTCAGATTCTACGGTTGGAAAAGGCCCACCGTTTCTCTGGGTCGTTTTCAAAAGGAAGACGGAATAAACGTTCCTGATTGGATAGATGTTGTGAGAAGACCTTCCGGAGGCAGGGCTCTGCTCCATCACCGGGAGATCACCTATTGTTTAGCAGTCCCTAAAAAAATAAATTTTGGGAAGCTTTCTGTTTTGGAATTTCACAGGCTTGTACACAGTTTGATAAGGGACGCTCTTGTGGAAGCCGGGTTGCACGCCGAGTTGTCAAGCAAAAGGCGGGGAAACACGGCGCTTTGTTTTGATGCTCCGTCGAGGTACGAGATCGTTATCAACGGTGTCAAAGTGGTGGGAAGTGCCCAGTTCAGAACGGCCGAGTCCATCGTTGAACATGGATCCATAGTTTTGAAGCAGGATATCGATCTTCTGAAAACCATCTTTGGCGAGGACGTTCCTCCTTTGAAGGGCATCCTGGATCTCTACGATGTTGATGTGAAGGCTCTGGAAGAAAGAATCTTAGCGCAGTTTGAGAAGGTTTTCGGTACTTCGAGGAAGATACAGCTGGACAGCAGTATGTTGAAAGAAGCGAGGGAAAGATCCCCTCTTTATGAGGTGAGGAGGAGATAGTTTGGGGAAGCTGATCATAGTGGGAACACCTATAGGGAACCTCGAAGATATCACCATCAGGGCTTTGAAGACGCTCAGGGAGGTTGACCTGATACTTGCGGAGGACACCAGAAGAACAATGGTTCTTCTCAACAAATACAGAATAAAAAAACCGCTTCTTTCTTTCAACGAGAGGAACTCGAAGAAAAGAATAAAAGAAATTCTGCCGCTTCTCAAGGAAGGGAAGAAAGTAGCCATTGTCAGCGACGCGGGAATGCCGGTGATCTCCGATCCGGGATACAACCTCGTGGAGGAATGCTGGAGGGAAGGCATAGAGGTGGATATCGTTCCGGGACCGAGTGCTCTGACGAGTGCCGTCGCGGTGAGCGGATTTCCCGGCTCGAAGTTCATCTTCGAGGGTTTTTTGCCGCGCGGAAAAAACAGAAGAAGACTCCTCAAATCCTTGAAGAAAGAAAACAGAGTAATCGTGTTTTTCGAGTCACCGGAAAGGTTACTCTCAACTCTGAGAGATATTCTGGAGATAATTGGGGATCGAGAAGTGTTCATCGCAAGAGAAATGACGAAGCTTCATCAGGAATTCTTCAGAGGAAAGGTGAGCGAGGCCATTTCGCACTTTGAAAAGAAGAAACCTCTCGGTGAGATTACAGTGGTGCTATCTGGGAAGGAGTGAGAACGTGAAGCAACCTTTTGAAAGAATTCTCAGAGAGATCTGTTTCATGGTGAAGGTGGAAGGCAGAAAGGTGTTGAGAGACTTCGGCATAACACCGGCTCAGTTCGACATTCTTCAGAAGATCTATTTCGAAGGTCCCAAACGTCCAGGAGAACTCAGTGTTCTGCTGGGAGTTGCGAAGAGCACGGTGACCGGTCTGGTGAAAAGACTCGAGGCGGACGGTTATCTGACGCGCACTCCAGACCCCGCGGACCGGAGAGCCTACTTTCTGGTTATAACGAGAAAAGGAGAGGAGGTCATAGAAAAGGTCATCGAACGAAGGGAGAATTTCATCGAGAAGATCACAAGCGATCTTGGTAAAGAAAAATCCTCAAAGATACTCGACTATCTGAAGGAGTTGAAGGGCGTTATGGAGAGAAATTTTTCCAAACAATAAACCGGCCGTTCACGGGGTGTTTTCAAGGATGTTTTAAGGTTGAAGAGGGAGGTGAAGTCTTTGAGAAAGATACTTGTTCTTGGGTTGGTAGTGATAAGCATTCTCCTGCTTTCACAGAACATAAAGGATTTAGAACCAGACTCTCCGTTTTTCGAAGCCGTGAACTACGTGGTGAAAGCAGGCATTATGGAGCTCGATGACAAGGGGAACTTCAGGGGAGCGCTCCTCGTGACTCGATACGACGTGGCGCAGTACATCTACAGACTGGTCATGAGATTCGAACTTGAAAAACTCAAAGAAAAGCTCCCGCTGCTCGATGAGCTCGATATTGTAAAAGCAGCCACGATCGCTCTCGATGAACGAACTTCCAATCTGGAAAAGAACTACAATTCTTTGAACTCTCGTGTCGATTCTGCTGTACTCGAAATTACCTCCGCGGCGAGTGAAGTTTCAGAGTTGAAGACAAAGATCGATTCTCTGGAAGAAGCGTTCAACAATTTATCTCTGGCTTTCACCAGCTTCAAGCAGGAAACGGCTGGAATAGATTCGGAGATACTGAGGAGAATAGACGTTGTGGAAAAAAACCTCAAGAAGCTTGAAGAGAGTTCAAAACAGAATACCTCGAGACTGACTCTTCTGGAAAAGAATCTGGAAAACGTGTCAAAAGAGATGACTTCTCTTAAAGAAGCGGTCACTCAAATCAGTTCAGACACACGCAGTCTTCTCACCTGGAAACAGGACGCGGGCGAGGATATCCTCATGCTGAAGGGAAGAACAGGAAGTCTTTCAGAAGAGTTGAACCAGCTTCGCAAAGAATTGGACTCACTCTCCTCGGATGTGGTGAATCTGAAAAACGAAATGAACCAGAAGGTTTCTGTCGTTTCCAGCAGAGTCTCCGCTCAGGAGGAAAAGGTCTCTGATCTGGAAAAGAGTATCCTTCAGATAACAGCAAAATTTCAGATGCTGGAGTCCAGCGTGGAAAACCTGAAAAGCGATCTGGAAAACCTGAATAAACGTTTCTCCGGACTGGAAGAATCCGTCGCTGAAGATCAGCAAAACAGAACGACAATGGAGAGTGAAATCCAGGATCTGAAAAAGCAGGTGAGCGACCTTTCAAAGAAGATCGAAAGGCTCTCTTCGGACCTGACAGCACTTTCTCAGAGGGTGGAAGAAAAAGAGAAATCTTCGCTCCAGATGGATATCAGTACGCTGATGGTGATCGGCGCCGGTGCTCTTGCCCTTCTTCTGGGAATCATTCTTCTTGCGGGGCGATGAGCGTGACAAAGGGAATAGCGTTCGCAGCGGGAGGAGTCAAAGGGGCGACTCACATAGCTTTCCTGGAAAGATCTGGAGACGTGTTCGATGTGGTCACTGGATCCTCGATAGGAGCCGTTGTAGGAGGTCTGTACGCGCTCTACGGAGAGCCCGCTTTGGTGAAAGACATCACCTTTTCCCTTATGAAGAAACACTTCGAAGACCTGAAAAAGACGGAATCGGAGAACACCTGGAGAGGATTGTTTCAGCGCTCTCTTTTCAAGGCGGACCTGCTGTTTTCTGTTCTCAAAGAGGCTTTTGGTAGAAAGAAATTTTCTGACTGCAAGAAGACGCTCGGTGTTGTGGTCTTCGATACAGAAAACATGGATTCTCTCCTTGTGACAGAAGGATTTCTGATAGATGCCGTCGTAGCGAGCAGTTCTGTGCCGGGATATTTCGAGCCGATCTGGATAGGAGGGACTCCCTCTCTGGATGGTGGGGTTCTTGCACCCACACCGGTTTCTCAGGCGCGGGAACTCGGAGCAGACTTCGTCGTAGCTTCCGCTTTCAACAGAGAGAGAAAAGACGGATTTAAGAATCATTTCGAGATGTTCTTTGTGATGGACAGGTGGAAGGAGATACTCCTGGAAAGGGAAGAACTTTCAAAAGCGGATTTTGTGGTGATACACGATGTGAACGAGCCCTGGAACGCCTTTGATAAGTACGAAGAAATCTACAGAAAGGCACTTAAAAATCTAAGGGGAGTGATTTTACCCTGGTAATTTCGTTCGGTGGAGACAGCGGTGCTTATCTGGGAGTCATAGGGGTGCTGAAATTTTTAAAAGATTCGAAAGTCGATTTCACGGTGAGGTGCTGTGGAGTTTCTTCTATTCCCTGCGCTCTTTTTTTCCTTACAAGATCTACTAACAGGACGTACTCGATTCTGGTGAAGGAATGGAAGAACATTGAAAAGCTTCTCGATCCTTTCTTCACGAAAGGCATAGATCAGCTTTCAATGGTGGATGCTCTTCGAATACTGATGAGAATCGGTGACACGCTGAACGGTGTTCGAAATCACGAGCGCCTGTACAGGTACATAGATTCGCTGTTCCCCGCACAGAAAATCCCAGGGGGTCTTGAAATCTGGGCTTTCGATCTTTTTGAAGGAAAGGAAGTGGTTTTCAAAGAGGGAGACGATCTGAGAAGAGCGCTCAAGATTTCTCTTTCCTTTCCGATACTCTACCGCCCGTACGAAGACAGGTACGTTCCCATCACCTGGATCACGGGAGTTCCCGAAGGAGAACTGACGGTCCTTTTCGATGTGAAGAAAGAAAAGAATCCCCCCAGAAACGCGCTCGAGTACCTGTTTTTGTCGACAACAGCCAGAACAAAGCATCTGGAGAGAGAAAGAATAAAAAAGGCTAAGAGCTTGAGAATAGCGTGTACTTCTCTTTCTCCAGTTTCTACAACGCGACGCGCTTACGAAGAGTTTTCCAGATTCTTCGAGGAGGTGGTTCTGTGAAAAAGTCGTTGATCGCGTTCTTCATCCTTGTGAGTCTTTTCGCATTCTCGAAGACGATCCACATAAAAGCAGATTTTGTGAAGCCTTCCGATGAGAGGATAGAGTATTCCGGAAGCGTTGTTCTCAAGATCGAAGAAGAGAACTTTACGCTGAACGCTGACAATTTGATCGTGAAAAAACTGAGTGGAAAGTGGAGAATAACAGAAGCGAGTTCATCTGTAACTGTGACCCTTGAAGACGGGGAGCTGAAAGGAGACACTCTCATTTACGATGTGGAGACCAGAGTAGGAACTATCACAGGAAATGTGAAAGGTGAGTTCATCGATAAAACCAGTACAGAAACGATCTATATAGAGTGCGAACAAATCACCTTCGATCTTGAAGAGGACGTTTTCCAGGGAGCTGGAAAGGTGAAGATTCAAAAGGGTTCAGTTGAGGCAAATTCCGAAGAGGTGGTTTACAAAAGAAAAGACGGCATCATAGAACTCCTCCGCAGTGTGAGGTTGAAGGATAAAGAAAAAGATCTGGAGATGGAAGCAGAGAGAGTGGTCATGGATCTTGAAGAAGATACGATGGAAGCGAGTTCCGTGACCGTCACCTTAGAGGTGGAGTGAATGAGAGTCATTACCACACACAGGTCACCCGATTTCGATGCCTTCGCTTCCTGTGTCGCGGCAAAGAAGTTGCTTGATGACCACATCATAGTTCTGCCTTCCAATCCAGCGAGGAATCTCTCCGATTTCCTCAAGGTTTACTCGGATCGGTTTGAATTCGTTTGGGATCATGAGTTTGAAGGTGAGATCACAGAACTTGTGATCGTCGACGCACCTTCTCTGGACCGCATACCGGAGAGCATCAGAAAGAAAGCTCAGGGGGCGAAAATAACTGTTTACGATCACCATGTAGATGAAAGCCCTTACGATGGAATAGTATCGAAGGTAGGAGCCACGATCACGATACTCGTTGAGCTCATTCGAGAGAAAAATATACCACTGGATCCCACCGAAGCCACTCTCTTCATGATCGCTCTCTACGACGACACGGGAAATCTCCTTTTCTCTTCAACCACACCGCGGGATCTGGAGATAGCGAAATTCCTTCTGGAAAATGGAGCAAATCTCGATGAAGTGGCACTTTACACAAGAGAAGAACTCACTCCTAGGCAGATGGAACTGCTGGACGATTTGATAGAGAACGCTCGTGATTATGAAGTGAACGGCGTTCCGATAACGATCTCGATGATAGAGTGCGAGGATTTCGTTGGGGGACTGGGGCTGATCGTGAGTAAAGCCTGGGAAATGATGGGAAAGGAAACCTTCATAGCGATCGTGAAGATGGGAAAGAAGATTTACGTTATTGGAAGAACCAGTTCACCCGATGTGGATCTCGGCTCTCTCATGAAAGACCTCGGGGGAGGCGGACACACGAGGGCAGCCTCCGCAACTATCACCGGGAAAGAGATCGACGAGGTTTTGAAAGAAGTTTTGAATAGACTCCATGATCACGTGGTGCCACTCCTCCGCGCAAGAGATATCATGTCCTCTCCCGTGAAGGTGGTCCTATCTAACATGACGATAAAAGAAGTGGATAGGTTGATGAAGCAAACCGGGCACAGTGGATTTCCGGTCGTTGAGGGGAACAGGCTGGTAGGTATTGTGACGAAGAAAGCGGTCGAAAAGGCGATGAACCATGGTCTGGGAGACAGGCCTGTGAAGTCCATCATGTCGACGAACCTGGTGGTGGCGAGCCCTGATACTCCCGTGACCAGGTTGAGAGAGCTCATGGTGGAACATGCCATCGGACGAATTCCCATACTGGAAAACGGCATTCTCGTGGGCATCGTGACAAGAAGTGATGTCCTGAGGGCGATATTCGGAAAACCCTTCAAAAAATACGTAATGCCGGTGTTTCAGGCGAACGGACAGATATTCAGAGATGTTTCAAAGCTCCTTGTAGAACGGGTAGATCCGAAGATCTTGAATCTTTTCAGACTCCTCGGGAAGTTCGGTGACGAGGTGAACATGCCCGTTTACGTTGTGGGAGGTTTCGTCCGCGATCTTCTCCTCGGTATAAAGAATCTCGATATAGACATCGTTGTTGAAGGCAACGCGCTGGAATTCGCCGAGTACGCCAAACGTTTTCTGCCGGGAAAACTGGTGAAACACGACAAATTCATGACCGCCTCTCTTTTTCTGAAGGGAGGCCTCAGAATAGACATCGCAACAGCGAGACTGGAGTACTACGAATCACCCGCCAAACTCCCCGATGTGGAAATGAGTACGATAAAGAAAGATCTCTACAGGAGAGATTTCACGATAAACGCGATGGCTATAAAGCTGAATCCGAAAGATTTCGGATTGCTGATCGATTTCTTTGGGGGATACAGAGATCTGAAGGAAGGAGTAATACGTGTTCTTCACACTTTGAGTTTTGTAGACGATCCCACAAGGATTCTACGTGCCATTCGGTTTGAGCAACGTTTTGACTTCAGAATAGAAGAAACAACAGAGAGACTCCTGAAACAGGCTGTTGAAGAAGGCTACCTTGAGAGAACAACTGGACCACGTCTCAGGCAGGAACTGGAGAAAATACTCGAAGAGAAAAACCCTCTGAAGTCGATCAGAAGGATGGCACAATTCGATGTGATAAAACATCTGTTTCCAAAAACCTATTACACACCTTCCATGGACGAGAAGATGGAAAATCTCTTCAGAAACATTCCGTGGGTGGAGGAGAACTTCGGAGAGGTTGACAGATTCTACGCGGTACTCCACGTGTTCCTTGAGTTCTACGACGACGAGAGCTGGAAAGAAGTGAGGGATAGATATTCTCTTCGCAGGAATTTGATAAATGAAATCAGGCATGTAGAAAAGAGTGCCCCCGCTCTTTTAGAAATGCTTTCAGAAAGGGTTCCTGCTTCCTTTGTTTATCCTCTTGTGAAGGGTGTTTCGAACGAAACGATCTGTCACTTCTTGGCGTATCTCAGCGGTGAGAAAGAAGGGTTGTTCAAATCTTATCTTTTGAAGATAAAGAACACGAAGCTCGAAAAGATAAACGGAGAGTATCTCATCAGAAAAGGAATAACATCCGGTAAAATAATTGGAGAGGTTCTCGAGAAGATTCTCATGAAAAAACTCGATGGAGACACAAGAGATGAAGAGGAGATACTGGAGGAAGTCCTGGCATCATTAGAAACGGAGGGATAAGATGAGTCTGAGGGATAAGATCGAAGAATTGAAGAAAATTGAGAAAGAGATTGAACAGGGTGGCGGTCCTGAGAAAGTAGAAAAGCAGCATAGAGCTGGAAAACTCACCGCCTGGGAAAGGTTAGAACTGCTCCTTGATCCAGGAACGTTCGTGGAGATCGACAAGTTCGTGGAACACAGAAACACGTACTTTGGACTCGACAAGGTGAAACTTCCAAGGGATGGAGTCATTACAGGTGTGGGAGAGATAAACGGAAGAAAAGTCGCCGTTTTCTCCCAGGACTTCACGGTGATGGGCGGTTCACTTGGAGAAATGCACGCAAAGAAGATTGTAAAGCTCCTCGATCTGGCCCTCAAGATGGGAATACCTGTGATCGGTATAAACGATTCTGGAGGCGCACGAATTCAGGAAGGTGTGGATGCACTCGCCGGTTACGGCGAAATATTTTTGAGGAACACCCTCGCTTCCGGTGTGGTGCCGCAGATCACCGTGATAGCTGGTCCCTGTGCTGGTGGGGCTGTCTATTCTCCCGCCCTCACCGATTTCATCGTGATGGTAGACCAGACCGCCAGGATGTTCATAACGGGGCCGAACGTGATAAAGGCGGTGACGGGTGAAGAGATCTCCCAAGAGGATCTGGGAGGTGCCATGGTTCACAATCAGAAGAGTGGAAACGCTCACTTTCTGGCAGACAACGATGAAAAAGCCATGTCTCTGGTGAGAACACTTCTTTCGTACCTTCCCTCCAACAACGCCGAAGAACCACCCGTTGAGGATCCCGATACCAGTCTGGAAACTCCAGAGGACATTCTCGATATCCTTCCGGACAATCCGAACAAGGGATACGATGTGAGAGATGTCATCAAAAGAGTAGTGGATCACGGGGAGTTCTTCGAGGTTCAGCCTTACTTTGCAAAGAACATCGTCATAGGCTTTGCCAGAATCCAGGGAAAGACAGTGGGAATAGTGGCGAATCAGCCTTCCGTACTCGCCGGTGTTCTGGATATCGATTCCTCCGACAAAGCGGCGCGTTTCATCAGGTTCCTCGACGCCTTCAATATTCCTATTCTGACCTTCGTGGACACCCCCGGTTATCTCCCCGGTGTCGCTCAGGAACACGGCGGTATCATAAGACACGGAGCGAAGCTGCTCTACGCGTACAGCGAGGCAACGGTCCCGAAGATCACGGTCATTCTCCGAAAGGCCTATGGAGGAGCGTACATCGCCATGGGGAGCAAACATCTGGGGGCGGATATGGTGCTTGCCTGGCCGTCCGCCGAGATCGCAGTCATGGGGCCTGAAGGCGCAGCGAATATTATCTTCAAAAGGGAAATAGAGGCTTCTTCCAATCCAGAAGAAACGAGAAGAAAGCTCATCGAAGAATACAAACAGCAGTTCGCGAATCCGTACATAGCGGCGAGCAGAGGATACGTAGACATGGTGATAGATCCGAGAGAGACAAGAAAATACATAATGAGGGCACTTGAAGTCTGCGAAACTAAGGTTGAGTACAGACCGAAGAAAAAGCATGGAAACATCCCTCTGTGAGGTGAGGTAATGATCACCATCTTTCTGTTCGGAATAGTGACAGTGTTCTTTGTATTTCTTATTCTGTATTTGTTCTCCATTGTTTTGAAGTTTTTCTCGGGAAAAGAGAAACCCGCTGTTGTTGAAGAAAAGAAGACCAGGTATTCAGAAGAGAACGAAGAGGTGATAGCAGTTATCTCAGCGGTGCTTTCGCAGGTAATCGAAGGTGAATACAGAATAGTTTCTGTGAAAAAAAGCAGAGAAAAACGAGGATACGAAGCGTGGAAAAAAACCGGCTGGAGGAGGAGAAAATGGTCAGAAAGTTCAGAGTGGTAGTGAACGGAAAGGAATACATTGTCGAAGTGGAAGAAATAGGAAACGTTCGTAAAAAGGAACCAGCTGAGAAACCAGCAAAAGAAGTGTCTCAGAAAACGGTTCAGGAAATTCCCAAGGAAGAACCAAAACCAGTTGTGTTAGAAAGGGAAAAGTCTTCAGATCAGGAAGAAAAACTGGTTAAGGCTCCCATGGCGGGCATAGTGTTGAAGGTGCTTGTAAAAGAGGGTCAAAAGGTGAACGTGGGAGATAAACTTCTTGTTTTTGAAGCCATGAAGATGGAAAACGAGCTTCAGTCCGAGTTTTCTGGAACAGTAAAGGAGATCCTCGTGAAAGAAGGAGACAACATAGAAACAGGTCAGATACTCATGAAGATCGTGTAAGGGGGGATGAAAATGGAACTGAAAGTGGTGACGTTCAAGCTGGGAAATCAGGTGTTCGGTGTGGACATCATGAAAGTGGAGAGCATCGTTGAGGTAGAAAAGATCGTTCCCGTTCCAGAGACAGCAGAGTACATAGAGGGGGTCATGAACCTCAGAGGAAAGATCATTCCGGTGGTGAATCTCAGGAAGAAGTTCAAGATGCCGGACATGGAGGACAAGAAGAGGGCGAAGATCATTGTTTCGATGGTGAAAAACACACTGATAGGTTTCCTGGTGGACGATGTGAGCGAGGTTTTGACGCTCACAGAGAGTGACATCGAACAGCCTCCTCAGAACCTCGCGGGAAAAGGAAAGAACTACATTCTCGGGCTTGCTAAAGTTCGTGACGATATCGTGATCATTCTGAACATAGAAGAGGTTCTCACTTCGGAGGAACTGGTGGAGATCAGCAACATCAACGTGTGAAAACTGGAGGTGCATCGATGAGAATAACCAACACCCTGACAGGAAAAAAAGAAGAATTTGTGCCTATTCAACCCGGTGTTGTGAGGATGTACGTGTGCGGACCCACCGTGTACGATCTCATCCACGTGGGGAACGCGAGACCCGCGTTGGTATTCGATGTGTTCAGGAGGTACCTCGAGTACAGGGGTTACAGGGTCATAATGGTTCAGAATTTCACGGATATAGACGACAAGATCATAAACAAGGCGAATCAGCTCGGTGTCGATTACAAGACCGTGGCAGATACCTTCATAGCCGAGTACTGGAGAGACGCACATGCGCTTGGTATAAGACCGGCGAATTTTCATCCAAGAACCACCGATTTCGTTGAAGACATTGTTGAGATAATAGAAAAACTCGTAGAAAAAGGGTTCGCGTATCAAACGGAAACGGGTGTCTATTTCGATGTGAGAAAGTTCGAAAAGTACGGTGAACTCTCCAAAAAGAAGATAGAGGATCTCATCGCGGGTGCCAGAGTCGAGGTGGACGAAACGAAGAAGTCTCCTCTCGATTTCTCGCTCTGGAAAAAGGCCAAACCCGGTGAACCCTGCTGGAAGTCCCCCTGGGGAGAGGGAAGACCAGGTTGGCACATAGAGTGTACGGTTATGTCCGTGAAAATCCTGGGAGAGAGTTTCGATATACACGCGGGTGGAGAAGATCTCGTGTTTCCGCACCACGAGAACGAGAAGGCTCAGGCCGAAGCCCTGACCGGTAAGGTTTTTGCGAGATACTGGATGCACAACGGCATGGTCAGGTTCCTCGGTGATAAGATGAGTAAATCGACGGGAAACATCTTCACCGTCCGTGAAGCCGTGAAAAGATACGGCAGAGACGGTCTGAGATACATGATTCTCTCAAAGCACTACAGGTCGCCGATGGACTTCTCTGAAGAACTCCTTCAGGATTACTCCAGGGCGGTCAAACGTGTTTGGGAGATTCTGGGACGATACGAAAAATCTGGAGATATCGGGATACCTAAGAGAAACGCTGTTTACGAAGAGTACGTTAATCGTTTTGTGGAAGCTCTCGACGACGATTTCAACACACCAGTAGCGGTGTCCTTGATTTTTGAGCTCGCAAGAAACCTCAGCAAAGCGATGGATGACAACGACCGTGAGGATGCCCTTCTCTACTATCACCTGATCAGAAGGGAGTTCGGCCCCGTTCTGGGACTTTTCGATCTCAACGAAGAGAAGAAAGAAGTTTCCTCTGAAGAACTGCTCAAACTGCTGATAGAAGTGAGAGATGTCTTGAGGAAGGAAAAAAGATACGATCTTTCTGATCGAATAAGGGATCGCCTCAGGGAGATTGGAATCATTTTGAAGGATACCCCTTCGGGGACAGAATACACTGTCGAGTGAGGTGATTTTTCGTGTGGAAGCATGTAAAACAGGTTGATCCCGAAATATACGAAGTTCTTGTGAACGAGTTGAAGCGTCAGGAGTACGGCCTGGAGCTGATCGCCTCTGAGAACTTCGCGTCACTCGCTGTCATAGAAACCATGGGAAGCATGCTCACCAACAAGTATGCGGAAGGATACCCGAAGAAGAGATACTACGGTGGCTGCGAGTGGGTGGATCGAGCAGAAGAACGTGCTATAGAGAGAGCGAAGAGGTTGTTTGGAGCCAAATTTGCGAACGTTCAGCCGCACTCCGGTTCTCAGGCGAACATGGCGGTTTATCTGGCACTCGCCCAGCCCGGAGACACGATCATGGGAATGTCCCTGTCACACGGGGGACATCTCACCCATGGAGCACCGGTGAATTTCTCAGGGAAGATCTTCAAGGTGGTACCTTACGGAGTCAATCTGGAAACGGAAACGATAGATTACGATGAGGTCAGAAGACTCGCTCTGGAACACAAGCCGAAGATAATCGTTGCGGGTGGAAGTGCTTACGCCAGGATCATCGATTTCAAAAGATTCAGAGAGATAGCCGATGAGGTGGGAGCATATTTGATGGTGGATATGGCTCACTTTGCCGGACTCGTCGCTGCTGGAATTCATCCAAATCCCTTGGAATACGCCCACGTGGTGACTTCCACCACACACAAGACTCTCAGGGGCCCCAGAGGTGGTTTGATACTCACGAACGATCCGGAGATCGCCAAAGCCGTGGATAAAACTATCTTCCCCGGTATCCAGGGTGGTCCTCTCATGCACGTCATAGCGGCGAAAGCTGTCTGTTTCAAAGAAGCCATGACGGAGGAGTTCAAAGAGTACCAGAAGCAGGTGGTCAAAAATGCTAAAAAGATGGCTGAAGAGTTCCAGAAACGAGGTTACAGGATCGTTTCTGGAGGAACTGATACACACCTGTTCCTGGTGGATCTCACACCAAAAGACATAACGGGTAAAGCGGCGGAAAAGGCCCTGGAAAGCTGTGGTATCACAGTGAACAAAAACACCATTCCCAACGAAAAGAGATCTCCGTTCGTGGCGAGCGGTATCAGAATAGGAACACCCGCTGTTACAACCCGCGGAATGAAGGAAGAAGAGATGGAAGAGATCGCCGAGATGATAGATCTGGTTCTTTCGAACGTGATCGATGAAAACGGAACGGTGAAACCAGAGGTGAGGGAAGAGGTTTCAAAGAAGGTAAGGGAGCTCTGCGAAAGGTTTCCTCTGTACCGTGACAAGATCGAAGGGGTGGAAATATGAAGAATCTCGTTGTGGTGGATCATCCCCTCATAAAGCACAAACTCACGATCATGAGAGACAAGAACACCGGTCCGAAGGAGTTCAGAGAGCTGCTCAGAGAGATAACACTCCTCCTCGCGTACGAAGCCACGAGACATTTGAAGTGCGAGGAAGTAGAGGTGGAAACTCCCATAACGAAAACGATCGGATACCGTATAAACGATAAGGATATCGTGGTGGTTCCTATTCTCAGAGCCGGTCTTGTGATGGCGGATGGTATTCTTGAACTGCTTCCAAACGCATCGGTGGGCCACATAGGAATATACAGAGATCCGGAGACACTTCAAGCGGTGGAATACTACGCCAAGCTGCCTCCTCTCAACGACGACAAAGAGGTCTTTTTGCTGGATCCCATGCTGGCGACGGGTGTTTCTTCGATAAAGGCCATCGAGATTTTGAAGGAGAACGGGGCGAAGAAGATCACGCTGGTGGCTCTGATCGCGGCTCCAGAGGGAGTGGAAGCGGTGGAGAAAAAATACGAAGATGTTAAAATCTACGTTGCAGCACTGGACGAGCGCCTCAACGATCACGGTTACATCATTCCTGGTCTTGGAGATGCGGGTGACAGACTCTTCAGGACAAAATAGAAGAAGGTGAGTACATGAGTTCGATAAGGAAGAAAGATGTGGAAAGGTTCATTCTCTCAGACGATTACAAACCCATGGTGTTGAAAGAACTCTACAAGAAGTTCAGGGCAAAGACGAGAGAACAGAGAAAAAAAGTGAGAGAAGTTGTGAAAAAACTGGAAAAAGAAGGAAGGATCTTCAGGGACAGCAGGGGAAGGTACAGAAAACTCGGCGAAGATCTCAAAGTAGGAACGATCGAATTCACACGAAGTGGTTACGTGGCCTTTGTCATAACGGACGATTTCGAAGAAATCGCTGTTCCTGTTGAAGACACGAAGTACGCCATGCACAAAGACAGAGTCGTTGTTGAAATAACAGGAACCTGGAGGGGTCTTCCAAGGGGACGAGTCGTAAGGGTTCTCGAACGTGGTCTCAAGAGAGTTGTCGGTGTTTTTGACCACAAAGGAACCTTTGGATTTGTTGTGCCGGATGACCCGAAGATTGCGTACGATTTTTACGTGGCACCCGAGAACATCGACGGCGCGAAACCCAACCAAAAGGTGATAGCGGAGATTCTGAAATATCCCTCTCCCGGCAAGAACCCTGAGGCGAAGGTTGTGAAAGTACTCGGTGATCTCGATGACCCTTCCATCGACCTTCCAAGTGTCATAGTGAAGCACGATCTTCCAGAACCGGGTGAATTTCCAGAAGAGGTCATAAGAGAAGCGAACGCGATACCTGCCAGAGTGAGGAAAAAAGACCTTGTCGGAAGAAAAGATTTGAGAGACAAAGTTATCGTCACGATAGACGGTGAGGACGCAAAGGACTTCGACGATGCCATCTCTGTGGAAAAGCTTCCGAACGGAAATTATCTTCTTGGTGTTCACATAGCGGACGTTTCACATTACGTGAAAGAAGGTTCCGCGCTGGACCAGGAGGCCTTCAAAAGGGGAACGAGTGTGTACCTCATTGATACCGTGATTCCAATGCTTCCCTTCAGATTGTCCAACGGTATCTGCAGTCTCGTTGAAGGGAAAGACAGGCTCACCATGAGTGTGGAGATGGAGATAGACAGAGACGGACGGGTCGTGAGATACGATGTCTACCCGAGTGTGATAAAGAGCAAAAAGAGGATGATCTACGAAAGGGTGAACGAATTCCTGGAAGATCCTTCTTCGATGAAGGAGTACGAACCGTTCAAGGATCTCATATACAACGCGGTGGAACTCGCAGAGATATTGAGAGAAGCACGAAGAAAGCGCGGAGCCATTCTCGATATAGAAAGTGACGAAGTGAAGGTCATACTGGACGAGAACGGACAGGTGGTGGATATCGTTCCAAGAAAAAGAGGAATTGCAGAGAAGTTGATAGAAGAATTCATGATCAGAGCGAACGAGACGGTGGCTGAAATATTCGATCACGCCGGACTTCCATTCATGTATCGTGTACATGAGGAGCCCGATCCCGAGACCATCTTTCAGTTGAAGAACTATCTGGAGGCGATGGGGATACGGGCGAAATTCTCCCACAAAATACACCCGGGAATGCTTCAGAAACTTCTGGAAAAGGTCAAAGACCATCCTTTGAGGAGCAGTGTAGAAAGACTTCTCGTCAGATCCATGAAAAGAGCGATGTACTCTGCCGTGAACATCGGTCATTTTGGGCTCGCTTCTTACGCTTACACACATTTCACTTCACCCATAAGAAGATATCCCGATCTTGTCGTTCACAGGCTTTTGAAACTCTACCTTGAGCAGAATGGGTATTTCACTCCCGAACAGATCGAAAAATTCTCCAAGGTGCTTCCAAAGATCGCGAAACACTGCAGTCGAAGGGAAAGAGTTGCGGACGAAGCGGAGTGGGACCTTGTAGCTATGAAAAAGGTAGAATACATAGCTCGCCACATAGGTGAGGTATTCAACGTTGTGGTAACGAACATCACAAAATTTGGACTGTTCGTGGAGATTCCTGAAAAGAGCATTTCCGGTCTTGTTCACATATCGACGCTGGATGACTATTATTACTACGACGAAACAAGGAACATGCTCATCGGAAAGCGAAAGGGAAAAGTCTTCAGACTGGGAGATGTTCTCAAAGCGAAAGTAGTGAGGGCGGACAAGATCAGAGGTGAGATAGATTTCGTACTGGTGGAGGAGGATGAAGAATGAAGAGCTACAGAAAAGAACTCTGGTTTCACACGAAGAGGAGAAGGGAGTTCATCAACATAACTCCCCTTTTGGAGGAGTGTGTTAGAGAAAGCGGTATAAAAGAAGGGCTTCTTCTCTGCAACGCCATGCACATAACCGCGAGTGTCTTCATAAACGACGATGAGCCGGGACTTCACCACGATTTCGAGGTGTGGCTCGAAAAACTCGCTCCGGAAAAGCCGTACTCCCAGTACAAACACAACGACACCGGGGAAGACAACGCGGACGCTCATCTCAAGCGCACGATCATGGGAAGAGAAGTGGTCATAGCCATCACCGATAGAAAGATGGATCTGGGACCGTGGGAACAGGTTTTCTACGGTGAGTTCGACGGTATGAGGCCAAAGAGAGTCCTCGTCAAGATCATAGGAGAGTGAGCAGGCTGTGGCTTTTCTTCTGACTGCCCTGGGAATAGCGATTCTGGTGATCGGCGCAAATTGGCTCGTCACGGGAGCGTCGTCGCTGGCGCTGACACTGGGGATCTCCAAGTTGATCGTTGGACTTTCTGTTGTTGCTTTTGGAACGTCCCTTCCTGAACTCGTTTCTTCTCTCGTTTCCGCCAGTAAAGGATATTCCAGTATAGCGATTTCCAACGTGGTTGGAAGCAACATAGCAAACGTTGGACTCTGCCTCGGGCTCGCTGCCGTTCTTCGGGCTGTGCCGGTGAAAAGAAGCACTGTGAGATCTGAAATTCCGTTCATGATCCTTGCGACCATCTCTTTCATCAGTTTGTTTCTGAAAAATTATTATCTTTCCTGGCACGATGGGGTGGTGTTCCTTTCTTTCATGGTCATCTTCATGTATTACCTGATCACATCAGCGAAGGAAGTGGTGGAAGAGGAACTGGAGGAGATAAAACCACAGAAGAGTGTTGCGGTCAGTCTTTTGATGATCGTGGGGGGAATCCTTGCTCTCTGGTTCGGAGGGGACCTTGCCATAGAAAACGCGGTGAAAATAGCCGAAACTTTCGGTCTTTCTCAAGCGTTTATAGGTTTGACTGTGATAGCCGTTGGGACTTCTCTGCCGGAGCTTGTGGTGAGCATCGTTTCGACGGCGAAAAAAGAGAGTGACATCCTCGTTGGAAACATCGTGGGAAGCAATGTCTTCAACATTCTTCTCATACTGGGAGTGAGTTCGTTCTTTGGAAGATTGACTGTGGATGTCAACTACTCTGTGGATCTCTGGTTTCTTTTCATAACGTCGGCCCTTCTCCTTGTTTTTGCTGTCTCCAGGAGGAGAATTTCTCGCTTTGAAGGGGCAGTTTTCCTAATCATCTACTCTGTGTACGTTTATTTTGTAGTACTCAGAGGTTAGTGAACGAGGATCAGGAGAACCGCCAGGGCGAGGACCGAACCGATGAACAGTTCTTTGAAGTAGGTGTACTCGCTTCTGTCCACGATCACTTCTTTTTCTACAGACTGCATCTCATCGTCGGTTGAGGCAGTTACTCTCACCCTGTATCTTCCGTCTGATGTGCCTTTTCCGTCCCAGATCACCTTGTTCGTTCCCTCGGAGCCTTTCAGCTGTCTGAACCAGATGGTTTCTCCTCTGTCGTTCAGAACTTCCACACTCAGGTCTGCGGGTTTGGAGAGGTAAATATAGAATGTAGTTTTGTCGTTGTACCAGTCACCGTTCGGTGAGAATCTCTCGGGTTCCACTTTCAAGTCGAGTACGAGCGCTTTCTCTTCCAGATAGATGTTGATTGTGTTCTCGCTCCTTGGTTTTACCTGGACGGTCACCGTTTCTTCCTTGTACCCCGGAGCTTTGAATGTGAGCGTCACCGTACCGGCCGGCACGTAGAGTACATCCTTGACGCTGCGAATCTTTCCCAAGTACATGCCTTCAGCGAAGACCTCAACGGGGTACACGTTCGAGAAGACTCTCAGAGCTCCTGCTTCTTTCAAGTTCGCGAATATAACGAATTCTCCTGGAGATGAAACGATGATTTCGCTTTCAAAAGGAATGTACCAGCTCTTTCTCACCGTTATGGTGAATTTCCCGGAAGAATTCAACGTAAGTATCATCTGACCGGTCACATCGACCGTTCCCACGTAGTTTCCGTTTATGAAAACCTGAGAAAGGGGCTCTGAATAAACGATCAGGACGTAATCACCAGCCAGTACGGCGCTTGCAATCAGCAGAAAAAGAATCGGTAAAAATCTTCTCATGTTATCCACCTCCCATCGATCTTATTCTACACCAGTTGAAGGCGTTGAAATAGTTAGCACTCCGAACTTGGGAAGTAGTATAATGGTTAAAAAGAAAGGAGGGATCACGGTGCTCAACGAAAGCGTTATCAGAGACGTTCTTTCAGCTGTCTTGAAGAGCGGAGGGGATTTCGCCGAGCTGTTCTTTGAGAGAAAATACGAGAATCGATACGAGCTGAAGGATGGGAAGATCGAGCAGGCAACGAGCGGTGAGATCGTTGGGGTGGGAATAAGAGGTTTTCTCGGCACAAAAGCCGTTTACGCCTACACGAACGATCTTTCGAGAGAAAATCTGATAAACGTCGCAAAGAAGGTGGGAGAAGCGCTCGGGGAAACGAAAGTTGAGGATCTCACGTTCAATTTCAACAGAACGAAAAGGAAGGAAAGACACGTGGTACTCATTCCACCGGCTCAGGTGGAAAAAACAGACAAGGTATCTGTCATGAAAAAAGCCTACTATGCAGCGAAAAATTACTCCGAACTCATAAAGCAGGTGGTAGTCTGGTACTGGGACTACGATCAGGAGATTCTGGTTGCAAATTCAGAAGGAACCTGGGCTGAAGACAGACGGGTGAGAACTCGCTTGATGATAAACGCGGTGGCGGAAAAGGACGGAGTGCTCGAAAGGGGTTTCTACGGTCCCGGAGCAGGAATGGGTTTTGAATTCTTCGACAGAATAGATGTGGAGGAAGCGGCAAAGAAGGCGGCGAGGATAGCGGCCAGGATGGTCGAGGCAGAACCCGCTCCAGCTGGAAAAATGACGGTTGTGATTGCCAACGGCTTCGGAGGAGTTATCTTCCACGAAGCGGTTGGGCATGGTCTTGAAGCAACGTCTGTGGCGAAGGGGGCTTCCGTTTTCGCGGGAAAGCTCGGGCAGAAAGTGGCTGCGGAATGTGTTTCCGCGGTGGACGACGCCACCATTCCGAACGGCTGGGGTTCCGCTAACGTGGACGACGAAGGGACTCCCACACAGAGAACTCTGCTCATAGACAAAGGGGTTCTCGTTGGCTACCTTGTGGACAAGCTCGGTGAGAGAAGAATGGGGATGAAAAGCACAGGAAGCGGCAGAAGACAGGATTACACTTTCCCACCCACTTCGAGGATGAGCAACACCTTCATTCTCCCTGGCGACTACCACCCGGAAGAAATCATCGCGGCTACTGAGTACGGTCTCTACGCGAAGACCATGGGAGGTGGATCGGTTAATCCAGCCACTGGAGAGTTCAACTTCGCGGTTTCTGAAGCGTATCTCATAGAAAAAGGAAGGATCACGAAGCCGGTGAGGGGCGCCACACTGATAGGTAAGGGACACGAGATCATTCAGAAGATCGACATGGTGGGAAACGATCTGGCGCGCGATCAGGGAATGTGTGGTTCGTTCTCTGGATCCGTTCCAGCCGATGTGGGACAGCCCACGATAAGAGTTAAGGAGATCGTAGTAGGGGGGCGAAACAAATGACTTTCGAAGAATTCAAAGATAGATTGTTCGCTCTTGCAAAGAAAAATGGAGTGGAAGTTCAGATAAGTTTTCTGGAAACCAGAGAATTTTCTCTTCGCCTCGCAAACGGTGACCTCGATCAGTACACGGACGCAGGAAAGTTCAACGTGGAGATAAAGGTACTGAAGGATGGAAAAACAGGAACGTTCAGAACACAGGTTCTGGAAAATCCAGAAAAGTGTTTCGAAGAGGCACTGAGCAATTTGCAGGTCAAAGACAGCGAAGAGAAAGAATACTTCTTCGAGGGTGGGAAAGAGTACAGAGAAATGGAAACGTACGTTGGGAGATTCGAAAAGCTCTCCGTCAAAGAGAAAATGGATATGGCCAAAAAGGCTCACGAGAGCGCTGCGAAAGACGAACGCGTTGTCATGGTACCAACGGTCATGTACAAGGACATGGTAATAAAGAAGATCATCACCAACACACTGGGTTTGGACGTTGAGAGTCAGATGGATGGCGGTTTCCTTTTCGCCATGGCAATCGCGAGAGATGCCAATCCGCGATCTGGTTCCTGGTATGAACTGGCGCGGACACCGGAAGATCTGAATCCCGAGGAAATAGGGAAAAGAGCCGCAGAGGAGGCAATTTCTCTCATCGGCTCAAAAACAATACCCTCCGGGAAGTATCCTGTGTTGATGAGAAATACAGCGCTGCTTGATCTCATGGAGATGTTCATACCCATGATATCGGCTGAAAACGTGCAGAAAAATCTTTCTCCACTGAAGGGAAAGCTTGGAGAGCAGGTGGGAAATCCTGCTGTTTCGATAAAGGATCTGCCTTACCATCCCAAGGGACTTTCCAGCACTCCCTTCGACGATGAAGGAGTGCCAACAACCGAGAAATTTGTGCTGGAGAACGGTGTGCTGAAAACGTTCCTTCACAACCTGAAAACGGCCAGAAAAGAAGGAGTAGAACCAACGGGAAATGGATTCGTAGGAGGAATACGTCCGGTCAATCTCATGCTGATGCCGGGTGAGAAATCTTTTGAAGAACTTTTGAAGGAGATGGACAGAGGGGTCGTTATCACGGAAGTTGAGGGGATGCACGCGGGAGCGAATTCTATATCTGGGGAATTTTCACTGTTTGCGAAGGGATACTGGGTGGAGAACGGAGAGATCGCGCATGGTGTGGAAGACATCACCATATCGGGTAACTTCCTCGATCTTCTGAGAAAGATAGTTCTCGTTGGAAACGATGTGAAGGTGTCTCAACACACGATAGCACCAAGTGTTCTGGTGGAGGTTCTGGATGTGGCGGGAAAATAAAGCCCTTGCGTTTCTCGTTCTAACGGCGGTTCTTCAAGGTTCGACTTTTCCGCTTCAGAAACTCGTTCTGGGAGGCGTTTCTCCCTTCGTTTACAACACTGTGAGGTTTGGAAGTGCGGCCTTACTTTCGCTTTTTGTGTTCGGACCCGGCAGGTTTGTGAAAGGTTTCCTGCTGGGGCTTGTTCTCTGTGGAGCGTACATATTTCAGCTCTGGGGATTGAAATTCACAAGTGCTGTAAAAAGCGGTTTCATCGTTTCGAGCTTTGTGTTTCTTGTGCCCTTGTTTGCTTTTCTTCTTGAAAGGGAGAAATTGAGAAAAATTCACTTTATCTCTTTCACTTCAGGGTTTTTGGGGCTCTATCTGCTCACAGGTGGCGTGTCGCAAATTACACTGGGAAATCTTTTTCAGTTTTTCTGCGCGGTTCTGTTTGCACTGCACGTGGTTCTCATAACCAGATTTTCCAGATCCGAAGAGGAAAAGAACATGCTTTTCTGGCAATTCGTGACCGTTGGAGCCGTTAATTTCCTTTTTGGATTGGGCGAAAGGTGGCACCTGAATCTCGAAGCGATTTCTGTGGGGATCTACAGCGGAGTGTTCGCTACGACCCTCGGTATCCTCTGGCAGATGAGGTATCAGAAGGAAGTGGGAAACAACACGACTGCGCTCGTTTACATGACTCAACCTTTTGTTTCTCTTGTGCTTTCGTTTCTCCTTCTTGGAGAGCGTATGTCTTTCCTTCAACTTTTGGGAGGAATACTCGTTCTGGTAGCGCTTTTTACCGGAACGACATTGAGACCGAGAGAGTCTAATTAAACCGGGGAGAGGAGCAGGCGGTCGCGGGGGCGCACACCTGCGCTTCCCGAGGAAAGTCCGGACTCTGGAGCGGGGTGCCGGGTAACGCCCGGGAGGGGTGACCCTCGGACAGGGCCATAGAGAAGAAGACCGCCCGTTGAGGGCAAGGGTGGAACGGTGGGGTAAGAGCCCACCAGCGTCGGGGCAACCCGGCGGCTTGGCAACCCCCACCTGGAGCAAGGCCAAGCAGGGGGTTGGGTCGCTCCCCCTATTCCCCCGGGTTGGCCGCTTGAGGTGTGCGGTAACGCACACCCCAGATTGATGACCGCCCACGACAGAATCCGGCTTATGCTCCTCTCCCGTGTTATAATTTTCTCCACAGAAGGTGAATTCGGTGGTGAAATTGTGATCAATCGAACAGAGATCGAAACGGAAGCGAAAGTGGTAATCAGAGAGCTGGAAAGTCTCAAAAAAAAGAGCTTCACAAGAGAGGAGAAGAAACTCCTCATAAAGGCTTATGAGTTTGCTCGAATCGTGCATGAAGGTCAAAAAAGATTCTCCGGAGAGCCATTCATAACTCATCCCGTCGAAGTCACGAAAATCCTTGCAGGTCTGGGTGTTGATGTAACGACTCTGGTCGCAGCCCTTCTGCACGATGTCGTTGAAGACGGCGAAAATGTCAGTCTTGATCAAATAAAGAAAGAATTTGGGCCTGAGGTGGCCAGGATCGTGGATGGTGTCACCAAGGTCAGCAACATAAACGCACCGATCGGTCGTGATCAAGACTCTCGCAAGAAGATAGAGACCATACAAAAAATGTTCTTTGCGATGGCAGAAGACATGAGAGTTATATTCGTAAAACTCGCTGACCGTCTTCACAACATGCGCACCATTCACTACGTTCAGGATCCAGAAAAGAAGAGGTACAAGGCTTACGAAACCCTCGAGATCTACGCACCTCTGGCTCATAAGCTTGGAATCTACTCGATAAAGTCTGAACTCGAAGACCTGGCTTTCAAAGTGCTGTACCCGGAAGAATATTACAAGATAAAGGAGCTCGTCGCTGAAAAGAGAAAAGAGAGAGAAAAGAGAACCAATGAATACATCTCCCTTCTCAAAAGTGCTTTGGAAGAGCACAAAATAAAAGCGATTGTGGAGGGAAGGTACAAGCATTATTACAGCATATGGAGGAAAATGAAAGAAAAAGGGAAAAAATTCGAAGAAATCTACGATTTGATCGCCCTTAGGGTGATAGTGAAAGATGTGACCACTTGCTACACCGTTCTTGGGATCGTTCACAACATCTGGAAACCACTTCCGGGAAGGTTCAAAGATTACATCGCCGCGCCGAAGTCGAACGGTTACCGCTCGCTCCACACAACTGTGATAACAGGTTACGGCGAACCCCTTGAGATACAAATAAGAGATGAGGAGATGCACAGAGAAGCCGAGTACGGTTTGATTGCTCACTGGATATACAAAGAAAGGCCAGACGTGAAAACGGCAAAAGAATGGATAGAGAGGCTTCTCGATTGGAGAAAAGAACTCGCCCAGGGATTCACCGAGTTTGAAGATATCAAGAAAGAACTTCAGATGGACGAGGTGTTTGTCTTCACCCCAAAGGGAGATATTCTGCATCTTCCCAAAGGTTCCACACCAATTGATTTCGCGTATGCGATACACACAGAGATAGGGCATCACTACAGTGGAGCGAAAGTGAACGGAAAGATCGTTCCCATCGACTATCAACTGAAAAACGGAGATGTTGTTGAAATAATTGTCAACAAGAATTCTCCGGGTCCCAGTGTCGACT
Source organism: Thermotoga maritima MSB8 (assembly GCF_000008545.1). Taxonomy (NCBI): domain Bacteria; kingdom Thermotogati; phylum Thermotogota; class Thermotogae; order Thermotogales; family Thermotogaceae; genus Thermotoga; species Thermotoga maritima. The sequence continues at coordinate 754,672 of NC_000853.1, forward strand.
GGCTGAAGTACGCCAAAACCCACAGCGCACGAGCAAAAATCAGAAGATTTCTGAAGGAAAAACTCGCGCCGGAACTTGTAGAAAGAGGGAAGGAAGTTCTCAGAAAGATCTGTCGAAAGCTCGGAAAATCTTTCGAAGAAGTGATGCAAACGGAAGGAATCAAAAGGTATTTGAACACGTATCAGGAAAAAGATTTCTTCATGAGAATCGGAGAAGGTAGCATCACCACACAGGATCTCATAGAAGCTATTCTGGGAAAAAAGATCGTTGTGAAAAAGCGATCCACGAAGAAAAAGACGAGGATACAGAATCTTGTGAAGGTAGATGGGATAGATAGCATAGAGTTCCACATCGCGAAGTGCTGTCATCCGATCATGGGCGATCCCATAGTGGCTGTAGTGAGTAGAAGGGGTATGACTATACACAGGAGGGATTGTAGGAACCTGAAGAACATGTCACAGGACAGGATATTCCCAGCTGAATGGAACCTTGAAACCTCAGAGATGTTCGATGCGCACATAAGGGTGGTCCTCAACTCGGAAAAAAACCTTCCGAGTTTGATAGATCGAATAACGAACCTTGGCGCAGAATTCGTGGCCATGAAAACTTTGAAGTCAGAAGAACCGCTCGTCGTACAAATTCACATAAAAATATCTAACACTGTCGAACTCACCGGCCTTCTCGACAGACTCAGATCTTACAGGTACGTTCTGGACGCGGAAAGGGTGGTGCAATGAGGGCAGTTGTACAGAGAGTCAGCGAAGCAAAAGTGGTTGTCGGGGAAGAAACGGTGGGAGCCATAAAAAAAGGGCTTCTCGTCTTTGTTGGAGTGGGAAAGAACGATACAGAAGAGGACTGCGAATGGCTGGCCGATAAGGTTTCTGGCCTTAGAATCTTCGAGGATGAAGATGGAAAAATGAATCTCTCCGTTAAAGACATAAACGGTGAAGTCCTTGTTGTTTCACAGTTCACCCTCTATGGAGATTGCAGAAGAGGGAAGCGGCCTTCTTTCACAGAAGCTGCACCTCCAGATAAGGGGAAAGCGCTTTACGAGAAATTCGTGGAGCTTCTCAGGAAAAAGGGTTTGAAAGTGGAAACGGGGAAGTTCAGAGCCCACATGCACGTTCATCTGGTGAACGATGGACCGGTAACTATCCTTCTCGATTCCAGTAAACTCTTCTGAGGTGGGCACTGTGCTGATTCATGTTTGCTGTGCGCCGGATCTTCTCACGACAATATTCCATGTGAGGGATGCCGAGTTCTTCTTTTACAATCCGAACATCCAGCCTCTTTCAGAGTACGAGAAAAGAAGGGAGGCCGTGGACAAAGTTGCTAATCACTTTTCGCTGAATGTTCGCTACGGTGAATATTCAACAGAAGAGATAAGAAAGTGGTACACGGCGGTCAAAGACTACAAAGATCTCGGTGAAGGCAGCAAGCGATGTGAGAGATGCATCAGTTTTCTTCTTGAAAGAACGGCTCAAGAAGCGAGGAAAAGAGGTCACGAGTCTTTTTCCACAACCCTTCTTGCGAGTCCCCGGAAGAATCTTCCGATGATAGAAAATATTGGAAAAACCATTGAAGAAAAATACGGGGTAAAATTCTTCTTTAAGAACTTCAGAAAGGGAGGAGCCTATCAGGAGGGCGTGAGGCTTTCAAAGGAGCTCGGGATATACAGACAGAACTACTGTGGTTGTGTTTTCAGTCTTCTGGAAAGAAGGGAGAAACATGCTGAGATTTCCAGAAAACGTGGTCATATGTGACGGAAAGAGAATACTCTGGAACGGACTGGGTTTACCGGAGAACTTAGTTTTCGAAATGGCCAGGACTGTTCTGGAGTCGAACGTTCCGCTGAAGGGGAAAATTTTCTGTTTTCCGGCACAGACCGTCCTCGGAAAGATGGCGATTTTCACCGACGAGAAGACACAAGGACGCGACGTTCTCGTTGAACTTTTAAATCACGAACTTCTCCGAATGAGGCTGTACAGCGAAGAAGTGGAAAACCTCGTGGAAGTTCTGTTCAACGACTGGCGACCCGGAAAGAGGGTCTTCATCGTTCGATCGAAGAACTTCGAAACCAGACTTTCTCTGAGGGAGAAACTCTCAAGTTTTGCGGACGTGATTTACAACGCCGGAGAAATAGACGTGGGTATTGCACCTGCTGGAACATTGCTGCAGATCAACGAAGAGAAGGTCTCTTTTTCCGATCCAGAGAGGGATATCAAAGAAGCCGTGAGAAAGGCTCTGTTGATAGACAGATATGTGAACGAACCTTTTTCTTTCTACGAAAAACTGCCCGCGTACAACTTTTCTTTGAACATACAGATTCCTGAATTGGTAAAAATTTTCCTGAGAACAGGTGACATACAGAAGACATCAGAGTTGACCGAAAAGAATGTGGAAGTCGTTTTCAGAGAGATTCTGAAGTTCGAGAAGAAAACCCTTCTGTCACCAAGAATACCCGTTGAAGCGTTTTTGATTTTAAAGGGGGGCCTGGATTGATCGACACCGTGAGCGTTGTGCTGTTCTCCAAAAAGTCTCATATAAAGATCGCTCGTTCTGTCCTGCGAGATTTTCTTCAAATGCATGAATCATCAGACAGTTTGATCGTTGACATGGAGATAGTTTTGGGAGAAATCCTCGCGAACGTGATCAAACACACTTACAAGAACGATGAAACGAAGCGAATCATCGTGAGTTACACGTTAAAAGACGAGGTTTTTCACATGTTGGTGAGAGACTTCGGCCCTCCTGTGGATCCCACCAGATTGAAGCCCATGCCGCCTGATTTGGAGAATCCGCGAGAGGGTGGATACGGCTTTTACATAATTTCTCGCGTCACCGACGAATTCAGGGTTCGTCCTCTTAGAAATGGAAACCTCACCGTTGTCAAGAAAAAATTGAGGTGAAAGAATGATAGTGAATGTCATCGGAGCAGGACTCGCGGGTTCAGAGGTGGCTTACAACCTTGGAAAAAGGGGAATAAGGGTTCGTCTTTTTGAAATGAGACCGAAGAAGATGACGGAAGTGCACAAAACAGGATATTTCGCGGAACTTGTTTGCAGCAACTCTCTCAAATCGGAAGACATAACAAACGCCGAAGGACTCCTGAAGGCTGAGATGAGGCTGATGGGTTCCATAACACTCGAAGCCGCGGAGAAAGCACGTGTTCCATCTGGAAAGGCCCTCGCGGTGGACCGTAACATCTTCGCGAAAGAAGTAACAGAGGTCATAGAAAGGCTTGAGAGTGTGGAGATCATCAGAGAGGAAGTAACCGAGTTCGATCCAGAAGAAGGGATATGGGTTGTAGCGACGGGGCCAGCCACATCGGATGGTTTGCTTCCTTTTTTGAAGAAGCTCCTCGGTGATGATCTTCTTTTCTTTTTCGATGCCGTATCTCCGATCGTGACCTTCGAGTCGATAGACATGGAGTGCGCTTTCTGGGGAGACCGATTTGGGAAGGGAAAGGATTACATAAACTGTCCTCTCACCAAGGAAGAGTATGAGGAATTCTGGAAGGCACTCGTCGAAGCTGAAGTGATAGAAATGGAGGATTTCGATCGGAAGCTCCTCTTCGAGCGCTGCCAGCCCATAGAAGAAATAGCCAGAAGTGGGAAAGACGCGCTGAGATACGGTCCTTTGAGACCAACAGGTCTGGTGGACCCAAGAACGGGTAAAGAGCCCTACGCTGTCGTTCAGCTTAGAAGGGAGGACAAAGAAGGCAGATTTTACAGTCTCGTTGGATTTCAGACCAGGCTGAAATGGAGTGAACAGAAGAGAGTTCTGAGAAAGATCCCCTGTCTCAGAAACGCCGAGATCGTAAGGTATGGAGTTATGCACAGGAATGTTTACATAAACTCTCCAAAATTGCTCGATATCTTTTTCCGTCTGAAAAAGCACCCTAACATCTTCTTCGCTGGTCAGATCACAGGTGTGGAGGGATACATGGAATCTGCCGCGTCGGGAATCTACGTGGCCTACAATGTTCATCGTATCCTGAAGGGACTCTCTCCGTTAAAACTTCCCGAGGAGACCATGATGGGAGCGCTCTTCAGTTATATAATAGAGAAGGTCGAAGGAGATCTGAAGCCGATGTACGCAAACTTTGGACTCCTTCCTCCGCTGAAGGTCCGTGTGAAGGATAAGTTCGAAAAGAGAAAAAAACTCGCCGAAAGGGCCATTGAAACAATGAAAAAGTTCCTGGAAGAGAATCCCTGGTGATTCGGAGGGATAGGGGTGAAGGTAGAGATCACAGTATCTGAAGACAGGATGCAGGCTTATGTGACTCTGCGAAAAGAGGGATCCAGCGAGCTTCCTCTTACAAAGGAAGAGCTTTTGAATGCTCTGCTCTCCGCCGGAATAAATCACGGTATAAAGGAAGAAATCATAGAGGACCTGGCAAGATCACCTGTGTACAACACACCTGTTCTCGTAGCGGAGGGCACTCCTCCGGTGGATGGGGAAGATGGGAGAGTCGAACTTCTAAAAAAGATAGAATTTTCTTCTCATGAAGGAGAAAAAATAGATCTGAGAGAAATTCCCGCCAAGCAGAGAGTGATCGTGCGGAAAGGAGAGACGATCGCCCGCATTATACCACCGACTCCTGGAAAGGAAGGGATGGATGTTTTTGGAAACCCCGTGAAACCAAAACCTGGAAGAGTGCCGGAGTACCATTTGGGATACAACGTTGCTACGAAGAACAACGAAATCATCGCGACGAAGAGTGGAATTCTGGTCATAGAACCAAACGGTACGATACACGTGTATGACACTCTGGAAGTTGACAACGTGGACTATTCCACCGGAAATATAGATTTTCCCGGCAAGGTGGTTGTGAAAGGTGATGTGAAACCAGATTTCGTCGTAAAGGCTCAGGAAGACATCACGGTGAAAGGTGTTATAGAAGCGGCAACGGTGATTTCCTTCAATGGAAGTATCACAGCTGGAGGAATAAAAGGAAGAGGGAAGGCGTTCGTAAAAGCAAAGAAAACTGTCAAAGCCGTTTTTATAGAGAGCGCAGAAGTGGAGGCCGAGGAAGTTCAGGTGGAGAAGAACATAGAGAACTCCGCAGTTAAGGCCATCAATGTCGTTGTTTCCGGTAAAGGAGGAAGTATAAGAGGTGGTATAACCATAGCTCAGGTGAAGGTAGAAACCTATTTTTTGGGTTCTCCTATAGGTGTTAAGACAAGGGTAGAAGTTGGAGTCGATCCTGAGATCAACGAGAAAATAAAACTCCTCTCTGCCCAGATCTCCCTTGATAGAGAAAACGTTCAGAAATTGACGAAACTGCTCGTTGAGCTCAGAAAGCTTCAGGGAATGTTGAAAGACAAATTCCCACCTGACAAAGAAGCGCTTCTGAACAAAGTGAACAACACTTTGATAAATCTCAGAGATTCCATTCAGAAAAACGAGGGAGAACTGAAAAGGCTCAAAGAAATAGCCGAAGAAATGGCTAAAAACGCCTCCGTTGTTGTGAAAGAGGTTGTTTATTCCGGTGTTGAAATCGTCATGTTCGAGAGAGTGTTTCGTGTGGAAAAAGAACTTGCAAAAGCGGTTTTCTACTACAGAGACGGTGAAATAAGAGTAGGAGGGTATTCAGCGTGATGATAAAAGTCTTTCCAAAACTGAGAAAGCAGATATGGGGCAGTTATCGCCTTGGTGAGATGTTCGGTTCAAACGAGAAAATAGGAGAAGTATGGCTTTTATCCGGGCATCCACTCTTCATTACAGAGGCGGAAGGTGGTCTCGATCTCAACGAAGATATGGAGAAGCTCATTGGAAAGAAGTTGCCGCGTTTTCCACTCCTTGTGAAACTCATTTCTGCCGAGGATTGGCTTTCCGTTCAGGTTCATCCCAACGACGATGAAGCCCAGGAGCTGGAAAACGAACCGTGGGGCAAGACCGAAGCGTGGTACTTCGTAGAAAAAGGTCAGATCGCCATAGGGGAAGACCCGGAGAAGGTCAAGAGAGCACTTGAAGACAACAGCTGGGATGAAGCTTTGAAAAAGGTGGAAATAGAACCTGGAACTTTTGTTTTTCTACCCGCTGGAACGGTCCACGCCCTCGGGCCTGGTGGTCTTCTCGTGGAGGTTCAGCAGGCGTCCGACCTCACCTACAGGGTTTACGATTGGGGACGCGGCAGAGAGCTCCACATAGAAAAGGCTTTCAAAGTGATGAAAGAAAGGAAAGTCGAAGACTTGATAGTGGAGAACTTTGAAAACTTCGAATGTGAGTACTTCAGGATAGAAAAACTGGAAAGAGGAAAATTGGAAGGATTCTGCGCGATTGTGATTCTAGAAAACGGTGTACTGGACAACAGACAGGTTTCCCCCTTTGAAACGTTCATCGTACCAAAAGGTGAGAAAGCAGAACTTCGAGCAACCGCTTTGGTTATGAGAATCGGAAAGTTTTTCGAACAATGGGGTGATAAAAAATAAAGAGGGTGTTCATCAGCGATCTTCACATAGGAGACGGTTCTGCGAAAGACGACTTTTTTTTCGATAAAGAGCTTGTGAATTTCATCGAAGACATGTCTCAAACTGAAGATGTTGAACTCTTCGTCGTTGGTGATGGATTTGAAATACTCGAAAGTCGCACGGTGAAGGAAATTGGGCTTGTCTCTTTCGAGGAGGTTGTAGAAACACTCGATGAGACGGTGATCGACGAAATCGAGAAAAAACACTCCGAAGTCTTTGAGACTCTCAAGAAGTTTTCCAGACGACACAGAGTATATTACGTGGTGGGAAACCACGATTACCATATTCTCAAAAACAAAAAACTTCAGAATGCCTTGAAGAATCGCTTTGAAAAGTTCGAGATACTTCCGTACTACTACGATCCTCACAGCAAACTCCTTGTGCTCCATGGAAACCAGTTCGATGTTATAAACCGCTTCACCGTGGACAGGAAAACCAAAAAGGTAATACCGCCTCTTGGAGACTACATAGCCAGATACATGATGATAAATTTCGACAGTCAGGTGGTTAACTTCGCTCCTGAGGATGTCATTCGAGATTACGACAACGTGAGGCCTCTGCTCGACGTCTTTCACTGGTTCGACTACGTGACGGAAATCTACGATCTCAGCGTTGATCTGGTTGAACTGTGGCTGAAAAGTTTTCTCAGTATGTTGAAGACTAGAGAAGCCAGGAAATGGATGAAAAACAATTTCCCGAGAACGCACTGGCTTTCCAAGGTGTTTGTGAATAGGTTCGGCGGTGTGGAGCTGGGTAAAGTACTCGTAAGGAGTATATACACACTCAGAAAATTGAGAAGAGTTGACTATCTTCAGAAATGGGCGAAATCCATCTTGAAGGGGAATCTTCGCTGGAAAGAGTTCATGACGGGTTATTCCGGAGATTTACATGAAGTGGAAGAAGTTGATATACTTGTGATGGGGCATGTTCATCACTTCGCTTACCGAATAGTTCCAACGACTCAGGGTAAAAAGCTGTACGTGAACTGTGGTAGCTGGAGACCCGTTCTCGAGAAGCTCGGTATCAGAAAGAGGCACGGTTTCCACAGGAAAGCGGAACTTCCAAAGATCATAATGGATTTCTCAGGGAAGAACGTCGAAGTGAAGGCATCTATCACGAACGTTCTCGGGAAAATTCAGGGGGGAGATTTATGATCTCAAACCCCATTCTTGGATACAAACTCGATCCTGGAGAACCCGGTATTCCACATTCCGCTCCCGCGAGCCGAAGTATAATGAGGGTCCTGTCTCAGGAAATATCCAACTTGATTTACTTCAAAAAAGAAGCCCTCAGAGAGGGCGGGACGATCATCTACAGCAACATAGCACTCGATCTCAGGAAGAGAGGCTCGTTCCTTGCGGCCGTTGCGGGAAGAACCCAAGTTTTCATCTATACACCAGGAACTAAAAGCAGTGAAAGAACTCACTCCCTCGGATCGGAACTTCAAGACAAACAGCAGGAGATCGAAAGAAAAATACTCGAGCTCGAAAGACAGCTGAAAACAGAAACAGATCCGCTCGAAAGAGAAAGACTCAGAGAAGATCTGGAGAGATTGAAACTCGCCCTCAACATCCTCAAAGCGAGTCTCAGAGCCCCCGAACTCCTCGTTGGTGTCTTACTCGACAGCCTCGTCTGAGAAGATTTCAAGAAAAGCTTCCACCACTTTTGGGTCGAATTTTTTCCCAGCCTCTTTCTTTATGATTTCCAGTGCCTCTTCGTGTGTTTTGGTTCTCCCTTCCCATTCTGACGAAACGAAATTTGTGAGAACGTCGTAGTAATCACACACGCTTATTATTCGCGCTTCAAGTGGAATCTCTTCACCTTTGAGCCCATCGGGATATCCCGTGCCGTCCCAGTTTTCGTGGTGGTGTCTCACGATCGGAACGACATCCCACAAGACCTCTAAAGACGCGAGAAAAACAGACCCCATGATGGTGTGATCTTGGGGATATTGCTCGAAAATTCTAATCCGGGTTGGAGTGTAAAGCATGAGTTGCTCTATTCCGATCTTTCCCACATCGTGTAGCATGGCGTATTCTCTCAACAGAGAGAGCTTTTCTTCCGATAAGCCCAGTTTCTTTCCCACACGTTCTGCGAGTCTTGCAACTCTCTGAGAGTGACTCCAGCCGTTTTCGTCTTCTATCTCCATGAGAACAATCATCGCCTGAAGAAGACCGCTGACCATCCTTCTCACCCAGCCTCCAGAGAGCAACTTCTCCCCTGCGAGGATATACGCTATCGATGCAGCTTTTTCTGGGTCTTCGAGTTCTACGAGTTTCTCTCCAGTTTTGTAGATGGTGTACGTTTCTTCTTTCACCACAGCCACTCCCTGAAAAGGCTTTTTTTCTCTCAAGAAAGCTATTTCTGCCTCCTCTATTGAATCGACCTTTTCGTAGAGTCGATCTATTTTTTCCACAGCTTTCTCGAATTCTTCACTCTCGAAGAAACATTTCACGATTATCCCTCCATTGAAAGTTCGAGCTTTCTGCTCAGAACTTCGTTTCTCAGAGTTTCGACGAAGTGTTCTGGATCTACGTCTTTTATCTCTTTTCCCGTTCTTGTTCTCACGGAGATCTTCCCGCTCTCCAGCTCTTTGTCACCTATTATTATCATGTACGGTATTTTCTGGGTTTGAGCCTGTCTGATACGGTATCCAAGAGTTTCACGGCGGTTATCGAAGAAGACCCTGAACCCTTCCTGAGAGATCCTCCTTGCAACCTTTTCCGCACCGTCGTTGTGTTTTTCTGATATGGGAATAACTGCCACCTGGATCGGTGCAAGCCAGGTTGGAAACGCTCCAGCGAAGTGCTCTATCAGGATGCCAAAGAACCTTTCGAGCGAACCGTATATCGCTCTGTGTATCATCACGGCTCTGTGCTCTTTGTTGTCTGGGCCTATGTAAGTGACGTTGAACTTTTCGGGCATCATGAAATCCAGCTGAATCGTGGCACACTGCCACTCTCTTCCTATCGAATCTCTTATGTGGAAGTCTATTTTCGGACCGTAGAAAGCGCCTTCACCCTCGTTCACTTTGTACGAGAGCCCGGCCCTTTCTAAGGCATTCTTCAAGGCGGTTGTTGCCTTCTCCCAAATCGCTTCGTCACCCATGTGATCTTCGGGCATTGTGCTGAGTTCCACTCTGTAGGTGAAGCCGAATTGGCTGTAGATGGTGTTTATGAGATCGAGAACGCCGAGTATCTCTTCCTCGATCTGATCGGGAGTGCAGAATATGTGTGCATCGTCCTGTGTGAAGGATCTCACCCTCATGAGACCGTGGAGAACTCCGCTTCTCTCGTATCTGTGAACCCGGCCAAACTCGAAGAATCTCAGCGGTAGGTCCCTGTAGGAAACCGTCCTGCTCTTGTACACGAGAATGTGACCGGGACAGTTCATGGGTTTCACCGCGTACCTTTCCTCGTCTTTCTCTATGAAGTACATGTTCTCAGCGTAGTGATCCCAGTGACCGGAGATCTTCCAGAGCTGCTCGTTCATTATGAGCGGTGTGAAGATCTCCTGGTATCCTCTCTCACGATGGAGTTCTCTGGAAAATTTCATCAATTCGTTGAGCACTACGACTCCCTTTGGAAGGAAGAACGGCATACCGGGAGCGTACTCGGTGTTCAGCATGAAAAGTTCGAGTTGAGGTCCCAATTTTCTGTGGTCCCTTCGCTGGGCTTCTTCAAGGAATTTCAAGTAATTGTCGAGGTCTTCCTTTTTGGCGAAGGCCGTTCCGTAAACTCTTGTGAGCATGGGATTCTTCTCACTGCCTCGCCAGTACGCGCCTGAAACGGAGAGGAGTTTGAAGTGCTTCACTATTCCTGTCGAAGGAAGATGAGGACCTCTGCAGAGATCCACGAACTCTCCCTGACGGTAGATCGTTACTCTGTTGCCTTCGATCTCCTCTATTAGCTCGAGTTTGTAAGGCTGATCTCTGAAAAGTTCTCTTGCCTCTTCTTTGCTGATCTCCTTTCTTTCTATAGGAAGATTTTCCTTTATTATCTTCTTCATCTCCTGTTCTATCTTTGGGAGATCTTCCTCTGTGAGCCTTCCGTTCTTTATATCGAAATCGTAGTAAAAACCGTTCTCAATGGTGGGGCCGATTCCCAGTTTTACGTTTTCTTTTCCATAGAGTCTCATCACAGCCTGTGCGAGGATGTGTGCCATGGTGTGTCTGTAGAACTCGGGTGCCTCGGGATCCTCCAGAGTTACAAGCCGCAGTTCGCAGTCATTTTCGATGGGTCTTTTCAGGTCCCAGAGTTCACCGTTAACAACCGCTCCGATCGCCTTTTTTATGCCCAGTTCTTTTGCGATCTCCGCCGGTGTGATGCCTCTGTCGTACTCTTTTTCTTTTCCGTCTGGAAGCTTCACCTTTATCTTCATCGCTTTCCCTCCTTCAACTTTTCGTTCAGGGCTCTGGCTACCTCGGGTGGTACCCATTCGGTCACATCACCGCCGTACAGGGCCACTTCCTTCACAAGACTGGAGGATATGAAAGAAAATTTTTCGCTTGCGATCAGAAACACTGTTTCCAGATCGCTGTACAATTTTTTGTTTGCAAGCGCCATCTGCAGCTCGTACTCGTAGTCGGTCACAGCCCTGAGTCCTCTCACCAAGACTTTTATACCATGTTTTTTCAAATAATCCACGAGTAAGCCATGATGAACATCCACCTTCACTCCATCTAGGTCGCTGAGAACCTCTTCTATCAGCTTTTTCCTTTCCTCCAAGGTGAACATACACTTTTTTCTCGGATTCTCCGTGACGAGGACCACAAGCTCGTCGAAAATAGAAAGCGCTCTTTTGATGATGTCCACATGTCCGAGAGTGATGGGATCAAAAGATCCTGGATAGACCGCTTTCACTCTACCATCTCCTGTTTGCACATTCTACCTGAAAGAATTTTCTATCTTCAACCCTAAGAGCGGTGAGTCTTCCTCCGTAGACACATCCCGTATCGATTCCAATTTTATCGCGAGAAACGAACGGCTCTTCAAAGGGAGTGTGTCCGAACACCACGATCTTTCCTGGAAGAGGATTTTCACTGTAGATGAACTCGTCCCTTATCCAGACAAGATCGAAAGGATCCTGATCCTCGAGGGAGACACCCGGTCTTACCCCTCCATGAACGAAAACGTAGTTTTCCTTTTCATAGTGGTATACGGTGTTTTCGAAAAAAGGAAGAAATTTTTTGATCTCTTCGACTCCTCCGAAGCTTTCCACCGTGCTTCTTGCTCCGTTGAAGAACCACAGATCACAATCAGAGCCATTCTTCACACAGTTCAGAAGCATTTCTTCGTGATTTCCTCTCAAAAAAATACACCTGTGGTGTTTCGAAAGTTCTATCAAGAATTCGATCACTTCACGAGAATTCGGTCCCCTGTCAACGTAGTCCCCCATGAAGATCAGCTCGTCTTCTTCAGAGAGTGGAAGTTTTTCCAAAAGACTCTTCAGAGCGTAAAAGCACCCATGAATGTCCCCCACCGCGTAAGTCATCAGAAGATCCTCCCGTACATCATCCAGTTCCAGAGAACGGAGATCAGAACTCCAAAAACTGGACTCATCCACCACCTCACATCGGGCTTTCTGAACTTCCAAAGCCGGTATAGAAAACCAAGGGCGAGGGAAAGGAAAGCGAAGAGATCCTTACCAGCGAGGAGGAACACAAAGAAAGCCAGTCTTTCAGAGATCCCTTCGATATCGGATATCTTTGGATCTCCCGGGACGAAGTTCCTGAAGACGTACGTCACAGCAACGGATACCGCGTTCATCCCAAGCAGATAGAAAACAAACTCCGCTGTCAGGTACGATCCTTTGAAGAGATCTTTCACCGCGGCGTTCAGTACAAGAAAAATCACAAGAAGGGCGACTTCCAGAAGATTTATCAAACGCTTCTTTCCCTTCCGGTGAAGATAGACTCTCAGGAGATCTCCCGTGAGATGCACCACCACAGAGACCAAGAAGACAACCACACCAGTGGTGGACTGAAAGATAACATCGAATGTGAAGGCAAGGATGGCAAAGACCGACCAGATCATGTGCCCGATCAGCTTCCAGCCCCTGTACTCTCTTATCTTTGCGTTGTTCGTGAAACCGTGGTCTGCTACAACGTGCCCGAGAAACAGGTGAAATGGAAACAAGAAGATCACCTCCAGATTCTGTCTTCGATCTTTGAGAAGAACTCTTTCAATTTTTCGAACTTGACGAATTCCTTTATCATGAGAGATGTGTTTATTTCAACAGGACCTTCTTCTATTGCTCTCGTGTATATCTCTTCAAGCCTTTGAACGAATCGATCAACGGACCATTCCTTTCTGACGAATTCTCTCCCCTTTGTTGAGAGCTCTTCTCTGAGTCGATCGTTTTTCAGAATGTGTTTTATCTTTTCGGCGAAGAGTCTTTCATTTTCTTCTTCTATGAGAACCGCTGCTTCGCAATTTTTCAAAACATCCTTAACTCCTTTCCACTTCAGAGCCACCACGGGAAGGCCGGAAGCCAAGGCCTCCAGGAGTACCAGTCCCTGTGTTTCCGTTTTCGAAGCAAAAACAAAGACATCTCCGAGTTTGTAATAGAGGGGAATTTCGTCGTGAGGTACGAATCCTGTGATCTTCAAATCGAGTCCTTTCTCCTTCGCGAATTCCTCCACTTCCTCTCTTTCAGGACCGTCTCCTACCATAATGAAGGCGATGCCCGGTGCGTTCAAACTCTCGAAAACTCTCAGAAGAAAATCCAGATTCTTCTCTTTAGCTATTCTTCCGGCGTAGAGAACCACTTTCTTTCCCTCAGGATTCCATTTTCTTTTCAATTCTTCAGGTGCTTCTACTTCGAATTTCTCCACTTCTATACCGGTGGGTAACACTTCAATGGGTCTTTTCACGCCGTAGCTTTCGAGTTCTCTTTTTATGTCTTCTGTGGGAGCGATCACCACGTTTGTCATATTGCAGAACCACGCGCTGAAGTGTTCCACCAATCTTTTGGGAGGAGTGAAGGGTTTTGGGATGTAGTGTCTGTATTCGGGCAGTAGTGTGTGATACGTGTGAACGTGTGGCAATCCCATTTCCTCCTGAACCCTCAACGCTTTAAACCCTATGAAAAAGGGAGAGTGGCTGTGTATTATCTGGACGTTGTTTTCTCTCATGAACTCCAGAATATTTTTTGTAGAAGCGATGGAGATTCTGTGTTGCGGCTCGAAGGGAAAGGGAATGCTCCTCACAACGAATACATCCTTTTCTTCCTCGGGGGCGGAAGGAGCCACCACCACAACCTTGTGACCACGTTCCGTCAGTTTCTTTTTGTACACCCTTATCGACGTTGCCACGCCGTTTATTTGAGGAGCGTAGGTATCGCTGAACATCGCTATGTTCATCTTCCCTCACCTCATCCATGAGGAGATCTTCCATATGAAAAGGCAAAGCGCAGATGCTCTCACAAGTGAAATAAGAATCAAATTTTTCAGCTCCAGCTTCCTAAAAAGGAACAAAGAAGCGAAAAAGAGAATCAAAAGAGAAATTCGAACATCCAGAAACGCAGAAAGAAGGGGTAAGAAAACGTATGGAGAAAGTGCCCACATCATCTCTGCTGGTGCTCTGTTCGTTATCGTTTTGTAGAGCCCGGATATCGAGAGAGAATAGAGAAAAAACAAAAAGAAATCCTCGAAAATCTTCAGGAGAATCCTGAGCGAGTTGTACACCATCGCTATATCGTTCCAAAAAACGACAGTGTTCACAAAGAACACCAGAATCGGCACCAGAAAAGAGTACTTCTTCCCTGAATCGTCCAGATTTATCAGGTTCAGCATCATTTCACCTTCAAAATGAAGTACATCCCGCTGGAAAAGAAGTATTCTACACCATCTTCTGTGGTCTTGATGGACAGTCTCTCACCCGTCTCTCTTTTCACCACGTTGATCGCCTTTTCAAAGTCTGCTCTGCTCCTGAAAACAAAAGCCTTCCACTCCGGATAGTACTCGGCTTTCTCCACTTCCTTCAAAACCTCGCTCACCAGGATCGATCGGTTGAGTTCTATCTTCATCTCTTCAACGGTTTCTTTGAAGGGTGTTTCAACGACAACATCAAAGGAAGGAAGTCTCTCGATTCTCTTCCTTTCGTTCTTGAAAGATACGTCTACAATCAGTAAAGCCAGAGTTACCACAAACAGGATGAAGAGAAATCCGTTTCTCGTCATTTTATTTTCTCGAGTAACACCTCGAGGCCCTTTTTCACGAATGGATCCTTTTCTGGATCTACTTCTATCTGTTCTCTGGTTTCTGCATGGAGTTCCTCCTCAACGCTTTCTTCTACCAGGACATCGGGCTCTATTCCGATCTTGTGAATGTCCTTTCCAGATGGTGTCAGGTAGTGAGCCGTTGTGAGAAAGAGAACACCACCGTTGCTCAGTGGGAAACCTGTCTGGACTGAACCTTTACCGAAGGTTTTTCTCCCAACAACGGTTGCAATGCCGAGGTCTTTGAGCGCTCCCGTCAGTATCTCGGATGCCGAGGCCGATCCTTCGTTCACCAGAAGTACTATCGGTACGTTCGGATAGCTGTTTCCATAGGATTCGTAGACGTCTTCTTCTCCGAATCCGTTTCTGACCTTCAGAATCACACCTTTGTCGACGAACATGCTGACGATCTTGAGAGCGACATCGAGGTATCCACCGGGGTTGTCCCTCACATCGATTATCAATCCCTTCACACCCTTTTCGAAGATCTTGTCCAGAGCGTTTTTCATGTCGGAATCTGCTTTTTCTCCGAAGCGTGTGATCCTGACGTACCCGATACTTCCTTTTTCCGTTTCTATGAAGGAGTAAAGCACCATCTTTATCTCGATCTTCTCCCTCACGATGGTGAAGGTGAGTTTTTCACCGTCTCTGAGAACCTCGATCGTGACAGAGGTTCCGGGTTCTCCTCTCAGGTTGTTCACGGCTTCCATGTAGGTCATCTTGGACACGGGTGTGCCGTCTATGGTTATGATGAGATCACCCGCTTTGAGTCCAGCCCTCCAGGCGGGAGTGCCATACATAGGAGCCACTACCTTTATAGCGCCATGTTCCGCATCGTAGGTCACTTCTATTCCAAGCCCACCGTACTCTCCCTTCATTTCTATCTGGTTTTCACGGTAGGTTTCTGGGTCCTGGTAGTAGGAAAAATCGTCTCCCGTTCCCTTCACAAGGCCGTCTATCGCGTGGTCTATGAGCTTGTTGATGTCAAGCTTGTCCGCTTCGTAGTAATAGTTCAGGATGTAAGAAAGCGAATCAAAGAACGGCTCCAATGCCTTGTTCACTTCTTCTACGGTGAGATTCGTTTTAGCAGAACCCCCGAGAAGAAGCGCAAGAACGAGTACTACTACACTGACGATAGCAAACTTTGAAATCTGGTTCAGTCTCATTCTGTTTCCTCCCTTCTGCACACTTTGGTGGCGAATATCATGTACGCAGTATGGGCAACCATTCTATCCACCGGTCTCAGTCTTTCCGGAACTGGTTTGTACGGTCTGAAAAGACTTTCCCACACTTCTATCCTTATGAACGGAAGCTCCTGGAGTTTTTTCAGGGTTTCCTGGACTTGGTTTGTCGTTGGACATACGGTTGCGAACCTACCACCGCCTTTCAGAGCTTCCCAGCACTTATCGATGTAGTTCCAAGGATCTGGAACATCCAGGAACAGAGCGTCCACATCTTTTTCATCGAAGCCTTCGGAGATGTCCCTCACCTTTATTGTAACTCTTTCTATCAACCCCCACTTCGTTAGATTACTTTCGGCGAGCTTTGCGAATTCTTCTCTCTTCTCATAAGCAAAGACCTTTCCAGAACTTCCAACGGCCCGCGCGAGCACAGCGCACATGGCACCGCTTCCCACACCTGTGTCGATGATCCTGTCTCCCTCTTTCACATCGAGCATCATCGCGATGAAAGATGAATCCTTTGGATAGACTATCTGGGTCCTTCTTTTCATGTTCATGATCTCGTCGATCAGGCTGGGTATCAAAATGTACCCCTTCTTTCCTGCGGACGTTCGTATGATTTCTCCAGGACCTTTCTCGAACACTTCGTTCAAATCGATGATACCGAGATGAGTGTGAAGCTTTTTATCTTTTTCGAGATCGACCAGAAATTCGCTCTCATCTTCGAAAGAAAGCAGTACTCTGTCTCCAGGCTTCAGCGTATCGGCCACTTTTCCCACACCTCTCTTGGAAAGCTGAATCTGATGTCCACGTGCTTCGCGAGAACATCTCGTTTCTTTCCATCTATTATGATGTACACGTTGTTCACACCCTTTACGTTCAGAAAGGTCGTGTAGAGCACCTGATGGAGGAAGTACCTCTCCGAATCAAAGTTCATTCCCTTCAATTTCTCTCCATAAAAATCGAGAATGAGGTAGTCACCTACAAAGAAGTACGCTCTCAGAACACCTTCTGGAACGAAGGTTTTCAATCCCTCGGGTGGAGAAGAAAGTGCTTCGAAGATTTCGAGAACAGGATTGTCCCTTCCCTCCGTAACTTTCACAATGGGAAGGAGATCTTCGTTCAGATAACAGATCTTCAGTTCAACGGAGAAAAGAACGGATGCCATCAAAAAAACAAGAACAAAGACGCTTTTCCTCATTCCGCCATCAACCTCTCAACGGTATTCAGAAATACGGGCATTTCGTCTTTTCCCTTCAAAAGTACGATCATCCCGATAACACCAACGGGTATATCGTACACAGGACATTCTTCGAGTTTGTAGCCCAGCTCATTTGCTATCTTTCTTGCGAGCTTCAAAGATTCTGAATATGCGGGAAGATCCAAACCGTTCAGGTCTTTCGAAAAGCTCCTCACGATTATTCTTCCATCACCGTAACCCACGAGAAAAACGACATCCTTCTCGTACGGATCGACCCTTTCACCGAAGGGTTTCACAACGTATTTTCCTACCGATTCGGCGGACAACAGAATCCTGAACTGGCCATCACTCTCGGCCGTTCTTTCGATTCTGACATTCTCTTTTTCGTAGAGAACTTCCTCGGGCATCTTAACGACTCCTCTGAACAAGAGCCAATCTTTTGCAATGATTCTCACAGAGTTCTGAGTTTGTTCAACGTCGAAGTTCTTCTCACCTTCGAAATTCACAACGACGGTTTTTCCTATCTCTTCGATCGAGTTCACGCGACACGTTATGATCTTCACACCATCGCCGGTTTGAATGTAATCCACTCCGAAGAGTTTCAAGGTTTCCACCGGAACCCCAGGAGACGGCAGTTTGTTGTTGTCGAGTATGTAGAGGTCTTCAACGTTTGCAAGAACGTGCCCGTTGTACTCGAGGTACCTCATACTTCCCACAGTCCCAGTGGAAGGTGGGGTGACGTCAAACACCCTGGAGTGGATCTCCAGAAGCTGCAGCAGATCATCGAAATTCAAAAGAGTCGCATCGAGTGTGATTGTCTCCGCAAGCAAAGTCACAGAAAAGATAGCAAAGAGCAGTATCAACCTTCTCATCAATATTTGAAGATACTCCTTCCTATGAACTCTCTGAGGATCGATTTATCGGGAATATCTTCTATGTTCGTGATCGGAAGGAAGAAGTCCAGAAGTTTCAGAAGTCTCAGCGCTTCCGAGTACTCTGGAACATCTTCCGGAACTTGAACGAGAAGCGGTTCAGCGAATATCCTGAGCACTGGTATTTCGTAAACCAGGGCCGAGTTGAACATCACATCGGCCTCTTCCTGGAACGGGAAGATGTTTCTTTCTTCACCCTTTCTGACGTTTGGCCACATCTTCAATGTATCGTACGCGGTGTGTCCCCGGAACTTGTAGTCCCTCACGATTCTTCTGATGAGCCGCGTGTCCGTTGTTGTGACTCTGTTGTGATCGTCTATGTTCAGCTGAGTCAATGCACTCACGTATATCTTGAACTTTTGCTCTTTCGGTATTGAGGCCGTCAGACGTTCGTTCAGACCGTGTATTCCTTCGACGATGATGATGTTGTCCTTCTCCAATTTGAGCGTGGGACCTCTCATTCTCTTTCCGGTCTTGAAGTTGAACTTCGGCAGGACCACCTCTTTTCCAGCCAAAAGATCCTGAAGGTTCCTGTTGAAGAGTTCTATGTCGAGGGCCTCTATCGAGTCGAAATCGTAGTTTCCGTTTTCATCACGCGGTGTTTTTTCTCTGTCCACAAAGTAGTCGTCAAGGGAAATGGCAACCGGTTTTAGACCGTTCACTCTGAGCTGGAGTGAGAGTCTCTTGGCGAAGGTGGTCTTTCCCGAAGAGGAAGGACCCGCAATCAGAATGAGCCGTTTTCTTTTGTCTTTTGCGATTTCATCCGCTATGTCTGAGATCTTCTTTTCATGAAGTGCTTCGGAAAGAAGCATAAGGTCAGCCACGTGCCTTTCCCCACGGGCTATGATATCGTTGAGATCGGATACGTACTCGAGTTCCAGAACGTTCAGCCATCGGGCGTATTCGAGGAACACCTGGGAGAGTTTGGGCATGTGGATGACGGGAAGCTCTCTTGTTTTTGGATCCGGATGGACAAGAACGAGCCCCTGATTGTAGGGCTGAACATCGAAAACGTCAATCCTGCCGGTGCTCGGTGGAAGATATCCGTAGAAGTACGCCCAAAAACCATCGCAGTGGTAAAGCTTCACGGTTCTCTTCTTTCTGTACTTGAAGAGGTTGACCGTTTTCACAAGTCCTTCCTTCATTAATATCTCCCTTGCTTCGTCTTTGTAGAACGTTCTCTTCTCAATAGGCAGATCTTTCTCGACGAGTTCTCTCATCTTATCTTTTATGGCGAACACCTGATTCTGATCGGGAACGATTAATTCATTTCCCTTATAGATTTCGCAGTATATCCCCTTCCCGAGTGAGTGAAGGACCTTCAATCGCCATTCCGAATTCAGTTTTCTCACGGCGAGACTTGCGAGGAAGACGAGTCCTCTCTGGTATATTCTGAGTCCGTCGGGATCTGTGAGGTCTAAAAATTCGAGTTCTCCGCTTCTATCGGGTGTTCTGAAGAGTTCTATTATCCTGTTGTTCACCCTCGCAGCCAGTATTTTGTACCTGTAGTACTTCTGGTACTCTCTGGCTATATCGAAGAGATTTTGATTTTCCTCGAAAACGATCTCTCTCCCGTCCAGTTTTGAACGAAGTGTGATCTTTCGCATGCTGGCTTCCTCCCTTGAAGGAGCTTTCCTACAGTGGTAAAATTATAGCACGGAAAGGGTTGGGGCGTGGCCAAGCGGTAAGGCGGCGGACTTTGGATCCGCGATCGGTGGTTCGAATCCACCCGCCCCAGCCAAAAGAAAAGCCCCCGGTCAGGGGGCTTTGTTCTTTCAGAGTTTCTCTTTGTAGTATCTCCTCAACTCTTCGTTGAACGGCAGGTTGAAGATCTCATCGAGCACTTGCACGATCTGCTCGTAGGATTTTGTCCTTGGATCTCTGATGAGGATTTCTTCGAGCACCTTTCTGTCCCTCGAGATGTATGCTTCTAAGTTCCACTCCATTCTCAGAATCCTGGGCCACAGATAGAAGATCTTTATCCGGTGGGTGAGATCGGGTTCCACTTTCTCTCTGTGGATTCCACAGCAGTCCACCCAGACGGGAAGTTCCATCACGACATCATCGGGAAAGTCTTTGAGTGTTCCCTGGTTCTCCACGTTCAGAAAGAGCCTCACACGTTTGTTGTTCGCTATCGCGTTGATGAAAGGAATGTGCTGTTCTCCGCTGAGTTTTCCTTTCGGGAAGATCTCGGGATGTTCCTCTGTGAGTTTCATACCTGGGTTTTGCTGAACCTCTTCTGCGAGTTTTATGAGGCGCTCTCTTGCTCTTCTGAGTTGCTCGTGGAATTTCGGTCTTTCCACTTCGTTGTCTATACCGCCGAACTTTCCAAACCACTTCTTCTTCGTCTCCAGGTTGTAGTGGTACTTCCAGCTGCCGTTCCTCACGGTGTCACCTATCGGAAGCATACCGTAAAATTTGTACATATCCATCGCGGCAGGAGACATCTGTGTGTCCCATGGGTTCTTCGGCTCCCACTCTGGTAGCTTCTTCTCTATCCACTCGTCAAGAAGCGGGTATGCATCTTCTCCTCTGTATCTGAACCTGTTCAGCCAGATACCGTGGTTCACCCCGGCGACCTGCCAGTCTACCTCTTCCGGATCGAGGTCGAGTTTTTCGAAGACTTCATAAACCCCGGCAACACCGTGGCAGAACCCCACTATGTTCGCACCAGTCCACCTTCTCACCGCCTGCGTGATCTCGAAGACGGGATTTGCCGTCTGCATCAAGTACGCTTTGGGTGCCATCTTTTTCATCTTCTCCGCTATCTCGAGGGCGAGCTTCATGTCGGGATAAGAAGAAAGAACGTAGGTGTAAGTGGAAACCATGTTCAGCTCTTGACTGTCTATTCCTCTGTAGTAGCCGTGTTTTTCACCGACCTTTGTGACCTCGTCCCATCTTTGAGAGCCGCTGTCGTGGTACCTCGGATCGTAAGGATAGGCGGTGTTTATGATGAAGTCTGCTCCATCTATGGCTTCATCCAGACTGGATGTTTTTACGATCTTCACAGGAGAGTTCAGCTCTTCCACGTACTTTCTTGCGAGGATGTAAGATGCGTTCAGTCTTCTTTCGTGAACGTCCATCATGTAGATGTGTGTATCTTCCCTTGAAAGTTCCTCCGTCTGAGCGATGTCTCCCACAAGCTGAAGTGCGAACCTCACACTTCCTGCTCCGATGATGGAGATCTTCATGATCCTGCCCCCTTATGTTAAATTCGTTTCTGAGACGAATTAATTACCTGAGAAAATTCTATCAGCTTTTGCAGGTGATCCAAAACATCTCACCAAATCAAATCGCCGATGAAAATTCCCGCTACAGAGAAGAAAAGAGGTTCAAAACTCACCTCGAAGCCTTCTTCTTTCATCATCTCCACTATTTGATCCGGTGTCAGGAAGTTGAGGACTGAGGTGGAGAGGTACCTGTAGGCATGGAAATCCCCACTGAAAAGACCCCCAACGAATGGAACCCAGGTCTTCAAATAAAAAGAGTAGATCTTTCCCGTGAATCTTTTGGTGTTAGGTGGAAGGAGTTCAAGGATCACCAACCTTCCCTTTCTTTTGAGAACTCTTCTGCACTCTCTCAGGACTCTTCTTCTGTCTGAGAAATTTCTGAAGCCGAAAGCCACGGTGATGGCATCGAAACTTCTATCGTAGAAAGGAAGATTGTGAGCGTCTCCTACGATGAACTCTCCATCTTTCAATCTCTTTTCTGCTATTTCCAGCATCTTCGATGAAGAATCCAGGCCTGTGATTTCGAGATGCGGTGCTTTTCTTTTCAGGAGTCTGGCTACATCTCCGGTTCCTGTGGCAAGATCGAGGACCTTTTCTGGATTCACCTCAAGGATGAGTTCCACTACCCGTTTTCTCCATTTTGTATCCATGCCAAAAGAGAGGATTCTATTCAAAAGATCGTACTTTTCCGCTATTCTGTCGAAAAGCCTCATCGCGTGCTTCTTAGTCTTTCCTCCCACTCCCTGGCTTTTCTCACGTCGGAGAGAACGACCACACCGACGATTTTTTCGTCTCTGTAGAAAGACTTTGTTTCGCTGTCGATCCACTCTCCTCTGTCTGTGAGCTCTCCAACTATGGCTATAGGAAAGTCTCCGAACTTGAAGTAAGAAGATCTGAAGTGGAAATCGTACTCATCGGGTATGCCCTTCAACGTGTTTGCCAGAACTTTCGCGTGTGCCATAGCGGCTTTCGCCGTTCCACAGATGATGCCTTCGTGCTCTGCGCAGTCTCCAATGGCATATATGTCAGGTTTCGAGGTTCTGAACGTTTTGTCCACCAAGATGCCTCTGTTCACATCGAGTCCGCTCTCCTTTGCGAGCGACACCTCCGGGACAATTCCTATGGAGCAGAGAATCACCCTCGCCGGTATCTCTTCTTTGTCTGTGACGAGAACATCGTTTTCTATTCTCTCCACGTCCCTGCCGAGGTAAAACTCCACTCCGTGTTTTTCGAGCTCTCCTTTTATTCTCTCTGTCAGTTCTTCGTCCAGCCCCATGAGACGGGTCATTTTCTCAACCACTTTCACTTTGATACCCTGCTTCGACAGATTTCCTGCGATTTCAAGACCGATGAACCCTCCGCCGATGATGAGAAGATCTTTCTCTCTTTCTACTGCTCCTTTCAATCTTTTTGCATCTTCTATCGTCCTCAGAGTGTACATTCGCTCCCAGCCGGGTATCTTCAGTGTCCTTGGCTTTGCACCCGTTGCGAGAACGAGGACGTCATATTCAAGGGTTCCTCTGTCTGTTTCGAGAACTTTCTTTTCTGCGTCTATTCTCTTTGCGGTTGTTCCAAGAAGGAGTTTTATTCCCTTCTTTTCGTACCAGTCGATCGGATAGGGAAAGAGACTTTTTTCTTCCGCCAGTCCCGCGACGTAATGGCTGAGCATGGGTTTCGTGTAGTAGGGCACCGTTTCTCTTTCCACGATGGTGACCTCGTGTTCTTCTGAAAGCTGTTTTGCGAGTTCAACCCCGCCGGGGCCGTTTCCAACGATCACTACTTTCACAGTTCATCACTCCAGTTCTTTTTTGAGAAGAGATATCGCCTCTTCGATCTTTCTCTCATCCATGTTTGAACCTTTTATCTCCGTGAAGGAGAGAATTCTGAACTTCGTTTCTTTCAGAAGCTCTCCTGCTGTTCTTTCTGCGGATGGAGCCCAGCCGTGCACTCCAAAGACGAGGACGGGTTTTTCGTAGTTCGCTTTATCTATTATCTCGAGAAGGGTGAATCTCATGAGTGGATGTATCTCTGCTTCGTAGGTGGAAACACCGAAGATCAGTGCTTCACTGTCCGGGATGTCTTTCAGGATCTCGCTGATCGCGGGTCTCTCTTCGTCGGAGAATTTGTACACAACCGGTGTGAAACCTTTCTCCTTGAGAGAGTCGATCGCCTTCTTCATCACGTTCTCGACGAAGCCGTACATGGAATCGTAGATCACCGTGACCTTTCCTTTTTTCGGATCTCCCTTTGCAACGCTCACGTAGTGATTCAAAAGTCTCTGAGGATCTTTCTTCCAGATCAGTCCGTGCCCTGGAAGGAGCGCCTTTATCTTCAGACTGGAGAGCTTTTCCGCACCTTCGAGGATGTAATTCTTGTAATGGCCTATCACCGTGACGATGTACTTTGTGACGTGGGGAAGGTACCTTTCCACAACGCTCTCGTTTGAGTCGTCCAGGATCTCTGGGAGCAGGTATCCACCACCCACATCACAGCTGAAGAGAATTCCATCAAGATACGTCACCATCGTGTCGGGCCAGTGAAGCCATGGAGTCATGACGAATTTGAATTTTTTTCCTCCGATTTCTCTCTCTTCTCCATCCTTCACGACAGTCACGTCTTTTATGCCGTAGAAGCCTTCGAGAAGTCTTTTTCCGAAGTTCGAAGCGATTATTTCCACATCGTGTCCAATCGTTTTGAGTGTTGCGGGGAGAGATCCGCTGTGGTCCGGCTCGGTGTGGTTTACGATGATGTGCGTGATCTCTTTGGGATCAACGATCTTGGACAGAGCGTCGATGAACTCTTTTGCGTAGTTTCCCTTCCAGCCGTCTATCAGAACGTTTGCACCATTCAGCTTCACAAGATATGCGTTGTAGCTGATCCCTTCGGGTATTTCCCAGACCGCTTCGAAGTATCTTATTCGGTCATCATCTATCCTCAAAACGTAGATTTCCGGATCGTCGAAGATCCTTTCAGTCCAGATTTTTGGCATACAGAGACACCTCCATTAAATTAGGGATTCCAAAGTGATTATAGCAGAAAATGTAAGGAAAGCGGTTTCAAAAACTGGAACAACTATGTGAATTTTTTCATATATTGTAATTTATAGAAGTATACTGGAAAAGCGACGTTTGAATTCTAGATAGTTTTCAAAGAATTTCTGTCCCAATTCCTGACCATAGATTCTAGCAGCGCTTTGCTTCACAGTATTTTCAAGCTGATTGAGAGTTGCCTTATCGAATAATTTTTCTTTTTGTGACATTACCATGAGGAAAGAGATTTGTATGGGAATCTGTTTGATCCTTTCCAAAAGTTTTTTTGAGCTCGATTGTAAGTTACCGACCTCATAGCCCAGGAAAGTGTAGAAAGTAGGAATCATTTTTTCCACAAAATGCTCCAATAAAAGATAATCGGCAAGAATTGTATCCTCGGCAATCGTCATTTTTATTATTCCTACTTTATGAAGAACTTCGGCAAGTTCTTCATAAGCTTTTTGAAGAGGGATACGTTCTATAAGAGTGTCTATTATCGAAAATTTCCCTGAAAGAGAAGTGATTTCTGAAACAAACAATTCTTCTTTGTTTTTGTAAAAATTACTACACCAAATTTCTCCATTGAACTGTTCTCCTGACATCAAAGCATTTGTTACAGTGAGTAATGTTTTTTTGTTCGGAAAATTCAACAAATCATCCAGAAGTTTTTTGACTCCTTTGGAGTAAACAAGATCATCAATATCATGAAAGAAAACAAATGATCCTTGGCTGTGTTTAACGCCTATCAATCTTGAGTGAAAGGTTCCAACGTTTTCTTTATTTCTAATTATCAAAATCTTCTCTCGTAACTTAGGTTCTCCTTTTATGAGCCTTTCAAATAAATCAGCTGTTCCATCAGTTGAACCATCGTCAACTAATACAACTTCGAAATTCTCATAATCGATCCGTTTAATATTATCCACGAGTCTTTTTACATAATTTGCTCCGTTCAAAACAGGTATAACAATAGAAACCAGCGGCTTGGGGACAGTTAATAAGCTTATTTGTGTGCTTTCAAACTTTATTTTCTTGTGATCATCTAATTTCAGAAATTCATCTGCGTAACCTGGCCATTTTGTTGCAAAACAAATCAGCCATGAACCAACTTTTTCACCTTGAAAATATTTTTGCAAATTCTCAGCTATTTTTAAAGGTACCCACTCTGGATTTATCCTTCTCAGGTAAAACGGTTCTGCCAGAACTCCTATTACTTCTTCATGAAGAGGGATCAAACCTGCTCGTCTGATAAGAGGTTCCAAGGTTAAAAAATCTCTTTCAAAACCATATTCCCAGGCACCAAGTTTTTGAGCGGTTTCTTTTGCTGTTTTGTAAACAAACGAACCACTGTACGGAACGCCTACTACAACGAATTTCGCAACTTCACCCATCTGCTTTAACATTTTGATTATGTCGTCATCTTTAAAGTGTTCAACCACTCCCATGTTGAAAGCAATATCAAACTCCTGTGGTTTGAACGATTCTGTTAGTTTGAAACCATCACCTACTTTGAATTCAACGTTTTCAACATTATAATCCTTGCTTATCCTGATTGCTAGTTCGATGGAAGTAGGATCGATGTCTATACCAGTGACATCTGCTTCTCTGAGTGCAAGTTCAATTGAGAACGCCCCTGTTCCAGTTCCGACTTCTAAAATCCGTGCTTTATTGAGAATAAAAAAGCGCTCTAATAAACTTACGAATTCTGATCTAAGACTTTTTCCTGGAAGATCGTTCATGATCGTGAAAGAATCAATTTTACTATACTCTTTCCATATTTTCGCGAAACTATTCTCTGTGTCTGTGGTTGATTTCTTATGGATTGATTTATTTTTTGTTCTGTTGTTATCTTGAAGTTGGACAATGCTCAATATTGATGTAATTTGCTTCTCAAGAGAACAGTTTTTTTCGACAAACGATCTATATTTCTCTGAGTTGTAATCTCTGCTGGTTACAATTCGAATTACTTCGTCGATAAAGTTAAATACAAGATCATCTGGCCACTGCGTCTTTGCCCCAGCGTAGTTATGTATAATAGGTTTTATCCCTTTTGCCATCGCTTCAGCAATGTTGTACCCGAAGCTTTCATGAATACTCGTTGAAAGCAGATAATTTTTATCTTCAAGAAAAGCGTTCACGTCCTCGACCCAGCCGTAGAGTTTTACGTTCTTTTCAAGGCCTGCGTCCTTTATGAAGTGTTTGAAATAATTAGCGTACCTTATTTCCTGAAAATCCCCAGCTATGTGTAAAGTGTATCTTTCATCAATTTTTCTCAACATGCCTATAATTTGAAGCCACATAGCAGGATCTTTTTTATGATTGATGTGAGCCACAACTGCTATGTTGAATCCGGGTTGTCTAACTTTGAACTTAAGTCTGTTCAGATCAAGACCGTTTGGAACAATTACTATCTTGTCTTTTACTTGCTTGTAAACTTCAGAATGGTAATCTCGAAGGATACGTTCTATATGTTCTGCAACAAGAATCAATTTATCGACGTTTTTCCAATTTATTTTTTCAGGGTAATTGGCCAATGCTTCATAGCTGTGAAGTCGACAAAGAATTTTTTTCCCATCCTTTGGAAGCTTATTTGTTACCTCCACTGCCATTTCGTTCGCCCATTCGAGCCAAACGATATCCGCCCAGTTGTAAGCTTCCTGGATCTGTCTGACATCTGTTGTAACAACAAGCTTCACATCGTAGATGTTCGACAAAATCTGAGCTATATCCTTTATGAAGTTGTCCAGACCAGGAAGGCAGAATATGGCAAGCTTTACGTCTTTTTTGAACTGGTCTTTCAGGATTTGGTATTTTTCTTTCATTTCCGGTATGTTGGAAAGTTCTGCTGCCTTTTTGTAATAATAAAGAGCCATCGCTGGATTGTTCTGTTTCAGCTGTGTGTCTCCGAGCATGTCGTAGACTTCCCACGTTTTGTTGTTGATCCTCGTCAAATATCTCCAGGATTCAAAGTATTCTCCCTTTTCGAAGAGCACCTTCGAGTAGTTGAAAAGAGCATCATCGTGAACTGGATTGATATCGAGGGCTTTTTTGAAAAACTCAAGCGCTTCGCTGACTTTACCTTCGTAGTAGTGTATGATTCCAAGTGAGTTGTATTTTTCCACTTCATCTTCTATTTTTTCAGCCATTTCTTTTGCTTTCGAGAATTCTTTTTGTTCAATCTTTTTTCTTATCTCTTCAAAGATGTCCATGATCAGAGCCTCCTTAAGGCTTCAATGAACCTGAGGTTTTTATCAAGTGCTTTCACTTTAACAACGGAGAATCTCAAATCTTCCAGAGTTTTCTTCATTTGATGGGTGGTTCTCAATACTCTAAAAGCAGGATAATACCAAACAGAGTTATTTCTATCTCTCAGATCAGGAACGAAGAAGAAAAGAAGAACCCTTTCAGCATCTTCAGCAATTTTACTCAGATCGAGAGTCTCTTCAACACCAGAAACAACAAGGAGGTTTTTGGAGTCTTCTTTCAGTTCTATTTCCAGATCTTTCAGAATGGATTCAAGACCAGAAGCTTCCCCTTTGATTCTCAGGTCTCTTATATCGCTTTCCAGGAGAACCCCTATCATGTGCTCTTCTTTCACTTTGAATGGAGGTTCCTTCAGGATTTCTTTTTCCCTTTCTTTGTAGAGCTTCAGAGCTTCATCTGTAGGATGTGGAAGTGCGTAGTAGAGGTTTTCTTTTCTCTTCCAAGCTCTGACAGGGTGGATCACACCAAGGCCGGAAAATTTCTCTGTTATGTTCCCCGCCCAGACGATTTCGTCTTCTTTTTTCATGAACGGAAAAGTCTGGTTCGGATAAAGCCCGTCGTATTTGTATCTTCCAAGTGCTATGTCTCCCAGGTTTTCGTTTTCTTCCACTGCCTTTATGTGAAGTTCGAAAGCTTTCGATGGATTTTCTTCTTCCCATGTCTTTGCGAGGCGGTAGTAGTAAAATGAAAGTTTCGAGACGTCTTTTATTCTTTCAAGAAGCGCTCTTGCTTTTTCTTTGCTTTTTGGAAACACAGCCACCGCCGAGGTGTAGATGGCGAGTGGATGATCAGAGATGAGATACAGTTTTTCCGCGTCTTCCTTCGTGAATTCGAGAATGTTGAACGGAAACTCTCTGTAGCCTGAGAAGTATCTGTACAGTTCCTCATAGACTCCTTCTATGTCCGGGTCGAGTCGTGTTTTCAGATCTTCTATCACAGGTTTTATGAAATTTCCTATCTCCGGGGCCAGTTCCAATGCTTTTCTGTACCTCGAGATGGCTTCTGAGAAGTTTCCAAGTTTCAGATACAGGTCACCGATGAGAGCCTGTACGATACCGTTTGGCTTTTCATCGCCTTCTATCTTCGAGAGAATTCTGATGAGCCTTCCTTCTGTTTCCCTATTCTTCAAAAGATCGAAAATGAAAAGAAGTCCGGGGATACCTGTTTTTTCCACAAAGGAGTTAATATCACCGCCTGTCAGGTATTCAAACAGGAAATCCTTTTTTTCTACTAATCTTTTCAAAATGAATTTGGAGATTTTCCTTGAAACGGGTAGTTTGTTCAAAAGTTCTTCGGATGCTTCTATCTCAAATTCTGCGATTTTCTCAACTATTTCATCGAAAAACAGATTTTCAGAGTGTTCAGCGATCTTTTCTACCAATTTAAGTACCTTTTGAAAATTCTCACTTTCATCTATCTCTGAAACAATTTGGAGTGTGAGGGTGAATTTAGACTCATCTATATTATTTTCGATTGCTTTCAGTAGATGTTCATAGGCTTCGTTCCATTTTTTAAGCTTTATACAAGCGTGGCACATGAGAAGGTGAGCTGTTCCTATTTCTTTTATAGTTGTGATGGTGAATTCATACTTTTCAGCCTGCGATAGAGCTTTATTTAAAACATCGAGAAATTTCTTTCCCCATTGATAGAGATTTTCCCAGTCTTTTCTTCTCTCATAGATAGCAAGCTTTGCAAAATATGGATCAGGATTTTCCGGAAAAACCCTTATGGCAGTATCTATGAGTTCTTCCCCTTTTTCAAGAAACCCGTTCAAAATCAGCTCCATTCCGAATATATAAAGAAACTCCAGACCTATTGGAGGTATTTTCCCAACCTTCATTATTTCCTGCAGAGTTTCCCATGCAATTCTGTTTTCTTCATGTTTTCTGCCACCTGTTTTCTCTGTTTTGTAGAGCTGGATAAGGTAATATATCTTTTCAATGGGATTTTTCACAGTTTTTAGTTGTTCCCTGATCAGCGTCGCTGTTCGTTCATACTTGTTCTTTTTGAGCTTTCTTGTCCAGATGTAGCCGTAATGATAAATCACAAATGGTGCATGCACCACCTTTGGTTTATAAACGGCTTGGTTGTGCACAATGTTCTTGTAATAAACAGTACCATTTCTGAAGATTCTAGGGGTTGAGGCTATTTCTGTTCTTTTGAAATCCCAATCAAGATAGCTCACTGTAGGAAGATACACGGTGTTCACGTCTTCTGGAAGGCTTTCCAGAAAACTTCTGATGTTTTGTCTGAACTCTTCTGAAGCTTCTTCGTCAGCGTCCAGGATAAGGACCCACTCGCAGGTGGGAAATTTCAAAGAGAAGTTTCTTGCTTCAGAGAAATCGTTTTTCCACTCGTGGAAGTAGAGCTTGTCCGTGTATTCTCTCACAATCTCTGGTGTTCTGTCTGTAGATCCTGTGTCAACAACCACGATTTCATCGACAACGTCTTTGATACTTTCAAGGGCTCTTCTTATGTTGTGTTCTTCGTCTTTCACTATCATAGCTACAGAAAGCAGGCACTTTCTCATTTTCTCACCTCGGTTGTATATTTCTATGTCCTGTTCTTTCCTTCCTCATATATTTTTGCACAAAAATAAAAGGGGGCGTATGCCCCCTGGATTGACGGTGTTCATTTTTATCTCATCAGCTGGAGGACGTTCTGTGGGAGTGTATTGGACTGAGCGAGCATTGCCATACTGGACTGCAGGAGTATCTGCTGTTTGGTGAATTCCATCATCTCTTTTGCCATGTCCGCATCTCTGATTCTGGATTCTGCTGCTGTGAGGTTTTCCGCTGCAACTCCGAGGTTGGAGATGGTGTGTTCGAGCCTGTTCTGGACGGCACCAAGTGCTGCCCTTGCCGTGCTCACCCTGTGAATCGCAGCGTCCACAACCATGATCGCCCTTTCTGCTGCGTCTTGAGTGGTTACGTCAAGAGAAACTGTTGTCAATCCGAGTGCTGCTGCGCTCATGTCGTCGATTCCTGCAACCATGTTGTGCCCTTCGTTTGCTCCGATCTGGAAAATGAGCTGGGAAGCGGATGTGTAGATAGCTTCTACTCTGACAACTGCGCTGTCGACTACTTCGTTTTTCGGTAGGGCTCCACCAAAGTCGTTAATGCTGAGGACATCCGTATCCCATGTGAAGTTGATATTTCCAACTGTTGCTGAACCTACAGTTATGGTTACAACTGTGGTAGAATAACCACCAGCGGTGAACAATGTTATTTTAACATCGAGCTCTGAGGTTTCAGCTCCATTGAACTGTCCTACTTCAATCACATACGTTCCCTCAACCGCTGCACTTGAAACCGATCCAAGCTGAACATTGATATTTCCACCGGTAACAACTTTTGCATCAACCTGGCTTCTGAAGCTTTCAAGTTTTCCATCGAGAAGCTTTTTGGTGTTGAACTCTGTTGTTCTTGCGATTCTGTCGATTTCTTCTCTGAGCTGATCGATTTCCTTCTGAATCTGTTCTCTATCAACGTCTGTGTTGGTATCAGACGCTGCCTGAACTGCGAGTTCTCTCATTCTCTGAAGAATCGAGTGAACTTCTGTGAGAGCTCCTTCCGCTGTCTGGATCAGGGAGATGGCGTCCTGAGCGTTTTTGATCGCCATGTTGAGACCTTTGATCTGACCTCTCATCTTTTCGCTGATGGCAAGTCCTGCTGCGTCGTCTCCTGCTCTGTTGATCCTCAAACCAGAGGAGAGCCTCTCGAGTGTCTTGCTCATGCTGTACTGGGTCTGACTGATGTTTCTCCAAGCGTTCAACGCACTGATGTTGTGATTGATCCTCATGACCTACTCACCTCCGTGTGAGTATTCTTACTTCCCTGTCCCGGCGCCGGGCTTTCCATTATCTTTAATCGGAAGAGGCTTTAGGGATTTTAATGTTAAATTTTTGTAACGACATGGGTGGTAAAATCTTTCCAGATAATCCGAGAGGGAGGCTGGATTATGAGTTTTATTTCAAAAGGGGCAAAAATTGGAGAAAACTTAAAAATAGGCCGCAACGTGGTGATAGAAGACGGCGTGGTTATAGGAAACAACGTAATGATAGGTCACAACGTGGTGATCAGGGACGGAACGATCGTAGGTGATAACTGTGTTATTTTCGATGGGACAGTTCTCGGGAAACTTCCCTTCAAGTCTGCCATATCCGCCGTGACTGAGGAAAAAGAGTTTCCTCCTCTCAAAATAGGGAACGGTGTGACTATAGGTGCCAACTGTGTGATATACCGGGGAAGTGTCCTGGAAGATTTTGTGTTTGTGGGAGATCTTGTAGTGATAAGAGAAGATGTAAAAATAGGGCCTTACACGGTGATAGGAAAGGGTGTCACTGTTGAGAACAGAACTACCATAGGAAGATATGTGAAAATAGAAACGAACGCCTACATCACAGCACTTTCGACGATCGAAGACTACTGTTTCATCGCCCCTGAGGTGACGTTCACAAACGACAACTTCCTTGGAAGAACAGAAGAGAGAAAGAAATTTTTCAAAGGACCAACTCTAAAAAAAGGTGCACGAATAGGAGCGAACGCAACTATTCTACCGGGTGTTGTTGTAGGTGAAGATGCTTTGGTAGCAGCTGGTTCTGTTGTCACAAGGGATGTTCCCGACAGAAAAATAGTCATGGGAATTCCAGCAAGAGTGGTGAGAGACGTTCCTGAAGAGCAGCTTTTGGACAATCAGAGTTACTACAAGGAGGAATCCTCTTGAACATAGCCATACTCAATCACTACGCGAGCATACCAGAAGTGGGAAGCGCAGAAACGAGGCATTTCGAACTTGCGAAGCGATTTGTAAGAGAAGGTCACAGAGTGGACATCTACATCGGGGATTTTTCGCACCTCACTGGAAAAAGATGGAGCGAAACGTTCGGATGGAGCTTTTCTAAGGACGGTGTGGATTTCATCGTCGTTGAGACAAGAGAGTACACCGGAAACTCCCTTTCGAGGCTTCTCTCATCGATAGATTATTACAGAAACGGAAGGAAGAAGATCATTCAGAAGAGATACGACGTCATCATAGCGTCTTCTCCGCATCCGTTTTCCTGGAGCCTTGGCTGGTACTATGTGAGAAGAAAAGGCGGAAAATTTTTCATCGAGATCAGGGATGTCTGGCCGGACGATCTTGTAAAACTCGGTTCTCTGAGTTACCGTCATCCAGTTTCAAAGCTCTTCGACCACATGTGCAAAAAGTATTATCCGAAGGCGGATGGATTCATTTCTCTTGTTCCTGATCTTTCCGAGCACTTCAACAGATTGAAGGTTCGACCAGAAAATTTCATCTACATTCCCAACGGTGTTGATCTGAAGGTTTTCAAAGATCCAGAACCGTGCCCGGTGGTGGATGAAGTCTTCTCAAAGGTGCCTGATGGCAAGATAAAGGTTGTCTACGCGGGATCCATCGTCGAACATAAGGGAATAAAAGAGTTCATAGAAACACTCTCAAAAGTGAACAAAAACTTGAGAGATCGTTTTGTGTTCTTTTTTGTCGGACCGTCTCATGCGGATTATCTTGTTTCTGTGAAAGAAACGGCGAAAGATCTGCAGAACGTGTTCTTTTTTGATCCTGTTCCGAAAAGGTGTGTTCCCTACCTTCTTCAGAAGGCAGATGTTCTCCTCTTCACTCTCTCTCAAACCGTGATGGATCACCCCGCCGTGAGTTCCTACAAGGTGGTAGACTACATGGCCTCTGGAAAACCAGTTCTCTGTGTCGATATCGAAAATCTCCCTTTCAAGAAAACAAAGGGTGCTGTCTTTTTCAGGGAGGATAATCTCGAAGAGGCGCTGAGGAGGATCTTCGAGGAGGATCTTTCAGAACTCGGCAGAAGAAACAGAGAGTATGTGGAGAGAGAAAGAGACTGGGATCGACTTTACGAAAAGTTAAGAAGTTTCGTACTCTCCTGAAACGAAAAATTAGGATAGAATATCTTATGCTGCATACTTCAGAGCCGGGAGAGAAGAAGATGAAACGTTTGACGGAGAAGGACTACCGGTGGAATTTCATCGTGAATTCACTGGATTACGCGTTCTTCAGTCTTGGAATGACCCTTGGATCCATTTTTACGCTCTTTCCTGTTTTTGCCAGAAATCTTGGTGCTTCCAATCTGGAGCTGGGTCTCATCCCGGCCATTGCGAACCTGGGCTGGGGTATTCCAGCCATATGGGGCGCAAAGTACGCGGAGAGATCGCCAAAGAAATTGAATCTCGTTCTCAAGGTAACTCTGGGAGAGAGGCTCCCTTACCTGTTCATGGCTCTGATCAGTTTTTACCTCGCTGTTCCTTCTCCGAGGCTGGCTCTTTACCTTTCCATTCTGATGGTTGGGATCGCTACATTCTCAATGGGCTTTCTGGGTCCTCCGTGGATGAGTATGATAGAGAAGGTTATAGATCCACGAAGAAGAGGTACTTTCTTTGCTATGGGAAACGGTCTTGGAGCGATACTGGGAGTTGGTGGTTCTGTCATCGCCAGAGAGCTTCTCTCGAGCTACCCGTTTCCTGTGAACTTTGGTTACGTCTTTCTCACAGCGTTTGTCTTCTTCATGGTGTCCTTCGTGTTTTTGGCTCTCACAAGGGAAGTGCCGGATCACACACTTCCAGAGGATGAGCCCATATGGAACTACATAAAGAACATGAAGAATGTCTTTCTGGACAGACATTTCCGGAACTTTTT
Organism: Thermotoga maritima MSB8; assembly: GCF_000008545.1. Lineage (NCBI taxonomy): Bacteria > Thermotogati > Thermotogota > Thermotogae > Thermotogales > Thermotogaceae > Thermotoga > Thermotoga maritima. The sequence goes on from NC_000853.1 coordinate 788,886, forward strand.
GATAGAGAGGATCATCACGAGTTTCATGTTTGCGTCCAGCGGTTTCATCACGGTGTATTTGCTGGAGAAGTTCTCACTTCCAGACGAATCGGCAGCGGTTTTCACGGCGATCGTTCTCGTTTCTCAGGGACTGTCTTCTTTCCTGTTCGGCCCTCTCGGTGACAGAAAGGGGCACAAACTGAATCTCCTTCTCAGCAAGATCTTTTATTCTGGGGCTGTCATACTGGCGTTTCTTTCCACATCACCGGTGCACGCTTACCCCGTCTTTGCTCTGATGGGCCTTGTGAACACCACGAACAACGTTGGAAACATGGCGATCACGCTGGATTTTGTGTCTGGAAAGAGAAAAGAACTCTACATGGGTTCCCTGTACTTCTCAATCGCTCCTTTTTCCTTCGTTGCTCCCCTCATTGGAGGTAAAATAGCAGATCTTTCTGGATACGGTGTTCTCATGGTCCTCACGGGGTTGATCGGTGTATTCGGGATTTTCTACGTTGTGAAGTTTATCGTGGATCCAAGGGTTTCAAACAAGAACAATTGAAATTTCCCTTCTTCGATGGTAGAATTCTCAAGGTGTATATCACGCACGCTCCTGGATCCCACCCTCGGTGCCTGTGAAAAGGCCGGCGTGGGTGTGAAGGGAGCGGAGGATCAAAACCAAAAGAGTGGAGGTGTTGTCTGTGCCTGTTGTTACAATGAAACAGCTTCTGGAAGCGGGAGTTCACTTTGGACACAGAACGAGAAGATGGAACCCGAAGATGGCTCCCTACATCTACACGGAGAGGAAAGGTATCTACATCATCGACCTTCAGAAAACCCAGCAGTTGCTCGAAGAGGCTTACTACTTCGTAAGGGAGAAAGCCAGCGAAGGTGCGACGATTCTATTCGTGGGAACGAAAAAGCAGGCCCAAGGAGTCATAAAGGCCGAGGCAGAAAGGTGCGGAGCCTTCTACGTGAACAACAGATGGCTTGGAGGACTTTTGACGAACTTCAAAACGATCAGATCGAGGATAGACAAACTCATCGAACTCGAAGAAATGGAGCAGAGCGGCAAGCTCGAAGAACTTCCAAAGAAAGAGCAGAGCAGAATCAGAAGAGTTCTTGAAAAGCTCAGAAAGAACCTCGGCGGGCTCAAAGAAATGAGGAGACTTCCGGACATCATCTACATTGTTGATCCGAGAAAGGAAAAGATCGCTGTGGCAGAGGCGAACAAACTGGGAATTCCCATCGTGGCTATTGTCGACACAAACTGCGACCCCGATCCCATCGACTACGTCATCCCTGGAAACGACGACGCGATCAGATCCATAAAACTCATCACTTCCGTCATCGCAGACGCGTACCTCGAGGGAAGAGAGGGAGCTCCTCTCACTGCGGAGAAAGAAGAAACAGAAAGTGCAGAAGAAACGAGTGAAGAAGTAACGGAGGATATAAATCTGGAAGAACTCGAAGAGGAAGAAGAAGTGTAATCAAGGGGCGTTCCCGCCCCTTTAAATTTTCTCCAGTTTCACCGCGGTTCCGTACGCGAGGATCTCCGCAGCACCGCTCATGATCGTGGAGGAAGAATATCTGAATCCTATCACCGCGTCCGCCCCAAGTTTCTCCGCTTCTTTCATCATCCTTTCCAGCGCAATGTTTCTTGCCTCCGTGAGCATCTCCGTGTAGCCTTTGATCTCACCACCCGCGAGGGTTTTAAAGGCAGCGGCTATGTCTCTTCCCAAATGCTTTGACATCACCACGTTTCCTGAAACCACCCCCAAGATCTCCTTCACCCTGTATCCCGGTACCTGTTCCGTGGTGGTGATTATCATTCTTCACACCTCCTCAGAAGTCTCTTGTTTTGAAACTCCTCCAGGAAAGATAAGTGAAAACAACACCGGTTAGAGTGTAGATCAGCGACGGCCAGAGTGTGACATCACCCTTCAGAACGTAGGAGTAGGTGTTCAAAGTGGAGAGCGTCTTCACGAACCCACCCAGAACGGTAGTTCCAGCAAGAAGAGCGATCGAAGCGATGAGAGGCTTCACCTGATCTGAAGAGATCACAGAGAAGAACACTGTGACGGAAAACCACAGGTAAGTCGTTATCATCTCCACAAGGAAGTATTTGAACACCAGTCCTGTATCGAGCCTTTCTCCGATGAACCAGCTCACAGGTATTGGAACGAGCGCGAGCACAGCAAGCGCTGCAAAAGTGAAAACAAGAGGTGCGAAGAACTTCACGTTGAAGAGCTTCTCTCTGGACATCCTCACGAGCAAAAGTTCGATCGTTTCGTTCTCTATTTCTCTCGCAAATATGGGGAAAGCTATTATGATCGCAAGTATCGGTACAAACTGCCCCAGGTTCTTTCCGTACCACTGTGTAATGATGTAAAAGTTCCACTCTGAAAGCTTCTTTATGAAGTCTTCCGTGACACCGAATTTTTCAAGAAATCCTTCAGGAACGTTCTTCAGCATTTCGGTGAGGGCCGGCGTGTAATCTTTCATCACTACCAGGAGCACGAACGTTCCAAGAAGGAGGAAGAACATCACAAGAAATCTCACCTTCATGTCTTTTAACTCCTTAACGATCATTTATCTCACCCCTTACAATCGCTTCGAATATATCTTCAAAAGCTGCATCTTCGATCTTCACACCTTCAGGGGCTTCTTCCTTTTTCACAAGGTAAACTTTTTCTCCACTTTTGAGAGTTTTCAAAAGATAGCCGTTCAGATTCTCTCTGGAAACCACAAGACCGTAAGAGGACTTTATATCGTCGAGGTTTCCTGTCAAGATGATCTTTCCTTCCTTCATGATGGCAACTCTGTCTGCGATTTTTTCCACTTCTGCGAGCACATGGCTGGTGTAGAGAACGGATTTGCCTTCGAAGGTGAGGGATCTTATACGATCGAGTATCTCGTTTCGCACGATGGGATCGAGTCCCCAGGTGGGTTCGTCCAGTATGTAGAGATCCACGTTCTCAGAAAGAACGAGTGAAAGGTAAAGGATCGTTCTCATGCCGTGCGAGAGATTGGTCACTTTCTCGTTCAGGTCTATTCTGAACCTTTCGAGAAGTTCGAGACAGTTTTTCTCGTTGAAGTTCTTCCCTATCTTCTTGAAGAGATCGATGATCTCTTTCACTCTGAGGTACGGATAGAGCTTCTTCTCCTCCGGCAGATAGGTGAACGTGCCGTTCAGTTCGATCTCTCCAGAGTCTTTCTTTCTCAAACCTGTGATGCACTTCAGAGTGGTTGTTTTACCGGCACCGTTTGGACCGAGTATGGCAAAGATCTCTCCTTTTTCCACTTCGAAACTGATGCCATCCACAGCCGCTTTTTCTCCGTAGAACTTTTTGAGATCTTTCACCCTGAGGATCATCATTCATCACCTCTGTAGATTTCTTCTGCTATTTTCAGAATCCTCTCCAGTGGGATACCCGCTTTTTTGCAGTCTTCGATCTTCTTCCTGAGTTCTGTTTCAAGCTGTGTTCGGATCTTTTCCACGTTTACTTTTGAGACGACGTAGCCCTCTCCCCTTCTCACTTCTAAGACTCCTTCTTGGACGAGTTCCCTGTAGGCGCGGGCGACGGTGTTCAGATTTACACCGAGGTCTTCTGCGAGAGATCTTATGGAGGGCACAAACTCACCTTCTTTCAGTTTTCCCGACAGGATCAGGAGTTTTATCCTTTCCTTTATCTGCTCGTAGATGGGTTTTGAGGAGTGAAAATCGATCCTGAACCACAAGATCTATCACCTCGCTGTAATATTATACTATTACACTACTCTCAGAATCAAGTTCTGTCTTGCGTGTTTTGTTGCGTTTTGTTAAAATAGATGATGAAATCAATTAAATCAGGAGGGATGATCGTGCTTTTGAGAGAGATAAACCGATACTGCAAAGAAAAAGCCACAGGAAAGAGAATCTACGCGGTTCCAAAGCTGTGGATACCGGGTTTCTTCAAAAAGTTCGACGAAAAATCCGGCAGGTGCTTCGTCGATCCTTACGAACTCGGAGCCGAGATCACCGACTGGATTTTGAATCAGTCCAGAGAGTGGGATTATTCCCAACCTCTTTCATTTCTGAAGGGTGAGAAAACACCGGACTGGATTAAGCGTTCCGTTGTTTATGGATCCCTCCCCAGGACCACCGCGGCGTACAATCACAAGGGTTCTGGATACTACGAAGAGAACGACGTTCTTGGTTTCAGAGAGGCGGGAACGTTCTTCAAGATGATGCTGCTTCTTCCGTTCGTCAAAAGTCTCGGTGCGGACGCTATCTATTTGCTTCCTGTGAGTAGAATGAGCGATCTCTTCAAGAAGGGAGACGCTCCTTCACCGTACTCCGTGAAGAATCCAATGGAACTCGATGAGAGGTACCACGATCCTCTCCTCGAACCTTTCAAGGTGGATGAAGAATTCAAAGCCTTTGTGGAAGCGTGTCACATCCTTGGAATCAGGGTGATTCTCGATTTCATTCCGAGAACGGCCGCCAGAGACTCTGATCTCATAAGAGAACATCCGGACTGGTTCTACTGGATAAAAGTGGAGGAACTCGCGGATTACACTCCTCCAAGGGCCGAGGAACTTCCGTTCAAGGTACCAGACGAGGACGAACTCGAGATCATATACAACAAAGAAAATGTGAAAAGACATCTCAAAAAGTTCACACTTCCTCCGAATTTGATCGACCCTCAAAAGTGGGAGAAGATAAAAAGAGAAGAGGGGAACATTCTGGAGTTGATTGTGAAAGAATTTGGAATAATCACTCCTCCAGGATTTTCCGATTTGATCAACGATCCACAGCCCACGTGGGACGATGTCACGTTCTTGAGGTTGTACCTGGATCACCCGGAGGCTTCGAAGAGATTTCTCGATCCCAACCAGCCTCCCTACGTTCTCTACGACGTAATAAAGGCGAGCAAATTTCCTGGAAAAGAGCCGAACAGAGAGCTCTGGGAGTACCTCGCGGGCGTGATACCACATTACCAGAAAAAATACGGAATAGACGGTGCAAGACTCGATATGGGGCACGCGCTTCCCAAAGAACTTCTTGACCTCATAATAAAGAACGTGAAGGAGTACGATCCCGCATTTGTGATGATCGCAGAGGAGCTGGACATGGAAAAAGACAAAGCATCGAAGGAAGCGGGATACGATGTGATCCTGGGAAGTAGCTGGTACTTTGCGGGAAGAGTAGAGGAAATAGGAAAACTTCCTGATATCGCTGAAGAGCTTGTTCTTCCCTTCCTCGCCTCCGTTGAAACTCCCGACACACCGCGCATTGCCACAAGAAAGTACGCTTCTAAGATGAAAAAACTGGCACCGTTTGTGACTTACTTTCTGCCGAACTCTATTCCCTATGTGAACACGGGGCAGGAGATTGGAGAAAAACAGCCCATGAACCTGGGGCTGGACACGGATCCAAACCTGAGAAAAGTCCTCTCCCCAACCGACGAGTTTTTCGGGAAACTCGCGTTTTTCGACCACTACGTTCTTCACTGGGACAGCCCGGACAGGGGAGTCTTGAACTTCATCAAAAAACTGATAAAGGTGCGCCAGCAGTTCCTCGATTTTGTCCTCAACGGAAAGTTTGAAAATCTCACAACGAAAGATCTCGTCATGTACTCTTACGAAAAAAACGGCCAAAAGATCGTCATCGCCGCGAATGTTGGAAAAGAGCCAAAAGAGATCACCGGCGGAAGGGTCTGGAACGGAAAGTGGAGTGATGAAGAGAAGGTAGTCCTCAAACCCCTCGAGTTTGCTCTTGTTGTACAGGAGTAATATCTTCAGGGCGTTCGAAGGAAACGCGCCCTGCTTTTCCCTGAGCCACTTCTGTGAAAAAAAGCATCAAGGCTCTTTCTATATCGGGGACTCCTCCTTTTTTGAGGAGTCCTCTTTTTCTCGCGAAGTCTTCGAAGAATTCGCTGAACGATGATTCTATTCCAATGCTTCGAGCGAATATCTCAAAAGCTCTTTCGAAGATTCTCTGGTCTTCTATTCTCTCTACCGGTAGGCTTCCCACAAGAAGGAGCTTCGCTGCGAGGTCCTCACTGAAGATGTTCTTGTAGAGAATACCGGGTGTGTCCAGAATCTTCACACCGTTCTCCAGGGAGAACCACTGAATGCCCTTTGTGATGCCGGGCTGTGCTCCAACGGAGCTCGCTCTTTTTCCCTTCAGCTTGTTTATGATCGTTGATTTTCCCGTGTTTGGAACACCAACGATCAGAACGCGGGCAAGCCTGTCGAAGGAGAGCTTTTTCAGGAGGACCTTCCTTGGTTCACCTTTGTGAGTGGTGATCACTCTTTTTCCCTGCTTTTTGAAGAACTCCACCCACTTCTTCGTTGTTTTCTCGTCCGCTATGTCCACTTTGTTCAGAAGGATGATCGTTTCTTTTCTAGAGAAGTCCACACCGTACGCTGATGTGGCAAAGGGGGCCCGCGCGTCGCGGACCTCCACCACTGTGTTTACAAGCCTCAGAAGATCCTTTATTTGCCGTTTCGCTTTCTCTATATGACCGGGGTACCAGCTCACAGCTTCAGGATCTCCTTTATCTTGCTTTCGCTTTCTTTCATCAATTCCTCCGCTTCTTCTCTCGTGTCTCCTCTCACGTGGATGTAAACCTTGAGTTTCGGTTCTGTTCCCGAAGGTCTCACGAAGATCCTTGATTTTTCAAAGACGAAGGCTATGGTCTCGTTCGGAATAACGTTTCCGTAACCCTTTGAATAATCTATGATACCATCGTAGTTCTTCAGGGATCTGTATATTTCAACCGCTCTGTCAACATCTTCAAATTTGAAATTGATGAGCTTTTCCATGTAGTACCCGTACTTCTGGTAGAGTTCTTCGAGCTTCTCGTAAGGATCGTAGTTGCTGAAGGCAACAGCGGAGAGCACACTGCCCACCACACCGTCTTTGTCCCTCGCGTGGTTTCCCGCAAGGTACCCACAGCTTTCTTCGAAACCGAAGACGAAGTTCCTGTCACCTTTTTTGGTGTGTTCCTCTATCAGGTGTCCTATGAACTTGAATCCAGTCGGCGTTTCTTCCAGGAAGGCACCTTTCTCTTCGCAGATCGGTCTCACCATGTCCGTTGTAACGATCGTCTTTATCACGAGGGGATTTTCCACTTTCACATGATCCAGGAGAAAGTCTGTGAGAAGGACACCTACCTGGTTTCCTGTGAGTCTTCGCCCTTTGAAGACCACTCCCACTCTATCGCAGTCCGGGTCTGTGGCGAGTCCCAGAGTAGCTCCTTTTTTATTCAGGAGAACGAGTGCTTCGTCTTCCTCGGGATTCGGTGTGGGAACGGTTGAGAAGTTTGGATCAGGTTTCATCTGTTCTTCTACGAGTCTGACTTTGAATCCGAGTCTTTTCAGGACCTCAGGCACGTAGTTTGCTCCTGTTCCGTGAAGCGGAGAGTAGGCGATATCGAGATCGGTCTTCATCGGGAGATTTGAGACGATTTCGAGTACAGCTTTTATGTAGCTCTCTTTCACTTCAGGGGGTACAAACTTGATTTCTCCCTCTTTCACATGGGAAAGATCGACTTTTTTGTATATCTCGGTGATCTCATTGGTGTATTCGGGTATCGCTTGTACACCATCCCAGGTGTAGACCTTGTAGCCGTTGTATTCCGGGGGATTGTGGCTCGCGGTGATGACCACACCTCCACCCGTTTTCATGTATCTTACAGCGAAGGAAAGAACCGGTGTCGGGGTAGGTTCAGGAAAAACGTAGGCTTCTATACCTTCACCGGCGAAAACTCTGCCAGCGAGCTCTGCGAACTCCTTGGAGTTCTTTCTCGTGTCGTAAGCGATCACCACGCTTTTCTGACCTTTCTCTTTCAGCCAGAGGGCGGTGCTCAGAGAGGCTCTTTTCACCGTTTCTTCGTCGAATTCCCCTTTCCTCATCACGCCTCGAATTCCACCCGTTCCAAACAGAATCATCCTCTCTCACCTCCGAAAAGAACGTTTTTAACTCCAAATCTGAAGCATACACCGCACAGGTAACACCTGTTCCATCTACAGTCATCTGTGGTCTCTCCTTTGAGCGCTTTTCTGTACTCTTCTTTCAGAAACTCCTTTGTCACTCCCATATCTATGTGGTCCCATGGAAAGTCTTCAGAAGGATCGATCTCTCGGAGATAGTCATTGGGATCTATTCCCGTTTCATCGAAGGCTTTTTCCCACAGATCGAATCTGAACATCTCACTCCACTCGTCGAAGAGTGCTCCCAGTTCGTGTGCCTTCACTATGAGATCCAGAAGTTTTCTGTCACCCCTTGAGAAAACTCCTTCAAGAAGACTCATTCTTGGATCGTGATAGGAGATTCTAGCGGATCTTTTTGCTCTTTTCAGTGTTTTGATCTTTTCGTACGCCTCCTCAGGGGAAATCTGTCTTGCAAACTGAAAGGGTGTGTGCGGCTTTGGAACGAACACGGAGACGGAAGCGGAAACTTCTTTGAAACCGAGTCTCTTCACTCTCTCTAAGAGTTTAACCATTTCTTCGAGGTCTTCGTTCGTCTCTCCAGGAAGTCCCATCATGAAATAGAGTTTCACACGTCTCCAGCCGGATTTTTTCGCGGCTTCGAGTGTTGCGAAGATGTCTTCTTCACTTATATTCTTGTTGATGATGTTTCTCAATCGCTGTGTGGCCGCTTCTGGCGCGAAGGTGAGGCCTGTTTTTCTCACGGAGGCAATTCTCCCGGCGATCTCCACACCGAACCTGTCCATCCTCGTGGATGGTATGGAGACGGCGATCTTCTTTTCTGAGTATCTTTTCAAAAGTTCGGATACTATCTCCCCTATTTGAGTATGATCCATCGTCGAGAGAGAAAGGAGTGATACTTCTTCGTAGCCGGTGTTCTTCAGCATTTCTTCGACATTTTCGAGGATGTTCTCGAGGGATCTTTCTCTCACAGGTCTGTAATAAACGCTCGCATGGCAGAATCTGCATCCTCTCGTGCATCCTCTCGCGACCTCTATGACAGCTCTGTCGTGGACTGATTCGACATTTGGTACGATCTTCTTCACCGGAACAGGCTGGGAGTTCAAATCTTTCACGATTCTTCTCTTTATGGTCCGCGGATATTCCGGTGAAACTGGAACGATCTTTCTTCCTTTCTGCTCGTAGAACGCTGGAACGTAAACTCCTTCGATCCTGGAGAGTTCTTTCCAGATCGTTTCTCTTTCTTCTCCCTTCGTTTCTTTCAACACCTGAGCGATTTCAAGGATCGCTTCCTCTCCATCACCGATGAGAATCGCGTCGAAAAATCCGTAGATCGGTTCGGGATTCGAAGAGCACGGACCTCCACCGAGAACTATGGGATCTCTCCTCTTCCTCTCCCAGAAGAAGATGGGTATTTTGGAAAGCTTCAAAACTTCTACGACGTTGGTGTACGAGAGTTCGTACTCCAGAGAGATTCCGACGGCATCCATCTGGTAGAGCGGTGTGTAGGACTCCATGGTGTAAAGGGGGATATCCTTTTCTTTCATGCGCTCTATCATGTCGATCCAGGGAAGATAGCTCCGCTCCGCCCAAACGTCCGGTTGCTCGTTCAGAATGTGGTACAGTATCTCAAGACCGTGGTTTGAAGTACCTACCTCGTAAGTGTCGGGAAAAACGAGGGCTATCCGGAGGGAAATTTCCTCTGGATCTTTCACAACGCTGTTGATTTCTCTTCCTATGTATCTACTTGGTTTTCTAACCCAGGGAAGTGTTTCATTCAAGAATTTTAGAATCATCCTTTCACCTCAGTTCTGATTTTATCATTGGTTGTTATAATTAGAAGGCGAGGTGAGATCATGAACGATTTGATCAGAAAGTACGCTAAAGATCAACTGGAAACTTTGAAAAGGATCATAGAAAAGTCTGAAGGAATATCCATCCTCATAAATGGAGAAGATCTCTCGTATCCGAGAGAAGTATCCCTTGAACTTCCCGAGTACGTGGAGAAATTTCCCCCGAAGGCCTCGGATGTTCTGGAGATAGATCCCGAGGGGGAGAACATAGGCATAGACGACATCAGAACGATAAAGGACTTCCTGAACTACAGCCCCGAGCTCTACACGAGAAAGTACGTGATAGTCCACGACTGTGAAAGAATGACCCAGCAGGCGGCGAACGCGTTTCTGAAGGCCCTTGAAGAACCACCAGAATACGCTGTGATCGTTCTGAACACTCGCCGCTGGCATTATCTACTGCCGACGATAAAGAGCCGAGTGTTCAGAGTGGTTGTGAACGTTCCAAAGGAGTTCAGAGATCTCGTGAAAGAGAAAATAGGAGATCTCTGGGAGGAACTTCCACTTCTTGAGAGAGACTTCAAAACGGCTCTCGAAGCCTACAAACTTGGTGCGGAAAAACTTTCTGGATTGATGGAAAGTCTCAAAGTTTTGGAGACGGAAAAACTCTTGAAAAAGGTCCTTTCAAAAGGCCTCGAAGGTTATCTCGCATGTAGGGAGCTCCTGGAGAGATTTTCAAAGGTGGAATCGAAGGAATTCTTTGCGCTTTTTGATCAGGTGACTAACACGATAACAGGAAAAGACGCGTTTCTTTTGATCCAGAGACTGACAAGAATCATTCTCCACGAAAACACATGGGAAAGCGTTGAAGATCAAAAAAGCGTGTCTTTCCTCGATTCAATTCTCAGGGTGAAGATAGCGAATCTGAACAACAAACTCACTCTGATGAACATCCTCGCGATACACAGAGAGAGAAAGAGAGGTGTCAACGCTTGGAGCTGAAGGCAAGGGCAGTGGGAGTGGAGATAATACCAAAGGGTAAGATAATTTACTACTCTGTACCCAACGGTGATGAGTACGAGAGAGGAGACCTCGTTCTGGTACTGGGAGATTTTGGACTTGAAGTGGGAAAGGTTCTGATACCTCCCAGAGAGGTGGTCATAGACGAGGTGGGGTACGAACTCAAGGCCGTGATCAGAAAGTTGACGGATGAAGATCTGGAACAATACAGGAAGAATGTAGAGGATGCGTTGAAGGCCTTCCAGATATGTAAGCAGAAAATAAAAGAACACGGTCTTCCCATGAAGCTTCTCTACGCCAAGTACACCTTCGATAGAACTAGGCTCATCTTTTTCTTCAGTGCGGAAGGAAGGGTTGATTTCAGAGAGCTTGTAAGAGACCTCGCAAAGATCTTCAAAACAAGGATAGAGTTGAGGCAAGTTGGTGTGAGAGATGAGATGAAGTTCTTTGGAGGCCTTGGATTGTGCGGACTTCCGACATGCTGTTCCACATTTCTCAGAGAGTTCACCAGCGTCACACTGAAGCACGCAAAGAAGCAGCAGATGATGATCAATCCAGCGAAGATATCCGGACCATGCAGAAGGCTTCTGTGCTGTCTTACCTACGAATACGATTTCTATGAAAAGGAGCTGGAGGGAATTCCTGACGAAGGGAGCACGATCACCTACGAAGGAAAGCGCTACAAAGTCGTGAACGTGAACGTGTTTCTCAGAACGGTGACTCTCTTCTCGGAACAGGAAGGGGAAATGATCAAGTTGCCGTTCGATTATTTCAGGAAGGGGGAATGATAGGTGTTCCAGGGGATCGGGAAGTTTCTGATCCTCATGGGATTGATTCTTGTGGCCTTTGGAATTCTTCTGATTTTGTTCGAAAGGATCCCGTTCCTGGGAAAGCTTCCCGGCGACATAGTGATAAAAAGGAAGAATTTCGTCTTTTACTTCCCGCTGATGACCAGTTTGATCATCAGTCTCTTAGTTTCCTTCATTCTCTATCTGATCTCACGTATGAGGTGATAGAATGGAGGACCAGATCAGAAGAAAGGTTTACAGCTACATAGGTTTCGCTGTTAGAGCCAGAAAGATCGTCTTTGGTAAGGAACGAATAAGGGCTTACATAAGGTCACCGAGGGAAAAAAAGCTCATAATCATAGCGGAAGATACCAGTGAAAGGATGAAGAGGGACACGATCATGAGGTGCGAGAACAAGAAAGTCCCTTATGTTATCATGTTCAGCAAAGAGGAACTGGGAAGGTTGCTCGACAAACCCGCTGTTTCGGTGATAGGTCTTGAAGAGGACAATCTGATAGATGCCATTTTGGGGATGGTAAAATAGACAGGGCGAGGTGATAGAAATGGCCAGACTGAGAGTTTACGAGTTAGCCAGAAAACTGAACATGTCACCAAAAGAACTTCTTCAGGAACTGGAAGAGCTCGGCGTGAACGTGAAGAGCCATATGAGTTATGTGGACGAAGAAATGGCGAATATCATCATAGATCTTTTGGAAGAAGATAACCGGAAAGCCAAGCAGCCTTCCAAGCCAAAGAAAGAAAAGGGAGAAGAGGAAGTAGAAAAAGAGGTCGTCGAAAAGAAAAAGAAGAAAAAGATCACTTTGAAGCCAGACGAACTCAAGCTCGATATCATCGCGGAGAAAATAGGTGTTCCACAAAACAAGATCATCCAGGATATGTTCGTCAAGAGAGGAATCGCGTTGAGACCCGGTCAGATCCTGAAGCTTGAGGAAGTAGAACAGATCCTCAAGGAGTACAAGATCGAGATAGAGATAGAGGAAGAACAGCAAACTTCAGTGGAAGAAGTTGACGAATTTGAACTTCTGGAAAAGAGATACCAGGAGCTCTACGAAAAAGAGAAGGACAAACTCGTTCCAAGGCCTCCTGTTGTAACGGTCATGGGACACGTCGATCATGGAAAGACCACGCTCCTCGACAGGATCAGATCCACAAGAGTCGCTGAAAGGGAAGAAGGAGGAATAACACAGTCCATAGGTGCGTATCAGGTGGAGGTCAACGGGAAAAAGATCACCTTCATAGACACACCCGGCCACGAGCTCTTCACCGAGATGCGCGCAAGGGGAGCCCAGGCGACGGACATAGTGGTTCTCGTTGTGGCGGCGGACGATGGTGTGATGCCACAGACGATAGAGGCCTACAACCACGCCAAGGCCGCCAACGTGCCGATCATCGTGGCGATAAACAAGATCGACAAGCCAAACGCTAACGTGGAAAAGACGAAGCAGGAGCTCGTAGAAAAGCTGGGACTCATCCCCGAAGAGTGGGGTGGAGACACGATAGTAGTTCCCATATCAGCAAGAACCGGTCAGGGAGTCGATGAACTGCTGGAGATGATCCTTCTCGTCGCGGAGATGAACGAGATAAAGTGTTACCCCGAAGGACCCGCGAGGGCCGTGATCATAGAGTCCAAACTGGACAAGAAGATGGGACCCGTTGCGAGTGCGATCGTGAAAGATGGTGTTCTGAAGGTTGGAGACGCGGTAGTTGCTTCGAATACGTACGGAAGAGTTAGGAATCTCTTCGACGACAACATGAGACCCATCAGAGAAGCCTATCCATCTCAGCCCGTTATGATCCTCGGCTTCGAAGATGTTCCCGACGTGCACTCCAACGTCTACGTGGTTGAAAGCGCAGAAAAAGCCAAAGAGATCGTGGAAAAGAGACTGCAAAGGCTCGAAGCCCAAAAACAATCGAGGAAGCACATAAACCTCGAGGAGCTCATGAAGATGATGCAGGAGAAGGAAAAGAAGGTGCTCAATCTCATTCTGAAGGCGGACACGTACGGCTCTGTGGCTGCTTTGAAGAATGCGATAAACAAGCTCCAGTCCAAAGAAATCGAGTTGAACATAGTTCACGCTGGAGTGGGTGAGATCAGTACAAGCGACGTGATGCTCGCCGCTGCGGTGGATGGAGTCATCCTCGGTTTCAGGGTGAAGGTGAACAACCAGGCGAGAAGACTCGCGGAGCAGGAAGGCGTCGATGTCAGAACTTACTCCATCATATACAAACTCGTCGAAGATCTGAAGCTCGCACTCGAAGGTATGCTGGAGCCAGAGGAAGTTGAAGAAGTCATCGGTCATGGCGAGATAAGAAAGGTCTTCAAGATATCCAAAGTAGGAAAAGTGGCGGGAGTTCAAATGCTCGATGGTAAAGCCGACAGGAACGGTTTTGTGAGAATCTACAGAAACGGACAGCTCGTTTTTGGAGGAAAAATAGAGAGTTTGAAACACTACAAAGAGGATGTTAGTGTGGTTGAAGCGCCGCAGGAGTGTGGAATAAAGTTTGCGGGATTCGACGATATACACGAGGGGGATGAACTGGAGTTCTACGTGATAAGGAAGGTGAAGAGAAAGCCGACTTTCGTGGAAGAACAGGCAGATCAAGAACAAAAATGAAGGGGCGAAAGCCCCTTCTTTATTCAATCGTTTCTACTCTCACGTTTTGACCTCCTCCCAATCCCCTGAAGGGGATGGGACTTTTGGTGGCTCTCAGGCCACCTTCCATGGAGCCAAAGATGCTCCATGGCCACAGAGGTGTGGATGAAACCTCACACCTCTGACGGGGGCCAAGCCCGCTACTACCTGGCCTGTGCCAGGATACCTTTTCCAGATGTTGATTGCTCCAACTCCGTCCCTGTGATACTCAAAACCGCAGGCTTTGCAGTGGTATCTTCTTCCGTTCGGATTGTTCTTTGCACCACAGACAGGGCACGTCTTGCTCGTGTTCGCTTCTGAAATGAGTTTCACTTCGATTCCGAACTGCTCTGCTTTGTACCTTATCATCTCGATGAGTTTTCTGAACTGCCACTGGTGGATCTTCTGGTTCGCGTTGTCGCTGTAGTCCGCTCTTTCTCTGATCCCTGTGACGTCTCCTATCACGATGGTGCCGATTTGTTTTCTGAGGCACAGTCCGATGAAGTTACTTGTGATCTTGTGCATGATGTCGTTGATCTGGTTTCTGAGCCGTCTCAGGACTCTTTTCTTTGCACGAACAAGCTTGTTGTACCTTCTTGATCCCTTCTTGCACTCTGCTATGGCAGACTGAAAACTTGCAAGGCGTTTGTTTCGATAGCGAAGAACACTGCTGAGGACTCCTCCGTGGTAGCTGATGACTTCTTTTCCATCAAAGCACGTAATGGGACGGAGCACTCCAAGGTCGACCGCCATAACACCAGAGCCAGCATTCTTCTCTTCAATCTCCACCTCTATCGCAAGGTGGAGATAGTATCCATCTTCAAAGACAAGTCTTGTCTGTTTGATGCGAAGGGGAGGTTTGAGAGGTGTTTGTACAACAAATGATTCTCGTTCTTTGCCCAAAGACAGTCTTAGGGTACCGTCTGGCAGAAGTTTTACAGCGCTTTCTTTCCATATGAACGGCAGATAGCGTTTTTTCTTGTGGGGAGGTTTTGCATCTGGATTCTTTTTGGTTGCTTTGAAGTACCCTTTGAGGGCTTGAAAGTAGAGCTGAACAAATGCCTGCTTTGAGTGGACGTGGATTTTGATGTTTTCTGCCCAGCGGAGGATGTATTTGTCTGCGGTGGGCCAGGACAGCCAGAAGCCTTTCTTTTGGTGTATCTTTCGCACAAGAGACATCGTTTTGTTGTAGATTCTTGCTGCTGTGCGGTTGAGTTCTTCGCATGTTTGACTCAGGTGTCCTGGTACGGCGAGTTTGTAGGTTCGTATCACACGTCTTGACATTCCTCGATGTACCTCCTGATAGTTTCTTCAGAGACATCACCAGCTGTTCCAACGTAGTAACTTCGAGCCCAAAGGCCCTCTTTGGTTCTAAGCTCTGGAAATTTCTCCAGCAGTTTCCTCGCTGAAACACCCTTGAATAGGTTTGCTATCTCAGCCGGTGAAAATCTTGGAGGCGCCGATACAAACAAATGAACATGATCAGGCTGAATAGAGAGGGCCAGTATTTCTATTCCGTGTTGTTTTGCTGTGTTGCGGAGTATTCGTTCAAGTTCTTCAGCTATGGAGCCGACCAGGATTTTTCTGCGGTATTTAGGTATCCACACAAAATGATAGTTCAGATTATAATGACTCCACCTTGTCTTCTTGATATGCATACCTATCACCACATTCAATTATATCATAAGATAATTAACACCACAACAAACCTATCCCCCTGAAGGGGGATGGCTTGCGTGGTTGGGGTTCTGTCACTCAATTTGAAACTACTGTTTTCCGCTATCTTCATGTCTATACTTCCTGCGAACTTGTGAAGAGATATACCGCACTCTGAGAAAATCACGTAGAAACTTTTCTTTCCATCTTCGGACAGTCTGAAGTACACTCTTCCCTCTGCAGATCCTTCTCTCTTCAGGTTGCACTCGAGGATAAAGTTTGTCCACTCTCCTGGAGTGAAGACTCCACGGTCTATGATCACTTTGAGGACCTTGCCTATGGTTTTACCTGCCTGGACTCCTTCCTCAACGTGTGGAGCCTTTCCAAGTACCTTCCAGGGCCCAAACGGGGCAACCTGACCCTGGCCGTAAGCTTCAAAATCTTCAAAGAAATCCTCTGTTCCCGTTGGTTCCACTACCTTGAAACCGAGGTCCACCTTCGGCATTTCGACATCCACTTTGGGAAGAGGCACCGGCACCTGAACCCTCGATTCACAGCTGGTTCCCATCATGAGAAGCAGGGAAGCGGTCACCAGAAAAAGTAAGAAAAGTATTTTCATGTTAATCATCCCTTATTTATGTTCGATTTTATGAACTCCACCATGTGATCGTAGTGCGACCCTTTCCAGTAGATTCTTCCACACACCGGACAGCGAGCGAACTCGTTGAAGAATCCATAGACTTTTGGAGGAACTCTGTTTTTCACAGCTTCTTTTGGTACTTCTTCGAGTTCCACACCACATTCGATACATCGGGTGAAGGGTTTCATCCACTTCTTCAGATCGTATCTTTCCACCACCTCCACCAGTTGTTCCTTCGGATCCGTGTTTCTCACGTAGTAACCGAAGACGAGCTCTTTTCTTTTCAAAAGACCCGTGTCTCTGGACAGAAGGATAGCTTTCTTTTTCACCGCCATCCAGCAGAGTTTTTCGTCGCTTTCTTCACCAAAAACCGCTTCAAAACCCAGCATTCTGAGAAGCCGTGCCAATTTTCCAAGGTGTATATCGAGCACAAAACGGGGTTCACCTATGTATCTGGGAGTGACGAGCCAGTCTTCAGGAATTTCTATGTTCTGGAACTCTGGATACACAAAGAAGAGTTCTCCATCTTCCACCATATGATCGAAGCCGACCGGTTTTCCGTTCAGTGTGATGAGGCTCACTTCCACATGTGGAACTCCAAGGGCTTCTATTCTGTCCTTCACCGTCTGAAAACCCGTGAAGCGATGAGTTTTTATTCTTTCACTATTTCTGAAGAAATCGTTCAATCTACCGAAAAACCTGAAAAAGGCTATTTTTTCGTATTTCATAGATGATCCCCTTTCGTGGTAGAATTCTAATGGGTAAGTTCAGCCTAACTGGAGGTGGTTTTCATGTTGAAATCAGGCGATAAGGCGATCGATTTTGAGCTGGTGAACACCGATTTGAAAATGGTGAAACTCTCCGATTTTTCTGGAAAGAACGTTGTGCTTGCTTTCTATCCAGGAGCGTTCACGAGTGTTTGTGAGAAAGAACTCTGCACGTTCAGGGATTCTCTCTCCAAGTTTAACAGACTCAACGCGGTGGTTCTTGGAATCAGCGTGGACAGTCCGTTCGCAAACAAGGCCTTCGCTGAGAAAAACCACATCACGTTCGATCTGCTCTCCGACTTCGGCGGAAGGGTGGCTTCACAGTACGGTGGTGTCCACGAGAACTTTCTGAATATCCCCGGCTACACCGCTGCGAAGAGGGCTGTTTACGTGGTAGACGGAGGCGGAACGATAGTTTATTCCTGGGTTTCCGAAGATCCAGGTAAGGAACCACCCTACGAAGAAATAGAAGAAGCGCTCGAGCGTCTTTCAAAATAAACATCTCGATGATTTTTCCGATAAGAAAATAGGGGTGATACCATGAGAGTAGAAGGGATCGGCTACAACCCCGTTTATCAAAGTTATGCTCAGCAGCGCACTACCCCCGTTTCAACAGCTGGTAGTTCTCCTGTCATGACAAAAGAGCAGATGGAGCAGATACTCTTCTTCTCCCTTTATCAGCAAACGGGTCTGAACGTGAAGCTCGTGAGAATCGCAGGAGAACTCTACGGAAAGATGATGGACCAGCTGGCCTGAAGGGGACCTCCCCTTCAGGTTTCAAGGGGGGAAATAGGAGATGGTGGAAGAGCTCCTCGGAAAAGCACTGGCACGAAAAAGATCCCTGAGGAAAGATGAGACGATCGATGTGTTCAATCGGGTGACTTACTTTTTCCCAAAAGATTTCGTCATCACGAACTATCCCAGAAATCCGGTGGCTGTGTTCAATCCTGGAGCGGTTCTCGTTGGCAAAGCACTTCATGTTTTTCCCCGTTTGATTTTCGATTACTACAAGTACGTTTCGTCTATTGGTCATTTCATAGTGAACATCGACGATCTGTTGAATGGAGAAGTAAAAAAACCATTGGAAATGGAAGTTGTATTCTGGCCGAGAGATATTCAGGAGTTTCTGGGGTGCGAAGATCCGAGGGTGTTCTTCAGAAATTCCCGTTTCGAGCTTCTCTACACAGCGAAAGGATACAAAGACTGGTCACAGGAAGGAAAGCCCCACACCGATTTTCTTGCGTACGCCGTTCTCGATGAGGATCTGAACTTGATTGAGAAGAGATACATATCGATAAAAAGTACGCTGGGTGAGTATGTGCCGGTTTCCATGAAAGACAGTTCTTTTGTGGAGTCGAAGGTTATCCTGACGAGATTGACGGTTGGTGATGCCAAGGTCTGCTGGAGAGGAAGGCTCGAAGGAAGTTACATAGATCTGTATTCGCTCGATCCCGTCTTTTTCCCGGAAGAGTGGGAGACGAAAGTTGGATGGTCAACGAACACTGTTGAAGTGAAGGAAGGTTATCTGGTGGGATGGCACGCTGTTCTCAAAGATCTCACCTACAAAAACGGTCTGGCACTCGTGGATGGCAGGGGAAGGCTCCTCGGTACCACGAATTACGTTCTCTCACCAAAAGGTGTGATTGAGGAGTACGGAGACAGAATAAGGGTGATATTCGGGTGTGGGCTCGTCGTCTATGGAGGAAGAGTGATATGGATAGGCGGTGTTTCCGACTGGGCGATAGGTGTTTTTGAGACGAGTGAAAGGGAGATCATGAATTTAATGAAAGAAGCAACATGAATTTAACAGTGCGGTGGTATCGTATCTTTGTGAGGTGAGACGATGGATAGTTTTGTTCTCTTTGAGCAGGGAATTCTCAGCGATATGATAATGTGCACTACGATCAAAAGCCGGCCCCTCGAAGGACCGGGGGTTTTCGTGTGAGCAGTGAGTCTGAAATCGAGGGGCCGGCCGAATGGTCGGCCCCTTTTGTTTTATAGGGAGGTGAGGAGATGAGGGTTGCTGCAGGAGCTCCTGTCCTTGCGTCGGGAAGGTTCAAGAGAGTGGGCTTGAAGAACGGATACACGCTTTTGGTGGATAGATCTGCTGTTCTTCCGGAAGAGCTTTCACTGAACGGATCTCCCCTCGAAAAGAACGGAGCGATCCTCGTGGATGCTCTCAAAGAGTCTGATTTTGCTCTGGAAAGAGATGGGAAGTTCTTCCTGAAGATATCACAGCCGATCGTGGTTCATTTCTTTGAAGGCATAAGTGTTAAGATCTTCCCTGAACTCACACCGTCTGTGTGCGTCACTGGAGTATTCACTGGAGAGAAAGGAATTCTCGTTCTTGGAAAAGAGGAAGCGATATGTGACAGGGTAATAGATTCGTTCGAAAATTCCGTGAGAAACTCCTATGACATTCCAAAGTTCTTGAGAGATGTCAGAGAAAATTCTGGAATATTGGGAATAGTTGCGATTGCGGGGAAAGTAGTGGGAACGTGGGCGAAGGGAAAACTGGACGTTCTTTGATCGAAAGGTCCGCCCCGAGGAGCGGACCAGATCAGAACTTTAGAAGAATCAAGGCCTCCGGGTTGACAACCTGGAAGTGAACGTCTCCGTTATGAAAAGCCTCACCGCGTCTTTTTCCCTGTCTTCGTACCCTATCGAGAGATCCTGTCCAAGGATCAATTTGAAATCCCCTCCACGCTCAGAAACGACGAGGGCATCCTCGATTCTCGGTGTGGTTATGATCTTGCCACCCCTGAGGCATTCTTCCACTCTCTTCTCGAGGGGGTAATGCCCTGCCTCTTCCTTCAGGAAGTTGATCCATCTGTCCGTGTTTATGACGAGTGTGTAAGGGCCCTCTATACCATCTTTTGAGAAGATCGAAAGAGCCCTCACTATGGCTTCGAGGAGGTCTTTCGGTGTGCTTCCACATTCGATTTTCCTCTCTTCGAAGGAAAGAAGGCCTTTAACACCCGATTTTTCACATCCTCTGAATATCACTTCGTCTTCAAATTCCGCAACCTTTCTCACCGTTTCTTCTAAGCTGGAAAGATCCACGTTCGGTTTTCCTCTCTCGAGGTTGTCGAGTTCCCACAGATCGAGAGTGAACGTTGCCCTCAGTTCGATGAGCGGCAGAGACTTCCTCAATCCCCACTTCACCACTTCGTTCTCGTCTGAAAGCACCTCAACTTCCCCGAGTGGATGGGCAGCGTACTCCCAGCCGTAGGGACCTTCCACATCGACGAATTTCCTTCCGTAGAGCTGTGTTTTGAAGATCTCTCTTGCTCTGTTGTCTATCTCCTGCCACTGTTTTTCTGTCAGAGGAGCAAAGGATCTTTTCAGAAATTCCATGTTCACCACCCCTTTCAGAGCTTCCTTATGCCGAGGTCTCCACCCGTGTTTTCTGATCCACCGGACGTTTCTTCTTCGATTTCTGTGATCGGCTTGTCCGTGAACAGGTAAGTTCTGAGTGCCTCATCCCAGCCGGGCATGTTCCTTCTCAGCCACTCAAGTAGCATTGCTGCGTGCTCCATCTCCTCGTCTCTGTTGTGTTCGAGTATTTTTCTCACGGTTTCGTCTTTCGTGGTGACAACCCTCTGATGGTACCAGGCGACCGCCTCTATCTCTTCTTTCAGGCTGTTCAGAGCTCTCACGAAGTCTCTGTCCTTCCCCGTGAGTTCGGAAACTGGTTCGTGGTACTGATCTGCCATTTCCTTTCACCTCCGTTGAACGCTTTCTAAAATGAAACCTCCATTTAAATTGTATCACACAAAAATCCTTTAAAATTGAGGTTGAAAAAATGAATATCGAAAACCTTCCCCAGGGGGAGCTCCTATTCCGGGGCTGAGAGGAGGACGGAAGTCCTCGACCCCAAGAACCTGATCCGGGTAATGCCGGCGGAGGGATCGGGGAAGGAGGAAATAAAAAACCTCCGCTCGGCGGAGGTTTTTATTTTTACTAAGGAGGTGTGTCTATGAGAGATGTGTTGATCTCCAGACTCATCGTTGAGAGGTATTTTGAAAAACTCAGAAATAGTCTGGAGCTGGATGTTGCGATCGTGGGAGCGGGACCGAGCGGTCTCACGGCAGCGTACGAGCTGGCAAAGAATGGTTTCAGAGTGGCCGTGTTCGAAGAGAGAAACACCCCGGGAGGCGGTATCTGGGGTGGAGGAATGATGTTCAACGAGATCGTGCTGGAGAAAGAACTCGAGAACTTTCTGAAGGAGGTAGAAATCGAATACGAAGTGAAAGAAGACCACATAGTGGTGGATTCC
This sequence comes from Thermotoga maritima MSB8, assembly GCF_000008545.1. Taxonomy (NCBI): domain Bacteria; kingdom Thermotogati; phylum Thermotogota; class Thermotogae; order Thermotogales; family Thermotogaceae; genus Thermotoga; species Thermotoga maritima. The sequence goes on from NC_000853.1 coordinate 810,403, forward strand.
GTGCATTTCGCTTCGGGACTTCTCTACAGAGCAACGAAGGCAGGAGCCATTGTCTTCAACAACGTTTCGGTTGAAGATGTGGCAGTCCAGAACGGTAGGGTCTGTGGAGTGGTGGTGAACTGGGGTCCAACGGTGAGACTCGGGTTGCACGTCGATCCCATAACAGTGAAGGCTTCGTTCGTTGTGGATGGCACCGGTCACCCCGCGAACGTGGTTTCACTTCTTGCAAAGAGAGGTCTCGTAGAGATGAAAACAGAATTTCCTATGGACGCCGATGAAGCGGAAAAATTCGTGGTAGATAACACCGGTGAGATCTTCCCGGGGCTTCTCGTCTCAGGGATGGCGGTCTGCGCTGTTCACGGCGGACCGAGGATGGGTCCCATCTTCGGTGGAATGATTCTGTCCGGTCAGAAAGTGGCGAGAATCGTGAGTGAAAGGTTGAGGTGATATCATGACCCAGATGGAAATGGCCAGAAAGGGTGTTGTTTCCGACGAGATGAAAAAGGTGGCGGAGTACGAGGGAGTGGATGTCGAGATCGTCAGGCAAAAACTTGCGGAAGGCAGAGCGGTTCTTCCAAAGAACAAACTCCACAGGATAGAAAGGCCAATGATCGTTGGAGAAGGTTTCAGTGTGAAGGTGAACGCGAACATAGGAACCTCCCAGGGATTTTCTTCGCTCGAAGAGGAAAAGGAAAAGGCAAGAGTGGCGATAGAATACGGTGCTGACTCCCTCATGGTCCTCTCCACGTGGGGGGACCTGAGGGAGATCAGAAGGGCCATCGTGGAGATGTCGCCCGTTCCAGTTGGTTCGGTGCCCATATACGATTCCGCCGTGAGGAGTTACCAGATGAAAAAGAACGTGGTGGATTTTTCGGAGAAGGACTTCTTCGATATGGTCATAGCACACGCGGAAGATGGCATAGACTTTATGACGATCCACGTCGGTGTGACGAGAAGGGTGCTTGATAGGATAAAAAGTTCAAGGCGGGTTTTGAAGATCGTGAGTAGAGGCGGAGCGATCATCGCGGGATGGATGATAAAGAACAACAAGGAAAATCCGTTCTACGAACACTTCGATGAACTCTTGGACATCGCAAAAGACTACGATATCACTCTGAGTCTTGGCGACGGCATGAGACCCGGAGCTGTGGTGGACGCGAGCGACGCCCAGCAGTTCGAAGAGCTATTCGTGATGGGAGAACTCGTGGAGAGAGCGAGGGAAAAAGGGGTCCAGGTGATGCTGGAAGGGCCGGGGCACGTTCCTCTGAACGAGGTGGAGATGAACGTGAGGCTCATGAAAAAGATCGGAAAAGGAGCCCCCATCTTCCTTCTGGGACCTCTTCCAACGGACAGAGCCATGGGCTACGATCACATAGCCTGCGCGATAGGTGGTGCGCTGGCTGGCTACTACGGAGCCGATTTCCTCTGTTATGTGACTCCTTCAGAGCACATCTCGCTTCCGGATGTTGAAGACGTGAGAGAAGGTGTGATAGCCTCTAAGATAGCGGCTATTGTCGCGGATGTGGCGCGCGGAAACAAAAAAGCCTGGGAGCTTGAGAAAAAGATGGCCCTCGCAAGAAAGAACTTCGACTGGGAGACGATGTTCAGCCTTTCGCTGGGAAAGGACGTTGCGAAGAAGAAATACGAGGAAAGACCGTACCCCGACAAAGGCTGTTCTATGTGTGGACCATTCTGTGCGATAAAGATAGCGGAGGAGTTCTCTTGAGAAAAGGTGTATCCACGAGCATCATAAGAAGCAATCCCGATCTGCTTGAAGCACTCCCGAAAGCAGAACTTTACGAACTGGGTTTTTTCAAGGCGGAAGACCTCGAGAAGGTCCTCCGCTTTTTTCACGACAAAAATTTTGGAATCCACGCTCCTTTCATCTACAGGTACAGATACCACCATCCGAATCCGACCTCTCTGAACGAGGAAGAAAGAGAGGACACCTTTTCTGTGAACAAAAAATGCGCTGAGCTTGCCAGGAAGATCGGCGCAGAATACATGATAATTCACTTCCCAAATGCCCTTCAGAAAGAAAACTGGCTTTCTGTTTACAGAGAGGTGGAGAGAGAATTCTCCGAGCTTGCGGGTGTCATCAGCGTTCGAGTGGAGAACGTTTATGGAAACGATCATTTCCACTCCGCTGAAGATTACAGGACCTTTCTTGAAAACACAGGTTGTAAGATGTGCGTTGACATCGGCCATCTTCTTCTAGACGCTGAGGTTTACGGTTTTTCTCCCATCGAATTCATAGAAAAACTCTCTGATTTTGTAGAAGAATTTCACATTTACTACGCGGATTTCGAAACCTACAAAAAATGCCATCACGCTCCCTGGGGTGAATCGAAAGAGTTTCTTGAAGTGCTGGAGTTCATAAAGGATTTCGACGCGGATTTCGTTCTGGAGCCGACACCGGAATGTGAAGAAGGTCTGGAAAAACTCTTCGAATACTGGAGGGATCTCTAATGGTTCTTGTAGTTGCGGGTTTCGATCCTTCGGGAGGTGCGGGGATAATTCAAGATGTGAAGGTTCTCTCGGCTCTCGGTGTGAAAACTCATGCGGTGATCTCAGCTCTGACCGTGCAGAACGAAAACCGGGTGTTTTCAGTGAACTTCAGAGACTGGGAAGAAATGAGAAAAGAAATAGAAGTCCTGACACCTCCGCGGGTGATAAAGGTAGGACTCTCTGCACCGGAGACGGTGAAAAGACTGAGGGAAATGTTCCCGGATTCAGCGATCGTCTGGAACGTGGTACTCGAATCGTCCTCGGGTTTCGGGTTTCAGGATCCGGAGGAAGTGAAGAAATTCGTGGAATACGCTGACTACGTGATCTTGAACAGTGAAGAAGCGAAAAAACTCGGCGAATACAATAACTTCATCGTCACTGGCGGGCACGAAAAAGGCAACACGGTGAAAGTGAAATATAGAGATTTCGTTTTTGAAATTCCCAGAGTTCCTGGAGAGTTCCATGGAACAGGTTGTGCCTTTTCCAGTGCCGTTTCGGGATTTTTAGCGATGAGCTATCCGGTGGAAGAGGCCATCAGATCCGCCATGGAACTTTTGAAAAAAATTCTTGAAAGATCCTCAGGTGTGGTGGAGACGGAAAAACTCCTTCGGGACTGGTACAGGTACGACACTCTGAACACACTCGATGAGATTCTTCCAGAGTTCCTCGAGATCGGCCATCTCACGGTGCCGGAGGTGGGGCAGAACGTTTCCTACGCTCTCCCGTGGGCGAAGAACGAATTCGAGGTGGGAAAGTTCCCCGGAAGGATAAGACTCAAAGAAGGAAAAGCGGTGGCGGTGTCCTGTGCTTCTTTCAAAGACAGATCTCACACGGCACGTATGGCTGTCACGATGATGAGGTATCATCCTCATATGAGGTGTGTGGTGAACGTTCGCTACGAAAGAGAGTACGTTGAAAGGGCAAAGAAAAGAGGGTTGAAGGTTTTCCACTACGATCGGTCGAAAGAGCCGAAGGAGGTTCAGGAGAAAGAGGGGCAGTCCATGGTGTGGATGATCGAACAGGCGATAGCGGAGTTGAAATCACCTCCAGATGTGATATATGATGAAGGTTGGTGGGGAAAAGAAGCGATGATAAGGGTGTTCGGAAGAAATCCAAAAGAGGTTCTTGAAAAAATAAAACTCATGGTAAGGGAGTGATCCTATGCCGAAGGCAGAGGGAAGGATCTTCGACTTCAAAGGGCACGATGCGATAAGGACAGACTTTCTCGAAGCGATCGATTTCGATGGAAAAGACGAGTACATAAAGATAGAGACCGACGAGTTCTCCGCAGTCTGTCCCTTCTCCGGTCTTCCAGACATCGGGAGAGTGATCATAGAGTATTACCCGGACGGTGGAAAGATCGTCGAACTCAAATCTTTGAAGTACTACTTCGTCAGCTTCAGAAACGTTGGTATATACCAGGAAGAAGCAACGAAGAGAATCTACGAAGATTTGAAGAATCTTCTCAAAACCGACCGAATCAGGGTCACGGTGATCTACAACATAAGGGGTGGCATAAAGACAACCACTCAGATGGGTTCACTGGAGGGGAAAAAGAGTGGAGAAGTCGAATGAAAAGCTCATTCTCCTGACGGGAATATTCGTCTCTGCTTTGACCATATCCAACGTGATCGCAGGAAAACTGGTGAACATAGGGCCTTTCCTTGTCCCGGTGGCGGTTTTGTGTTACCCTATCACGTTCGCCGTAACGGATATCGTATCGGAAGTCTATGGGAAAAGAACAGCCCAGAAGATGGTCTGGACGGGATTCTTCACGTCTCTGATCTTGGTGATCTACTCCCAGATTGCGGTTTTCTATCCTCCCGCTTCCATCTTTGCAAACAACGAAGCCTTCGTGAAGGTTTTTGGATCAACTCCGAGGATCGTGCTCGCGAGTATTCTGGCTTACATCCTTTCACAAACTCACGACGTCTGGGCCTTCCACTTCTGGAAGAAGATCACCAGAGGATCACACCTGTGGCTCAGAAACAACCTGTCCACGATGGTCTCCCAGTTCATAGACACGCTCACCTTCATCACCGTGGCGTTCGCTGGAACGATTCCGGGGAACGTGCTTGTTCAGATGATCTTTTCCCAGTATGTGGTGAAGCTGATCATGGCACTGATCGACACACCTTTCGTGTATCTTGGGGTGAAACTGGTCAGCGGCCAGTGGACAGTGAAAGAAGGGAGCTGATTTCTTTGATAGTTGCAAGGGGGCTAACCAGGAAGTTCGGGGATTTCACCGCGGTCGATCACATCGATCTTTCGGTGAGGCCGGGGGAGATATACGGCTTTTTGGGACCGAACGGTGCGGGGAAAACCACCACAATAAAGATGCTCACCGGAGTTTTGAAACCAACGGAAGGAGAAGTGGAAATCCTCGGCATGAAAATGAGCACCCACGAGATCGAGATAAAGAAGAGTATCGGTGTGATACCAGACGAGCCAAAGATCTATTCGCATCTGACGGGGAAGGAGTTTCTGGATTTCATCATCGAGATTTACGATCTGAAAGAAGAAGAGATCGATAAGAGGATAGCGGAGCTCTGCGAGGCCTTCAAAGTGGATTATCTCGGAAAAAGGGTCGGTGAGATGTCCCACGGTATGAAACAGAAGCTCATGCTGGTCAGCGTTTTCATGAGAAAGCCGAAGGTGATATTTCTCGATGAACCGACGGTAGGGCTCGATGCGAAGAGTGCAAGGATATTGAAACTCCTTTTGAGAAAGTACGCTGACGAGGGAGCCGCAATATTTCTCACCACCCACATATTGGAGATCGCAGAAAAGATGTGCGATAGGATAGGCATTATAAACAAGGGCAGACTGATAGCGGAAGGTACCATGGAAGAGCTCAGAAAGCTCGCCGGTCAGAAAGAAGCCAGTCTGGAGGATCTGTTCCTCCAGCTCACCGCGGAGGGAGAAGAGATAGAAGAGATCATAAAGGAGCTGTGAAATTAAATCTGGAGGTGGTACACATGTCTGCTTCCTCCCAATCCTCTGAAGGGGATGGGTCTCCGCAGACAATTTCTATGAGAAAACTTTCTGTTTTGCTCAGATACGCTCCGGCTCGTGGGAGGAAAGGGTTGTACTCTGTTCTCATCTCTGTTTTGATGACGGGTTTTCTGTTCTACTCACTCATGGGGAACAATTTCAAAGCGATACTCGAAGAGTTCGGAGAAGAAGCTTTCTCTGCTTCACTTTCTTTTTCGACCACCATGTTTTCTGTGATGTTTCTTCTCGGTGTGTCTTTTTATCTTTCCAATTCGCTCGTTCTGGAGGGAGAGATCGAGTTTCTGCTCACCCTTCCCGTTGAAAGGAGCACGATAGTGATCTATCAGCTGTTGATATCCCTCTTCTATCAGTCCTTCATTCTCATAATGATGGTTCTTAATTTCTTCATGTATTCTCTTTTGATGAACAACTGGATGCCCTTCGTCACCGGAGTGTTTCACACCGTTTTTCTGCTCCTCGGGGGAGCCATTCTTTCAGTTCTGTTTGGAAGGCTCTTGAGAACCTCGCTGTCACGGAAGCTTTACTCGCTGATTCAACTTCTTGCCGTGTTCCTGTTTCTGATACTCGTCAACCTTCCTGATTTCTCCGTATCTTTTGGAAGATGGTTCATCTCAAACTGGAACGTTTTCGCGTACGCTGTTTTTTCAAGAGAAAATCCGATCTTTCTTCTCTATGAAATTCTGATATGTCTTGGAACTTTCCTCGTCTTTCGGGTGATTTCCACAACTGTCATGTTCGAACCTGTCCTGCGTAAAGAAAGAATGCCCGTTGAAAAACCCACGCGGTTTCCGGGTAAGGGGTTTTTCAAGAAGGATCTCATCACGCTCCTCCGGGAAGAAAGATCGCTCTACCTTCTTTTGTACCCAATCGGTTTTGGTGTTCTCATGACGTTCGTTGGAAGTCCCGATTTTGGGTTGATCTTTGCAATCGGGATCGCAGCGCTCTACAATGCGACGATGAGCGCTATGCTGTGGAGAAAGGAAATGGAAGTGTGGCCTCTCCCAAAGGTTTTACCCGTCAAGACGAGTGAAGTGATGATTTCGAAGATACTCGTTTCATCTCTGCTGAACTCGGCTGTCGTTTCTGCTTTTGTCATCTTTCTGGCAATTTATCAGAAGCAGGTGTTCTACATTTTCTTCGCACCGGCGGGTTTGAGTCTGTTTCTTTTCATCTCGGCTCTTGGGCTACTTCTTTCTAAGTGGGAAAAAACTGGAAGCCTCACGAATCCGGCGAAGGTCTTTTCTGGTCCTGAAATACTCCTTCTGCAGCTTGTGGCCATAGGGGTTGTCGGTGTGCTCGGATACGCTCTTTCAACGGGTTCTCACCTGATGTTCTTCTCGATCCTGTTAGCCACCGTGGTGGGAAGCGTCTTTGGATTCATCTGGGCATTCAAGCGTATCGTCTTTCGTGCTGAGCGGCTCGAGGAATGAGATCCTCTCAAAGGGGGTCACATTTTCTTTTTGACCGAGAATCTGAGAGCACTTCACGGCTTCTTCGAGAATTTCTTTCTTTGACTTTCCAAGGGGAAGATGGTGCACGAAGACGATGTCGAACAGATCTCCCAGTCCGATCGAGTGAGGATAGGAAATGCCGTTTCCTGGAACGTACACTTCTCCCCATCTTGCCCCTTTCGAACCCATCTTCACAACGTCGCACTTTCTGAAAGAACACTCGCGCTCGTTTCCTATCACGAGAGCGTTCAAATCGCTGGTGTCGAATCTTGCACCTGGTCCCACGTCCAGAATCACGTTTTTGGTGTTTTCACAGATCTTTCTTATCGTTTTTTCTGGAATCTCTCCAGTCACGAAAACAAGGTCGTATTCGCTCAAAGAGGGCAGTTTCATCTCTTTTCTGTTCACACCTGGATCGACGGCGAGGGGCTTGTCGTTGTGGGCGATGAAGATTCCAGTTTTTCCACCCTGAATAGTGGACATATGTGAGGTGTCAAAACTTGCTTTTTCCAAGAGTTCTACTATTTGTTTTCCCCTCCAGTCATCCCCAATGTTCGAGTAGAAGTCAACGGTGTGACCCAAAAGGAACAGGCCATAGGCCACGTTGAGGCCGGATCCTCCCGGTGATTCCCTTATGGTCGAAGAGTGTGGATTTTCACCGAAGATGAAGATATCCCAGAAAGTACCACCCACAACGGCTATCTTCAAAGCGGAAACCTCCCATGGTAGAATCTTTTAAAAAACGGAGGGAAAGAGAATGGATCTCTGGAAATTATACCAGCCCGGCACACCAGCGGCGATCGTGGCGTGGGGACAGCTGGGAACAGCTCATGCCAAAACCACCTATGGACTTCTAAGGCACAGCAGACTCTTCAAACCCGTTTGTGTAGTCGCGGAACACGAAGGGAAGATGGCGAGTGACTTTGTGAAGCCCGTTCGATACGACGTGCCCGTGGTCTCCTCTGTTGAAAAGGCGAAAGAAATGGGAGCTGAGGTTCTGATAATTGGAGTGTCGAATCCTGGTGGATATCTGGAAGAGCAGATAGCGACACTCGTAAAAAAGGCACTCTCACTCGGTATGGATGTCATTTCTGGTCTTCATTTCAAAATCTCACAGCAAACAGAATTTCTGAAGATTGCCCATGAAAACGGTACGAGAATAATAGACATTCGCATTCCACCTCTCGAGCTCGACGTTCTCAGGGGAGGTATATACCGAAAGAAGATAAAAGTCGTCGGTGTATTCGGAACCGACTGCGTGGTAGGTAAAAGAACCACCGCTGTTCAGCTCTGGGAAAGAGCTCTGGAGAAGGGGATCAAAGCGGGTTTTCTCGCAACAGGACAGACAGGGATCCTCATAGGAGCGGATGCGGGGTACGTGATCGACGCTGTTCCCGCGGATTTCGTTTCCGGTGTGGTGGAAAAAGCTGTTCTGAAACTCGAAAAAACGGGAAAAGAGATCGTCTTCGTGGAGGGACAAGGAGCCCTGAGACATCCCGCTTACGGCCAGGTCACCCTCGGCCTTCTGTACGGTTCCAATCCTGACGTGGTTTTCCTGGTTCACGATCCGAGCAGAGACCATTTTGAATCTTTCCCGGAAATTCCAAAAAAACCGGATTTTGAAGAGGAAAGAAGGTTGATAGAGACTCTCTCTAACGCGAAGGTGATAGGTGGGGTGTCTCTCAACGGAGGCTTCGAAACGGATCTTCCCGTTTACGATCCGTTCAACACAGATGACCTCGACGAGATGCTGGAGAGGGCAATGGTATGGTAGACGTTGTAATGGCACCATGCTCACCTGTGGAGTGTAGAACGGCGGTTGTGATAGATGTTCTGAGGGCAACTAGCACCATTGTGACCGCTCTTTCGAACGGTGCTTCTGGTGTGATACCCGTGAAAACCATCGAAGAGGCTCTGGAGAAGAAAAAAGAAGGTGTTCTGATCTGCGGAGAGAGGAACGCACAAAAACCGAAAGGATTCAACCTTGGAAATTCCCCTCTGGAATACAGGAAGGAAAAGATATCAGGAAAAACCATCGTTCTCACGACCACAAACGGCACTCAGGTGATAGAGAAAATCAGAAGTGAAGAGATAATAGCGGCTTCTTTTTTGAATTTGTCAGCGGTCGTTGAGTATTTGAAAAGCAAAGAAGACATACTGCTCGTGTGTGCTGGAACGAACGGCAGATTCTCCCTGGAAGATTTTCTGCTCGCTGGCGCGATAGTGAAGAGGCTAAAGCGAAACGATCTTGGGGACGGCGCTCACGCGGCGGAGAGGTATTTTGAGTCCGTGGAAAACACAAGGGAGGAGATCAAAAAACACTCCTCCCACGCAAAAAGGCTGATTTCTCTTGGATTCGAAAACGATATCGAATTCTGCACGACTGAGGATCTTTTCAAAACAGTACCTGCCCTCGTGAACGGTGTGTTCATTCTGAAAGAATTTCCGTGAAGTGCTTTGCGTTCGCTCCCATTCTTCTACACAGGTTTTTCAAAACGGTCTTTGGACCAACTTCAACGAACTCGGTTACTCCCATTTTTTTCATGGTGTCAACCGACTGTTTCCACAGAACCGGCCCTGTAATCTGTTCGATTATGTTCCTCTTTATCTCTTCAGGATTTTCCGTTGGTTTTGCTGTCGAGTTCATAACGATGGGCCATCTCGGCTTTTTGAAGTCCACCTTCTCCACTTCTTCCTTCATTTTCTCCCTGGCGTACTCCAGAAACGGTGTGTGAAACGGGCTTGAAACCATGAGTTCCACGACACGGCGAGCTCCTTTCTCTTTGAGAATCTCCATTGCCTTTTCCACCGATTCCTTCAACCCACTGATCACAACCTGATCGTGGGAATTGTAGTTCGCTATGTAAACCCCTTCGATAGAGTTCACCACTTCTTCTATGGTTTCAATGTTGAGCCCTATGACAGCGGCCATCGTGCCTTTCCCCGGTTCCAGTGCCTTCGACATGTACTCTCCCCTTTTTCTCACAAGATAAAGCCCCGTCTCGAAATCGTAGACTCCTGCCACTGCCAGGGCGGTGTACTCTCCGAGGCTGTGTCCTGCCACAACATCGGGCAGGATACCTCTCTTCTCCAGCTCGAGAAAAGCGATGTAACTCGTTATGTAGATCGAAGGCTGGGCGTTCTCTGTGAGTTTCAATGTTTCTTCGTCACCGTTCATGATCTCCGTGATATCAAAGCCCAGTACCTTTTTCGATCTTTCGAATATTTCTTTCGAAGACTCGTAAACGGAAAAATCCTTCGCCATTCCAGAGTACTGCGATCCCTGTCCGGGAAAGACAAACGCTCTCACCGTTCCACCTCCAGTTTCTTGAGCCTCAGCGCTATCAGAGCAGCAACGACCAGTTTTATCAGATCGAACCAGACGAAGGGAACGAATCCCACGGAAATTGCCTTCCTGATATCGTGAACGTAGAAGTTCAATACAAAGACACCGAGCGCATAGATGATGCCGAGTCCTGCTACCCCGGAAGCGAGATACCAGGCGAAACTTTCCTTCTTTTCAGCCAGAAGGCCGATCACGAACGCTCCGAGGATGAATCCGAAGAGGTACCCACCAGTTGGTCCCACAAGGACCTGCGCACCACCCTTGAAATTCGCAAAGACGGGAAGTCCCATGGCTCCAAGCAGAACGTACGTTGCAACTGCAAGAGTTCCGTATTTCTTTCCCAGAACGTACGCTGAAAGAAAGACAAAGAACACCTGAAGGGTAAAGGGAACAGGCCCCAGAGGGATCGAGATCCATGCCCCCACCACGATGAGAGCTGTGAAAATCCCTGCCTTTATGAGCTGCCTCACTCTTCGATGTACCCCCTCAGCTTCTCCACCGTTTCTTTGAACTCCTTCAGGATATCCTCTATGATCTGCTTCACCGGTTTTATCTCATCGATCAAGCCGGCGCTCTGTCCCACCATGAAGGATCCTCTCTCCAGATCGCCTTCAACGACCGCTCTTCTGAGACTTCCCACCAGCATTTCTTCAGCCTGCATGGGGTTTTCAAACTCCATCTCCTGGATCTTCCTTGCAAAGGGAGTTCTGAGAACGCGCGCGGGGTGTCCAAGTTTGGCTCCCGTCACAACGGTGTCTCTTATGGAAGCCTTGACGATCTTTTCTTTGTAAACCGGGTGCACGTCGCTTTCCACACTCGCCACAAACCTGGTTCCCATCTGAACGGCTTCCGCTCCGAGTGCGAAGGCGGCTGCCATACCTCTTCCGTCGGCGATGCCTCCCGCTGCGATCACGGGGATGTTCACACTCCTGGAGACTTTGTTGACGAGAACGAAGGTTGTGACTTCACCTATGTGTCCACCGGACTCCATCCCTTCCGCTATCACCGCATCCGCTCCCGCTCTTTCCACCATCCTTGCCAGAGAGTCGGAGGCGACAACGGGTATCACCTTTGTTCCGTTTTCCTTGAGTTCCCTTATGTACTTCGTTGGGTTTCCCGCACCGAACGTGACGACGGGTACTTTCTCTTCTATGCACACCTTGACGAGATCGTCCGCCCACGGAGAGACAAGGATTATGTTTACACCGAAGGGTTTGTCCGTCTTCTGTCTGAGTTCGGAGATCGCTTTTCTCAGGTCGTCCGGCTTCATGGCTCCGGATCCGATGATTCCAAGTCCTCCCGCCTCCGATACCGCTGCTGCGAGGGTGGGAGTTCCCGCCCAGGCCATTCCACCCATGAGGATTGGATGCTCTATTTCCAGAAGATCTGTCACTCTTGTTCTCACGGTCATTTCTTTTTCACCCCCAGCAAAAGCCTGGCTTTCGCCACGATTTTGTCATCGACCTTTGCAACTCCTTCCACCTGAACCGTGCCGAGTTTTTCACCGAGCTTTCTCACTTCGTAGATCAGCCTGTCACCCGGACGTACCTCCTTCTTGAAACGCGCTTCGTCTATTCCGAGAAACAGAGGAATTCCTTCCACACTCTTCAAAAGGAGAATTCCAGCGGTCTGAGCAAGGCCCTCTACGATGAGAACACCCGGGTATATCGGATACTCCGGGAAATGTCCCTGGAAGACGGGATCAGAAATGCTGATGTTTTTGAAGGCGACGATCCTGTCTTCTGATTCTTCTATCACACCGTCAACTAGGAGAAATGGATACCTGTGCGGAAGGATCGACTTCACGTAATCTATGTTCATGATTCATACCTCCCCACCACGATGGACACGTTGTGCCCGCCGAAACCAAAGGAGTTCTTTATGAAGTTTTTGATCTCCATCTGAACGGGTTCTTTACCGACAAGGCCGGTTCCTTTCGCTTCGTCGATCGGATTGTCAAGGTTCGGCATGCCGTGGACGAAAGAGTTCTGCATCTGAAGGATGGCAAGAACGAGTTCGGAAGCACCGGCGGCACCAAGGAGATGTCCTATAAGGGCTTTCGAAGAGTTTATGGCGACGTTCTTTACGTGTTCTCCAAGGACTTTCTTTATCGCTTTGAGTTCCGCTTCATCACCTGCTGGTGTGCTTGTGGCGTGACAGCTCACGTAGTCGATGTCTTCGACAGCCAGACTGGATTCTTTCAGGGCGAGTTTCATGGCTTCTGCTGCCCCTCTGCCCTCTGGATCTGGAGCACTGAAGTGGTACGCGTCGTCCGTCATACCCACTCCCTTGATCTCCGCGAGAATTTTCGCTCCTCTCGATTTTGCCACTTCCTCGGCTTCGAGTATGAGAACCGCACCGCCTTCACCCATCACAAAGCCGTCTCTGTCTTTATCGAACGGACGAGAAGCACGCTTTGGATCGTCGTTCCTCCTTGAGAGTGCTCTCATGTTGGCAAACCCGGTGATGGGAAGTGGAGCAATCGTTGCCTCGGTTCCCCCGACGACTGCCACATCCGCGTATCCGTGTCTTATGAGGAGAGCACCGAGAGCTACCGCGTGGAGGGATGAAGCACAGGCGCTTACAGAAGAGAAGTTCGGTCCTTTCAGTCCGTATTCCATTGCAACGACACCGGAAGCCATATCGATGAGGATCATCGGAATCAGGAACGGACTGACTCTGCTTGGACCCTGACTCAGGAATTTGTTGTTCTCGCTGTCGAGCGTCAGAAATCCTCCCATGCCGGATCCTATGATGGTGGCTGTCCTGTCGGCGTACGGTTCGAAGTTTATACCGGCGTCTTCCACAGCTTCTTTCGCGCTGACCAGAGCGAAGTGAACGAAACGGTCTGTTCTCCTGACCAGTTTCGGATTTATGTACTCCTCCGGTTTGAAATCTCTCACCTCTGCGGCGATCTGGACGGGAAGGTTAGAAGCATCAAAAGAAGATATTCGATCTATCGTTACTTTAGTTTCTCTAAGTCCTTCTAAATTTCTCTCTTTTCCAACACCAAAGGGACTCACGATACCCATACCCGTGATAACTACCCGCTTCAAAATACCACCTCCTGACAAAAAAATCTGGCATGATTATACCATAATCTCACATTGGGTTACAATCCCGATGTTCTCTCATGTTAAGGAAATGAGAAATTTACTCTCCAGGTGATAACATATTGAGGAGAAGGAGGGAATAGGATGAAGAAATACGTGATCGTGACGGGAGGAGTCCTCAGCGGTATTGGGAAGGGAATATTCTCGGCTTCCTTAGCGAGGTTGATGAAAGAACACGGTGTCGATGTGAACGTGTTGAAAATCGATCCTTATCTCAACGTGGACGCTGGTACCATGAATCCCAACCAGCACGGAGAAGTCTTCGTCACCGAGGATGGCTACGAGGCGGATCTGGACCTCGGTCACTACGAGAGATTCCTTGGAAGAGACATGACGAGGCAGAACAACATGACAGCGGGGCAGGTGTACCTTCGTGTCATAGAGAAGGAAAGACAGGGAAAATACCTTGGGAACACCGTCCAGATCGTACCGCATCTCACTGAGGAGATAAAAGACAGAATAAGGGCGCTCGAGGCGGAACTCCTCGTGGTCGAGATAGGAGGTACCGTTGGAGACATCGAAGGGGAAGTCTTTCTGGAGGCTGTGAGAGAACTCCAGATGGAAGAAGGAAAGGAAAACTTCCTTTTCGCTCACGTCACGTACGTTCCTTACCTTCGGACGACCAACGAGTTCAAGACGAAACCCACTCAACAATCCGTTCAGCTTTTGAGAAGGATAGGAATCACACCGGATATGGTCATCGTGAGGAGCGAGTTTCCCCTCGATGTCCCCAGTATGAACAAGGTGGCTCTTTTCTCCGGTGTTCCACGCGATTTTGTGATAAACCTGCCCGATACGAAGAACGTGTATGAAGTTCCAGAAATACTGAGAGATATGGGTTTGCACGAGAAGATTGCTTCCAAGTTGAACGTTGAGCTGAAAAAATCCACGTTCAACTGGTCCTATCCCAAAGCTTTCAAACCCTACAGGATAGCGCTCGTTGGAAAATATCTTGGAACGGACGACGCGTACAAAAGCATCATAGAGTCGGTCTTTTTGACAGGAATAGAAAAGCCCACCGTGGTGGACAGTCAGATGCTCGAAGACATGAACGACGAAGAAGTAAAGAAAGTGCTCGACGAATACGATGCCCTCATCATACCCGGTGGATTCGGAAGAAGAGGTGTAGAAGGCAAGATAAAAGCCATAAAGTACGCACGTGAGAACAAGAAGCCCATACTTGGAATATGTCTCGGTATGCAGCTCATGGTCATAGAGTTCGCACGCAACGTGTTCGGCTACAAAGAGGCCAATTCCACCGAGTTCGATCCGAACACACCTTATCCTGTTGTGGATCTCATGGAGGAGCAGAAGAGAATATTGAAGCTCGGTGGTACGATGAGGCTTGGAGCTCAAAAGGTGAAAATTTTTCCAAAAACGAAACTCTACGAAGTTTACGGTGGAGTTGAGGAAGTCTACGAAAGGCACAGGCACAGATACGAAGCCAACGAAGAAGCGTTTCCGGAGCTGTTCAAAAAACCTGGAGAAGAAGGGTACAAGCTCGTCGTGTCCGCGAAATCCGACTTCATAGAGGCCGTTGAGCTTGAAGATCATCCTTTCTTTGTTGGTGTTCAGTTTCATCCCGAGTACAAGAGCAAAGTGGGAGCACCGCACCCGATTTTTGTCTATTTGAGAAAAGTCCTGGAGGGATCACAATGATAGACATGCACCTTCACTCCACGTTCTCCTACGATGGAAAGGCGGAAATAGACGACATAATCTCTCAGGTGCAGAAGCTCGGTATCGAACATTTCTGTATCACGGATCACTACGAATACGAAAACGGGGAACTCGTTCACGATTTCAACGTTGAAGAGTACTTTCTCACCATGGAGAAATACGATCTTCCGAAGGGAGCGGAGATCAGCTGGGATGGTGTGGGAGAGGCGGTTTTTCCCGATGGTTTCGACTACCTTCTTCTTGGGATACATCGGTACGATGAGAACCTTCCACCGGATGAGCTCGCAAGAGACTATCTGGAGCGAACGCTCTTTGTGATGGAAAGGGTGAAATTCCACACACTTGCACACCTGGACTATCCGGCAAGATACGCGAAGGCAGATTTCAAAGCGAACAGAGATTTGATAGAAAAGATTCTGGTGTTCCTCGTGAAAAACGAAAAGGCCCTTGAAATCAACACTGCTGGTCTCTTCAAGCACGGGAAACCCAATCCGGACTACTGGATAGTGGAGATGTATTACGATCTCGGTGGGAGAGTCGTGACGATTGGTTCGGACGCACACGAATCGCAACATATAGGTCGAGGAATAGAAGAAGTCATGAGAGAACTCAAAAAGTTTAATTTCGAGTACCTCGCTGTCGATGGGAAGAAACTCGTTACCGTGAAACTGAGGTGAAGGAATGGCTTTTCTTTTGAGTTTTCTTTTGAGTCTGTTCGGTGTCTGGTTCTTCGGAAGAGTTGCGAAAAGACTGAACATCGTGGACAGGCCGGATGGTGTTCTGAAGCCCCACGGGAGAGAAACACCTTACCTGGGTGGGCTGGGAATATTTGTGGGGGTCCTTCCGTTCTTGTGGAACGACACGGTGGTTCTCCTTTCGGCATCGATCGCTCTTGCTCTGGGATTGATGGATGATCTGTTCTCTCTTTCTCCTTTTTTAAGGTTGATCGCAGAATTTGGCATTTCGCTTCTGCTCGTGTGGAGATTCATCGGCCTCGACAATTTACTGGTTTCCACTTTCTGGTTGTTCTTTGTTGTCGTTCTCATAAATTCCGTGAACATGATGGACGGTATGGATGGGCTCTGTGGAAGTCTTGTGGCTCTGTCGGCGCTCTCCTATTTCTTTCTGGTTAGAGGCGTGTTCTTCGAAAACCTCTCTCTCTCCCTTCTCGGTGCATCTCTTGGCTATCTTGTTTTCAATTTTCCACCCGCGAGGATCTTCATGGGCGATGCGGGAAGTTATCTGATGGCTGTTTTGCTATCCGCGATCGTTCTTTCCCAGAATCGATTTGCCTCTTTCGATACATTCCTCACGATGATTTTTCCTCTCTGGATCTTCTTTTTGGATTTTCTGGCGAGTGTTCTGAGGAGGTACAGGAACAAAAAATCGATCTTCAGAGGAGACAGGAATCACATGTACGACAAGCTCTCTCGAAGATTCGGGGTGAAAAGAGCTCTCTTCATCATGATAGCAACGCACGCTGTGTTCTGTGGGTTCAGCTTTGGAGCTCTGGGAAATATCGTGATGAGTGTGGTGACGTTTGTTTTAGCCGTTGTGTTTTCTTTTGTTCTCATCAAAGGCCTCGGGCTTCTTCATTACGATTGAGCGGGAGGGAAAACTTATGGAGATTCTGTTTTACGTCATGTACGTCGTAGTTGCCCTTTTCTCGTCCAGGAAACTCACGTACGAGTTCAGCGTTCCAAAGTACGCTCTGATCACGGTGTTTCTGAGTGTCATGTTCTCCATGGTCCTGATGAAGATTCTCAGGAAGGAAAAACTGGAAATCAGATTCAACATGGCCCACGTGGCTTTTTTTGCCTTCGCTATCTCGGCTCTTTTATCCACGATAAATGTCTATCGCGATAATCCTGTCTATTTCAGATATTCTTTTGACATAGCGATCTACGTTCTTCTCATGTTCTTCACATCGATCTTCATCTCGAACTTCTTCGTCACAAAAGAAAGAATAAAAAGATTTCTCACGGTCAGTGTGGCTCTTGCGGGATTCATAGCTTTCGACGCGCTTTTGAACTTCTACGGCGGTGTCGATGTTTTTCTTGGAAGTGTGGGGAGTCCCTTTTCGAGGGCAACCGTGAAGGCGACCATAGGAAACGTGAACTTCGTCTCGAACTTTCTCTCCCTGAACCTTCCGCTCGCTATCTATCTCATAGCGTCAGCCGATTTCAAAAGAAAAGAAGCGTCTGTGATCAAAGTGATAGCCTCAGTTTCTGCGCTTCTCATGGTTTCGGGAATACTGGTGTCTCAGACGAGATCGCTGTACGTTGCGAACATCATCTCCCTCTGTATTTTCGTAGCGTTCTACATGATCTTCAGAAAAAAGAAGGTTTCGGAAGAGACAGACAGAGAAGTTCTGAACATGAGTAAAACTCTCATGACTTTCGTTCTGATCGCTTCGATCGTCCTCGTTGTTCTCTACAATCTTCCCACTCCTCTGAACGGTTACGGAATGGTATCTCCCGCAGGAAGAATTCAGGCGGTTGCCGAGGTGAGTTCCTGGCACGAGAGGCTTCTGTCCTGGTTCTCATCGATATACCAGTGGAGAACACACAAGATTCTCGGTACCGGAATCGGAACGTATCAGATTCTCACGATAAACTACATGGGAGATGTTATAGAAGACCACCCGATTCTGATGTACGGCTGGAACAACTTCAAGAGAACGCACAACGATTACCTTCAGGTTCTTGGAGAAATGGGAATTGTCGGATTTGCTTCTGTTGTTTTTCTCGCTCTGTCACTTGGGATACTGTTCTTCAAAATAATTCGAAGAATCGCAGTGCGGGACGATCTTTTGCTCTTTCTGGCGCTTGCCAGTTCTTTCATCACGTTCATGATGCACAGCGCGTTCAGCTTTCCGGCGCATCTACTTCCAAACGGTTTTCTTGTGATGACCGTCGCTTCCATAGCGGTTGGTGGGTACTTCTACGGCGGAAAGAAAGCGGAGATTCAACGAAAGAAGGCCGTTGTGTTTGGAACGATCGTTCTTCTAGTTGGTGTCGTTTCCGCTTACTTGAAATGGAACTACTTCATTTCTGAAGTTTATTTCAAATGGGGAAATTCTGCCTATCTTTCTATAAGGAAAGTGGAAGAAGACATGGCCAAACTGGACAACTACGAACAGCAGGTAAAGACGGCCATGGAAGAGCTGAGCTCTCTGAGTGGACGGTACAGTTACCTGAAACCCGACGAATTCAAGAAGTTTGTCGAAAGTCAGAACCTTCCTGTGAAGCCTTCTAACCTGGAGATAGAAAGACTGAGGCTCGAGACCATTCAAAAAGAAAGCCAGAAATTGCAAAACGCTCTTCAGCAGATAGCATCTTATAGGAATCAACTCACGAATCAAAAGATAGAACTCTACAGGAAAGCGAAAGAGTACTTCTTGAAATCCGTTCAAGTGAACAAAGCATATGGAAGATCTTATTTCTACCTTGCATCGCTTGCAACAAGCGAGTACCGAATCGACGAATTGAAAGCGAAGCTGAAGACAAAAGAGGATTACAATGCGTTTTTTGAACAGAACTTTGATGAGTATCAAAAGGTGATCTTTCCGGATGTGAAGAAGACTGATCTGACGTTTCTTGAGAACGCGAGTCTTTCCACGATCAACGATCTGGGAGAGGACAATCTCATCACCGCTCAGGTCCTCCTCGATTCCGTTTCTCTGTACCTTTCCTCTCTGAAGTCCTTCAACGAGAGAAACACATACAGAGGCCTTGCAACAAGGTATGTAGGGCTTCATCAGATCATGAAGATTTTGTTCTCGAAAGCCCAGGACGATCTGACACAGAAAGCCTTCGCTGAGTTGGCATCAAAGTATTTCGATAGTTTCACGAATTACGCGAAGCTCACGGTGAAGATTCTTCCGGGTGCGTGGAACAGATTTCCCGACTGGAAACACTACGATCTCAGGAAAGCGGTTGCGGGGCAGGATATCTACAGATATTTCGCTACGAAAGCTGCGGAAGCTCAACCACTCACCGTTCAGAAGAACAGAGAGTTTCTATTCCACCTTGCTAAAAGAGAAATCTGGGCAGTTGAAAGCATGAACAAAGCGGGTGTCTGGGGAGTTCCAGATGGTGTTCTCGATTTTCTGCATGCGATGCCTTTCGAATACGTCTCTTCAAACAATCGTCAGGAGGCCTTGTTCGCATCCGAAGACGTCCTGAAGATTTACAATGAGAGCTACAGAAACGCAAAAGAATCCATATCGATGTACGAAAGTAGAGCAGAAAAGACATTTGAAAGCGTTCTGGAGGAACTGAAGGAATACCTCGAAAGTAATCTGGGAAAAGAGTACGCGAATCAATTCGAAAAACTCTTCAAGGATCTTTTTGAAAGCTTCAAGAATCTGAACTGGCTGTCCATCAACGTTCAGGAAATGAACAAATTCATATCAGAGAAGAACTACACGTACAAGTTGAATCCGTGGGCAGAACTTCTCGTAGAAAGGATGAAAAACTTCGAAAACTATATGAAGCAAAGAAATGTTGAAGCTTCCAGAATCAGCGAAGTGCTTTCCAGGATCTACAACGACCTGTACGAACTCAGAGATGTTCTTGTTTTCGAAAGATACATAAGATTCCTCGAACACTACAGACTCATTCTGAACGATGCAAGGAACTTCTTGAGAACTCTGGAAAAAGTCTACAGCGTGGCTTCTGATGAGGAGTGGAAGATGATACTGGAAGACTGGAGTGTGAACCTCTGGAACGATGAAAAGTTCGAAACGAAAGAGCAGGTGTTGGAACGATTGAAGAAATCAGAAGAATTTCTGAAAACGATAGAAGAGGGCTTGTAGAGACGGGGAGAGATTCTCCCCGTTTTTTGTTCTCTATGTGTAATTTTTTAGTGATTCAAATTTGATACAGAACAGAAAAATTCACGAAACACAATACGTGTATTATTGAGAATGGATATCAAATTAGAATCATTTTAAAAATTTACGAGGAGGTGTTTTGTATGGAAGGAAGAATTCCTCTCATAGGTGAAGAGTTCCCAAGAGTGGAAGTAAAGACCACTCATGGAAAAAAGGTTCTTCCGGACGACTTCAGGGGAAAGTGGTTCGTTCTCTTCAGCCATCCGGCTGATTTCACTCCGGTGTGTACCACCGAGTTCGTTGCGTTTCAGAAGAGGTACGATGAGTTCAGAAAACTCAACACGGAACTCATAGGTCTCAGCATCGACCAGGTGTTTTCACACATCAAGTGGATCGAGTGGATCAAAGAAAAACTAGGAGTCGAAATCGAATTTCCTGTCATAGCAGATGACTTAGGAGAAGTTTCCAGAAGGCTCGGATTGATTCATCCCAACAAGGGAACAAACACGGTGAGAGCCGTTTTCATAGTCGATCCGAACGGAATCATAAGGGCCATCGTCTACTACCCGCAGGAAGTTGGAAGAAACATCGATGAAATTCTCAGAGCGGTGAAAGCCCTTCAAACGTCCGATGAAAAAGGAGTTGCCATTCCTGCCAACTGGCCAAGCAACGAGCTCATAAACGATTCTGTGATCGTTCCTCCGGCAAGCAGTGTGGAAGAAGCAAGAAAAAGACTGGAATCGAAAGATTTCGAGTGCTACGACTGGTGGTTCTGTTACAAAAAGGTATAACAGAAAATAAAAACAAGAAAGCGGGTGGCTCCTTCTGGAGCCACCTTTTCGTTTTTCCCTCCTTAAATTCTTCCATCAGTTAACGAAATGAAACTGTAACTTGACAAAGTGTGACCTATTGGTTGACAATAATTTATGAAGTTGTTTGCGGCATGCAACTAACTGATGGGAGGGACCCTTTTGAACATTTCACCCACTCAACACAAGATTCTCAAACTTCTCATAGAAAACGAAAAGATATCGATGAGAGAAATCAGTGAAAAGCTTTCTGTGAACATGTCCACCGTGTCCAGGAATTTTCGCTCGTTGTTGGAATCGGGTTTTGCTCTGAAGGTCGAAGAAGCATCTCCTGGTTCCTCGGGAGGTAGAAAAACCGCTCTTTATACGGCAAACCCGAATAAGTTCTTCATCCTGGGGATTGGTGTTGAGCAGAACAGGTTGATCGGTGTGGTGATCGATGCGAAGGGAAACGAGGTTGAAAAAAGTGAGATACACAGAAGTTTTCGTGGAGATGAGATCGTAAACGCTCTTGTTGATTGTGTTGAACCTTTTAAAGAAAAGTATCCAAACACAGTGGGAATTTCCATCGGTATGCCTGGAATCATAAAAGAAAACAAGGTGATCTTTTCTTCGGCCCTCGGTATTGAAGATCTCGATCTTGGAAGAATTCTCTCCAAGGAATTTGGAACAGAGATTTTCGTTCTTAACGACGCAAACGCGGCAGTTGTGGGATACGGTTTTCAGAAGAAAAATGTGGTTTATTTTCTGATCTCTGTTCCTTACTATCTGAACCAGCCGGTGGGTGTTGGAGCGGGACTCTGGCTGGAAGGGAGCCTGTACCAGGGTTCCAACGGTGCTGCGGGTGAATTCGAAATCGACATCCTGCCGTCCATTCTGTCTGGACCAGCCACACTCGATGAAGTAGATTTGAAAAACCTGTCTTCCGATTCGTTCTTGAAACTTCTTTCGAAGCTTTCGGAGGTTGCCTCTTTCGTTAGCTATCTTCTAGATCCCGAAACCGTGATTTTTGGTGGGGACATAACGTTGTTTTCCCCGGAATTTCACAGCGGTCTGGCAAAGAACGTTCGGGATCACCTCGAAAAAAGACACATCTCTGACGTTGAGGTTCTCTTCGATGAAAGAGGGCTCTGGACGGTCGCCTTCGGTGCAGCAAAAGCCTTCTGGAAAAGGATTCTAGAAGACTACGAGTTCGCCGGCAAGATTCTGAAATGAAGGAGTGATGGACGTGGATCTTGGAAAGCTGTTCTTCTGCGGTTTCAATGACTTCAACGAGGAAGTCAAGGAAATAATCAGAAAATACAGACCAACCGGTATTTTGATCTATCCAGGAGTTCTTTCGAAAGAGTACCTTCTGATGGATTTCATGAGTTTTCTATCGAAGGAAGGAGATTTTCTCATCAGTTCCGATCACGAGGGTGGCCAGCTTGAGGTGTTGAAATACGTTCCCTCGTCTCCGGGAAATCTTGCCTTTGGGAAAAACTCACCGGATGTGACTTACAGATATTCCAGGGTTGCGGGAAAGATCATGGAGATTGTGGGGCTCAACATGGTTTTTGCTCCTGTTCTTGATCTTCTTTCTGAAGAGAGTTCTTCGGTGATCGACATAAGAAGCTACGGCTCAGATCCCAAAATCGTAGCCGAGCACGGAGCAAGAGCCTGTGAAGGTTATCTGGAAGGTGGAGTTATTCCCTGCATCAAGCACTTTCCAGGTCACGGAAAAGCGAGAGAAGACTCTCACCTCACCCTTCCTGTAGTCGATGCACCCTTTGAAAAACTCTGGGAAGAGGATCTTCTGCCGTTCAGAAAGGTGCTGGAAAGGGAGAAAAAGGTCACGGTCATGACGGCCCACGTCAGATACTCTTCGATAGACAGTCTCCCGGCTACTCTTTCGGAGAAGATCATAACGGACGTTCTCAGAGAAAAGATCGGTTTCGACGGTCTTGTGATCAGTGACGCTATGGAGATGAGCGCTGTGTCGAACAATTTCTCTGTTGAAGAGATTGTGAGTCTCTTTCTGAACGCGGGAGGAAACATGATCCTTCTCGGTGATTACAGAAATCTTCCGGTTTACTATGAAACGCTGGTGAAACTCCTCGAGGATGGAAAGGTCCAGAAGGACAAAGTGGAGCGCTCCATAAGAACGGTGGAAAAATATCTTGCTTTTGCGAAGAAAAACAGCGGTGTTGGTTTCCTTGCCGATGTTTCGATGAAGGCTGTGGAATTCCTCGGTTTTGAAAAGATAGATCATACCAGTGAAGTGACTCTTCTCGTTCCTTCCAGTGAGAATCTGAGTCAGGCAGACACCACGGGGGGCGATTACGATCAGATTCCGGAGATCGTTTCCAGATTTTTCGAAGTCGAGAATGTTGTTCGATACACCGTAGAAGACGGTCCCGAGTTCGTTGAAGGTGATTTGATCTTCGATTTTGTAGCCGACATACCGAACGAAAAGGCTTTGAAAGCCCATCTGAGCCTTCCGGCAGAAAAGACCGTTTACTTCGTTCTGAGAAATCCGTTCGATGTCAGGTATTTCGAAGGAAGAAAGATAGTCGTCACAAGATCGACGAAACCCATTTCTATCTATAAATCCTTAGAACATTTTTTAGGGAGGTGTGATTCATGAGGAAGTTTTTGGTCATTCTCATGGTAGTTCTTCTCGCAGTTCTGGCACTGTCCAAAACCAAGATAGTCTTCTGGACCATGTCGTTGAAACCGACCTTCACAGATTTTATTCAGGGAATCATCGACAGGTACGAAGAGTTGAACCCGGATGTTGAAATCGTCTGGGAAGATGTTCCATGGGACGTTCTCCAGCAGAAGCTTCTTGCGGCCTTTTCTTCTGGAAATCCACCCGATGTTGTGAACCTGAACGCTCAGTGGACCATCGAATTCGCTCAGAAGAAAGTTCTGTTCCCCTTGAACGATTTGCTACCCGAAGAAGTTATCAACCAGTACTTCGACAACATGATCAAAGGACTCACCTGGAAAGACGGAATTTATGGAATTCCCTGGTACACAGCTGTGGACGTGATATTCTACAACAAAGAGATCTTCGAAAAAGCTGGACTGGATCCGAAGTATCCACCTCGAACCTGGGATGAAATACTCCTCTACTCAGTTTTGATCAAGGAAAAAACGGGAAAATACGGTGCGCTTCCTACGATCTTCCAAGATCCCTCTGCGATCTTCAACTGGGACGGATTGAATCTCTACACGGTGGATGAAAACAACAGAATAAAAGAAGTACTCTTCGACAGGCCGGAATACGCTCACACTCTCAACAAATGGGCCACTCTCTACAAACAGAAGTACATCCCGAGTGAAATCGTCCAGGGTGGAGAATGGACGAGAGCCACAGAGCTCTATCAGGCTGGAGAACTCGCCATGTTGATCACTGGCGTTCAGTTTGCGGACAGAGTGAAATGGAACGCCCCAGAAATATACGAAAAATCCGATGTTGCTCCTATTCCGGCTCCAAAACCTGGTGTGAGAATGAGTGGATGGTATTCAACACTGAACGTGGTCAGAGGATCCAAGAATCCTAAGGAAGCCGCTAAATTCGCAGCGTTCGTTGCAAACCTCGAGAACCAGATCGCATTCTGTAAGCTCGTGACCATATTCCCGACTCTCAAAGCAGCGGTGAACGATCCGTGGTTCTCAAAAGACGATGGAACGCTCGCTGCCAAAGCCAGAATCATGGGAGCCAAGTATCTTGAGAACATCACGTTCTACAACGATGACATACCATTCAGAAAAGAAGCGTTCGACAGACTGAAGGATGCCATTATTCAGGTGTTCCTTGGACAGAAAGATCCCGAAACAGCGCTCAAAGAGACCGCGAAGTACTGGAGATACCTCATTCAGACTCAGCAATCGAAATAAAAAAGATGGGGAGGGGTGTGTCCCCCTCCCTTTCGAAAGGAGAGAGAGAATGCCAGGAAGGTACTACAAAAGTTTGAGAAAAAAACAGCTTCTTCTTGCATTCTTCTTCATAACGATTCCAACTCTCCTCATGGTGCTTTTCATATATTATCCTCTCGTGTTCGGTATCAAAATATCCTTTTACCAGTATGACATAGTGGGAGAATCTCTTTACATTGGACTGAAAAACTACGTCGATCTGCTTCGCGATCCTTTATTCTGGAACGCCTTCAAAAACAGTCTTTTGTACCTGCTTGTTGTACCTCCGCTCCAGCTCATTTCTATACTGCTTGCGGTCCTGCTCGACAGGGCCATAAGGGGTAGGAATCTTTTCAGAACTCTCATTTTTCTTCCAGTGGTTACTCCCATCACCATCGCTGCGATCACATGGCAGTGGATGTACAGAGAAAAAGGATTCATCAACTTTCTTCTCCAATCACTTCATATTATAGACGAGCCGATTGCTTTCCTCTCGGATCCCAAGATAGCTCTCTTTGCTATCATGTTTGTCACCATGTGGAAGGGCTTCGGTTACTACATGGTCATATATCTGGCAGGACTACAGAGCATCCCCAGGGAATTGATAGAGGCTGCCAGGGTTGACGGTGCGAAGCCTTCTCAGGTCTTCTTCAAAGTGACGATCCCCCTTCTGAAACCGTACATCCTGTTTTGCTCAACCATGTCATCTATAGCGGCTTTGAACGTCTTCGGAGAGATTTACGCCATGACAAAAGGTGGCCCGGTTCACGCAACGGAAACAATGGGAATTTTCATATACAATCGAGCTTTTGAATATCTCCAATTCGGATATTCGAACGCCGCCGCTGTTCTGTTCAGCTTCGTTGTGATTGCGTTTTCGCTTCTGAACTTCTACCTGTTCAGGGAAGGAGGTTTGAAGAGCTATTATGCCTAAAATCAGAAAGGTTTTGACTTATGTGGTTCTCGTTCTTTTTTCGCTTCTCTCAGTGTGGCCGTTTTACTGGATCGCAAAGACCTCTTTCGAGGCAGGGGGCAACGTGTACAAGTATCCACCGAGTCTCATCCCGTACCCGGCAACCTTTTCAAACTACGTTGGGGCATGGAAAACTGTGAAACTTGGAAATTACTATCTGAACACGATTATAATAGCGGGTTTTGGCACACTTTTGAACGTACTCTTCTCACTGATGGTGGCCTATCCTCTCGCTAGGATAGATTTCAAAGGAAAACAGCTGGTGCTCTTTCTGATTCTTCTTCCGATGATGATTCCAGTTCAGAACACCTTGATAGTCAACTACCTCACCCTCAGAAAACTCGGTCTTTTGAACACCTACACTGGAGTGATTCTCCCTCAGGCCGTTACGATCTTCGGTATCTTCATGATGAGACAGGCTTACTTGAGTATTCCAAAGAGCTTTGAAGACGCTGCAAGGATAGACGGTGCCGGAGAACTTTACATATGGTGGAAGATAATCACACCTCTGATAAAGCCGGATATTGCCACTCTCGTTGTGTTCCAGGTGATCACCTGGTGGGACAATTTCCTGTGGCCTCTCATAGTTCTGTCCGATTCCAACAAGTATCCACTTTCTGTGGCACTCGTTTATCTGAACAGCACTTTCCAGGTGAATTTCAGATACACCGCAGCTGGAATCGTTCTGGCAATACTTCCTGTTGTGCTGCTGTTCATCTTCGCTCAGAGGTACATAATAAACGCTATTGCTGGTGGTGTGAAATACTGAAGGAGGGAGGATTATGAGCAAAACACTGAAAGAGATCACAGACCAGAAAAACGAGTTGAAGAAGTTCTTTGAGAATTTTGTTCTGAATCTGGAAAAAACGGAAATCTTCAGTGAAATACAGAAGAATCTGACCGATGAAGTGCTCTTTGTGGGATGTGGGAGTTCGTACAACCTCGCTCTCACAATCTCCTATTATTTCGAGAGAGTTTTGAAGATAAGAACGAAGGCGATTCCAGCAGGTGAGGTGGCTTTCCAAAAGATTCCAGATCTCGAGGAGAGGGGACTGGCCTTTCTCTTCTCGCGAACCGGAAACACAACGGAGGTACTTCTCGCAAACGATGTTCTGAAGAAACGAAACCACAGAACGATAGGAATCACCATAGAAGAAGAATCGAGACTCGCAAAGGAAAGCGATCTTCCACTTGTGTTTCCCGTACGAGAAGAAGCGATCGTGATGACGAAGTCTTTCAGTATGATCCTGCTCTCTTTGATGTTTCTTGCGGACAAGATAGCCGGAAATTCAACGGAGAGGTTCTCAGAACTCGTTGGGTATTCGCCCGAGTTCTTCGATATCTCCTGGAAAGTGATTGAAAAGATCGATCTGAAAGAACACGATCACTTCGTGTTTCTTGGCATGTCAGAGTTTTTTGGAGTTAGCCTTGAATCGGCTTTAAAATGTATCGAGATGTCGCTCACTTTCTCGGAGGCGTATTCAACGCTTGAATACAGACACGGTCCAAAGGCTCTGGTGAAAAAAGGCACCCTCGTTTTCATGCAAAAAGTGTCGGGAATGGATGAACAGGAGAAGCGCTTGAGAAAAGAACTCGAGTCACTCGGTGCCACCGTTCTGGAAGTAGGGGAAGGTGGAGATATCCCGGTGAGCAACGATTGGAAATCCGCCTTTTTGAGAACTGTTCCCGCTCAGATTCTCGGGTACCAGAAGGCGATTTCCCGGGGTATCTCACCAGACAAGCCACCTCATTTGGAAAAGACCGTTGTTCTGTGAGGTGCATTCTATGATTGTTGAGAAAGTTCTGATCGTTGATCCCATCGATGGAGAGTTCACCGGGGACGTGGAGATAGAAGAGGGAAAGATCGTGAAAGTTGAGAAGAGAGAATGCATTCCACGGGGTGTTCTCATGCCCGGGTTTGTTGATCCGCACATCCACGGTGTGGTGGGTGCAGACACCATGAACTGCGACTTCTCTGAAATGGAAGAATTTCTCTACTCTCAGGGAGTCACCACGTTCCTTGCCACAACTGTTTCCACTTCGCTCGAAAAAATGAAAGAAATTCTGAGAAAAGCAAGAGATTACATCCTTGAAAACCCGTCAACATCGCTGCTGGGCGTTCATCTGGAGGGACCTTACATCTCGAAAGAAAAAAAGGGAGCACACTCAGAGAAACACATAAGACCACCTTCGGAGAGAGAACTGAGTGAAATCGACTCTCCGGCGAAGATGCTCACCTTCGCACCTGAGATAGAAAGCTCCGAACTTCTTTTGAGACTCGTGAAAAGAGACATCGTTCTCTCTGCGGGACACTCCATCGCAACTTTTGAGGAGTTCATGAAATTCTACAAAGAGGGTGTCAAGAGAATCACACATTTTCCGAACGGGTTGAAACCTCTTCATCACAGGGAGATAGGAATCACTGGAGCGGGGCTTTTGCTGGACGATGTGAAGCTGGAGCTCATCTGCGACGGGGTGCATCTCTCCAGAGAGATGGTGAAGCTCGTCTACAAAGTGAAAAAAGCGAACGGAATCGTTCTGGTCACAGATTCTATATCTGCGGCGGGTCTCAAAGACGGAACAACCACCCTGGGAGATCTTGTGGTTAAGGTGAAAGACGGTGTTCCAAGGCTGGAAGACGGTACGCTCGCGGGAAGCACGCTCTTTTTCTCGCAGGCCGTGAAGAACTTCAGAAAGTTCACAGGGTGTTCCATTACAGAACTTGCAAAAGTGTCCTCGTACAACAGCTGTGTTGAACTGGGACTGGATGACAGAGGAAGAATAGCCGAAGGAACGAGGGCGGATCTTGTTCTTCTCGATGAAGATTTGAACGTTGTGATGACGATCAAAGAGGGTGAGGTAGTTTTTCGATCCAGATGAATGAATTATCCCAACTCTTTCACTCTCTCCCGTGTGAGGACGGCTCTCTTTTCCCACTTGCCGGAGAGGAAGAAGAGGAGCTTCAGTGTACTTCGAAAGATGATGTCTGCGATCATTCCGATCCAGGCACCGAGAAGCCCAAGCTGGAAGTACTTCACCATCACGAAGGCGACGGGAAGCCTCGCAGTCCAGATGGAGATGAAGGTGATGATCATCGGTGGAAGGGTGTTTCCCGTCCCCCTGAGGGCACCGTTCATGGTTGAATCTATTGCGAGGAAAAACTGGAACAGCCCGATTATCTTGACGGGGAGTTTTGAGATCTCTATTATCTGTGGATCACTGGTGAAGATGCGTATCAGTGGCTCTGGAAAAAGAAAGATTATAATACCAACCGTCACCTGAAACAGAAGACTCAGGATCCATCCCTGTCGAATGACTCCAAGAACGTGTTCCTTGTTTCCCATTCCGTTGTACCTTCCAACCAGTGTGGTGATAGCGACCGAGATTCCAAACGCGGGCATGAAAGATAGAGACTCGACGTTTATACCTATTCTGTGTCCAGCGTACGCTTCAGCTCCTGCGATGAGCAGGATGTTCGCAAACATCAAAACACCTGTGGAAAAAACGAAGTTCTCTATGGCAGTTGGAAATCCAACACGGAGAATTTCTTTTTGACTGGACCACTTAGGAGGAACGAGTCCTTTTCTGAGCTGGAACTCCTCTCTTTTGAATATCACGTACGTGAGGATCCCTGCTCCCACAAATCTTGAGAGGATCGTCGCAACTGCTGCTCCTCTGACCCCCATCTCCGGGAATCCGAACTTTCCAAAGATCATGGCGTAATCGAGGAAAATGTTCAGAAAGTTCGTGAGACCAGTGACGATCATCGGGGTTCTTGTGTCACCGGCACCTCTGAGCATCGCAGAGAACACGGCCATGATGGAAAAGCCCATGGAACCGGAAAGGATGACTTTCAGATACTCCTTCGCGGATGATTCTATTTCTCCCTCCAGATTCGGAAAGATGTTTATCAGCACATCGGAGAGCGGTGTGAGGGCGGTGAGAATAACACCCGTGAATATGGCGAGAAAGACACTGTTCCAGGCAAGGGACCTCACAGCTTTTCTGTTGCCCGCTCCGATGGCGTTCGCTATCGTGACGGTGGCTCCCATACTGGCGGCGATCAGAACAACCTGAACCACCCAGAATACCTGGTTGGAGAGTCCCACACCGCTCATCGCTTTCCAGGAGTAGTGTCCCAAAAAGGCAGTGTCTGCCATTCCAAAGAGCATCTGAAGCACGTTTTCTCCCATGGCAGGAAGTGCCAATTTTATGAGTTCTTTTCTGATTTCTGGTACCTCTTCTTTCGGCAGGTAATTCTTGAAGAGTGAATATCTCATCCTCATCACCGGTTCTTATTCTACAACAAATAGTTCGTATGGTGAACCATTTGGTAAAATAATTGAACTGTTCTATAATTGAACTGTCAAAAAATGGGAGGTGAAGACATGGATGCTCTGGAGATATTCAAAACACTCTTTTCGCTGGTGATGAGGTTTTCCAGTTATCTTCCATCGAACGAAGAGATCTCTGACATGAAAACAACGGAGCTCTACGCGTTCCTCTACGTGGCTCTCTTCGGCCCAAAAAAGATGAAAGAGATAGCGGAGTTTCTTTCCACAACGAAGAGCAACGTAACGAACGTGGTGGATTCTTTGGAGAAAAGAGGCCTGGTCGTCAGAGAGATGGACCCCGTTGATAGAAGGACGTACCGGGTGGTCTTGACCGAAAAGGGAAAGGAAATCTTCGGAGAGATTCTTTCGAACTTCGAAAGTCTTTTGAAAAGTGTTCTTGAGAAATTTTCCGAGGAAGACTTCAAAGTGGTGAGCGAAGGATTCAATCGAATGGTGGAAGCTCTGTCGAGGGAGGGAAGGTAGCATGAGAAGGTACCTTTTCACCACAACATACGTGGTGCTGGTTTTTCTTTCGTTTTTTGTTGTTTTCTCCCTTGGAAAGATAGAGACCGGCCCTGAGGTGTTCCTTCCAGGTTACAATGGAGATCCCGAAAAGACTACGAACGAAAACGTGAAAAACCTCTTTCGTGTGAACAAGGAGTTCGGCGGTAGTTCTTCGATTGTGATCGTTGTCGAAAGCGATAAGAACTTCTTCGAAGACGCAAGGACTCTGTACGAACTCCACAGAGCTCTGGAGGAAAGAGAAGACATCTCGAGTGTTATGAGTCCCGTGAACCTTCCAAAGCTTTCTGGTTTCAGAATGGACTATTACTTCAAAGATGAGAAGATTTCAAAAGACGTATTGAACGACCCGAATGCGAAGAGTTTCATCACAGAAGATGGGAAGTACGCGCTTCTGAACGTGATATTCAAAGAAGGTGTCAATGCAAGGGACAAAATACCCGAGATAAAAAGGCTCGTGTCCAGCTACTTCGAGAAAAATTACCTCTTTGGTGAACCGGTGATAGACAGCACTCTTTTCAAAGAACTGGTGAAGCAGACTTTTGTTTATCCCGTTTTCATGTTTCTTGTGATCTTTCTTCTCTTCTATTATCAGTTGAGATCCTTCAGAGCGGCGATCTTTTCTTTGATAGTTCCTGTGCTGGCTACGTTTTTTGTGTTCGCTGTGTTTTTCGCTATGGGGAAGAGCCTCAACACCATGACCGTGATGACCATCACCTTCCTCCTCATCATCGGCTCTGCGTACGGGCTTCACTTCTACAACGCGCTGTTCAGGTTCAGTGATAAAAGAGAGGCGGTAAAGCACATCTTCAAACCCATACTCTTTTCGATGCTCACCACTGCAGCGGGATTCATGTCTTTCGTCTTCATCGATATAAGGGCGTTCAGAGAACTCGGAATTCTGGTTTCTTCCGGACTCGCTGTTGTGGTGCTTGTGATATTCACATCAGGTGTGGAGATCTTCAGAAACTACACTCCAAAGAGAACTCCAAGGAGCTTTGGAATGAAGTACGTGGGAAGAAAGATCGCTTTGATCGTTCTCGTTGTTTTCCTGGTGATGGCGGCTCTTTCACCGTTTCTGCTCAAAAGAGTACAGGTGGGTTCAGATATGGTGTCCTATTTTGAGAGGGATTCCGAACTCAGAAAGGCTTACGACCTCATCGTGAAAAAGTTCAACACGAGAGAGCCGATCTATCTGGTGCTGGAAAAAAATGTTCCGTTCGTTGGAACAGATTCCAAAATTTTGAAAGAGCTGATCGAAAAGATAGAAAAGAGCGAGTACGTCTCCAGTGTGGTGTTTCCTGTGGACATTCCCGTTCCGATAATGTACACGCTCTCCAGAACGAACCCGTTTCTCAAAACTTTCGTTGGAGACAGAAACAGGATAAGGTTGATCGTCAACCTCACTCCGGAAGGATACGAGCATGTGAAGAAAGTGGTAGATCTGATCAACGAAGTAGTCAGCGAAACGGGATGGTCACACTACGTGGCGGGATCCGTTCTGATCTGGAACGATATCAACGAAAGCATCATGAGATCACAGATACAGAGTATCGTTCTCGCGTCCATTCTGATCTTTGCCATGGTCTTCATCATATTCCGAAGACCGCTCACTACACTGAGTGTGATGATACCAATCGCTTTCACAACGGTGTTCAACTTCCTGTTCATGGCCCTCTTTGGCATCAGTCTGGATGTTTCCACGTCGATCACTTCCGGTATCCTCATGGGTCTTGTGATAGACTATTCCATTCACATTGCTTCAGAAGAGAGGAGACTGAGAGATCCGTACCTTGTGGTCAAGAACGTGGGACCATCTGTTCTCACAAACGCGCTGGGTTTGATCTCGGGATTCGCTGTTCTTCTCTTCTCTGAACTCGCACTCTTTAAAAACATATCTCTGCTTATGATGCTCGGAATAGGTGTTGGGGCCATTTTCACGCTGATCGTTCAGCCGATGATACTGGAAAAGAGGGAAAACTCTTGACGCTTGCGGAAGAAGATGTTAAACTATCTGGACGGAGAGGAGTGCCGAGGTGGCGGAACTGGCAGACGCGCATGACTCAGGATCATGTGGGGGTTTCCCCGTGCGGGTTCAAGTCCCGCCCTCGGCACCAGCAGAAAGCGGAGGTCTTTCCTCCGCTTTTTTTTGGAGGAAAACGGGGTGAAAGAGATCGAGCTTTTCGGAACGAAAGTTCTATCGGGGACAAGGCGGGAATTCCTGAACGCGATCGAAGAGAGAATAGAGAAAAACATCAAAACCTTCGTTGTCACCATGAACGCTTCGATTCTTTTGAAAGCCATAGAAGATGCAGGATACAGAGCAATCGTGAACTCCGCAGACCTTGTAGTACCTGATGGTTTCGGCGTTGTCTGGGCTATGAAAACCCTCACAGGGGAGACGACTGAAAGGCTGCCTGGAGTAGAGATCATGAAACACCTCTGTGAAAGATCGAAAGAAAAAGGCTGGAAGGTGTATCTTCTCGGAACGAAAAGGGAAATTGTTGAGAAGGCAAAACAAGTACTGGAGAGATCGGGTGTGAGAGTTGTGGGCTGTCACGACGGTTTCTTCTCCGAAAAAGAATCACCGAAAATCGTTGAAGACGTAAACAGAAGTTCAACCGATCTTCTCTTTGTCGGGATGGGTGTTCCACGTCAGGAGGAGTGGATATATAGGAACTTTCCACAGCTGAACGTGAAGCTCGCCATGGGTGTTGGAGGATCCATAGACGTCGTATCGGGCAAAAAGAAACGCGCACCGGAATGGGTTCAGAGGATGAACCTGGAGTGGCTTTACAGGTTTTTCCAGTCTCCTTTGAGTAAAAGAAAGGTACCGGTGCAGGTTTCAAAGTTCGTCTTTTTCGTTTTGAGAGAAAAATTGAAAAACAGAAACTGAAGGCTCTTTGATTCAAAGAGCCTTTATTTTTAAATGTCAGGAGGTGTTCCCATGGAGTTCGAAGGAGCGGTTACCAA
Organism: Thermotoga maritima MSB8; assembly: GCF_000008545.1. NCBI lineage: Bacteria > Thermotogati > Thermotogota > Thermotogae > Thermotogales > Thermotogaceae > Thermotoga > Thermotoga maritima. Next base: position 843,867 of record NC_000853.1, read on the forward strand.
GGTCAGTGGATGGAGATGGTTCCTGCTGGCACTTCAGCACTTCGTTGCCATGTTCGGTGCCACCGTTCTGGTCCCTCTCATCACGGGGCTCGATCCTCTTGTAGCGCTTCTCACCGCGGGAATCGGCACGCTCATCTTCCATTTTGTAACAGGCGGGATTGTACCAGTCTTTCTTGGGTCGAGCTTTGCCTTCATCGCTCCGATTCTGGCAGTGAAAGAGATCTATGGAGATCTCGCCTACGCGACGGGCGGAATATTCGTGGCGGGTCTGTTCTATGTTTTGTACGCTTTGATAGTGAAGGCAGTTGGTCCGGAAAAGGTGAAAAAGATTCTCCCTCCCGTTGTCACCGGAAGTATGATCATGGTGATAGGGCTCACGCTCAGCCCCGTTGCCATCCAGATGGCATCGAGTGATTGGCCGCTTGCCCTCATCGTCATAGCCACTGTCGTTTTCGTTTCAACCATGACGAGAGGCTTCTTCAGCATGGTTCCAGTGATCACAGGAGTCGTTGTTGGATACGTAGCAGGACTCTTCATGGGAAAGATCGATACCAGTGTGATAGTGAGCACACCTCTCTTCAGTGTACCAAAAGTAATGCTTCCGAAGTTCGACTACGGAGCGATATTCATGATCGTCCCGGTGACCCTCGCTACCTTCATGGAACATCTTGGAGATATCACCACCAACGGGGCGGTTGTCGGTAAGAATTTCTTCGACAAGCCCGGTCTTCACAGAACACTCCTCGGTGATGGACTCGCAACAGCTGTGGCCGGTCTTCTTGGAGGTCCTGCGAACACCACTTACAGTGAAAACACGGGAGTGCTGGCCCTCACGAGGGTGTACGATCCTTCCGTTCTCAGAGGAGCAGCCCTTGTGGCCATATTCGCCGCCTTCGTGTCGAAGTTCGGGGCTATCCTCCAGACGATTCCTCAGGCGGTGATGGGAGGAGTGAGTCTCATCCTCTTCGGTATGATCACCTCCGTCGGTGTAAGGACCATGGTGAATGCAGAGGTGGATTTCTCCAAACCAAGAAACCTCATGATCACCGCTTTGATGCTCACTGTTGGTATCGGTGGAGCGGTTTTGAAGGTAGGAAGAGTGGAGCTGAAAGGAATAGGGCTTGCCGCCCTCGTCGGTATCTTCCTGAATCTGATCCTTCCAGATAGAGATTGAGCCATCATGATACAATCGAAATGAGGAGGTGGTAATCGATGGAGAACTTCGTCTTCCACAATCCCACGAAGATCGTCTTTGGAAGAGGAACGATTCCAAAAATAGGAGAAGAGATAAAGAACGCGGGAATCAGAAAGGTGCTGTTCCTATACGGTGGTGGATCGATAAAGAAAAATGGCGTTTATGATCAGGTTGTCGATTCACTGAAAAAGCACGGAATAGAGTGGGTAGAAGTATCTGGTGTCAAGCCGAATCCAGTCCTTTCCAAGGTCCACGAAGCCGTCGAGGTGGCGAAAAAAGAAAAGGTGGAGGCTGTTCTTGGTGTTGGTGGAGGAAGCGTTGTGGATTCTGCAAAAGCAGTAGCGGCTGGTGCTCTCTACGAGGGCGACATATGGGATGCTTTTATCGGTAAATACCAGATCGAGAAAGCCCTTCCTATTTTCGACGTGCTCACAATCTCGGCGACAGGAACGGAGATGAACGGTAACGCTGTGATAACGAACGAGAAAACGAAGGAAAAATATGGAGTGAGTTCGAAGGCTCTCTATCCAAAAGTATCCATAATCGATCCTTCTGTTCAATTCACTCTTCCAAAAGAACAAACAGTTTATGGAGCGGTGGATGCGATCTCACACATCCTCGAGTACTATTTCGATGGGAGCAGTCCTGAGATCTCCAACGAAATAGCGGAAGGTACTATCAGAACGATCATGAAAATGACAGAAAGGTTGATAGAAAAACCGGATGACTACGAAGCAAGGGCAAATCTCGCGTGGTCTGCAACGATCGCTCTCAATGGAACGATGGCAGTCGGAAGAAGGGGCGGAGAGTGGGCTTGTCACAGGATCGAGCACTCCCTCAGCGCTCTTTACGATATTGCACACGGAGCGGGTCTCGCCATTGTGTTTCCGGCGTGGATGAAGTATGTGTACAGAAAGAATCCTGCGCAGTTCGAAAGGTTTGCGAAAAAAATCTTCGGATTTGAGGGTGAGGGAGAGGAACTGATTCTGAAAGGGATAGAAGCTTTCAAAAACTGGCTGAAGAAGGTAGGAGCTCCTGTGTCCCTCAAAGATGCGGGAATCCCAGAAGAAGACATAGACAAGATCGTGGACAACGTCATGCTTCTTGTGGAAAAGAATCTGAAACCTAAAGGAGCGAGTTTGGGAAGAATAATGGTGCTCGAAAGAGAAGACGTTCGTGAAATATTGAAATTAGCGGCGAAATGAAATAAAATATGAAGATGGAAGGACGCGGAGGCGTGTCCGAACTGGCTAAGGAGCCGGTCTCGAAAACCGGTGGGCCGTGAGGCCCTTGTGGGTTCGAGTCCCACCGCCTCCGCCATTTTTTTGTATAACAGAACAGGGGGTACGAGAGATGGAGATAGAAGCCGTCGAAAAGGAAGCCATCGAGAAATTATCGAAGATATCGAACGTTCAGGAGCTGGAAAGTTTCAGGATAGAGTTTCTCGGAAAGAAAGGAAAAATCACTGGCTTGATGAAAAACCTCAAGAATCTCCCACCTGAAGAAAGGCCTGCCTACGGTAAAAGAGTGAACGAACTCAGAGAGAAGATAGAAAAACTCTTCGAAGAAAAGAGACAGCAAATCCAAAGGATACTCGAACAGGAAAAGATGGAAAAAATGAGAATAGACGTCACAGTACCGGGGGCAAGGAGGAAACTTGGACATTCTCACCCTGTTCTGAAGGTTATGGAAGAGATAGAGAGAATCTTTGTATCGATGGGATTCGATGTGGTGGAAGGGCCGGAGATCGAAACAACCTGGCACAACTTCGACGCACTGAACACACCGGAATGGCATCCAGCCAGGGACGAACACGATTCTTTCTACATAACGGATGATCTCCTTCTCAGAACTCACACTTCTCCCGTTCAGATCAGAACAATGCTCGAGAGAAAACCTCCCATCGCTATCATATCACCCGGAAAAGTTTACAGAAGAGACTACGATGCGACGCACCTTCCCATGTTTCACCAGGTGGAAGGGTTGCACGTAGATAGAGATCTCAGCGTGGCTCATTTGAAATTCACCCTCGAAGAGTTCGCTCGAAGAATGTTCGGCGAGGGTGCGAAGGTGCGTTTGAGGCCGAGCTTTTTCCCGTTCACGGAACCGAGTTTTGAGGTGGATGTCTATCTTTCCGGGTACGGATGGTTGGAGATTCTGGGAGCAGGCATGGTCGATCCGAACGTCTTCTTGAATGTAGGATACGATCCGGAAGAATGGACGGGTTACGCTTTTGGAATGGGAGTGGAAAGAATCGCCATGCTGAAGTACGGCATAGCAGACATAAGAGAGTTCGTCAGAAACGACGTGAGATTTCTCAGTAGCTACTGATGGGGGTGTGATGAGGTGAGAGTTCCCGAGTCTTGGCTCAGAGAATTCGTAGATCTCGACTGGGATATCGAGCAAATAGCGGAAAGACTCACTTTTTCTGGCACGAGTGTGGAGGATATTCTGAGACCTTTCAACGTTTCCGGAGAGATAATCACAGCGAGGGTGATAGAAAGGTTCGATCATCCGGCTTCAGAAAAGCTCATCGTGTGCAAGGTGGACACCGGAAAGAGAATCTACACGGTCATCACAGCCGATAAAACCGTGAACGAAGGAGACTACGTCATACTGGCTCTCGAAGGAGCTACCTTGAACAACGGTCTCAAGATAGAGCCTCGTGAGTTCAAAGGGGTTATCTCGGAGGGTATGCTTTGCTCACTTGAAGAATTGGGACTTGAGGAAAAATCCGACAGAGTTTATCGTTTCCCTGATCCCGTGGAGCTCGGTGTGAACGTGGTAGAGGAATATGGACTCAACGAAAGAGTCCTGGACATAGAGATAACTCCAAACAGGCCTGATTGTCTTTCGATTATTGGTGTTGCGAGAGAGCTTTCTGCCCTCAGCGGAAGGCCTTTGAATAAGCCTCAACCCGATGTTTCTTTTGTGGATGAAGATGTTCAGTTCGATGTGGAGATAGAAGACGTGGAGGGTTGTCCCAGATACTCTGCTCGAATAATGAAAGGTGTTACCGTGAAAGATTCACCGCTCTGGATGAAGGCGAGGCTCGTAGCGGCAGGGGTTCGTTCTCTGAACAACGTGGTCGACGCCACGAACTACGTGATGATCGAGCTGGGACATCCCGTTCATGCGTTCGACCTGAACAGGCTCAAAAATAAAAGAATCGTTGTGAAATCTGCAAAGGGTGGAGAAAGAGTCCTGCTACTCGATGAAAAGGAGTACGAACTGAAGGGTGGAGAGGTCTTGATAACAGACGGTGAGAACGTCCTCGCACTTGGCGGAATCATGGGAGGAATGGAATCTGGTGTGTACGATGACACCAGAGATCTGGTGCTGGAAGTGGCTTACTTCGATCCTGTGAGGATAAGAAAGGCAGCCAAAGCGCTTGGAATCAGCTCTGAGTCTTCTTACAGGTTCGAACGTGGTGTGGATCCAAACGATGTGGAGCTCGTATCTTTGAGGCTCGCAGAATTGATTCAAAAGCTGGCCGGCGGTTATGTTCTCAGGAAATTCTGGGATGTTTATCCTCGAAAGATAGAGCCCAAAAAGGTGATGCTCAGAAAAGCCAGGATCGAAAAGATACTGGGAACGAAAGTTGAAGAGCCGGGTGATATTCTCAGACGACTTGAATTCCAGGTGGAAGACAGAGGAGACAGTTACGAAGTCCTTGTTCCCACTTTCAGGCCGGACGTTGAAAGGGAGATAGACCTCATAGAAGAGATAGGAAGGATTTACGGGTACGAGAAAGTCGAGTCGAAAGTGATAAGCGTTCCCGCAGTAAACCGCGGCTGGGGCGAGAAACAGCTCTTCAGAAGGGAAATTTCTCAATTCATGAAAGGAATGGGATTCGATGAAGTGGTGACCTTCTCCTTTGTGGACTCCCAGAAGGTTAAAAAGTGGCCTCTGGTGGACAGAGAACCCATAGCTCTCTCCAACCCAATCGCTTCAGATATGGACGTGATGAGGACGTCACAGTTTTACAGCCTGATACAAGTGCTCGCTGAAAATTTCAAGAGGCAGAACAGAGATCTGAAGCTCTTCGAGATTGGAAAGATTTACTTCAAGGAGAATGGAAACTTCAGGGAGATAGAGACACTCTCTGCCATGAGCTGTGGACTGGAAAATCCGGGAGACTACACCGATAAAAGAAGCGTGTCCTTCTACACGATCAAGGGAGTTCTCGATGAGCTCTTCTTCAGGCTCGGAGTGAACGTCGTATACAGAGCCGCGGAGATACCTGGATTGTTCCCAACCAGATCCGCTCGTATCTACGTGGAAAACAGGGAGATCGGTTTCATTGGAATGGTCGATCCAAAGCTCCTCGATGAGTACGATGTGAAGGAGGATACTTACTTCTTCGAGATAGATATGGAACTTCTGAGAAAATACGCATCGAAGAGACCCGCTTACAGGCCCACACCGAGATTTCCCGCTGTGAGAAGAGATATCTCCTTCCTGCTCCCGAAAGGATTTGAGTCTGTGAAGATCATCGAACTTTTCAAAAAGAGCGGAGGAGATCTGGTGGAGGAAGTGGGAGTGTTCGATATCTATGAAGGTAAAGGGATCCCGGAAAATATGGTGAGCGTTACCTTATATGTGGTGTTCAGACATCCAGAAAGAACCCTGACCGATGAAGAGGTGAATAAAATCTTCGAAGAGATGGTGCAGAAAGCAGAACGAGAATTTGGAATAAGAAGGAGATTCTGAAATTAAAATGAAGAGGGGCTAACGCCCCTCTTCTGTTTTCACATTGAGCAGTCCTCTGAGTATCATTTCCTGGATGTTTTGAAGCAGTCTCTTATCCTTTGGAACGTCTCCGAACGAATTGACTATCAGTTCCGCAGCGGCCCGGGAATCGAGATCTTTGTAAACGTAGTTTTGTTTCTTCCCTTCTTCTATGAGTTCTTCGACTCGCTTTATGAAGCTTTCATAACGTTCTCTGAGTTTCGACCATTTTTCTTCTTCGAATCTGACGGTCGATTTTTCTTTCTCGATGATTTCGTTCAAAACGGTTTTATTCAGGACAAAATCAACGTAGGACTTCAGAAACTTCTTTATCTTCGCAAAGTAAGAATTCGTCTCTTCGGTGACGGCGAAAAGATGGCTCTCCAGCTCCTCGAGTGCTTCTCTCCAGACTTCTTCGAAGAGTTTGTCTTTGCTCGGAAAATAGTAGTAGATGAGGGCCTTCTTCACACCGGCCTCACGTGCGATTTCTTCCATACTTACTCCATCGTAGCCGTATTTTGAGAATGCCTTCCTCGCCGCTTCGAGGATTTTCCTCCTTGTTTCGGAGCTCAATTCAATCCCTCCACATCAGTCCCTGTAGCGTTTATCCACTGCGAGGAGTTTTTCTTTGTCTGCGTACCTCCTCATTCTCACTTCGTAGCTGTAAACTCCTCTGTTGGCAGGATAGATCTCGGAGTAACCTTCTTCGTACCAGAGTTTGTCTGCGTATTTCTTCCATTCGGCTGCGAGTTTGTCCAGTTCGGGCGCGAGATCTGTGATGACCCTTTCGGATCCCTCGTGCTGTGGTTTTGCGTTGAAGGCTCTCACCATGGCTCTGAAGACTTTCGGGTTGTCAATTATCGGACACGGTCTGAAGAGATTGTCGCTGTAAGGGATCATCCTCTTGTAGGCTTCGAAGAACGGTGATCTCAAGATGTCGATGAGTTTTTTCTCACGAATGCTGTCCACCGCGAACTGCTGGAAGACACAGGGTTCTACATAGCCTTTCGCGTTTATGTGGAGGTACTTGGCACCTGCTGCGAGACAGCCATTGGTGAGGAACCCGTGGTTCCAGAAGTCGGCAACGAAAGCGAATCTTCCGCTGAGTCTGAGCTGTTCGAGTTTGTGGAATCTTTCGTATCTCTGCTGTGGTGTGGGAACGAGGTCCATCGTTGGATTCATTCCCACGGGCATGAACTGGTAAACCCACACGTAAGAAACTCCCTGTTCTTCGAGAAAGTCCCAGAATTCATCTTTCATTATGGTATCGTGGTTCATTCGTGTTGCCGTCACAGAAGCTCCGAAGATCACACCATGTCTTCTGAGCCTTTCCCAGGCTTCGAGGACTCTCTTGAATATTCCCCTTCCTCTTCTCCAGTCTGTGTCGGTTTCAAATCCTTCCACAGATATGGAGACCGTCACATTTCCAAGTTCTGCGAGTTTCTTAGCGGTTTCTTCTTTTATCAGAGTTCCGTTGCTGTAAACGAGGAAGTAGCTGTCTTTGAACTCTTCGAATATGTCCATCAGGTGAGGCCAGAAGAAGGGCTCACCACCGGTGATGATGAAGAAGTATATTCCCAGGTCGTTGGCCTGTTTCAAGATGTCTCTGACTTCATCGTGGGAGAGCTCGTATTTTCTACCGTAAAGTCCCGCATAGCACCCAACACAGTTCAGATTACAAGCGTATGTGGGGCTCAGAACGAGGAGTTTTGGGAGCACCGTTTTGTACTCGTGCATCTTTTCCTGCCTGATAGGTTCTCCGAGAGCGAACTCGTTGATGATCAGGTTGTTTATAACCCCTTCAACACACCTTGGACTTGCTTTTTTGAAAACGTTCACCCATGACATCACCATGGGATGTCTTTCTTTTGCGAGGTCAGCCAGTTTTCGAAGGCCGCTCTTCGCGGGCTCCTTCGTGAACATACTCAGGGTACCGAAGATTTTTCCAAGAGTTTCCACTTCAGCGTTTCTGACAAATGAGCCAACGAGTTTTCCCGCCTGACGATAGATCATTCCTTTGATTCCACCTACTGCCATCCAACCACCTCCATATTTTTTTACTTACCGGTCGGTAAAAATATTCTATGCACACATAATAACAATCGAGTTTCATTTAAGTTACTTTATGTTGTACCGTTCTTTGTTCAGGAAACAAATAGCTTCGTCTTTTTCGTGCTCTCTCAGCAAGTAGTAAGCCTTGCAACCTCCACCGCATTCGTTCAGGATGGGACACTGCTGGCAGGAAGCCGGGGAAGGAATGGGAGTGTATTCGTGCCAGATTTCCGAGAATTTCTTTTCTCTAACGTTCCCCATGTAGAATTCCTTTCTGTATCTGAAGTGCCCACAGGGGACGACTGTGCCATCGGCCAGAACCGATGCATGTGTGATTCCTGCGGAACACGGCTTTCCTGATATAGATTCTTCCACGTAAAATGTCAAATGGTTTTTGTAATTTTCTATCACTCCAAGGACGTGTTTTATAGCCACTCTCCACTCCTCGGGATTCATATCCAGTTCTCTTGCATGGATCATGCCCCTTCCAACCGGTATGAACCTATCCACATACAAAGCATTAACTCCCAATTCCAGTGCGAGTTTTACCATATCTTCGAACTTTCTCCAGTTTCTCTTGTTTATCACGTTCAAAATGGTGACCTGAAACCCTTCATCCACGAAGTTTTTGATGCCTTGAACTGCTCTTTTGAAGTTTCCGGTTCCTCTCACAAAGTCGTTGGTCTCAGGATCTGGTCCTTCAAGGGAAACTCCAATAAGCACGTCGGGATTGGCCTTCTTTATTTTCTGTACCATTTCCTTGGTGGCGAGCGAACCGTTGGTGTTGATCATGAGACGCTGTCCGACCTCTTTTCCGAAGGCAAGAATATCCAGTATTTGAGGGTGAAGAAGAGGTTCGCCACCCACAATATCGAGAGCCCAGGTGCCCAATTCTTTCATATCGAGTATCAGTTCCTTTATTTCTTCGAAACTCAGCTCTTCAAGATGGGGTTTTCCGGCCTCGCAGTAGCAGTGTTTACATCTGAAGTTGCATCGCAGTGTCAGTTCGTATTCCACAATAAAAGGTGGGTTTCGCATCCAATCACCTCCAGGATAGATTTTAACCCTGGAGACGTTTTATTACATTCTCCGGGTTTTAATTGTAATGATCCATACAAGTCCAATTAAAGGTTTGGGGTTAGAATCAAAAACGAGGTGATGCCTCTTGGAGAAGAAAGTATCCAGAAATCCCCGTGTTTTATCGCAGATAGATTTGCTCAAATTGATGACCGATGGAGATGAAAGTGCTCTCAGGGAAATAAAGAGACGTTTGGGCCTTGACGAGAAGAAAGAAAGAGATAACGATGAAAAGCAGAAAGTTTCCGATAAGATTTGAAAACTTTTCCTTATCCGTGGATGGTAAAAGTGTGCTTGAGAATATTACTCTTTCCTTTGTTGAAGGAATGAACGTCCTTTACGGTCCAAGAGGATCTGGGAAATCTTCCCTCCTCAGATCAATTGTCAAGTTGAACACCGAAATATTCAATGAGATTTCCAGAAGCGGTTCCGTCTATTTGTTCGATCAAAACGTTGAGGATCTTGATGACATTTACGTTAGAAAAAACGCTCTGTATCTCGATACGAGCTTCATCGATGCGATGAACCAATACACATTCGATGAATTTCTTAAACTCGCTCTGAAAAGAAAGATTTCTCTGGAGAATTTTTCCGAGAAACTCGATGATCTTGGAATACTGAGAATGCTTATTCGCGGTCAAAAGACCCCCCTTTCTGTGTTTTCGCCTGCCGAAAAGATCTCCCTCCTTCTTTTCATTCTCGAGCAGAAAAAGCCTCGCGTTATTTTAATGGACTGTCTGCTGGATCACCTGGACGATGAAAATCTGGAGAAGATAATGGACATGTTCCTCAAGATGAAGGAAGAACGAACTTTTGTCATATCCACCCGCATTCTTCAGAGGTTTCTCTACATCGCCGATTTGTTGGTGATACTGAATAATGGTAGAATCAATTATACGGGGAGTCCAAAGGATTTTGTTTTGAGAATGTGACTCCTCACTTTTGACTTCGAGGTGATCGTATGGTCCTGACGGTGACCCTCAATCCCGCTTTAGACAGGGAAATTTTCATAGAAGATTTCCAGGTGAACAGGCTGTACAGGATAAATGATCTTTCTAAAACTCAAATGTCCCCAGGTGGAAAGGGTATAAACGTTTCTATAGCTCTTTCCAAATTGGGAGTGCCGTCAGTCGCCACCGGATTCGTGGGTGGGTACATGGGAAAGATTCTTGTGGAAGAATTGAGAAAAATTTCAAAGCTGATCACAACGAATTTTGTTTACGTGGAGGGAGAAACGAGGGAAAACATCGAAATAATCGATGAAAAGAATAAAACAATAACCGCTATCAATTTTCCCGGTCCGGATGTTACGGATATGGATGTGAATCACTTTCTGAGAAGATACAAGATGACGCTTTCGAAAGTCGATTGCGTTGTTATATCGGGGAGTATTCCACCGGGAGTAAACGAGGGAATATGCAACGAACTGGTGAGACTCGCGCGTGAAAGAGGAGTCTTTGTCTTTGTCGAACAGACTCCCAGATTGCTTGAAAGAATTTATGAGGGGCCAGAATTTCCCAACGTCGTGAAACCAGATTTGAGAGGTAATCATGCTTCTTTTCTTGGTGTTGATTTGAAAACCTTTGACGATTACGTGAAACTCGCCGAAAAGCTCGCCGAAAAATCGCAGGTTTCCGTGGTGTCATACGAAGTGAAGAACGATATTGTTGCAACAAGAGAAGGGGTCTGGCTTATAAGATCCAAAGAAGAAATAGACACATCACATCTTCTGGGTGCGGGAGACGCGTATGTAGCTGGTATGGTCTATTACTTCATTAAACACGGAGCCAACTTCCTCGAAATGGCAAAATTTGGTTTTGCCTCCGCACTGGCTGCCACTAGAAGAAAGGAAAAATACATGCCCGACCTTGAGGCGATAAAGAAGGAATACGATCACTTCACCGTAGAGAGGGTGAAGTAAATGAGGGTAAAGGATGCCGTCATCTATGATATTTCCGCTGTTTTTGAAGATGAAACGGTTGAAACGGTGATAAAGCTCCTCTCCAGGCAGAATCTTTCTGGAGTTCCCGTTGTTGACCATGATATGAGGGTGGTTGGCTTTGTCAGTGAAAGCGACCTCATAAAGGCTCTTGTACCCAGTTATTTCTCGCTTTTGAGATCTGCTTCGTTCATTCCAGACACCAACCAGCTGATAAGAAACGTAGTCAAAATAAAGGACAGACCCGTATCTGAATTTATGAACAAGCCTCCCGTTGTTGTGAAAGAAGACGATCCGCTCATTGTAGCAGCTGATTATCTCATAAGACACGGCTTTAAATCGCTTCCTGTTGTTGACGAAGCTATGCAGCTCGTTGGTATAGTGAGAAGAATAGATATTCTGAGGGTAGTTTCGGAGGGGAAGCTGGAAATATGAAAACTGTCAGGATAGAGACCTTCGGCTGTAAGGTGAATCAGTACGAAAGTGAATACATGGCTGAACAGTTAGAAAAAGCCGGGTACGTGGTTTTACCCGACGGGAATGCTGCTTACTATATAGTGAACTCGTGTGCCGTTACCAAGGAAGTCGAGAAGAAAGTGAAGAGATTGATAAAGAGTATCAGAAACAGGAACAAGAACGCAAAAATCATCCTCACCGGTTGTTTTGCCCAGCTTTCTCCGGATGAGGCAAAGAATCTTCCGGTGGACATGGTTCTGGGAATCGATGAGAAGAAACACATAGTGGATCATATTAACTCCTTGAATGGCAAACAACAGGTTGTTGTATCTGAACCCGGCCGGCCCGTTTACGAGAAAGTGAAAGGAAGTTTCGAAGACAGAACCCGTTCTTACATAAAGGTTGAAGACGGGTGTGACAACACCTGCACCTACTGTGCTATCAGGTTGGCCCGTGGCACAAGAATCAGAAGTAAGCCGCTCGAAATATTCAAAGAGGAATTCGCGGAAATGGTAATGAAAGGTTACAAAGAGATCGTGATAACCGGGGTCAATCTTGGAAAATATGGAAAGGACATGGGTTCTTCACTTGCTGAACTTCTAAAGGTCATCGAGAAAGTTCCTGGGGATTATCGAGTGCGTCTCAGCTCCATAAATGTGGAAGACGTGAACGACGAAATTGTGAAGGCTTTCAAGAGAAACCCCAGACTGTGTCCGCATCTTCATATTTCGGTTCAGAGCGGATCCGATGATGTGTTGAAAAGGATGGGAAGAAAATACAAAATCTCTGATTTCATGCGTGTTGTTGACAAATTGAGAAGTATCGATCCAGATTTTTCAATAACAACGGACATAATCGTTGGTTTCCCTGGAGAAACGGATGCCGACTTCCAGAGAACTCTTGAACTGGTGGAGAAAGTGGAGTTCAGCAGAGTACACATTTTCCGATTCTCACCACGCCCCGGAACTCCAGCGAGCAGAATGGAAGGCGGTGTTCCCGAATCGAAGAAGAAAGAGCGTCTGGATGTTTTAAAAGAGAAAGCGAAAGATGTTTCTATCAGGTACAGGAAGAGAATCATTGGGAAAGAAAGAAAAGTACTCGCTGAGTGGTACGTTATGAAAGGTGTTCTTTCTGGCTATGACGAGTACTACGTGAAGCACGAGTTTGTAGGAAATAGAGTGGGAGAATTTCATAGTGTGAGGGTGAAATCCCTTTCAGAAGAGGGAGTGATTTCCTGTCGTGCTGATATGGTGGAGGGGAAAGTTCCGGCGCGCGGATGAAATTTCACTGGATTTCTCTCTGTTTGAAAAGTCGCTCCAGGGAGCGGTGTATGAAACTCTGAGAACTTACAGTAGGGCCCCGTTTGCGGCTTACAAACATTACACTAGGCTGAAAAGATCTGCCGATTTCTTTAATCTTCCTCTTTCTCTGAGCTTCGATGAATTCACAAAGGTGCTGAAGGCGGGAGCTGATGAGTTCAAACAAGAAGTGAGAATCAAAGTCTATCTTTTCCCTGATTCCGGGGAGGTTCTCTTTGTGTTCTCACCGCTCAATATACCAGACCTGGAGACAGGAGTCGAGGTGAAAATATCGAACGTTCGAAGGATACCGGATCTTTCTACTCCACCAGCTCTAAAAATAACTGGACGCACCGACATAGTGCTTGCAAGAAGGGAAATAGTGGACTGCTACGATGTGATTTTGCTCGGTTTGAACGGGCAGGTCTGTGAGGGAAGTTTCAGCAATGTGTTTCTGGTGAAAGAAGGCAAATTGATTACACCATCGCTTGACAGCGGTATTCTGGATGGCATCACACGGGAAAACGTTATAAAGCTCGCAAAAAGTCTCGAGATACCTGTTGAAGAAAGAGTAGTGTGGGTGTGGGAACTGTTCGAAGCGGATGAAATGTTTCTCACACACACAAGTGCGGGAGTGGTTCCTGTCAGAAGGTTGAACGAGCACTCGTTTTTCGAGGAAGAGCCAGGACCTGTGACAGCGACTTTGATGGAAAACTTTGAGCCTTTTGTCTTAAATCTGGAGGAAAACTGGGTGGGAATATGATTCTTCTCAGACAGCTGCTTGATGAGCTTTCCACCAAACAACCTCTTTTTTTTGAACTGAAGATAAAGATGCTCCTTTCTGAATGGGACAAGATAGTTGGACCTGTGATAGCGAGGCACACGAAGGTGGAAAAAGTGGAGAACGGGACAGTTTACATTGTTTGCGATGATTCGCTGTGGATGACGGAACTCACCATGCAGAAAGATCGCTTGCTCAAAATTCTGAATGAAAGATCGGGCAAAGAACTGTTCAGAGATATAAAGTTCAGGAGGGGAAAAGTAGATGGAAAAGTACTCCGCTGAAAGTATAAAGGTTTTAAAAGGACTGGAACCTGTCCGAATGCGACCCGGAATGTACATAGGATCCACGGGCAAACGTGGATTGCATCACCTCGTGTACGAAGTGGTTGACAACAGTGTTGATGAGGCACTCGCTGGATACTGCGACTGGATACGTGTGACTCTCCATGAAGATGGAAGTGTGGAAGTCGAGGACAACGGAAGGGGAATCCCCGTTGACATACATCCAGAAGAGGGAAGAAGCGCTCTGGAAGTGGTTTTCACAGTTCTTCATGCGGGCGGAAAATTCTCCAAGGATTCCTACAAGATAAGCGGTGGCCTGCACGGTGTTGGTGTATCGGTGGTGAACGCTCTTTCGGAGTGGCTGGAAGTGCGGGTACATCGTGACGGGAAGATCTACAGACAAAGATACGAAAGGGGTAAACCGGTCACACCTGTGGAAGTGATAGGAGAAACCGATAAGCACGGCACGATCGTTCGATTCAAACCCGATCCTCTCATATTTTCGGAGACAGAGTTCGATCCCGACATACTCGAACACAGATTGAGAGAGATAGCTTTCCTAGTACCAGGACTCAAAATAGAATTCGAAGACAGAATAAACGGAGAGAAGAAAACCTTCAAATTCGACGGAGGCATAGTGGAGTATGTGAAGTATTTGAACCGTGGGAAAAAAGCTCTACACGATGTGATACACATAAAGAGAACGGAAAAAGTGAAAACAAAAAATGGTGAAGACGAAGTGATAGTGGAGATCGCCTTTCAATACACTGATTCGTATTCTGAAGATATCGTGTCTTTTGCAAACACCATAAAAACTGTCGATGGTGGAACTCATGTTACAGCCTTTAAGAGCACCCTCACAAGACTCATGAACGAGTATGGGAAAAAACATAATTTTCTCAAGAAAGACGATTCCTTCCAGGGTGAGGATGTTAGAGAAGGCCTCACGGCGGTTATCAGTGTTTACGTGAAGAACCCCGAATTCGAAGGGCAAACAAAGTCAAAACTCGGCAACGAAGAAGTCAAGGAAGCGGTAACCAAGGCTATGAGAGAAGAGCTGAAAAAAATATTCGACGCGAATCCCGAGCTCGTGAAAACAATTCTTTCAAAGATCATGAGCACCAAACAGGCAAGAGAAGCGGCAAAGAGAGCTCGAGAAATGGTGAGAAGGAAAAACGTTCTTCAAAACACAACACTTCCCGGAAAACTGGCAGACTGTAGTTCCACACATAGAGAGAAAACGGAGCTTTTCATCGTGGAAGGTGACTCTGCCGGGGGATCGGCAAAACAGGCCAGAGACAGAGAATTTCAGGCTGTTCTTCCCATAAGAGGAAAGATTTTGAACGTGGAAAAATCATCTCTCGATAGATTACTGAAAAACGAGCAGATCAGTGACATAATTGTTGCAGTGGGAACGGGCATAGGAGATGATTTCGACGAAAGCAAGCTCAGATACGGTAGGATTATCATCATGACCGACGCCGATATAGACGGTGCACACATAAGAACTCTCCTTCTGACACTCTTCTATAGATACATGAGACCCCTCATCGAACAGGGCAGGGTATACATAGCACTCCCACCTCTCTACAGGATCAAAGCTGGAAGAGAAGAGTTCTACGTTTACAGTGACCAGGAGCTGGCGGAATACAAAGAGAAACTCCAGGGAAAAAGGATCGAAATTCAACGGTACAAAGGACTTGGCGAGATGAATCCTGAGCAGCTCTGGGAAACAACGATGAATCCAGAAACGAGAAAAATCATAAGGGTAACTATAGAAGATGCCGAAGAAGCGGATAGACTCTTTGAAATTCTCATGGGTAACGATCCATCCAGTAGAAGGGAGTTCATAGAAAGGCACGCTCTGAAAGTGAAAGAACTGGATATCTAGTCATGAGATCCCTGAGAGTTCTTCTCATCACAATGATTGTTCTTTACATTCTGTTCTTTGTGAATTCTTTTTTTCAAAGTCGTAGAGAACACGTGAGGGTTCCAGAAAAAGTGTATTCATATTTGATAGAAAATTTTAACATTTCTCCAAAAAGTATTATAATAGATTCGAAAAAGGCTATAGGGATAGTTTTCTATGAAGGGAATTATTATTTATGCGCTGAAGATGGGAGTTTGGTAGCTTCGTTATCGAAAAAGGACCTATTCAAATTCTACCCAGTGTTTCTGGAAGTTAATCTTGAAGGGCTTCGACTTTCAAAGAGCGACAGGGAAATTCTGGAGATGTTGATTCCGATTCTGAAAAGTTCTGTAGTGTCCGCTGTTTTTTTTGAGTCAAAAGAAGTTGTTCTGCTGAAGGGATCCAGAATCATGTTTGAAGAATGGAAAGATCTTGTCGAGAACTTTCAGGTAATAATGGAGCAATCTGAGAAAATGAAAGCGAAGGAAAGGTATTTCCTGACGGATGATGGAAGATTGATGTGGATAAGGGGTGATTGACTTGTCAAAAACTGTCTTTTATACCTCGATTGATATAGGTTCACGATATATAAAAGGACTCGTTCTCGGAAAACGTGATCAAGAATGGGAAGCACTGGCCTTTTCAAGTGTGAAATCGAGAGGATTGGATGAAGGTGAAATAAAAGACGCCATCGCTTTCAAAGAATCTGTGAACACACTGCTTAAAGAACTCGAAGAACAGCTGCAAAAGTCTCTGAGAAGTGATTTTGTCATTTCTTTCAGCAGCGTGAGTTTTGAAAGAGAAGACACCGTGATCGAAAGGGACTTCGGTGAAGAGAAACGATCTATCACCCTGGACATCTTGAGTGAGATGCAATCGGAAGCTCTTGAGAAATTGAAAGAGAACGGGAAAACTCCTCTTCACATATTTTCGAAAAGATATCTCCTGGACGACGAAAGGATCGTTTTCAATCCTCTCGATATGAAGGCTTCGAAGATAGCCATCGAGTACACATCCATTGTCGTACCTTTGAAAGTTTATGAGATGTTCTACAATTTCTTGCAGGATACCGTTAAAAGTCCGTTTCAGTTGAAGTCTTCTCTTGTTTCAACTGCCGAGGGAGTTCTCACCACGCCTGAGAAAGACCGAGGTGTGGTGGTTGTGAACCTGGGATACAATTTCACCGGGTTGATAGCGTACAAAAACGGTGTTCCCATAAAGATATCCTACGTTCCTGTGGGGATGAAGCATGTTATAAAAGATGTTTCTGCAGTTCTCGACACCTCCTTTGAAGAATCGGAAAGACTCATTATAACTCATGGAAACGCAGTTTATAACGATTTGAAAGAGGAGGAAATACAGTACAGAGGGCTCGATGGAAACACCATAAAAACGACTACTGCGAAGAAACTTTCCGTCATTATACACGCACGTCTCAGAGAGATAATGAGCAAATCCAAGAAATTCTTCAGGGAAGTTGAAGCGAAGATAGTAGAAGAAGGGGAAATAGGGATACCTGGTGGTGTGGTTCTCACCGGGGGAGGGGCCAAGATTCCAAGAATAAACGAACTGGCCACGGAGGTGTTTAAATCTCCGGTGAGAACGGGTTGTTACGCGAATTCCGACAGACCATCCATCATCAATGCGGATGAAGTTGCCAATGACCCTTCCTTCGCTGCTGCGTTTGGAAATGTTTTCGCCGTTTCGGAAAATCCTTATGAGGAAACTCCGGTGAAAAGTGAAAATCCGCTGAAGAAAATTTTCAGACTCTTCAAAGAATTGATGGAGTGAGTAGGAGGTTAAGAGTATGGGATTTGACCTTGATGTTGAGAAGAAAAAGGAAAATAGAAACATCCCTCAGGCGAACAATTTGAAGATAAAAGTCATAGGTGTAGGCGGTGCCGGAAACAATGCCATAAACAGAATGATAGAAATAGGAATACACGGTGTTGAATTTGTCGCGGTGAACACCGATCTTCAGGTACTGGAGGCTTCTAACGCTGACGTGAAGATTCAGATCGGTGAGAACATCACACGAGGCCTTGGTGCAGGGGGACGTCCCGAGATAGGAGAACAAGCTGCTCTTGAGAGCGAGGAAAAAATCAGAGAAGTGCTCCAGGATACCCACATGGTCTTCATAACTGCAGGGTTCGGAGGAGGGACGGGAACAGGTGCTTCCCCTGTCATAGCAAAGATAGCCAAAGAAATGGGAATCCTGACTGTAGCCATAGTGACGACTCCCTTCTATTTCGAAGGCCCGGAGAGACTCAAAAAAGCGATAGAGGGGCTCAAAAAACTTCGAAAACATGTGGATACCCTCATAAAGATATCCAACAACAAACTCATGGAAGAACTCCCGAGGGATGTCAAGATAAAGGATGCTTTTCTGAAGGCTGACGAGACTCTTCACCAGGGAGTGAAAGGAATTTCGGAACTGATAACGAAGAGGGGTTACATAAATCTCGACTTTGCAGACATAGAGTCGGTAATGAAGGACGCCGGTGCTGCGATCCTTGGCATAGGTGTTGGAAAGGGAGAACACAGAGCGAGAGAAGCTGCTAAGAAGGCTATGGAAAGCAAGTTGATAGAGCATCCTGTAGAAAATGCGAGTTCGATTGTGTTCAATATAACTGCTCCCAGCAATATAAGAATGGAGGAAGTGCACGAAGCAGCTATGATCATAAGGCAGAACAGCAGTGAGGACGCGGACGTCAAATTCGGTCTCATCTTCGATGATGAAGTACCCGATGACGAAATACGTGTGATCTTCATAGCTACAAGATTCCCAGATGAAGACAAGATTCTATTCCCGGAAGGTGACATACCGGCCATTTACAGATACGGTCTGGAGGGGCTTCTTTAATGCTGAGAAGATACAGAAAATTGGGTGAAATTCTTCTGGAAAAAGGATTCATAACCAGAGAAGAGTTGGATAAGGCTCTTGAAATTCAAAAAGAGGAAAGGAAACCGCTCGGAGAAGTTCTAATTGAGACAGGGTATATCACGGAGGATCAGCTGCTGGAGGCTTTGAGTGAACAATACGGAGTCCCAATCCTGAAGGAACTACCAAAAAACATACCACTCAACGTGGTGGGTTCTATTCCAAAGAACATCATCGAATCTCTGCACGTCATTCCTGTAGAAAAGAAGGAAGACGGAACTCTCGTGGTGGTGACGGATAACGGAACGAACATTCCAAGGATCAAACAGGAGATACGTTTTCTCACGGGGAAGAATCCGGAGATTTATCTGGTGACGAGCAGAGATTTTTCTGTTTTGTATCAAACGTATGTTCTTGGTGTTCCTCTCGAACTTTTCGAGGAGCCTTACGTTGCTATAGAAGAAACACCAGAACAGGTTGAGGAAGAAGAGGAAGAAGAAAGGGAAGTAGAAGAAGCTCCCATCGTCCGGCTCGTAAACAATATCGTAAACCGTGCCATAGAAATGGGAGCGAGTGATATCCATATAGAACCGATGAAAAGAACCGTGAGGGTGAGATTCAGAATAGATGGTATTTTGAGAAAAGTTCTTGAGTATCAAAAGCCACAGCACAACTCAGTTGTGGCACGAATTAAAATTATGAGTGGTCTCGATGTGTCGGAAAGAAGACTTCCACAGGACGGGAAGTTTTACACGATAAAAGGCGGGGAACAGTACGATTTTCGCGTGTCAACCATGCCTTCCACTTTCGGAGAAAAAGTCGTGATGAGAATACTGAAGGTGTCCGATGCAAACAAACGCCTCGAGGAACTTGGATACAGTGAATACAATCTGAAACGAATTCTATCACTGTTAGAAAAACCCTACGGTATCATCCTGGTCACCGGACCAACGGGAAGCGGAAAATCCACCACACTTGTCGCTATGATAAATTATTTGAAGAGTGAAAGTGTAAACATAGTAACAGCGGAAGACCCTGTGGAATACACCATCGAAGGGGTTACCCAATGTCAGGTTTTCCCAGAAATAGGTCTCACGTTTGCACGGTACTTGAGAGCTTTCCTCAGGCAGGACCCTGACATCATCATGGTGGGTGAGATCAGAGACAGAGAAACCGCACAGCTTGCGGTGGAAGCTTCCCTCACGGGACACTTAGTTCTGAGTACACTTCACACCAACACCGCTGCTGGTGCTGTTTCAAGGCTCATAGAAATGGGAATAGATCCTCACCTTCTCGGAGCCTCCCTTATCGGAATCATAGGTCAGAGGCTGGTGAGAAAGCTCTGTGATGAGTGTAAAATGCCTGGAGAGGTTCGAGATGAACAGGTAAAATCTTATTTCGAACAATTCTTTGGAAAGGTACCAGATCAGATTTACTATCCTTCAGAAGAAGGATGTCCTGCCTGCAAGGGGATGAGATACAGAGGGAGAATGGCTATAGGGGAAGTTTTGATTGTGGATGAAGAGTTGAGAGAATTGATCTCTTCCAAAGCGAGTGAAACAGAGATTGCAAAGCTCGCAGTGAAAAAAGGTATGCGCACCATGTTCCAGGATGCCCTCGAAAAGGTTCTTCTTGGGCAGACGAGTATCGAAGAGGTTTTCAGGGTGACCACACCGCTATGAAGTACTTTTCTAAAAGCCCTGAAGAATGGCAGAAGAGAGACGAAGAAAAGGAAAAAGAGTTCAGAAACAGAAAAAATAGAATTCGCCGCAGGGCGAATTTTATTCTTGTCGTGAATCTTGTAATAGTGGTTTTCCTGGTGTTTTTCACGAAAGCGTTTTTTTCCAACAAACCGGAAGGTGTGATTGGACCCTTCCAGCTGGTGATAGAAACAAAAGAGTCCTACCTTCCAAACGATCCCCTCGATGTGCGTGTAAAAGTGTTCAACAGAGAGAAGAAAAAAGAAAATCTTGTGCTGGAAGATTTCGTATTTTCCATCAAAAGGGAGAATGACACGGTGTACGAGTTTCACTTTCCACAGCGTGTGGAAAAAGAGATGGAAGCTTTCGAAAGTGTCCTGGTTTTTGATCTTTTGAGGGAGGAAGAGCTGTCAAATCTACCTGGAGGGAATTACACGATCACAGTCTCTGTCAAGTTGAACGGCCAGAGGGTGGTTATCAGTAAGGTCGTTTCGGTGATTGAAAAGTGGCAAATCGAGGTTGAAGACCTGAAAGATTTTTATTTCCCTTACGAAAACGTGCATTTCTTTGTCTATCTGGAAAACATAAGCTCAAAGAGTCGGAAAATTCGTGTGGAGTCGATCGGCCTTATTATCCTTAAAGGGAATGAGGCTGTCTTTGAAAGAGATATTCCTATAGAAAAAGACTTCGTGATAAATCCGATGATGGTCGAACAGATCCACGAAGTGAGTTTTTCCGCCCCAAAAGAATCGGGAGATTACATCATCAAATTGAAATTGAAGACAGAAAGCAGTCTGATAGAAAAATCAATTCCCCTTTTCGTCACGCGAGAGTATCAAAAAGATTTGAAGGGACTCTCCCTTGTCATCGAAGGGAAGAAGTTTGTAGCATCCGGTGAAAGATACGATTTCTCTGTGAAGCTTTTGAACGAAGAAAAGAAACGAAAGTACATAGTTTTGAAAAACATCATGATTGTTTTGACGCACAAAGAACCGGTGTTTTCGTATGCTTATTCTGAAGAGTACAGAATGACGATCGAAGGATACTCCTCAAGGGAAATTTTTAAGACGACCAGTTACGATATCATAAAGCTCGAGGATCCCGGGACTTACAAACTCATCGTTGTGATAGAAAGTGAAGAAGACAGGCTGATGAAGGAGATGGAGATAGTCGTTTCAGAGTGAGGTGGGACCATACCACACGAGAACAAACGAATAGACTGGATCATAGTTGTTCTTGTGTCCATCTTGATGTTGTTTGGACTTGCAACTTTGAGAAGCGCAACTTACGGAGAAAATGAGCAACTTTTCACGAGGCAGATTGTGTGGGATATAGCCGGTTTTTCGTTGATGTTTCTGGTTCTGTTCATCAAGGACAGAACGATAAGGAACTTTTCGATCATTCTCTACGTCTTCTCCGTTGTTTTACTGGCGGCCCTTCTTGTGAAAGGAACCCCCATCGGTGGTTCAAAGAGATGGTTCAGAGTGATGGGATTCAGTTTCCAGCCCTCAGACTTTGCAAAGCTTTCGCTCATCGTTCTGCTTCCTTATCTTCTGGAGAAAAGGTGGTTCTGGAGAAGTTTTTTTCTCACGGTTGTCCCCGCTGTTCTCATATTTCTGGAACCCGATCTTGGCACCACGCTTTCTGTGGGATTGATCTGGCTGTTTGCGGTTTTGGCCTCGAATGTGAATAAGAAGCCCCTTGTGATTCTATTGATACTTGTCCTTGTGTTTCTTCCTGTCTTCTTTTTCTTTGGGCTGAAGGATTATCAAAGAGCGAGGATACTTTCTTTTCTCAACCCGGAAGAGTACGGCGAGAGTTACTCCTACAACGTTCTGCAGTCGATTCACGCAATCGGAGCCGGTGGACTCTTTGGAGCAGGATACATGAAAGGAAAAGCGAACCTCATGGGTTACGTTCCTGTTTCATACACTGATTTCATCGTATCGGTGATCGGTGAGGAATTCGGATTCATCGGAATAGTCTTTCTGCTTTCGCTTTTCGGTCTTCTGTTCTTCGAGGTTTCCAGATGGATTCTGAACGTGAAAGACGAGTACTGGGAAATACTGATGGTTTCTGCGTGTGGACTGATATGGTTCCACGTCTTCGAAAACGTCTCGATGAACCTGGGACTCCTTCCAGTCACGGGTGTTCCTCTTCCCTTCATCAGCTACGGTGGAACCTCCACACTTGTGTTTTCCATTCTCGTCGGACTCATTCTCAAAGGGATTGCGCTGGCAAGAGTGGAAAAGAAACTTTGAGAACTCTCTTCTTTACTTGAAAGTCTTAGATTTGAGGGGGTGAAGAAAATGAAGAGATTTTTTCCCTTTCTGGGGTTGATTCTTCTGATTTTGACAGCCTGTCTACCTCCAATTGAGGAAAGGCACGAGTTCATCATCGAAGTGGTTGGGAATGCTTATCTTGACGATGTGATGGATTGGTATCAACCATCCTATGGTGATTATCTTGTTCAGGCACACCCTGTGATTGTACTCTACTATCCAGATGAAAGTTATGCTTACTATGAAAGAGCGACATTCTACGAACAATACAACGACTTCGTTGCCGCAGCCGGGGTGATCGTTGATACGGCGGATCTTAAAAATGATTTAGGCAGGATCTGGAACAGTTACTATCCAATTTACGACGTGGATGTGTGGTGGCAGGCAGATCGGGAAGAATGGCAGGCGAGAGTCAAGGGTTTGACGAGGGATGTTAATATCACGACGTTTTTTGTGGTAACCTTCAACGGACGTGATAATTACTGTGAAGTAGTAGATATAAAAGATGAAGGCGAAATATATCTTGACAACAACGGAGTTTATCACCTTGGTCCTTTAAGCGGTGTTGATGGTTTTGCCGCTTTCGTTCAGGAAAATCCTAGCAGATTAACCTTAGAGTCGAACACAAAAATCCTCGGTGCGGAAGTCAGATGGATAAAATAACGAGGAGGTGTGATTCATGAGGAGATATGTGTTTCTTCTTCTGATTCTTGTCTCGATGGTGGCTTTCTCTTTCGAAGCAAAGAGCATCATCATAGTACCCGAGAAACCTTACTTCACGGTGGATGTGTGGCTCAACAAACCGGAAGGATCCGTCTATGAAGTGGGAGAGAGGATAGAGATCTTCGTCAAATCTTCCAGAGACGCGTACATACTCATCTACGACATCAACGCACAGGGTAAGGTAACTCTCATTTTCCCGAACAAATACGAAAGCGACAATTTTGTCAGGGCAAATGAGATAAAAAAGATTCCTTCAAAATCCACCTATTCCCTCAGAGTTTCACCGCCGTATGGAAAAGAGTACATTCAGGTGATTGCAAGCACCAGACCGATACCGATTTTCAACCAGCTGAAAGAACTCGGGACAACTCGAGCCTTTCCGACGCTATCCGACAACGTCGAAGAATACGTTCAAAAGAAATTGAAACCCTATCTCACGGGAGAATGGGTCTCCGATCTCACTTATTTTTATGTGGGAAGAGCCCCAGCGTTTGGAACGCTGATCGTTGACTCGACACCTCCAGGAATGACCGTCTATATTGATGGTTCTTACAAAGGGAAGACACCGGTCACGGTATCGGTCGACGAAGGTACACACTACGTGACGGTGTATTTTGAAAACTACACGTTCTACAAGGAAGTCTATGTGGGAAGAAACCAGACGGTGAAGGTGATAGCCACTTTGCCTCTCGCTCAGCTCTCTCTCAGTTCAAGTCCGAGCGGTGCGAGTGTCTATCTGAACGGTGTCTATCAGGGAAAGACTCCTCTGACGCTGAACCTCTCTCCTGGAAATTACACTGTCACGTTCAGAAAAGAAGGGTACCGCGAGGAGACCCGAAACATAACACTCAGCGCGGGAGAAACCAGATCCGTGTACGTCACGCTAAAACCAGCACAGTCTTCTTTGAAACTGAGAACAGATCCTTCTGGTGTCGACGTCTATATCGATGGAAGATACGTGGGAACGACCGACCAGAACGGTTTGAATCTCATCCTTGATCCTGGGATGTACGAGGTAAAACTGGAAAAAGAAGGATACGAAACAGATCGCTTCACGGTGAATCTCGCACCGGGAGAAGAAAAGGAGATTTTCAGAAGACTGGAAAAAAGAGTAGTCTTCTCAGAGGTTAGAATAGAAACAGAACCATCGGGAGCCACAATATACCTGAATGGATACTACCACGGTGAAACACCCATCACTCTATACGTCCAGGCGGGAACCTACGAGATAACGATCGTGAAACCCGGATACAGAACGATTGTAAAAACCATCACCTTTGACGATGAAGAGGAATACTTCAAGTTCATCATGAACAGGATAGAATGATCGATGTTAAAATTAGTGATAAAGGGAGGAGTTCGCAGTGACTCCAACGGTTATGGTAGTGGATGAATCCAGAATCACCTTTCTTGCCGTCAAAAATGCCCTTGAAAAAGACGGTTTCAATGTGATTTGGGCAAAAAACGAGCAGGAAGCATTCACATTTCTCCGTCGCGAAAAGATCGATCTCGTGTTCGTAGATGTGTTCGAAGGTGAAGAGAGCTTGAACCTGATAAGAAGAATACGTGAGGAATTTCCCGACACGAAGGTTGCGGTTCTGAGCGCTTACGTTGACAAAGATCTCATTATTAATTCGGTGAAAGCGGGTGCGGTTGACTACATTCTCAAACCGTTCAGGCTCGATTATCTCTTGGAAAGAGTCAAAAAAATCATTTCTTCCACACCCAGAGTCACCGTTTCTCTCAGGAAAAACATTGAGGATCTTGAGATCACCCTCAAGTTCGAAGATATCGTGAGAAAAGAAATAAAGCGTTCCAACAGGACGGGTTCTCGTTTCTGCGTCATGTACGTTAAGTTCGAAGATATCATGAGAGACTACGAGACTATCAAGAAGTTCTTCAGGGAAACAGATTACGTTCTACCCATCTCCGCCAGCGAATACCTGTTTGTACTGACACTTACGGGGAAACACGGAATAGAGGCCGTTACAAGGAGGATGAAAGAGAAACTTTCCGAACGTTTCAGCTACACGTATGTGTGTTACCCGGACGATGGTAAAACCTACGAAGAAATCATTTTGACTCTGAAGGACAGAATGGCGAAACCGAGGGGGAATGAGAGTTGAAACTGATAGAATCGGTACCAAACTTCAGCGAAGGAAGAAGAAAGGAAGTAGTTGAAAAGATCGTCGCGGAAGCGAAAAAATACGACAGGGTATGGGTGCTCGACTGGTCAATGGATGCAGACCACAACAGATCGGTGATAACACTCGTGGGAGAACCGGAGAACCTCATAAATGCTCTCTTCGATATGACGAAAAAGGCAGCCGAACTCATCGATTTGAGAAATCACACGGGCCAGCATCCCAGAATGGGTGCAGCGGACGTCATACCACTTGTACCTCTCTACAACACGACTATGGAAGAGTGTGTGGAGTATTCGAAAATACTCGGACGCAGGATAGGAGAGGAACTGGGTATTCCCGTGTATCTTTATGAAAAATCTGCCACACGTCCAGAAAGACAAAATCTGGCGGATATCAGAAAGGGAGAGTTCGAGGGTTTCTTCGAGAAGATAAAAGATCCTCTGTGGAAGCCCGACTTTGGTCCCGACCGCGTACATCCCACAGCGGGTGTGACGGCGGTTGGTGCGCGCGAATTTCTCATAGCCTTCAACGTGAACCTTGGAACGCGGGATGTGAAAATAGCCGAAAAAATAGCCAGGGCAATCAGATTTTCCAGTGGAGGACTCAGGTACGTCAAAGCGATAGGTGTTGATTTGAAAGGAAGGGGAGTTGTACAGGTCTCTATCAACATAACAAATCACAAAAAAACACCTCTCTATAGGGTTTTCGAACTCATAAAGATGGAAGCCGAACGATACGGGGTACCGGTTTTGGGATCGGAGATAGTGGGACTTTTCCCGCTCGAATCTCTGTTGAAGACGGTTTCTTACTATCTGAGAACCGACCTCAACGCTAAAAAGGTCATAGAATCCAATCTCCTGGAGATACTCGTTAGAGAGAGTGAAAAATGAGAGTAAGAATAGCAGTAATTGGAAAACTGGACGGTTTTATCAAAGAGGGAATAAAGCACTACGAAAAGTTCTTGAGGCGATTTTGTAAGCCGGAAGTTCTCGAAATAAAGCGAGTCCACAGAGGAAGCATCGAAGAAATCGTCAGGAAGGAAACGGAGGACCTGACGAACAGGATTCTCCCCGGAAGTTTTGTTATGGTTATGGATAAGAGAGGGGAAGAAGTTTCTTCAGAGGAGTTCGCCGACTTTCTCAAAGATCTGGAAATGAAGGGAAAGGATATAACGATCCTGATAGGTGGGCCCTATGGGTTGAATGAGGAGATCTTCGCGAAGGCCCACCGTGTTTTTTCATTATCGAAGATGACCTTTACACATGGTATGACCGTTTTGATAGTTCTGGAACAGATATTCAGAGCGTTTAAAATAATCCATGGGGAAAACTATCACTATTGATGGAGGTGGAACAAAAGTGGAAGATCCTGTCAGTAGTGTTTTAACTCTCGGGCTGGAGTCACTGCTGCTGGTCATCTTGATTTACCTGTCGAACTTTTTCTCTTCTTCGGAGACTGCGCTCACCCTCATGAGCAAGGTCAAGATCAAAGAGTTTCTGGAGGAAAAAGAGGAAAAATCCGCGAAGGAAAGCTACATTCATCTGTTCAACAAGTATCTCACCACGATTCTCATAAGTAACAACCTCGTCAATCTCCTCGCATCCTCTATCTCCACTCTTATCTTCTTGAATCTGCTCAGAAACATGAGCGAAGAGTTCGTGGCGGTTGTGTCTACTCTCTTCATCACCACCATCCTTCTCATCTTCGGTGAGATCACCCCAAAGGTCCTGGCACGATCAGATCCAGAGCGTGTGTTCCGCAGATCGATAGGTGTTATCAGATTTCTCACCCGTGTTCTGGATCCCATAGGAAGGTTACTCGTGAAAATAGCGGACGGCATCATTTCCCTGAGACATGGAAAAAAGGTCTCCGAAGATCTGTTCATAACCGAGGAGGATATCGTTTCCATTGTTCAGGTCGGAGGGGAAATGGGTGTCATAGAGGAAGAAGAAGAAAGGATCATCAAGCGCGCTTTCGAGATGAAACAGATAGCCGTGAAAGAAATCATGACACCGCGGGTCGACATAGTGGCGATAGAGGAGAACCAGACAGTGAAAGACCTTATCGAACTGGTTGAAGACGAAGGGTACTCCAGAATACCCGTTTATAAAGAAACCATAGACAACATCGTGGGTATCTGCTACGCTAAGGATGTGCTTTCCATGCTTGCTGAAAAGGATTGCGAAGAAGTGAAAAGTATGAAGGTGAAGGATATTATGAGAGAAGCCCTGTACGTTCCCGAGACGATGAACATAGATGAACTCCTTAAGATCCTCAAAGCCAGGAAGATTCATATAGCGATCGTTGTGGATGAGTACGGAGGAACGGCCGGTATCGTAACACTTGAAGACATCATCGAAGAACTCTTTGGAAACATAATGGACGAGTACGACTACGATGAGATCTCTGGTATAAGAAAGATCGATGAGAGGACTTACATAGTGGATGGTGCCACACCGATAAACGACATCGAAATGGAGTTGCGTGTTCAATTTCCAGAAACAGAGTACGAAACGATAGCGGGATATCTGCTCGAGCACTTCAAAAGGATACCGAACGTTGGAGAAGAAGCGGTGATCGGAAATCTGTACTTCAAAGTACTCGCTGTTGGGAAAAACAGAATAGAGAAAGTCATGATAAAGATACTTGAGGGGGAAGAAATCGATGGTGAACCCGGAGAAGCTGGTGAAAATGGCTCTGGAAGCCAGGAAAAAGGCGTACGCTAAGTACTCGGGTTTCAGAGTCGGTGCCGCTTTGCTCACAAAGAGCGGAAAGATATACACAGGGGTGAATGTGGAGAATTCTTCTTACGGCTTGACAGTCTGCGCTGAAAGAGTAGCTGTTTTCAAGGCCGTTTCTGAAGGAGAAAGAGAATTCGTGGCAATAGCGATAGCGTCGGATTCTCCGGATAAGACTGCCCCCTGTGGTGCTTGTAGACAGGTTCTCTACGAATTTTCCGATGATCTGGATGTGATAATGGCGGATAGAGATGGGAACTTCGAGATTGTGAAATTGAAAGATCTTCTACCAAGAGGGTTCAGGCTGGGAGGTGGTGAGTATTAAATCGGGTTTTGTCGCTCTGGCAGGGAAGCCGAATGTGGGGAAATCGACATTCATAAATGCTGTTATGGGAAGAAAAGTAGTGATCGTCTCAGACAAACCTCAAACTACTAGGAACAGGATAAACTGCATCTACACGGACAAAGACAGTCAGATCATATTTGTAGACACTCCCGGTATCCACAAGCCTCTTCACAGGCTTGGAGAGTACATGGTGAAGGCTGCTGTTCAGGCTCTCAAAGGGGTGGATCTTGTACTCTTTATGCTGGACGCGGCGGATGGATTTACGAAGACAGACGAACACGTTGCGAAGATCGTGAACGACTCTGGAACCAAAACTATCATCGCTGTGAACAAGATCGATGTGGCGGGTGAAGAGAAGGCAAAAGCGGTGGGAGAACTCGCAAAAAGTATGGTGGAGAACGTCGTGTCTGTCCATTACATATCCGCTCTGAAGGGTGAAGGTGTCTTCGAAGTTCTAGAGAAGATAAAGGAAGAACTACCGGAAGGGCCACAGTATTACCCCGAAGACATGGTAACGGATCGCCCTCTCTCTTTCATGGCCGCTGAAATCATAAGGGAGAAGATCTTTCATCTCACAAGGCAGGAGGTACCTCATTCCACGGCCGTGGTGATCGAGGAAATAAAAGATAGACCAAATGGTGTCCTCTACATACGGGCAAACATATACGTGGAACGTGATTCTCAGAAGGGAATTCTCATAGGAAAGAACGGCAGCATGATAAAGAAAATTGGAACGCTCGCCCGTGAAGAATTGGAGTTTCTCGTGGGAAGAAAAGTGTATCTCGATCTGAACGTTAAAGTGAAAGAAAAGTGGAGAGAAAAGGACTTCATCATACTTCAAGAAATAGGCTTGAAAGACGACATAAAATGAGGTGAGACTCGATGAGATGTCCCGGATGCGGAGCAGCCATTCAGTTCGATGACCCGAAAAAACCGGGGTACATCCCGCGCGAAGTCTTTGAAAAAAGGCTCGAAGAAGGAAAGGAGATACTCTGTCAGAGATGCTTTCGAATGAAACATTACGGCAAACTGGAACCAGTTGAATTCGACTGGGATTTTAAAAACCAGTTGAAATCGTACCTTGGAGGATTCGATGTAGTGGTCTGGGTAATAGATATTTTCGATTTCGAAGGGACCTACAGAGAAGATATAGCAGAAATTCTGAAGGGGAAGAGGGTTATCTACGTCATAAACAAGATCGATCTCCTGCCCAGAGCGGTTACAGTGAAGGAGATCAAAGAATGGGTGAAGAAAAGAATAAAGACGAAGAACACAGATGATATAAGGATCGTCAGTGCTGAAAAGAATTTCGGCCTGACATCGCTTGTAAAGTATCTTTCACGGTTGACCGACAAAGCACTGGTGGTGGGAGTAACGAACGTAGGAAAATCTTCTCTACTAAACAAGATCTGCACTCATGAAAACACCATAAGTCCCTTTCCAGGGACAACTCTAGGTATTCTCAAAAGAAAGGTAAAAGAAGCGAATCTGTATCTCTACGATACCCCAGGTATCATGACAAGCGATAGGATTCTCGATCTTTTGGATCCTGAGTGTCAAAAGAGAGTTCTGCCAAGAGAAGAACTTTCCAGGAAAACCTTCAAGCCGGATAATGGAAGAACCATCTTCATGGGGGGACTGTGCCGATTCGATATTCATTTTGAAACAGAAAAGAATCCGATCTTTCTGCTTTTCTCCTCTAAAGAAGTAACCTTCCATGAAACGAGGAGGGAAAGAGCAGATGAGCTCATGAGAAACAGACTGGGAGATCTGCTAATTCCTCCATGCTCTAAAACAAAATTTGAAAATTTTAAGTGGAAGAGAGAAACCTTTACGTTGAAAGAAGGAGAAGAACTGGCGGTGGCGGGACTGGGATGGATGAGTGTCCGAAGAGGGCCTTTCACCGTCGAAGTCACGGTCCCGGATAGCGTGAAGCTCGTTGTTAGAGAAGCACTCGTCAATCCCAAACGCTAACCGATCGTGACTCCGCGTTTTTTCGCCAGTTCTTCGAGGACTTTTCTTTCCTCTCTGGAGAGACTCTTTGGTATCTCAACGTGCACGTTCACGATGAGATCTCCGCGCCTTCCATACCTGTTTGGAAGGCCTTTTCCCTTCAACCTGAAGACGGTTTCCGGCTGAGTTCCCGGAGGAATCTTCAACATCGTCGTACCGCCTTCTGGAAGAGGAACTTCAACGGTTGTTCCCAAGATAGCCTGAAGGTAGTCTATTGTGACATCATACACGAGATCTGAACCGGATTTCTTGAATCTGGGATCTGGTTTCACACGGACGATAATTATCAGATCACCGTAAGGTCCACCGTAATATCCCGCATTTCCACCGCCAGTGATTCTAAGATGAGTACCATCTTCCACATTTGGTGGGATTTTCACCGTTCTTCTGACCTTTCTGAGAACTCTGCCGCTTCCACCACACTCGTGGCAGTATTCCCGTGGAATCTTCCCTGTGCCGCCACACCTCTCACAGGTTCTCTCGCTGACGAAGTAACCAAAGAACGATCTTCGTTCTTCTCTGATCCTTCCCGTTCCACCACAACTTGGACAATCCATGTATCCAGCGTTGGGTTCTACGCCAGTTCCGCCACACCTCGGACAGGTTTCGTACCTTTCGTATTCCACGGGTATCTCCGCTCCGTTGATCAAATCGGAGAGAGTTACTTCTATTTCGTACCTTATATCTTCGCCTCTTCGGGCGTATTCTCTTCTTTCTTCCTGGTGTGGTCTTTCGCCAAAGAAAACGTCGAATATATCTCTGTTGAAGATGTTTTCAAAGTCTCTGAATATATCGTCGAAGAAGCCACCAGATTCTGTTTCCTGATACGTGGGTTGTTCTCCCACGTATCCGAAACGATCGTACATAGCCCTCTTCTGTGGGTCGCTGAGGACTTCGTAGGCCTCCTGAATTTCCTTAAAACGCTGTTCGGCTTCCTTCCTGTTTTCCGGATGACGATCCGGATGCCACTCTTTTACGAGTCTCTTGTAAGCCCTTTTTATTTCTTCCTGTGTGGCGTCTCTGGGAACACCGAGAATTTCGTAGTAATCCTTCTTTTCTTTTTTCATGATCCATCACTCCTTCTTATCAGAAGGTTCTTCAACCTTCCTTTCTTCCTTCTTTCGTGGTTTCACTGCAACCTTCACTTTTGCGGGTTTCAAGACTTTCCCGTGGAATTTGTAACCACTCTCTACTACCTCAAGGATAGTGTATTCTTCCACGTCTTCTGTTTCTACTCTTTCAACTGCTTCGTGTTCAAAAGGATCGAATTTCTCTCCCACGTGGATCTTTGTAAGCCCCTCTTTTTCCAAGACGTTCAGGAGTTTTTTGTATATCATTTTCACACCTTCGTAGAAGGCGTCTCCCTTTTCTCCCTGATTCAATGCCCTTTCGAAATCATCGAGAACGGGAATGAGTTTCGATATGAGGTATTCATTCGCGTTCTTTATCAATTCTCTTTTTTCACGGGCGACTTCCTCACGATAGTTTTCGTATTCAGCTTTCAGCCTTTTTGCGTACTCTTCCAGTTCTTTGTATTTTTCTTTCAGTTCTTCACATTCCTGTGTGAGTTCCTTCTTCTCCTTTTCACTCATCTTTTCACCTCCTGGAAGTTGAAGTGAAATACTCTGAAAGACGGTTCAGAATGTATTCAAACACCCTGTGATTTCTATCGTACTTCGTAACCTTCGACGTGAAGAGGTACACACTCCCGATAGGAGATTCTCCTTTAAAGTATTTCCCTGAAAAAACGGCGAATTTTTCCAGCTTTTTTCTGCCGATTTCCCTTCCTATCCTGACGGTTATGCCTTCTCCAACTAAGCTCTCGAGAAATTTCTGATCCTTCACTTCTTCGAGAAGGTTTCTGATGTCCTCCAGAGTGAGCGTTTCGTCCTTTAGAAGGTTCTCAAGACCTGCATCCAGATATCTCTCGACAGTCTCACCTATCAGAGATTCAATCAACCTGAGGAATCCACTTCCTTTCAGGCTTTCTATTTTACCCATCAACACTTCTCCTACTGTTCTGCCTCTGAGGAGGAAGTTGAGCTGTCTTTCGATTTCTTCCCAGTTCAGTCGTTCCTGAGTTTTGATAGGAGTAACTTTGGAAACACCGAATTCCGTCAATATGGAAAAAATGAGGTAGTCTTCCGAAACAGGAATGAGCATCACTCTGAGTATTTTCAAATCTCTTGTGTTTGGTCTTTCTATGAGGACGTAACCTTCCGTCAATCGAGCTAGAAGATTTCCCGCAAGGAAGAGAACCTTTTCCGGATCAGCGAGAGGCATCGATTTGAAAGTCTCCACTGCGAGATCCGCTTCTGATGTTTCTTTTGAGATTTTCAGCATTTCTTCGTAGTAAAATCTCAACCCCTTGTCAGTTGGAATCCTCCCAGCCGATGTGTGGGGCTGGTATATGTATCCAAGGTACTCCAATTTTTTCATATCATTTCTTATAGTGGCACTGCTGAACTCTATATTGCTCACTTCCAGAACTCTCTGTGAGCTCACAGGTTTTTTATTTTCTATGTACTCTCTCACGATGCAGTAAAGCACTTTTCTCTGACGATCGTTCAGTTTCTTCAAGGCTTCGTTGTTCTTCCTGTTGAGCCTTCTCATGATTTAGCACTCCCTTCTTTTGAGTGCTAATAATAGTTTAGCACACATTTTAAAAGAATTCAAGAAGGAAGAGGGATTCTCGGAACTTGACTTTAGAAAGAGAAAGCTGGTACTATATATAATGGAGGGCCGAGGTGGCGGAATGGCAGACGCGGCTGACTCAAAATCAGCTGGGGGATAACCCCGTGCGGGTTCAAGTCCCGCCCTCGGCACCACAGGGGCTCCGAAGAGCCCCTTTATTTTGTATCACATCAGGAGGGAAAAACCTGTGACCAGAGTGTTAAAGGTGGATCCCCTCTTTCCCGACGAGAAAGTTCTGAAAGAAGCGGCTGAACTTCTCCGGAACGGAGAAGTGATCATTTTCCCCACCGAAACCGTTTACGGAATAGGAGCGGATGCGTACAACGAAGAGGCCTGCAAGAAAATCTTCAAGCTGAAAGAAAGACCCGCTGACAATCCTCTCATTGTTCATATACATTCCTTCAAACAGCTGGAAGAAATCGCGGAGGGTTACGAACCTCATCTGGATTTTTTGAAAAAGTTCTGGCCGGGGCCGTTGACGGTTATTTTTCGAAAAAAATCCGAAAAGATACCTCCCGTGGTGACTGCTGATCTTCCAACGGTGGCTGTGAGGATGCCAGCACATCCGGTGGCCCTGAAGTTGATAGAACTCTTCGGTCATCCTATAGCCGCTCCAAGTGCAAATATTTCGGGAAGACCCAGCGCTACGAACGTGAAACACGTCATAGAAGACTTCATGGGCAAAGTTAAGCTGATAATCGATGCAGGGGATACTCCCTTCGGCCTGGAGTCCACCATTGTGGACCTCACAAAAGAAAAGCCTGTTCTTCTGAGGCCAGGGCCAGTGGAAGTTGAACGACTGAAAGAGCTCTTTCCGGAACTCGTTGTGCCCGATTTTGTACGAAAAGGGAATTTTAAGGGCAGGCCACTTGCGCCGGGAATGAAATATCGACACTACGCTCCCTTAAAGCCTCTGATACTCGTAGAAGATTTGACGAAGATGGAGGAAGTATTGAAAAAGTACCCGGATCATGTGGTCATCTGTGTTGAAGAGAGAAAGGAACTGTACGACGACAGAATCGTTGTAGGATCTTTGAAAAACCCTTACAGTATCGCCCAAAACATCTTTTCTGCTCTGCGCGAGGCTGAAAAAATGGGGAAAGAGTATATAATTGTTGAGGGATTTGAAGAAAGGGGAATTCTATTTGCGGTGATGAATCGATTGAGAAAAGCGGCAACAGAAATTGTGAGGTGACTTCTCTTTGGAGGAAATAAAAGAGCAGAACAACCGTCTGTTTTTACTCCTTTCAATAATGATAATGGAGTTTTCCAATGCGAAAACGGAAAGCGATATTCTTCAGGGGCTTTTGAACCTGGTAAGAAAAGTTGTTGATATCAAAGAGGTGGTTCTCGTCGATGAAAACAAGAGAAAAATCTGGGGAAGAGACATCGATATAAAAAGATTCGAAGAGTTCATTGACTGGTCCATCAGACAATCCAACCCCGTCTTTGTGGAGGATGAACTCGGTTATGTTGGAATAGTCCCTGTTGTGAAACAGGACAGGATGTTTGGAAGCTTAATTGTGCTACTGAATCACCAGCCATCAATGGAAGAAACAGAGATTTTCAAAGTTCTTTCGTTTCTTTCAGCGGTCGTTCTGGAAAACATAAAGTTGTACAGGGAGCTAGAAGAAACATACAACTACGTGAACGTCATCCTTAACGGTCTTCCAGAGGGGATCTTCGTTTATTCGAATGGGGAAATAAAATTTCAGAATGAGAAGTTCAAAGAGGAGAATTTTCCAGATGAAGTTTTGAGGAAGGCCATTTCTCTGTCAGAAGAGGCAATATCTTTGCGAACACAAAGAGTGGGTGAAGTGATATCTGGGGAAGAATTCTTTTCAATCACCTCGATACCTCTCATCCTTGGTAGCGAAGTCCAGGCGCTGACGATCGTTGAAAATGTGACAGAATCAAAAGAACTCGAAAGACTGAAGCGAATAGACAGGATGAAGACGGAGTTCATAGCGAACATCTCGCACGAGCTCAGAACGCCTTTAACGGCCATAAAAGCTTATGCGGAAACAATTTACAACAGTCTGGGAGAACTGGATCTCAGCACCCTCAAGGAGTTCCTCGAGGTGATAATAGATCAAAGCAACCACCTCGAAAATCTCCTGAATGAGTTACTGGACTTTTCCAGGCTTGAAAGGAAATCCCTTCAAATAAACAGAGAAAAAGTTGATCTCTGTGATCTCGTAGAAAGTGCGGTGAACGCGATCAAAGAATTTGCTTCATCTCACAACGTGAATGTTCTCTTTGAGAGTAATGTTCCCTGTCCTGTGGAAGCTTACATCGATCCAACAAGAATCAGACAGGTACTTTTGAATCTTCTCAACAACGGGGTGAAGTACTCAAAGAAAGATGCTCCTGATAAGTACGTGAAGGTGATCTTGGATGAGAAAGATGGCGGTGTTCTCATAATTGTAGAGGACAACGGTATAGGAATACCGGATCACGCAAAGGATAGGATATTCGAACAGTTTTACAGGGTGGATTCTTCGTTGACCTACGAAGTGCCTGGAACGGGACTCGGCCTTGCCATAACAAAAGAGATCGTGGAGCTTCACGGCGGCAGGATATGGGTGGAAAGTGAGGTGGGTAAGGGATCCAGATTCTTTGTGTGGATCCCAAAAGACCGTGCCGGCGAAGATAATAGACAAGATAATTGAAGAAATAGACAAGTTACCTTCACCAAATGTTGTTGTTCAAAGGATAATCGCCGTTTGTTCAAAGCCGGATGCGTCTTCTACTGAAGTGGCGAACACTCTCATGATGGACGCAAGCTTGAGTGCCAGGGTGTTGAAACTGGCCAACTCAGCCTATTATGGCGTTCCAAGAAAGATAACCACGTTGAGCGAAGCGGTGATGATCCTTGGTTTCAAAACGGTGAGAAATCTCGCCCTCAGTGTTTTCACTTACGATATGGTTTTCAAAAACAGTTCCTCTGGAATCGATCGTGAAAAGCTCTGGGAGCATTTCATAGCGAGTGCTATCGCTTCAGAAACCGTTGCAGAAACAATGGGCTATCCCCTCAAGGAAGAGATCTTCATAGCAGGACTCCTCCACGATCTGGGCAAGGTAGTTTATGATCTACTGTTCTCCGATATACTTGAAACGGAAGCCAAAATTGCTCAAAAGACGAAGAAAAACCTCATAGACATAGAAGAGGAGCTTGGGATTCCACCGCACTCCGAAGTGGGCGCAAAATTGCTCAGAAAGTGGAATTTTCCAGATCTTCTTGTTTTGTCTGCGGAATTTCACCACAACGTCGAGGGTAACCCGAACGAACTCTTCGTCAACCAGGTTTCCATGGTCCACATAGGAGATGTGATAGCGAATCTCATGATGAAAGGGGCATCTCTTTCGTGGGGAGATCCGAAACTTTCTCCTTTTGCTTTGAATGTGCTGAAAGTGAAACCGAAAACTTTCTTGAGAATACTGGATAAATCTAAGGAGAAGTACAACAAGGCTCAGGAATTCTTGCAGATAGATTAGGAGGTGAAA
Source organism: Thermotoga maritima MSB8 (assembly GCF_000008545.1). Classification (NCBI taxonomy): domain Bacteria; kingdom Thermotogati; phylum Thermotogota; class Thermotogae; order Thermotogales; family Thermotogaceae; genus Thermotoga; species Thermotoga maritima. The sequence continues at coordinate 880,620 of NC_000853.1, forward strand.
AGAATGAACCCAGCCTATAGAAAAGCCATGCTCGAATCGGAGATTCAAAAACTTTTGATGGAAGCACTTCAACAGCTGAGAGATCCCCGCTTGAAGAAAGATTTCGTCACGTTTTCCAGAGTGGAACTCTCAAAGGACAAAAGGTACGCAGACGTCTATGTCAGTTTCCTCGGCACACCGGAAGAACGAAAGGAAACGGTTGAAATATTGAACAGAGCGAAGGGTTTTTTCAGGACCTTTATCGCCAAAAATCTGAGACTCTACGTTGCTCCCGAAATTCGCTTTTACGAGGACAAAGGCATAGAGGCGAGTGTAAAAGTTCACCAGCTGCTGGTTCAACTTGGATACGATCCTCTGAAGGACAAAGAAAAGAAAGAGGAGGATAAGGAAGAAGAATGAAGCACGGAATCCTTGTAGCTTACAAGCCTAAAGGACCCACATCGCACGATGTTGTGGACGAAGTTAGAAAAAAATTGAAGACGAGGAAAGTCGGACACGGAGGAACTCTCGATCCGTTCGCCTGTGGGGTTCTCATAATCGGTGTCAACCAGGGCACGAGAATTCTCGAGTTCTACAAGGATTTGAAAAAGGTGTACTGGGTGAAGATGAGGCTTGGTTTGATAACCGAGACTTTCGATATAACAGGCGAAGTTGTCGAAGAACGAGAGTGCAACGTCACCGAAGAAGAAATAAGAGAAGCAATCTTTTCCTTTGTGGGAGAATACGACCAAGTTCCACCAGCTTATTCTGCTAAAAAATACAAAGGCGAACGTCTCTACAAACTGGCGAGAGAGGGAAAGATCATAAATCTTCCACCAAAGCGAGTGAAGATCTTCAAGATATGGGACGTGAATATTGAGGGAAGAGACGTCTCTTTCAGAGTGGAAGTGTCTCCTGGTACCTACATAAGATCTCTCTGTATGGATATAGGTTACAAGCTCGGTTGCGGTGCCACCGCTGTTGAGCTTGTAAGGGAGAGCGTGGGACCTCATACAATCGAGGAAAGTTTGAACGTATTCGAAGCCGCTCCTGAAGAGATCGAAAACAGGATCATACCACTCGAAAAATGCCTTGAGTGGCTGCCGCGTGTTGTCGTTCATCAGGAATCAACGAAAATGATTCTCAACGGTTCTCAAATACACCTTGAGATGCTCAAAGAATGGGACGGTTTCAAAAAGGGTGAAGTTGTCAGAGTATTCAACGAAGAAGGACGGTTACTTGCTCTGGCTGAAGCGGAAAGAAATTCTTCGTTTCTGGAAACCTTGAGAAAGCACGAAAGAAACGAGCGAGTTTTGACCCTCAGAAAGGTCTTCAACACGAGGTGAAAGGAATGGTTGTCAGCATCGGAGTTTTCGATGGAGTTCACATCGGGCATCAGAAGGTCTTGAGGACCATGAAGGAAATAGCATTTTTCAGGAAGGACGATAGCCTTATCTACACCATATCTTATCCCCCCGAATATTTCTTACCGGATTTTCCCGGTCTTCTCATGACGGTAGAAAGCAGGGTGGAGATGCTTTCTCGTTACGCCAGAACCGTTGTTCTGGATTTTTTCAGAATAAAAGATCTCACCCCAGAAGGGTTCGTCGAGAGGTATCTATCTGGAGTATCGGCTGTTGTTGTTGGAAGGGATTTCAGATTTGGCAAGAACGCGAGCGGAAACGCGTCTTTTCTCAGAAAGAAAGGTGTGGAAGTCTATGAAATTGAAGATGTCGTTGTTCAGGGAAAAAGAGTGAGCAGTTCTCTGATCAGAAACCTCGTTCAGGAGGGAAGAGTGGAGGAAATTCCTGCATATCTCGGCAGATATTTCGAAATCGAAGGAATCGTCCACAAAGATAGGGAATTTGGAAGAAAACTGGGATTTCCAACTGCCAACATCGATAGAGGAAATGAAAAACTCGTAGATCTGAAAAGAGGAGTTTATCTGGTGAGAGTTCATCTGCCGGATGGAAAGAAAAAATTCGGTGTTATGAACGTGGGTTTCAGGCCCACCGTGGGTGATGCGAGAAACGTGAAGTACGAGGTGTACATCCTGGATTTCGAAGGGGATCTTTACGGGCAGAGACTGAAACTGGAAGTATTGAAATTCATGAGGGATGAGAAGAAATTTGATTCAATCGAGGAGCTGAAGGCTGCTATTGACCAGGATGTAAAGAGCGCCAGAAACATGATAGATGATATAATCAATTCGAAGTTCGAAAAAGAGGGGTGATATGCGGATGCGAAAGTTGACCTACACTGCGATGTGGCTCGCTGTTGGTGTAGCTCTTGCCTATCTTTTTCATCTGCTGAACCTCGGAAGAATGTTCCTGCCTCTTCATTTGGTGGCCATGCTCGCTGGAGCGACTTCTGGAGCCTTCGTGGGAGGAGTGACGGGTGCGGTACTTCCTATTCTTTCGTTTTTAACGATGGGGATGCCTCCATTTCCAATGTTTCTCTTCATGATACCTGAGGTGTTCACATACGGTTTCGTCATGGGGGTTATGAAGAAAAACATATTCGTTAGAATCCTCATCGCCGTGGTTCTTGGAAGACTCGTTTACTCGGTTTCCTACTACGTTCTTGGGGCCCTCATTGGTATCAAGCTTCAGCCGTTAACCTCCATTTTATTGAGTTTTACCACGGGTATTCCCGGTATCGTTCTTCAATTCATTTTGGTTCCACTGGTTTACAGACGGCTTCAATTGATATTTGAGAAGGGAGGAAAGGAGAATGCCTGAGATCATCTACGCAGCAGCTCCGGGTGCTTCGAACGGTACCACCACAACCGCAACAGGTGGTGGCTGGGGAAGTCTCCTCTTCATGCTGATATTCTTCATAGCCATTTTTTACTTCATGATCATCCTTCCCCAGAGGAGAAGAGAAAAACAGTTCCAGCAGATGATAAGTCAGATGAAACGAGGAGACACGGTCGTCACAATCGGAGGAATTGTCGGGAAAGTCATCGATATCAAAAAGGACACCGTCAAGATCAAAACAGCAAATTCCACGGAACTCGAGATAACAAAAAGGGCTATTTCCACGGTTATAAAGGAGAGGTCACAGGAAAATCAGGAGGGATGATGAATGAGGGGAGACAGAGTAAGACTCATAGTAGTTCTACTGGTACTGGCTGGTGCCCTGCTTGCCATTTTCTGGCCCAGTAAAGGAGGATGGATATCCAACATTCGTCTTGGTTTGGATATAAAAGGTGGTGCAAGGATCGAATACATGGTTGAAGTTCAGCAAGGAACAGAAAATCCTTCCGATGTTGTGGATGACGTGTGGACCGTGCTGAGAAACAGGCTCGATGCGGCTGGTTACACAGAAGCGGCCGTGAAGAAAGTACTCCGGGATAACAAATACTACATAGTAGTGGAGATACCCGGGGCGACCGACACGGTCCAGGCGGAAAAGTTGATCGGATCGACGGGTGTCCTTTACTTTGCTCAGGTTCTCGATGAGTACCTCGGTGAAGATCCCAGCAAAGTACCTGAACTTTCCCTTGAAGCCAGAAGAGAGAACGCGGTATGGCTCAAAGGAAGAGATGGAAAGTGGTACCTCGTGAAAAAAGAGATAATGGGAAGGAAAGACCTAGTTCTTGAAGCTCCAAGAATCGTGTATGCAAGACCGGAAGTGGAGACAAGAACTGGAAGATACGGCTACAAGGTTTCCTTTGAACTCGCAAAAGAGTACGTTGATATATTCAAAAAGATCACACAAGCGCTGTACGTTCCCGAAGGAACTTATGATCCAAAGAAGAGACTCGCTATAGTGCTCGACGATGTTGTTCAATTCGTTGGTCAAGTGGTTGCAATCATAACTGATGGGAAGGCAGAGATAACAGGTAATTTCTCACTGGAAGAAGCGAAACAGCTCGCTGCCATTCTAAGGAGTGGCGCGCTTCCCGCAAGGCTCGTAAAAACCTCTTCGGGATGGGTTGCACCGCTCCTCGGACGTGATGTGATCGATGCTTCCTTGAAAGCAGGAATAATCGGACTAATACTCGTTCTCGTTTACATGATCATTTATTACAGAACGATGGGAATAGTCGCCGATCTTGCACTCATTTACAACACCGTATTACTCCTTGGTGTGATGGCAGCCGGCAAATTCATTCTCACCCTCCCTGGAATAGCGGGTATCATCCTCACTATAGGAACGACCGTCGATGGAAACGTGATTATATACGAAAGGATAAAAGAAGAGATGAGGCTGGGTAAACCTGTTAAAACTTCCATAGCGGCTGGTTTCGACAGATCGCTTTCGACGATACTCGACGCGAACATCACGACGATACTCACAGGTCTCATTCTCTACTATTTTGGCACAGGAACCATCAAAGGCTTTGCCATCACTCTGATCATCGGTGTACTTGGAAGTATATTTGTGAATCTGGTATTCAGTCGTCTGCTTCTCGATGCACTTGCGCGCTTCATCAAGCCACTCAGAGCCGATGAGGCACAGGGAGGGACCGGGCAATGAGGAAAGAAATTGATTTCATGGGAAAGTCGAAGATCTTCATTACGATCTCGCTGATACTGATAGCGATATCCATCGTTTCCATATTCACGAAAGGATTCAACTTCGGAGTGGAGTTCACCGGTGGTTCCGAGATCATAGTGAGATTTGAAAACAAAGAGGTCACGGAAAACGACATAAGGGCCGCTATTTCTCAAATCTCTGAAGAATTTGCAAACGCGAGAATAGTAGAAGTTCGTTCCGCGGGAGATCCTTCAAACGTTCAGAAGTACTCCATTATCGTTCCGAAAACTTACGAACCGGATGAAAAGCAGAAAATTCAGGAAGAGATGGAAAAGCTCCTTTCGGGCAAGGTGGTGTCCTTCAATGAGATCAGTGGAACAGCAGCTGAGGAAATCAGAAGGGGAACGTGGACGGCGATTCTGGTGGCTCTTGTTGTGCTCCTCATCTACATAACCATCAGATTCAGATTCATCTTTGGAGTCGCCGCTGTTGTGGCTCTGATACACGATGTGCTCATCACCATGGGATTCTTCTCGCTGTTCGGCTACGAGATAAACGTCGCGGCGGTGGCAGCGTTTCTCACACTACTCGGTTACTCTCTCAACGACACGATCGTTCTTTCAGACAGGATCAGGGAGAACATGAGAAGATATCGCGGAAGGAACATGGTGAACATCGTGAACATGAGTATAAATCAGGTGCTCGCCAGAACGATAAACACCTCTCTCACCACGTTCTTCGTCGTTTTTGTTCTTCTTCTGTTTGCTGGAAACGCCGTCAAACCCTTCGCTTTCGGAATGACGGTGGGTACGATTGTGGGAACGTATTCCTCGCTTTACGTTGCCTCGCCTATCATCGTGAAATGGACAAAACAATAAGAGGGGCTCAAAGCCCCTCTTTTTTAAAGCTCCACCCGACTCATGTTCCCCAGGATGAGATTCAAGCTCGCCGGTCTCTTCTGCGATCCTTTCACAGAAACTCCCTTTCCCAATATGGAAGAGTCTATTCTTTTTTCCACACCTGTTATAGAGCATTCATCCATCACGATGCTGTTTTCCACTTCACAATCTTCGAGTATCACTCTGTTTCCTATTGAGGAATAGGGCCCTACGTAGGAGTTCTTTATGAAACAATTCTCTCCTATAACCGCGGGACCTCTGATCACAGAATTGACGATTTTCGACGCTTTTCCTATTCTCACGGGCCCCTGTATGGAGGACTTGTCATCCATTTCTCCGAGAAGTTCTTCGGTTGTCTCCATCAGGATCTTCCTGTTCGCCTCTAACAGATCTTCTGGCTTTCCAGTGTCTTTCCACCAACCGTAAACGATGTAACCCCGAACTTTTTCACCCTTCTCAATAAGGTATTCGATGGCGTCCGTTATCTCGAGTTCTCCCCTCCAGGAAGGTTTTATGTTCTTTATTCCTTCGAAGATCTTGTTTCTGAAGAGATAGAGTCCCACGATGGCGAGATTGCTGGGGGGAGTTTTGGGTTTTTCCACAACCTTTATCACTCTGTCACCTTCCATTACAGCTACACCGAAACGGGTTGGATCTTTGACCGGCGATAGTAGAATCGAAGCGGCATAGTCCGAATTTTCAAAATCTTTCACGAATTTTCCCAGATCTTCGAGAATGAGGTTGTCCCCCAGATACATCATGAAATCCTCGTCTCCGAGAAATTCCCGTGAAACCCAGACGGCGTGTGCAAGGCCCTTAGGTTCTTCCTGAATGATGTAAGAGATCCTGAGGCCGAAGTTTTCGCCTGTACCAACTATGCTTTTAAACTCTTCGGCGTTGTGAGGACTAACCACGATTCCCACTTCTTCGATACCGGCTCGCGCGATGTTTTCCAGGCTGTAGAAGAGAATAGGCTTGTTAGCGATAGGGATAAGGTGTTTGGCAGTTGTGAATGTGAGCGGTCTGAGTCTTGTCCCTTTTCCGGCACACAGAACTATCGCTTTCTTCACACTTCACACCTCCTCTTTTCAAGATTATATCAATCAAGCATGATAGAATAGATAAGGAAAAATTTTCAGGAGGTGATTTGTTTTGAAGGTGATACTTCTCAGGGACGTTCCAAAGATCGGGAAAAAGGGTGAAATCAAAGAAGTTTCGGATGGATACGCGAGGAACTACCTCATACCCCGTGGTTTTGCAAAAGAATACACGGAAGGGCTTGAAAGGGCGATAAAACACGAAAAAGAAATAGAAAAAAGAAAAAAGGAACGAGAAAGAGAAGAGAGTGAAAAGATTCTCAAGGAATTGAAAAAAAGAACTCACGTTGTGAAGGTCAAAGCAGGTGAAGGCGGAAAGATATTCGGAGCTGTCACAGCCGCAACAGTCGCAGAAGAGATCTCAAAAACCACCGGTTTGAAGCTCGATAAAAGGTGGTTTAAACTGGACAAACCCATAAAAGAACTGGGTGAGTACTCTCTGGAAGTCAGTCTGCCAGGGGGTGTAAAGGACACGATAAAGATCAGGGTGGAGAGAGAAGAATGAACATCATAGGGTTTTCAAAGGCGCTGTTTTCCACCTGGATCTATTATTCACCGGAGCGCATACTCTTTGATGCGGGGGAGGGTGTCTCCACGACTCTTGGAAGTAAGGTGTACGCCTTCAAATACGTCTTTCTCACTCATGGGCACGTGGATCACATAGCGGGATTGTGGGGAGTTGTGAACATAAGGAACAACGGTATGGGAGACAGAGAAAAACCTCTCGACGTTTTTTATCCAGAAGGAAACAGAGCCGTGGAGGAGTACACCGAATTCATAAAGAGAGCAAACCCCGATCTCAGATTCTCTTTCAACGTTCACCCTTTGAAGGAAGGTGAGAGAGTCTTTCTGAGGAATGCAGGGGGGTTCAAAAGGTACGTTCAGCCGTTCAGAACGAAACACGTTTCCTCTGAAGTGAGTTTTGGTTATCACATATTCGAGGTTAGAAGGAAACTGAAGAAAGAATTTCAGGGGTTGGACAGCAAAGAAATCTCACGCCTTGTAAAAGAAAAAGGCAGAGACTTCGTCACTGAAGAATACCACAAAAAGGTTCTCACTATCAGCGGCGATTCACTGGCGCTCGATCCCGAGGAGATTCGTGGAACGGAACTGCTCATCCACGAGTGTACGTTCCTGGACGCACGCGATCGAAGGTACAAGAATCACGCTGCCATAGACGAAGTGATGGAGTCTGTGAAAGCAGCGGGTGTCAAAAAGGTCATTCTCTACCACATTTCCACCCGTTACATAAGACAGCTCAAGTCGGTCATAAAAAAATACAGGGAGGAAATGCCTGATGTAGAGATCCTTTACATGGATCCAAGAAAGGTGTTTGAAATGTGAGGGGGCGAAATTATGGAAGCCTGGGTGTTCTGGCTTGTTCTCGGTGTGATCCTTATGGTTGCAGAAATTCTCACACCCACATTCTTCATATTCTGGTTTGGAGTGGGTGCCCTTGCCGCTTCTCTGGTGTCACTCTATCTTGGGGTGTACGTTCAAATCATAGTCTTTGCAGCTGTATCTATAGTACTCGTCTTCCTCACGAGAAGGTTGGTTCAGAACTGGGAATCTCCGAGAAAGATCCATGTTGAAGAGATCGCTGGAAAGGTAGCTCTCGTTATTGAGACAATAGATAACAGAAAGGGAACTGGCCTTGTGAAGATCGATGGAGATGTGTGGAGAGCGTACGCAGAAGACGACGATGAGGTCATAGAGAAAGGAGAACACGTGAAGATAATGAAGGTAGAAGGTGCTCATGTGGTTGTAAAAAGAGTATGAGGGAGGTGTTTCTATGTTGATAGCTCTTGTTGTTCTGGTCTTTTTCCTGATCGTACTGGCTGCGAGTTCTATAAGGATCGTGCGCCCGTACGAACGAGGTCTCGTGGAAAGGCTCGGAAAATTCAAGAGGGAAGTAGGAGCAGGAGTACATTTCATAATTCCTTTCTTCGAACGAATGATAAAGGTGGATATGAGAGAAAAAGTCATCGATGTTCCTCCACAGGAGGTTATAACAAGAGATAACGTGGTTGTGACGGTGGATGCCGTGATCTACTACGAGATCACCGACGCATACAGGGTGGTTTACAACGTGAGCAACTTCGAGATGGCCACCATAAAGCTCGCTCAGACGAATCTGAGAAACGTCATAGGTGAACTGGAGCTCGATCAAACGCTCACATCCAGGGAAAGAATAAACATGAAGCTTCGAACTGTTCTCGACGAAGCAACGGACAAATGGGGTGTGAGAATCACACGGGTTGAGATCAAAAAGATAGACCCACCTCAGGACATCACCGATGCTATGAGTAAGCAGATGAAGGCGGAGAGGACAAAAAGAGCTGCCATACTGGAGGCGGAGGGTTACAAGCAGGCGGAGATATTGAAAGCAGAGGGTCAGAAAAACGCGGCCATTTTGAGAGCAGAAGGTGAAGCGGAAGCCATAAAGAGAGTCGCGGAAGCGAACATGCAAAAGCTCATTCTCGAAGCACGTGGACAGGCTGAAGCGATAAAACTCGTTTTCAACGCGATACATGAAGGAAATCCGACTAAAGATCTTCTCACTGTCAGGTACCTTGAGACACTGAAGGAAATGGCCAACGGTCAGGCAACAAAGATATTCCTCCCGTTTGAGGCTAGTTCCATACTCGCAAGCCTGGGAGCCATATCTGAAATTTTCAAAAAGGAAGAAAACAAGAGGGATGAGAAATGATCTGGTTCCTTGAAGGGCTGTCCTTTTCTGTTGTTGGATTCTTTGTATCTGTCTTCTTTTCCTATCTCTATCTGAAAAGAAGAGAAAGAATTGATCTGAGTGCCCTCAAAATATTCAACGAGTTCACCACACTGGGTCTCATTTACCTGTTTTCTTGGATGTTGAATTCTCTCTTTTTTTATCTGATAGTGGTTGTTCTGGCGGTGCTCTTCTTTCTTGGAAAATCTGTTCGCTTTCTGATGAGTATAAATGAGCAGTACCGCATCATGTTTCTTTCCTTTGGATACAACGACAAAGAATTCAGCCTCTATCAGATCAGAAAAAAACTCTTCAAATCCTTTGTAAGACCTGCTCTGAAGTTTTTTGGTCTGTACATCGTCTTTTCGAGTGCAGATTTAAAGAATCCTTTCGTGATTTCAATCTTGCTTGTTCTTGGTGTAACAATAGGTTTACTGAACGGAGTAGACAAGTTCGACTAATTTGGTAGAATTATATCGGAGGTGAAAAAATGGGTATTTTGTCGGACAAGGACATCGCTTATCTCAAGGATCTTTTTGGAAAAGAGCTCAAAAGAAAGGTGAAGATCGTCTTCTTCAAAACAGAAGACAAAACACGCTGTCAGTACTGCGAAATCACGGAACAGGTTCTGGAGGAACTCGTTTCTGTTGATCCAAAGCTCGAGCTTGAAATCCACGATTTCGACAGCGACAAAGAAGCGGTGGAAAAGTACCAGGTGGAAATGGTTCCCGCCACAATCCTTTTGCCTGAGGATGGTAAGGATTACGGTATCAGGTTCTACGGAGTCCCTTCAGGACACGAATTTGGAACACTCATTCAGGATATCATCACCGTCTCTGAAGGAAAACCGCAGCTTTCTGAGGAGAGCATTCAGAAGCTCCAGAGTCTCGAGGAGCCGATAAGGATCAGTGTGTTTGTAACACCGACGTGTCCTTACTGTCCCAGGGCGGTTCTCATGGCTCACAACATGGCCATGGCCAGCGACAAGATAATCGGAGAGATGATAGAAGCGAACGAATACTGGGAACTGAGTGAAAAGTTCGGGGTTTCTTCTGTCCCCCACATCGTTGTGAACAGAGATCCATCGAAGTTCTTTGTAGGAGCTTATCCTGAGAAAGAGTTCATAAACGAGGTGTTGAGACTCGCAAAGGGGTGATGAAGAGTGGTTTTCTTTGATACTGGATCCTTAAAAAAGAAGGAGATAAAGGACAAATACGACATAGTTGTCGTGGGTGGAGGACCCGCGGGTCTCACGTCCGCTATCTACGCCAGGAGAGCCGGACTTTCTGTTCTGGTCGTTGAAAAGGCGATTGAAGGAGGTTACGTGAACCTCACTCATCTGGTTGAGAATTACCCGGGTTTCCCGGCCATCTCCGGAGAAGAGCTCGCCTCGAAATTCAAAGAACACGCTGAGAAGTTCGGTGCAGACATATACAACGCCGAAGTCGTTAAGCTGGAAGTCCAGGGAGACAAAAAAGTGGTTGAACTCGACGATGGTAAAAGAATAGAGGCTCCTGTAGTGATCGTTGCAACCGGTGCGAATCCGAAAAAACTGAATGTGCCAGGTGAGAAGGAGTTCTTTGGGAAAGGCGTGTCGTACTGCGCGACCTGTGATGGATATCTTTTCGCAGGAAAAGATGTAATTGTAGTGGGCGGAGGAGACAGCGCGTGCGACGAATCGATTTTTCTCTCCAACATAGTGAACAAGATCACCATGATCCAGCTTCTTGAAACGCTCACGGCTGCGAAGGTTCTTCAAGAAAGGGTTCTGAACAATCCAAAGATAGAGGTCATCTATAACTCCACCGTAAGGGAGATCAGAGGAAAAGACAAAGTCGAAGAGGTCGTTATAGAGAACGTGAAAACGGGAGAAACGAAGGTACTGAAAGCAGATGGAGTGTTCATCTTCATAGGACTCGATCCAAACTCGAAACTGCTTGAAGGTCTGGTAGAACTGGATCCCTACGGTTACGTTATAACGGATGAGAACATGGAAACTTCCGTGAAGGGAATATACGCGGTCGGTGATGTGAGGAAGAAAAATTTGAGACAGATAGTCACAGCTGTTGCAGACGGTGCTATAGCCGTTGAGCATGCCGCAAAACATTACTTCTGATCGCTCAAAAACAGAATCACAGGTCCTTCAAGAGGATGATTGGGTGGGGGTGTTTGTTCAGACACCTTCCACCCTTTTCCTTTTATTTCCACGTCTTTCACTCCGAGAGATTCCAGAACGAGTAAAGCGTCTCTAACTGGAAGACCTCTCAGATCCGGCATGAGACCTTTTACAATCCTTATTCTTCCGTCTTCTTTCTCCGTGAGAATCTCTACGATCTCTCTGAACACCGGAGCGGCAACCTCTCCTCCGTAGAAAGCCCCTGAGGGACTGTCCAGATGAACCAGTATCGTGTACTTTGGATCTTCAGCGGGGAAAAAACCCACAAAAAGTGAGTGATAGAGATTCCTATATTCTCCACCGACAGCCTTCTGCGCGGTTCCTGTTTTACCAGCAATCGCTATTCCCTTCACCTGAGCGAGTTTTCCTGTTCCTTCTTCCACGACCCGGACCATCGCCTGTCTTATCACGTCTGTTGTTTCTTTTGAAAAGACCCTTCTTTTTTTCACTGGGGAATCTTTCAAAATGGTAGGTTTCACCCAGTAGCCATCGTTCGCAAAGATATTGAGAGACGCAATCAGCTGTACAGGAGTGACACCGATACCCTGGCCAATCGAGATCTCAGCCGGATCTATGAGAGACCATTTTTTCGGTTCTCTCAGAACACCAGCGATTTCCCCTTCCATTTCGATACCGGTTTTTTCCCCAAAACCTACCTTTCGGAGCCACTCATAGAATCCTTCAACACCGGTTTTTTCTGTAATGAGCTCTCCTACCTTAACACTCATCACGTTGCACGATTTTACGATTCCCGCGGAGAAATCCACCAGACCGTGCTTTTCTATATCTCTTATGATCACAGGGAGTTGCTCTACTGGTTTTATTGAGCCTTCACATTCAACGGTGAAATCTGGGGAAGCAGAATGTGTCTCGAGAGCGATCGCGTACACCAGAGGTTTTATCGTCGAGCCTGGCTCTATGTATCCACCGATCAAATCGTTCCAGTTTCTGGTGGTCACCATTGAGAGTATCCTGCCGGTTTTCGATTCCATCACAATCACATGACCAGCTTCTGCGGAGTTTCCTTCCACGGCTTTCGAAATGATATCGTAGACGCGCCTTTGAAGGTCAAGATCCAGAGATAGCCAGACGTCTTTTCCGTTTTCGGGGGGGGAGTAATTCACAAGGGTGGGAGAGAGGCGGGCTCCTCTGTATCGAAGTTCTAAAAAACCCTTTCTTTTTCCTTGTAACTGATCGTCAAAAAAACCCTCTATTCCTCCCTTACCCGTTCCATCTATCACCGTTCCAAGCAGAATTCCTGTGGCGTAATCTTGAATTTTTTTTCTGGTGTATACCAGTTCTATGTTGACAAAAGGCAGCAACTCTGATTCTATCTTCTTTAACACGTCAACTTTGTCTTCTCCCTCTGTGAGTTTGAAAAACTTATACTCCATTACTTCCTCTGCTGACTTTGTGATACCGCAGTTTTGTAAGGTTTTCTCGAGTGCTTTTATATCCCCATTTTGCCTTTTAAAAAAGTCAACATCGAGATAAGCGACGTATTCTGGCGAATCATAAACTATTTTCCTCCCCCGAACATCCAGAACACTTCCTCTCCGAGGAGGAATGGAAACAAACCAGTTTTCTCTTTCCCCTGCCAGAGGAAAGAAGAACAGATTCATGAAGGAGACTGTCAAAAATATCGCGAAGATTGCAAGCAACAGCCACAACCTTTTTTCCATCTATCACTTTCACTCCGAGGGATTCAGGAGATCGAAATAGGACGAGATGTGGTAGAACTCTTCTTTGAGTGCCTGATGAGTTCTTTCCAGTTCTTTGATCTCGATTTCGAGCTTCTTGTTGTTTTGTGTGAGGTGGAAGGCCAGAACTCCCACTCTTAAGGCGGTTACCCCCACGAACAATAACACAGCAACGAGCACAATGGTGAAAATAAGTTGGTGCGAAAGAACAAGTACTCTCGTTCTCTGGTTTACCTTCGCTGGCAGATCAATCTCCTCCTTCCTCTATCCGCTCCGCTGCGCGCAAACGTCCGCTCCTGGCTCTTGGATTTTCTCTTATTTCCTCTTCTGAAGGACGAACAGGTTTTTCCGTCAATATTCGTAACTTTTTAGAATTTCTGAACGTCTCTTTGACGATCCTATCCTCCAGAGAATGAAAGGAAATGACCACTATTCTGCCACCAGGGTTTAGAAGATCCTCCGCTTTTTTCAGAAATTCTTTCAGATTTTCAAGTTCTCTGTTGACATAGATTCTTATAGCCTGGAACGTCTTCGTTGCAAAGTGTCTCTTGCGGCGTCTGATCTCGTAAGATGGAAGCGCTTCTCTCACAGCTTTAACAAGGTCAAGGGTGGTGTTGAGGGGACGATTTTCAACGATCTTTCGGGCGATTCTCCTTGCGAATCTCTTTTCTTCACCGTACTCAAAGATTATCCTCGCTAACTCCTCTTCCGGTAACTCATTCAATACCTTTTGAGCCGTTACTTCGCTTTCCAGATCCATACGCATATCCAGTGGTTCTTCTCTCTCGAACGTGAATCCCCGATTCTCTCCTTTGAGTTGATAAGTAGAAACCCCAAGATCCATTAATATCCCATCTACTTTTTCTATTCCTAAAGTTTTAAGAAGAAAATCCGCTTCTCTGTAGGAGACTTTGAACAAACTCACACGATCTGAGAATTCTTTCAATTTCTCTTCTGCGATCCGCAAAACTTCTGAATCAACGTCTATTCCTATGATTCTGCATCCCGGACAGTGTTCCAAAATCGCTCTAGAGTGTCCTCCTTCACCTACCGTGCAATCGAGGATGATTTTCTCATCCTCCGGTTTCAGAAACTCAATAACTTCTCTAACCATTACAGGAATATGTCGCTGCGAATATTTCCGCATTCTATCACGCCTTCTGATCCTCGTGTGGAAACATTATAACGTATTCTTCCGTAAAAATCAAAAAAACGGTAAACAAACGACAGGCCTCTTAAAATGCCGAATTGAAGGGATTTTTGGTTGATTCATTTTTTATATACAAGTGTGTACTAATTGAGTGGGAAAAGGAGACATTCTGTTGTTTCAAGAAACATTTACATTTTGTTTTATCAAACGTAAGATTTAAGTGCTAATATAATGAACCGGAGGTGAGAATTATGAGAAACCTGAACGAAAAGATGAAGGATATTTTCGAGAGGAGCGTGGAGGATATCAAAGAAAGAAATCAGAACCTGCTTAGACCAGAGCACATTCTCCTTCAGATCCTTTACGATGAAAACGAGGCCACGAAGGTGCTGAAAGATCTCAATGTAAACGTGGAGGAAGTGATTACTGAGCTGGAGGACTACATCGATTCCCAGTACGGGATATACTACGGATTCTCCGATCAGGTCTATGTATCGAAAGAACTTTCTTACATCCTGGAGCTAGCGAGAAAGGAAGCCAGGCTTTTCAAGCAGAAGGATATAGGTCCTCTTCACTTCCTTCTGGGACTGCTGAGAGATGGTTCCACACACGCTGCACGTGTCCTGAAGAAGTACGGTGTTGATTACGAAAAAGTGCTTCAGACGGTTAAGGAGCACGAAGAAGAATACGCAGCTGAGCAGTCACCACTCACGGCTTTTGCAACCGATCTCACAAAATTGGCAAAAGAAGGAAAAGTGGGTCCCATCATAGGAAGAGACAGGGAAATCGAGCGCGTGATAGAGATTCTCATGAGAAAAACCAAGAACAACCCAATTCTCATCGGTGATCCGGGTGTTGGAAAAACCGCCATTGTGGAAGGTCTCGCACAGAGAATCGTTGAAGGAAAAGTTCCTGATCCTCTAAAGGATGTGCGCATACTGATGGTAGATCTCGGAAGGATGATAGCGGGGACCAAATACAGGGGAGAATTCGAAGAAAGGTTGAAATCATTCCTCGATGAAGTGATGAAACAGAAAGAAAAAACGATTCTCTTCATCGACGAGATACACACTCTGGTTGGTGCTGGCGCAGCCGAAGGAGCGATGGACGCTGCCAACATGTTGAAACCGGCCCTTGCTCGCGGTGAAATACGCGTCATAGGTGCAACACACTGGATGAGTACAGAAAACACATAGAAAAAGACAAAGCGCTCGCGAGAAGATTCCAGCCGGTGATGGTGAGAGAACCGAGTGTGGAAGAGACCATAGAGATTTTGAAGGGGTTGAAGAAAGTCTACGAGGAGCACCACAAAGTGAAGATAGAGGACGAAGCGATAGAGGCAGCTGCCAAGCTCTCAGCGAGATACATAACGGACAGATTCTTGCCAGACAAGGCGATTGACCTGCTGGATGAGGCGGCAGCGAGAGTGAGACTCAGCGCTACAAAACAGGAAAAGGATGAAACGAAGCTTCGCGAGCTCGAGGAAAAAATAAAAGAGCTTGAAACGAAAATCGATGAGCTCACTATAAGATCTCAGTACAAAGAAGCGGCTGATCTCAAGAAAGAACTCTTCAAGCTCAAAAATGAGTATGAAGCTTTGAAGAGTGGGAAACCGGTTGTCACAGCGGAAAAAATAGCAGAAGTGGTTGAATCCTGGTCTGGTGTTCCAGTTTCCAGAATCGTTGAATCTGAAAAGGAAAAGCTTCTGAAGCTCGAAGAGATAATCCACCAGAGGCTCGTGGACCAGGAGGAAGCGGTCAAGGTAGTGGCCGATGCCATCAGGAAGGCAAGGGCTGGAATAAAAGATCCTAACAGGCCAGTTGGTACCTTCCTCTTTCTTGGACCAACGGGTGTTGGTAAGACTGAGCTCGCAAAGACACTCGCTGAAGTGCTCTTTGGAAGCGAAAACGCACTGATACGAATCGACATGACCGAATACATGGAAAAGCACGCTGTCTCCAAGCTGATAGGAGCACCTCCGGGATACGTTGGTTACGAGGAAGGTGGTCAACTGACCGAAGCCGTAAGAAGAAGACCGTACAGTGTTATATTGCTCGATGAGATTGAAAAAGCGCATCCGGATGTGTTCAACATACTGCTTCAGATAATGGACGATGGAAGACTCACAGACAGCAAAGGAAACGTTGTTGATTTCAAGAACACGATCATCATCATGACGAGTAACATAGCAAGCGATCTGATACTGAACTACGTTAAAGAAGGAAAGAGCTTTGATGAGATTGAAGAAAGAGTCAGAGAAGAGCTGAAACACTACTTCAGACCCGAGTTCATAAACAGGATAGACCATGTCGTTGTCTTCAAACCGCTCACAAAAGAACACATGAAACAGATCGTGGAAATAATGATCAGAAGACTTGAAGCGCGGTTGAAGGACAAGAATATAAAACTCACGATCACTGAAGCGGCGAAAGAATACCTCGCAGAAAAAGGATACGATCCAACGTTCGGTGCAAGACCGCTGAGGCGGCTGATAGAAAGGGAAATCGAAACACCACTCGCAAGAATGATCATAGCAGGTGAGGTGCAGGAAGGTCAGACGGTGAGAGTGGATTACAACGGTGAAAAACTGATCCTCGAAGTTGCCAGAGAACTCGAGAAGGTTCAGTAAGGGGCGTTAGCCCCTTTTCTTTTTTTCCCAGTTCAATTCCGCTATGGATTTCTGAAGATACAAAGGTTCGATTTCGTAGTAGTGTATGGTCTTTTTCTCTCTGAAAAGCCTCTCGCTCTCTTCAACCAACACAGCGGGTGAGATGAGAAGGTCGTCCTTCAGGACTATTTTTGGAGAAAACTCTTTTGTGATCTCTTCCAGTTCTTCGTCAGAGACCACACTCGGCTCTTTCAGCGGATTGAGTCCTTTGTCCTTCAGATAAACCGCACAATAGTGGTAACCTTTCCTCGCTCTTCTAGCCACGAGTACAACACCGTCAGCTGGACAGCTCTTTGCAGTCATTTCGAAGGAGTTCAGAGGAGCCACGGGTATATCGTATGGAGACACAAGCCCCACCACGGTGGCGATTCCCACCCTGAGACCTGTCAATCCTCCAGGGCCAATTCCCACTCCCACAACATCGAGATCTTTCACTTTGAGATCCAGTTCGTCCAGCAGCTTCTTTACAACAACAGGAAGAATCTCTGCGTGTTTTTTCTCACCTGTGTAGGAAATTTCAAAAAGATCTTCTCCTTTTCTCAACCCAATTCTTATTCTCTGGGAAGTGTCGAGTGCCAGAACGTTCATCCTCTCACCTCAGAACAGATTGTCTATTTCTTGGACAGAAAACGTGTACTCTCCAGGATTCCATCCTTTCGATTCAAAAAAGTACTTCATGAACTCTTCCACTAACTCGTTCCTGTTTTTCTTCTTCACTGAAGAATATGGAACGTAAATTTTGTACCAGTTTTTCTCCGATAGTATTTTCATATCACCATAAGAATCGAGGTAGTCGATTTCCTCAACAAAGACGTTTTTCAAGTCTGTCCAGTCTCCGAGCGGGAGATCGACAGCGTTTTCTTTCGGTGTGAGAGCTTTTATGGCGAAACTTGGTACTTCTTCTCCTTCTTCCAGGACGCTGATCTTGAGAAAAATTCTTCCAATCAGTTCAGAATTCACCGGCTCGAGGCTCACACCCGTTTCGTTGAAAATCTCTTTCATTTTCTTCTCGAGAATACCAAATTCTTTTCCTTTTTTGTAGTAGAGTATTTCAAGGATGTCCATCAATCTCATTTTTTCTCTCCTTTCTTCAGGCCAAATCCTTCTTCTTCCACGTTCCCAAGTGGCTCAACGTGTATGGTTACGTCTTCTATATCGTCTCTTCTTTTCAACATTTCTTTCCTTATTTTCACGGTCAATTCGTGCGCATCTTTCACAGACATCTTTCCATCTACTTCGATATCCATTTCTATGAAGTATTTCGTTCCCACCCTTCTTATTCTCACCCTGTGGGGATTATGCACGTTTGGAAAACGTTCGAGGACGGCAAATATATCATCGTACATGTCTAACTCGGTTCTTTTCATGCCATCCATGAGTTCGTAAGCCGCTTCGTAGAATACGGAAAATGAGGTTCTCAGGATCATAATGGAAACGAAAATCGCGAGCAGACTGTCCAGCCACCACCATCCGAAGGTTTTCATCGCAACCATGCCGGCCAGAACAGTTCCTGAGATCATTATGTCGTTTCTCATGTTCAGTGCATCACTGATTGTAGCCGAACTTTTCAAACGTTTCCCAAGAGACAGTTTGTATAAAAAAAGAAAAGTTTTGCCTGCAACGGAAATCCCAACAACAATAAAGGCTGTCAGAGTGAGTTCCAGGGAAAACTCCTGTTTCACGAGCCTTTTGACTGATTCAACAAGAAGAGAGGCTCCTGCGTAAAACATAACGAAGGAGATTATCTTTGAGGCGATCGTTTCTGCCCTTTCATGGCCGTATGGATGCGTCTCGTCGGGTGGTTTTCCTGAAATTCTGGATGAGAGGAGTATGACAAGAGAGGTGAATATGTCGGTGGACGTGTCTATTCCGTCTGCGAGTATCGCATAGCTTCCCGTGAGAAGTCCCACCAAAATCTTCAAGACGGCAAGCACGGTGTTTCCAAGTATTCCAATCCATGCTCCTTTTTTTATCTCTTCATGCCTTTCCAATCTGAAATCACCTCAACAAAATGAAGGCCCACCAAGGTGGGCCTTCGGTGTTATCTCTTTATAGAGTAGAAAGATTTCAAACCTCTGAATTCTGCCACTTTTCCGAGTTCTTCCTCGATTCTCAAAAGCTGGTTGTACTTGGCTATCCTTTCGCTCCTGGAGAGGGAACCTGTCTTGATGAAACCAGCGTTCGTTGCCACGGCAAGGTCTGCGATGAACGTGTCTTCACTCTCTCCGGATCTGTGGGAAATGATGGCTGTCATGTTGTTCTTCTGTGCCATCTCCACCGCGTCGAGAGTTTCCGTGACGGTGCCTATCTGATTGAGTTTGATGAGTATGGAGTTGGTCGCTTTGAGTTCTATTCCTTTGGAAAGTCTTTTCACGTTGGTCACGTAAAGGTCATCTCCAACGATCTGAACCTTGTTTCCTACTCTCTTTGTGAATTCCACAAATGCATCCCAGTCTTCCTCCGCGAACGGATCTTCGATGGATATGATGGGGTACTTCGCCACCAGTTCTTCGTAGTATCCCATGAGAACTTCGCTGGATTTTTCCTCACCATCGACGTAGTAAACTCCCTTTTCCTCATCGTAAAAGGAAGATGCCGCACAGTCGAGAGCTATGAAAACTTCTTCTCCGGGTTTGTAGCCTGCTTTCTCTATGGCTTCAATCAGAACTTTTATGGCTTCCTCGTTGGAAGACAAATTGGGAGCGAATCCACCCTCGTCTCCGACCGCTGTCACGTGACCGGCTTCGTGGAGTATCTTTTTCAACGTGTGGAATATTTCCGCTCCTGCCCTCAAAGCTTCTCTGAAGCTGTCAAATCCGGCGGGAACAATCATGAATTCCTGAAGGTCAAGATTGTTGTCTGCGTGCTGTCCACCGTTGATCACGTTCATCAGAGGTACTGGCAGAACCTTCGCGTTGACTCCTCCAAGGTATTTGTAGAGGGGCAATCCAAGGTAATTCGCTGCTGCTCTGGCAACTGCCATAGAAACGGCGAGTATGGCGTTGGCACCCAGTTTAGATTTGTTTTCGGTGCCGTCCAGTTCTATCAATGTCTTGTCAACGAGTGGCTGGTCGAATGCGTTCATCCCGATCAGTGCAGGAGCTATGGTTTCGTTCACGTTCTCTACTGCTTTCAGAACACCTTTCCCGAGGTATCTCTTCTTGTCTTTGTCTCTGATTTCCAGGGCTTCGAATTTTCCCGTTGAGGCACCAGAGGGTACGATGGCTCTTCCCATTGTTCCGTCTTCAAGCACGACTTCCGCTTCAACGGTGGGGTTTCCTCTCGAATCCAGAACCTCTCTTGCTCTTACATCCACGATTTCCACGTACACAGTTTCCACCTCCTTGATTTTTTGATCCACCAAGGTTCTATTGTACCCTTTTATGTTAAATCTCTATTTGAGTTTCGGTTATAACATCCAGAATCTCTTCAGGTTTTATGAGTTCTCCATTCACCTTGTTTATGGTTCTTATGACTTTTGATCTTCTGTCTATAGAACTGATGAGTTCTTTCGCATACTGCCCCAGATTCATTTCAGCTATCACTATGGTGTTCACTTTCTCTGCCAGTTTTCTGAAACGTGATACGGGAGCCGGCCAGATTGTGATGGGTTTGAACAACCCTACTTTGATTCTGTCACGTCTTGCGATCTTCACTGCTTTCATAGCGCTTCTTGCGACTATCCCATAAGCTACCACCAGAATTTCTGCGTCCTCCGTCTCATACTCTTCGTAGAAGGCTATTTCATCCGCGTGAAGTCTAATTTTGTTCGTGAGCCTTCGTATCAATTTTTCTGCCGCATCCGGAGAGCTGAGAGGGAAACCTGATTCGTCATGAACAAGACCGGAGACATGAAACTTCGTTTTTCCCATCTCAGCCATGGGGAATGGTGTGGGTTCTGCGTACTCACTTTCAGAAAAGGGTACGAAAAGATCTTCTTCTCCAAAAGAAGTGTCTTTCAGTCTCTCTATGATGAACAGTTCCTCATCTTTCGGTGGATAGAAACTTTCCCTCATGTGACCGAGCATTGCGTCCATGAGAAACACAACAGGAGTCCTGTACTCTTCCGCTAAGTTGAACGCAGTGATTATATAACGATAAACTTCCGCGACAGATGATGGATAGAGAGCGATTATGGCGTGGTCTCCATGCGTTCCCCATCTTGTCTGCATGATGTCTCCCTGTGCGGGTTTCGTTGGAAGTCCAGTGGAAGGGCCGAGTCTCATAACGTTGGCAAAAACACACGGTGTTTCCGTCATTATCGCATAGCCTATAACCTCCTGAATGAGGCTGAATCCGGGTCCACTTGTGGCAGTCATCGACTTCACACCGGCGAGGGACGCTCCAACAACAGCTGCCGCGCTGGCTATTTCGTCTTCCATTTGAACAAAAACACCACCCACTTTTGGCAGTTCTCTTGCCATCACCTCCGCTATCTCTGTGGAGGGAGTGATCGGATAGCCTGCGAAAAACCTGCATCCCGCTTTTATCGCACCCAGAGCACACGCTTCGTTCCCCTGAAGAAACATCATCTCAGGCATTCTCATCACTCACAATTTCTATGGCCATATCCGGACATATTTTCTCACATTTTAAACATCCGATGCATTTGTTTTCGTTTGTCACGGGTTTTCCTATTTCATCGCTTGTAATGGCACTAGTCGGACAAGCCCACGCGCACAGCTTACACGCTTTGCACCAGTCGTAATTCACCACGATCTTGTAACCCATATTCTTCCCTCTCAGCTGAGGAACATCAGAAACACTCCTGCCACAGTGGCTGAGCCTATGACTCCCGCCACGTTGGGTCCCATTGCGTGCATGAGTATGTGATTCCTTGGATCTTCTTCCTGAGCGAGTTTCTGTGCAACTCTGGCAGAATCTGGTACGGCAGAAACACCAGCCGCTCCTATGAGCGGGTTTATTTTATCCTTCAAAAACAGGTTCATGAGTTTCGCAAACAGAATCCCAGAACTCATTGACACGATGAAAGCGGCTGCTCCGAGAAAGAATATCATCAGACTTTGGGGAGTCAAGAAAACATCGGCTCTTGCAGAAGCCCCAACTGAAAGCATGAGAAGGATCGTCACCGTGTCGAGTATGTACCTGCTGGCGGCTTCAACGAGTCTTTTCACAATCCCCGCTTCTCTGAGGAGGTTTCCAAACATGAGAGATCCAACCAGAGGGAGCGACTTTGGAATCAGAAGAGCGGTTACTATTGTTATCACTATCGGAAATGAAAGTCTCTCGAATCTGCTCACCTTTCTTGGTGGTTTCATCCTGATTTTTCGTTCTTCTTTGCTGACCAAAATTCTGGAAACGACGGGTTGGAGGATGGGAATGAGAGCGATGTAGGAATAAGCAGATATGGCTATGGGGGCGATCAATTCTGGGGATAGTGTGTTCGTTATGTAAATGGCGGTTGGCCCATCTGCACCACCTATGATGGCGATGGAAGCCGCCTGTTTCAGAGAAAATCCTAGAACCTTTGCCACAAAAAAGGTGAAAAATATTCCCATCTGTGCAGCCGCACCGAGAAAGATGGTGATCGGGTACGAGAGCATGAAGGAAAAATCTGTGAGTGCTCCTATTCCGAGGAAGATGAGGGGAGGATAGATTCCCAGGTCAAGGCCTTTCTTTATGTAGTAGAGAAAACCGCCTTCGTTCAATATTCCCGTGGTTTCAACGGGTATGTTCGCAAGAATGATTCCAAAGGCTATGGGAATCAAAAGAAGAGGTTCTGAGTGTTTCACTATAGCTACGTAAAGCAGGGCAATGGCCACTGCGAACATGGCTATGTTTCCAAATGTGAGATGTGGGAACGCGGTTTGAGCGAAGAAATTTGCCAGGGCTGATATAATCGACAATTTTTCCACTCCTTTTGTGTTCAGAATCACAACTATTATTCTAACATGGAAAAAGAAGAACCCCGAAGGGGTTCTTCAGTGTATGTCTTCCAATCTGTAAGGTGTTTTCTGGTAGATGCAGTAATTCAACCAGTTGCTGAAGAAGAGGTGAGCGTGACTCCACCAAGTGAGAATGGGAGTTTTTGTGGGATCGTCGTTTGGAAAGTAATTGGCAGGAATCGGCACCTTCAGATTTCGACCTATATCTCGATAGTATTCGTCTCTCAGTGTGTATCTGTCGTACTCGGGATGTCCTGTGACGAATATCTGTCTTTCGCTTTTGTTTGCAACCACGTAAACACCAGCTTCGTCCGACTCTGCAAGGATCTCAAGCTCCGGTACTTTGTCTATGTCTTCCTTCTTCACCTCGGTGTACCGCGAGTGCGGCGCCCAGAAGAAGTCGTCGTGCCCCCTGAAGAGGACCGAATCTTTTGCGACTCTGTGCTTGTAAACGCCTGAGAGCTTCTGTGGGAGTTCGTACTTCGGTATTCCGTAGAAGTAGTACAGTCCCGCCTGAGCCGCCCAACAGATGAACATGGTCGAGTACACGTTGTGACGGCTCCATTCCATGATTTCTGTGAGTTCTTCCCAGTAATCCACTTCTTCGAACGGAAGGAGTTCCACGGGAGCGCCCGTGATGATGAATCCATCGAATTTTCTATCTTTAACAGCGGAAAAAGTTGTGTAGAACTTTAGAATGTGTTCAATGGGAGTGTGTTTCGGTTTGTGAGTTTCGGTGTAGAGTAAGGTCACATTCACCTGAAGAGGAGTGTTTCCAAGGAGTCTGAGAAGTTGAATCTCCGTTTTTATTTTGTCTGGCATCAGGTTCAGAATGAGAATTTCAAGAGGGCGGATGTCCTGGTGGATCGCCCTCTTTTCCGTCATAACGAAAATGCCCTCTTTTGCCAAGACTTTCACAGCAGGAAGACCGCTTGGAACGTTTATTGGCAACTTTTCATCCCTCCTGAGATTTTCTGAGAGCCTGATCCAGATCGGCTATGATATCTTCCACATCTTCTATTCCAACAGACAATCTTATCATATCCGGAGTAACACCCGTTTTCAACTGCTCTTCTTCCGTGAGCTGCTGATGGGTTGTCGAAGCGGGATGAATAGCCAGAGTTCTTGCATCACCAATGTTGGCGAGGTGGGAAATGAGTGTGAGACTGTCTATGAACTTCTTTCCCGCCTCTTTTCCGCCTTTCACACCGAACGTTACAATCGCACCGTATCCTTCTTTGAGGTATTTCAGCGCATTTTCTCTGGTTTTATTGCCTTCAGCTATCGGATAGTTGACCCAGCTCACGGCGGGATGCGATTTCAGAAATTCAACGATCTTCAGTGCGTTTTCACAGTGTTTCTTCATCCTCAAGCTGAGGGTTTCAAGTCCGAGGATGAACAGAAACGCGTTGAACGGGCTCATACAGCTTCCCAGGTCCCTCAAAAGCTGGGTTCTACATTTTGCTATGTAGGCTGCTTCTTTGAACGTCTCCACATAACTCACACCGTGGTAGCTGGGATCTGGTTCCACGAGTTCTGGAAACTTTCCGTTCGTCCAGTCGAATTTTCCGCTGTCTACGATGAGACCGCCTATCGATGTTCCGTGTCCTCCGATGAATTTCGTGGCCGAATAAACAACGATGTCGGCACCGTGTTCGAAGGGCCTGAATATGTACGGAGCTACCGTATTGTCCACTATCAAAGGAACACCGTGTCTGTGAGCGATCTCCGCTATCGCTTCAAAGTCCGGCACTGTGAGACCGGGATTCCCGATAGTTTCAAGGTACACCGCCTTTGTTTTCTCGGTGATGGCCTCTTCTATGTTCTTTGGATCTGTCTCATCCACAAACTTCACGATGATGCCGGATTTTTTATAGAGAGTGTGTCTGAACAGATTGTACGTTCCCCCATACAGCGCGCTCCCGCTGACGATCTCATCTCCTGGGCCCGCGATGTTCAAAATGGCGTAAGTTATAGCGGCTTGTCCACTGGCAACCGCTAAGGCTCCCACCCCTTCTTCCAGGGCGGCTATTCTTTCTTCAAGAACTGAGACGGTAGGATTTCCAATCCTTGTATAGATGAACCCAGGTTCTTCCAGTGCGAAGAGTCTCGCCGCGTGATCAGAGTCTCTGAAAACGTAAGAAGTCGTTTGATATATAGGGACCGCTCTCGATCCTGTGGCCTGCTCGGGTGGTTCATAACCTGCGTGAAGAGCCCTTGTGTTGTAACCGTATTTCTTCCAGTCCATTCTCTCCACCTCCCGTGATAAAATTTTCTGATGTCCTCTTTTAGATTTAGTATTACCTTACTATATCTTCGTGTCAAATGTTTCAGAGGTGTGTAAGAAATATTTTACACCATCTCAAATGTGGAGGTGATACTTTTGTACCTCCTCGTGGACGTGGGTAACACGCATTCTGTCTTCTCTATCACCGAAGATGGTAAAACTTTCAGAAGGTGGAGGCTGTCCACCGGTGTGTTTCAGACGGAAGACGAACTCTTTTCACACCTTCATCCTCTTCTGGGCGATGCTATGCGTGAGATAAAGGGGATAGGAGTGGCCTCCGTCGTTCCCACTCAGAACACAGTCATAGAGCGTTTTTCTCAAAAGTATTTCCACATATCACCGATATGGGTGAAGGCGAAAAACGGATGTGTGAAATGGAACGTGAAGAATCCCTCGGAAGTGGGTGCTGATAGGGTGGCCAACGTTGTCGCTTTCGTCAAGGAATACGGTAAAAACGGAATCATCATCGACATGGGAACGGCAACCACCGTGGATCTTGTTGTGAACGGATCTTACGAAGGAGGAGCCATTTTGCCTGGATTCTTCATGATGGTTCACTCGCTCTTTCGGGGAACGGCAAAACTTCCGCTCGTTGAGGTAAAACCAGCGGATTTTGTTGTAGGAAAGGATACGGAGGAAAACATCAGGCTGGGTGTGGTGAACGGAAGTGTCTACGCTCTTGAGGGGATAATAGGGCGAATAAAGGAAGTTTACGGTGATTTACCGGTGGTTCTCACGGGAGGTCAGTCGAAGATCGTGAAAGATATGATAAAACACGAGATTTTCGATGAGGACCTCACGATCAAGGGGGTGTACCATTTCTGCTTCGGAGATTGAATGTACTTCTCGTTAATCCGTGGATTCACGATTTTGCGGCGTACGATTTCTGGTTGAAGCCCATCGGTCTTCTTTACGTTGCTCGCGCAATGGAGTGGATGGGTTACGAGGTCCATCTCGTGGATCTTCTCAACAGACACGATCCCGATCTTCCACGATTTACGAGAGTGCCAAAAGACAAAAGATACGGCACAGGAAAGTTTCCAAGTCAGGTTATAGAGAAACCAGAGATATTGAGATTTGTTCCAAGAAGGTATAAGAGGTACGGAGCACCTCCAGAGTTTCTGGAGTGGAAATTGAGAGAAATCGGAAACGTTGATCTCATAATGGTCACGTCCACGTTGAGCTACTGGTATCCCGGAGTATGGGAGACGATTCGTTTTCTGAAAGGCCGCTACGACGTACCGATTGTCCTGGGAGGTGTCTACCCGCGGCTCTTTCCGAAACACGCGAAGAAGAGCGGAGCGATAGTCTATGAAAAGGGCGACCTCGTGTTTCTTCCCAGATTCTTAGAGACTCTGGGATTTCCATCGAAGGAAATCCCCGCTGACTGGTTTGAAGTTTTCGACCCCATGTACGAACTCTACAACAGAATTGGTTACCTCGTGTTCATCACCACACTTGGATGTCCCTTCAGGTGTTCTTACTGCGCTGTTCACCGACTCTGGAACGGTTTGAGAGTAAGAACACCGGAGAGAGTGGTTGAAACCATAGAGAAGTACCTGAACATTTTCAAAGTTGAGGATGTGGTCTTTTTCGATGATGCTATTCTGGCATCGGGAAGGTTCAAAGATCTTCTCAAACTGATTGTGGAAAAGAGATGGCCTGTACGGTTTCATCTCCCGAACGGGATACATGCACGTCTTCTCGATGAAGAAACGGCCTTCCTTTTGAAAGAAGCGAACTTCAGGACGATAAAACTGGGCTATGAAACTTCTGGAAGGCTCCAGAGGGAAACAGGCGGTAAGGTTTACGATGAGGACCTCGTTCGCGCAGCCAGGATCTTGAGGAAAGCTGGTTTCACCGAAAAAGAAGTTTCAGCGTACATCATGGTGAACATGCCGGGGCAGACGAAAGAGGATGTGCTGAACGCCATCAAGGTGTGTTTGAGTGAAGGAATAGGTATTTCCATAAACGAATACACTCCTATTCCGGGAACAAAAGACTGGGAAAAACTTGTCGAAGAAGGCAAGTTGGACCCGGATATCGATCCCGTTTTTTTGAACAACACGGTTCTTCCCTTCTGGTGGAAGCACGGTATGAGTTACGAAGAGATCCAGGAGATAAAAGACTTCGCTCAGAAACTCAAGAAATCAGAGGTTTACAGAGAATTTCCGTGATCTTTAGATCGAAAAGATTTGGAGAATTCGCGGGCTTGACAACGATTGCCGAGTCGAGACCGCTTTCTGTTCCACCGCAGGCAACAACCAGTTCAGACGTTTTAACAAGTCCCGCGTCAGCCGCCATGAGCGTTATCTCCACACCCACCTTCACACCTTCGCTGAACATTCTCAGCGTGTTCGCTATTATCTCAAGAGGGTAGATTCCACCAAATTTTCTTCTCAGAGACCTTTCACCCGCGGAGAGGGCATGCGTAGCTGTGAGAACATCGTGACCCTTTTCTTTCAACAATTTTCTCAATTCTTCGTCGAATTCCTGAGTGTCGGGTTCTTCAAAGCCCGCGTGGTGTGTCACCACAACGAGCTTCATGTCTTCCGGAATCATCTCGAGGGCCATTCTAGCACTGTAACCCGTAGCGGAAGCGATCAATAGCTTTTTTGAAGAAAGCTCAGAGGCTTTTTGAATTGCTATTTCGAGGGTTTTTCTTGTGTTCTCCTTTCCTGGTTTTTCGAACAGGACCATCGCTCAACCTCCTTCCATCAAAAACTTTTTCCAGATTTCAAGGGACAGTATCGGATCCACGCTGTTCAATTTTGAGAGGAATTCAATCTGATGATTGTAGTCCATGAGCTGTAGAACTTTGACAAGAACGCTCACAGGAAGTTTCGATCCATTGACCAGTTCAACCAGTTTCGCGTAGTCCAGATATTCTATTGTTCTATCGTCAATAAGAGGAATTCCCGGTTTGTCTAGTCTTTTGTATCGAAGATCTCCCTCGAACTTCTCCCAGCTGCTCACTATTTCTTTCCACACTGGAGCGCAATCCCTTCCACCAAGAAGGTTTTCCCCGTCCTTTACCACCGCGAATATGTACTCATCATCTCCTCCAACGAACCAGGCGTTCTTCTCTGCCGTTCCTGTTTTTCCCGCGATTTCTTTTCCTGGAATCTTCACCCGAACACCGGTGCCTCTCTCAACCACTTCTTTTAAGATACTCTTCAATATTTCACTCGCTTCCTGGGCGGATCTCACAAAAGACGGAACGACGGACAGCACTTTCGGGTACCCTCTGTAGATGATCTTCCCGTTTCTGTCTTCTATTTTGTCGATGATGTATGGCTCCAGAACCACTCCTCCGTTGAAGATGGCGGAATAAACCTTCACGATCTCTTCCGGGGCTGTTTCCACAGTACCAAGAGAAGCGGTGAGATCGTCTGGATACCTGGCTCTCAGCTTCAATACTTCCGTTATAAAACTCCTCACACTCTCTGGTTGCAAATAAGAGTAAAGTAACACAGAAGGGATGTTCCTCGAATCAACGAGTGCTTCCTTCAAACTGACTGTTCCTTTGAAGGTTTTATCGAAGTTTTCTGGTTCCCACTCTCCGATCTTCAGGGGAAGGTCCAGAAGGAGATCGGAAGGGTTTCTTCCCTTGAGAACGGCATAGTAATAATACAGGGGCTTTATGGCTGATCCTATCTGTCTCCATCCGGTTCCGTATTGAAGGCCGACTCCTCGATAAGCCACTATTTCTCCTGTTTTCACCTTTACACCAACAAAAGCTGTCTTATCATCTTCGACCGTGTTGTACACCTTTTTCTGAAGTTCTTTATCCAGTGTGAGATAAACCCTGTAGCCGTACCTGAGTTCGTTCAGCGAAAATCCAAGGTCCTGGGCTTCTCTCACGACCCTCCAGAAGAGTTCCTCGTCCACGTTCATCTGCTGCGTGTGAAACTCGAGTTTTGAAAGTTCCGCAGAGTAATTCTCGTATTCCTGAGTGCTGATTCTTTTCTCCGTCAGTAATCTGTCCAGGACGATCTTCGCCCTCTTTCGGGAGGTCTCGGGATCTTTTAAAGGATTGAAGTTCTCGGGGGATTTGATCAGAGCCACAAGAACACACATCTCCGGCACCGAAAGATCAGAGAGGTCCTTTCCGAAGTATAATTTAGAGGCCGTTTGGAATCCGTATATTCCGTTCCCCATATAGACGGAGTTTATGTACATCTCGAGGATTTCATCTTTGGTTCTTATGCGTTCAAGCCAGAAGGATATGAAGATTTCCTTCAATTTCCTGACGATGGATTTGTCCATCGAAAGATAAAGCGTCCTGGCGAGTTGCTGTGTGATGGTGCTTCCGCCCTGTGAGAAACTCAGTGTCTTTATATCCATGATCAACGCCCTCAGAAATCCCATGAGGTCGAATCCTGGATGTTTGTAGAATTCCTCGTCCTCGGAGGTGAGGAGTATCTCAACGAATTTCTCTGGAATGTCGGAGAGGTCTATCCAGATATTCCTGGAGACAAGCAGTGGAGTTCCGTCACTGTAAAACAGTCTGATGGTCGGCACAAGTTTCTCCTCGGGAGGAGGAAGGTCTTTTGTGAAGAAGAAATAAAGACCCCACAGTAAGAAAAAAGTCAAAAGCGAAGCTATGAAGAAGGATAAAAGGAATTTCTTCATTTTCTGAATCTCTCCAGATCGATCAGGTATTTCTTCCATTCCAAGCCTGCGCTGAAACCACCGAGTCCTTTCTTAGAAACCACCCTGTGGCACGGTATATAGAGAGGAAGAGGGTTTTTCGAAAGAGCCTGCCCCACTGCTCTGGGGGACGTTCCGAGTTTTTTTGCTATCTCGCTGTAAGTTTTCGTCTCACCGTACGGGATTTTTCGAACTTCTTCCCAGACTCTTTTCTGAAAGGGTGTGCCTCTGATCTCTACCTGGAATGAAAAGCTTTTTCTTTGACCTGAAAGGTATTCTTCTATTTCGCGGAGAATCTCCTCCGAACCTTCTGTTTCGTTCGATCCCAAGATAATTTTCACTACCTTTCCATTCTCCGTCTGAACAGAAATGTTTCCCGGCACTCTCATCGAAAACACCGCCTCCTGATAGAATTATATCAGGGCCTTGAACGAGAAGGAGGAGTAGAAATCCATGGTGTGTATTTTTGCAAACGGTTCCTATGAAGAGTTCGTGGATGTTTCCCGTTGTGAGAAAATTGTGGCGGTGGACGGAGGAGCGAACTACTTGAGAACAAGAAACATTGTACCAGATTTTTTCATAGGTGATGCCGATTCGGCGAAAGAGGAAACCATGGAGTGGTTGAAACAACACGGGGTAACGCTGAAAATATTTCCAAAGGAGAAGGACGAAATAGATCTGGAACTTGCACTTCGAGAGTTCGAAGAAGAAGAAAAGGTTGTCTTCGGATGGAAAGGAGACCGTCTCGACATGGTGCTTGCTCTTTTCTATCTGTTGAGACGCTTCAAAAACACGATCCTTGAATCACCTTCTCTCACGGTTGGTTACGTGGAAGGAGCAAAAACTCTTTCCGCTGTTCCTGGAGAAAAGTGGTCCATACTACCGCTCGGTGGCGACGCAGAAGGGGTGACCCTCAAGGGCTTCAAATACACCCTTGAGGATGCCGTTATGCCCATCACAAAACCTACGGTGTGAGCAACGAAGCTGTGAGGGATAGAGTCACGATAGAAGTGAAGAAGGGAGGTTTGATCTACTTCAGATGGAAGAAAGAACCCTCGTGATACTGGGTGCCACTGGATCCATAGGGACTCAGACACTCGATGTTTTGAAAAAAGTGAAAGGAATTCGATTGATAGGTATCTCGTTTCACAGCAATCTGGAGCTGGCCTTCAAGATCGTGAAAGAATTCAACGTGAAGAACGTGGCGATCACGGGTGATGTGGAGTTCGAAGACAGTTCGATCAATGTCTGGAAAGGTTCTCATTCCATAGAAGAGATGCTGGAAGCGCTGAAGCCTGACATCACAATGGTAGCAGTTTCGGGATTCAGTGGATTGAGGGCGGTGCTTGCGTCTCTAGAACACTCGAAAAGGGTGTGTCTTGCGAACAAAGAATCTCTCGTGTGCGGCGGATTTCTGGTGAAGAAAAAACTCAAAGAGAAAGGAACGGAACTTATTCCAGTCGATAGTGAACACAGCGCCATCTTTCAGGTGATGGAGCCAGAAGTGGAAAAGGTGGTTTTGACAGCTTCTGGAGGTGCTTTGAGAGACTGGAAAATTTCCAAGATCGATAGAGCAAGGCCTGAAGACGTACTCAAGCATCCCGTGTGGAATATGGGAGCCCGTATAACGGTAGATTCTGCTACAATGGTGAACAAGGCGTTCGAAGTTCTGGAAGCCATGGAACTTTTCGAGCTGCCCTTCGAGAAGATAGAAGTGAAGATACACAGAGAGGGATTGGTTCACGGAGCAGTGGTTCTGCCCGATGGAAACGTCAAAATGGTGGTGTCACCACCGGATATGAGAATACCGATAAGTTATGCCCTTTTCTATCCGAGACGCGTCGCTCTTGAACCGTTTTTTCTGAGGACCATTAGCCTTTCTTTTGAAGATCCCGATCCCGAAAAATACCCTGCGTTCTTTCTTCTGAAAGAGATAAAGGATTCTTACGCTCTGAGAACAGCTTTCAACGCGGCAGATGAAGTGGCAGTCGAAGCCTTTTTGAAGGGGAGAATAAGGTTCGGTGGTATCCACAGAGTGATAGAGAAAACTCTCGAAGAGTTTCAAGGATATCCACAGCCACGAACGCTGGATGATGTGGAGCGAATTCATTTCGAAGCGATAAAAAAAGCGGAGAGGGTGACAGAATGGTTATCGTCTACTTCATATTGATATTGACGGGTGTCATAATGGTCCACGAACTCGGCCACTATCTTTTTGCGAGGCTCTTTAAAGTGAAGGTTCTGGAGTTCGCGATTGGGTTTGGACCAAAGATTTTTTCTGTGAAGGGAAGGGAAACTACCTTCAGACTAAACGTCTTTCCCATAGGTGGATACGTGAGAATGCTCGGCGAAGAAGGAGAAGAGATAGCAGACGAGGAAGAGAAAGAAAAGAGTTTCTACGCGAAACCCGCCTGGCAGAGATTTCTGATCACCCTTGCGGGTCCTCTCTTTTCAATACTCGCGGGTTATCTCCTCTTTCTCCCTATCACTCTTAACTGGGGAATCGCGCTTCCCGGGATAGATGAAGTTGTGCCGGGAAGTCCCGCAGAAGAAGCTGGACTGAGACGAGGAGATATCATCTATTCCATAAACGACAAGATCGCTTTTGACACGTCAATCATCTCGAACGAGATCCAGAAGGGACTGCCTGTTGAACTGGTTATCATCAGGAATGGTGAGAAGAAATCTCTCAGGTTAACTCCCAGAATGTATCCCGAAACGTACGAGTTCGTTCTTGAAAGTGCAGAAGGAACTCCTTCGGGAAAACTCGTCTCAGTTAACGGAAACAGAGACACATCTGTTCTCAAAGAATTTGTGAACGAATACGTGGTTCTTGAGTTCGAAGGAGGAACGGTAAAGGGAATTCTGAAGCAGTTCAACGAAATTCCGGCCCGCTATATGATCGGAATATCCTTCTCCGGGCTCGCTCCTGTGTTCAAAAAGGACATTTATTTTAAAGAAGGGCTTTTCGTCTTTAAAAAGGGAGATCGTATAGTCCGGGTGGAAGACCAGGAAATAGAAGGATGGCAGGACTTGGTGGTGCTTTATCAGAGGCTGACACTGGGAAAAGACACCATGATAGTGAGTTTGCAGGGAGAAAATATCGAATGGTGGAGAGGACTTTCAGGCAGCGTCAGAGTAGTGATAAAAAGGGGTGACAGCACGATAGAGAAAAACGTGGAGGCCTCATTTTTGAAAAACATCCTCGAAACGCCCGATCTCTTGGAGATGGGTGTTCCCCGTTATAAACCGAAGAATCCTCTGGAAGCGGTGAATCTTTCTGTGAAGGCGTGCAACTACGTGTTACTGACGACTGCCTCTTCTCTGAAGAACTTCTTCAGGAATGTTCAGACAGGACAGATAGTGGGAGTGGTGGGACTGGCGGGCGTGATCAGTGCGGCATCCAAAACGGGTCTGGAGGCAGTCCTCACAGTTGTGGCTGTGATAACAATCAGTCTGGGTGTTTTGAATCTTCTGCCACTTCCGGCGCTCGATGGTGGTCGCATTATCTTCTCGCTTGTGGAGATGATCACTCGAAAGAAACTCAATCCCCAGGTCGAAAACATCATTCATTTCCTTGGGTTCATATTTCTCATGATACTCTTCCTTTACATCACATTCCTCGACATAGGAAGGATGATGGGAATATGAGAAAGAGTGTGAAAGTCGGGAAGGTGGTGATCGGGGGAGAAGCCCCCGTGAGTGTTCAGTCTATGACCACGACGAAGACGGCCGACGTGGAAAAAACCGTCTCCCAAATAAAAAGCCTTGAAAGGGCTGGTTGTGAGATCGTTCGGGTGGCCGTTCAAGATGAAGAAGATGCGAAAGCAATCAGACGAATAAAGGAACAGATAGAGATTCCCCTTGTTGCGGATATTCAGTTCGATTACAGGCTTGCTATTCTTTCGATTGAGAATGGAGCAGACAAAATAAGGATCAATCCAGGTAATATGAGTAGGGATCGGCTGAAGGATGTCGTCGCGGCTGCGAAAGGAAAAGGCATTCCCATTCGTGTTGGAGCGAACGTGGGATCCATAAAGAGGAGGACCTCAGAAAGGTGGAAAGATCTGGCAGAATCCGCTCTCGAGGAAGTCAGACTACTCGAGAAGGAAGGGTTCTACGATATCATCGTCTCGGTGAAGAGCTCGGATGTTCTCGAAACGATAAAGGCGAACGAGTACATCGCCGAAAAGGTCGAATATCCCATCCATCTTGGGGTGACCGAGGCGGGAGTTTCGGAAACGGCCATTGTTAAATCCTCCATTGCTATAGGTCATCTCCTTCTGAAAAACATAGGTGACACCATAAGGGTATCCATATCTGGAGATCCAGTGAGGGAGGTTATCGTCGGAAAGAAAATCCTCATAGCCCTCGGTCTCAGGGAAGGTGTGGAGGTGATAGCCTGCCCCACTTGTGGCAGAGCAGAAATAGATGTCGAAAATATGGCGAAGATGATCGAAGAGAATTTCTTTCACGTTCAAAAGAGATTGAAAATAGCTGTTATGGGATGTGTTGTGAACGGTATTGGAGAAGGAAAAGATGCCGATCTGGGAGTGGCCGGTCTCAGGGATGGAGCTGTTATATTCGTGAAAGGAGAGATAAAAGAACGTGTTTCAAAAGAGTTCGTTCTGGAACGTCTCAAATACTATCTGAATGAACTACTCGAGGAGGTGGAACGATGAAAGTCAAAAAATGGGTCACCCAGGACTTCCCGATGGTTGAAGAATCAGCTACAGTGAGAGAATGTCTGCACAGGATGAGGCAGTACCAGACGAACGAATGTATTGTCAAAGATCGGGAAGGCCACTTCAGAGGAGTGGTGAACAAGGAGGATTTGCTGGATCTGGATCTTGATTCTTCTGTATTCAATAAAGTTTCTCTTCCGGACTTTTTCGTCCACGAAGAAGACAACATCACCCACGCTCTTCTTCTGTTTCTGGAGCACCAGGAGCCTTACCTTCCGGTGGTTGATGAAGAGATGCGCCTCAAGGGTGCTGTGAGTCTTCATGATTTTCTTGAAGCGCTCATAGAGGCTCTGGCGATGGACGTTCCTGGTATCCGTTTTTCTGTCCTTCTCGAGGACAAACCTGGAGAGTTGAGGAAGGTTGTAGATGCCTTAGCGCTCAGTAACATAAACATCTTATCCGTTATCACAACAAGGTCAGGAGATGGCAAGAGAGAGGTTCTCATCAAAGTGGACGCGGTAGATGAAGGAACACTCATCAAGCTTTTTGAAAGTCTTGGGATAAAAATAGAATCCATCGAAAAGGAAGAGGGGTTCTGACGTGGATCTGCTGCTCGGAATAGTACAGGGATTGACGGAGTTTCTTCCCATTTCCAGTTCCGGACACCTGACTCTTCTGTCGCATCTGTTAAAGACGGATCTGAACGCTTACCAGACGGCCGTTCTGCATCTTGGGACGCTGGTATCCGTTGTTCTTTTCGCGCTTGACGGTATAAGAAGGAGTCTGAGAAGCTGGAGAATCATCCTGAATCTGATTGTTTCAACCATTCCGGCCGGCGTTTTTGGAGTTCTCTTCGAAAAACAAATCGATCAACTGTTTTCTTCACCACGCTTTCTCCCTCTGTTTTTCTCTGCAACCGCTTTGATCCTGATGTTCACCAGGTATTCTTCGTCTGGTGAAAAGAGAATGGAAAACATGAGTTTCCTCGATGCCCTTCTTGTTGGGATTGCCCAGCTTTTTGCTCTCTTTCCGGGTATCTCGAGAAGTGGAATCACAGTGTCTTCTCTTTTGTTCATGAAGTACAGAAGCGAAGATGCTCTTCAATACTCCTTTCTGATGTCCATACCTGTCGTTCTGGGCGCAGGAATCCTTGGCTTAGGAAAGGGAAATGTAACCATTCTGGCACCGATCTTTGCTTTTCTTTCCGGCCTTTTTGCTCTTTACGTGCTTTCAAGATCTGTGAGATCTGGAAAGATATGGCAGTTTTCTTACTACTGTTTGTTCGTGGCGATTTTGAGCTACCTTGCGGGGTGATACCGAGTGGAGTTGAAAATCCTCGTAACGGGAGGAAACGTTTTCGTTCCAGGAAGGCTGAACGCTCACTTCTCCACTGTCGTTTATCTGGAACACAAGGACAGAAGAATCATCATCGACCCCGGTAACCTCTCTTCTATGGACGAACTGGAAGAAAAGTTCTCTGAGCTAGGAATCTCCCCGGATGATATAACGGACGTTCTCTTCACGCATGTGCATCTCGATCATATCTTCAACTCTGTCCTCTTCGAGAATGCTACTTTCTATGTTCATGAAGTTTACAAAACGAAGAACTATCTTTCTTTTGGTACGATCGTGGGAAGAATCTATTCAAAAGTGATCTCTTCGTGGAAGAATGTGGTGCTTCTGAAGGGAGAAGAGTCGCTGTTCGATGAAAAAGTAAAGGTGTTTCACACTCCATGGCACGCCAGAGAGCACCTTTCTTTTCTTCTCGATACGGAGAATGCGGGAAGAGTGCTGATCACGGGGGATATAACACCTAACAGGCTTAGCTACTATGATATAATCAAAGGGTACGGAAGTGTTCAGGTTAAGAACTTCCTTGACAGAGTTGGAAGGATCGATCTTTTAGTTTTTCCACACGACGCACCGCTGAAACCGGAGGTGAAAAAATGAAAGTGGTATTCGTTTCTTACGAGGTTTTTCCGTTCGCGAAAGTAGGAGGATTGGCGGACGTTGCTGGAACTCTTCCAAAGTACTTGAAGAAACACGGGGTGGATGTCACGATAGTTATGCCGAAACACAGAATCGTTGAAAAAAATGCGGAGAAATTTGGGTATGAGATCAAGAAAGTAGCCGAAAGTCTCTCTGTTTCTCATGTCAAAACCGATCAAAAGTTCGATATATATGAATCCGTTCTTCCCGGTAGCGATGTGAAAACGTATTTCGTTGCCAACGATTACTATTTCTCTGCGGAAGATGTCTACGCGGGGCCAGATCTTGGTGAACAGGCGATTTTCTTCTGTGCGGCCACTCTGGATCTGGTAAAACATCTTGATTTGAAGCCCGATATCGTCCATGTGAACGACTGGCAAACCGCTTTGATCCCCGTCTATTTGAAAACTGTGTACAGGGACGATCCTTACTTTTCCAGAACGGCCACGGTTTTGACAATACACAACCTTGGATACCAGGGCGTGTTCGATCCAAAGTACCTCTCTTTTGCAGGCCTTCCCGATTATGTTTACACTATCGACGGTCTTGAGTTCTACGGACAGCTGAATTTCCTCAAGGGCGGAATAGTGTTCAGCGATGTGATAAACACGGTTAGCCCCACTTACGCCGAGGAAATTCAGACGGAAGAGTATGGTGAGAAACTCGATGGTGTACTGAGAATGCGCTCGAAGGATCTCTACGGTATATTGAACGGAATAGATTACGAGCTTTATAACCCAGCCACGGACAGATACATTTACGTCAACTACGACGTGAATCGTCTTGAACTCAAGTGGGAAAACAAGGTGAAGCTCCAGGAAGAACTGGGACTTCCCGTTAACAAGGAAACGGCTGTAGCCGGGTTGATCAGCAGGCTCGTCCCTCAAAAAGGTCTGGACCTTCTGGTTGATGTGATGGATTATCTGACGCTCTTTGATCTTCAGATCGTTGTTCTAGGAACAGGAGATGAACAGTACGAGAACGCTTTCAGAAAGTTCCAGGAAAGGTATCCAGACAAAGTATCAGCGAACATAAAGTTCGATGTCGAGCTGGCGCAGAAGATATACGCCGGTGCGGACATATTCCTCATGCCGAGCAGATACGAACCGTGCGGTTTGGGACAGATGTTCAGCATGAGATACGGAACAATCCCCGTTGTGAGATACACGGGAGGCCTGGCGGATACTGTGAAAGAATACGATCCACAATCGATGGAAGGTACGGGTTTTGGATTCAAGAAGTACGATTCCGCTCATCTTTTGAAGGCTGTTTCGAAGGCTTTGCACTTTTACTACAGGGAAAA
This sequence comes from Thermotoga maritima MSB8, assembly GCF_000008545.1. Lineage (NCBI taxonomy): Bacteria > Thermotogati > Thermotogota > Thermotogae > Thermotogales > Thermotogaceae > Thermotoga > Thermotoga maritima. The sequence goes on from NC_000853.1 coordinate 918,325, forward strand.
AGATCATTGGAGGAGAATCATGACAAATGCCATGAACACGGATCTGTCCTGGGACAGGTCCGCCAAAGAGTACGTTGATCTTTACAAAAAAGCCCTTGCAAAGGTTGGAAGGTGAAAGTATGCCCGAATTCAGAAAAGATCCCATTATAAAAAGATGGGTTATCATAGCCACCGAGAGAGCGAAAAGGCCTCATGATTTTGCAAGAACGAAAGTAGAAGAAGTGCGGGAAGGTTTCTGTCCCTTCGATTACGGTAATGAACACACCACACCACCGGAGATTTTCGCCTTCAGGCCTGCAGACACGGAACCCAACACACCGGGCTGGTGGGTGCGTGTTGTTCCAAACAAGTTTCCAGCGGTTGATCCCAACGCACCTTTGAGAAAATACGGAAGAGGTATGTACGATGCAGCTATGGGGTTTGGTTACCACGATGTGGTCGTTGAAACTCCCGATCACAATTCTCACCTTGCCGTTATGGATTACAAGAACGTGGAAGAAGTCATCTGGGCTTACAAGATCAGATACGAACAGCTCATGAAGGATGAGAGAATAAAATACATACTGATTTTCAAAAACCACGGAAGGGACGCAGGAGCTTCTCTCAGCCATCCTCACAGCCAGATAATCGCGCTCCCTATCATGCCAAAGAGGGTTCAAGAAGAACTCGACGGTTCTAAGGAATATTACGAGTACAAGGAAAGATGTCCTTTCTGCGATATCATAGACGAGGAGAAAAGAGAAAGGGAGAGAATCGTTGAGGAGAACGATCACTTCATTGCTCTGGAGCCCTTCGCCGCCAGATTTCCGTTCGAAACATGGATTCTTCCAAAGAGGCACATGAACAGCTTTCACCTGATATCCGAGGATGAAGTTGGGTCCCTTGCAAAAATCCTAAAGAACGTTCTCTACAGGATATACGCCGCTTTAGATAATCCGCCCTACAACCTTTTGATCCACACCGCCCCCACGAGTCTCGAAGGCAAGGATTATTACCACTGGCACATAGAGATATTCCCAAGATTGACAAAAGTAGCGGGCTTCGAATGGGGAACGGGATTCTACATAAACACAGTACCCCCGGAAGATGCCGCTAGATATCTGAGAGAAGTCAGTTTAGAGCAAGTTTGAAATCTCCAATTCTTTTATGATAAAATGCAAGTTAGAAACCCGTGAGTAAGGAGGAATGGTAAGATGGAAATCCTGAAGGTCAGTTCGAACTCGAACCCCAACAAGGTAGCCGGTGCGATAGCGGGTTCTCTTACCAAGAGCGAAAAGGTGGAGATTCAGGCTATCGGTGCTGGTGCAGTGAACCAGGCAGTAAAGGCTCTGGCAGTCGCAAGGAGATTTCTGGAAGAGTCTGGCAAGGACCTCTTCGTTGTACCGGGTTTCATTGAAATCAAAATAGGGGATGATGTGAGAACAGGTATTTCTTTCAAAGTCTTTCTGGAAAATAACAAAAATGAGTGATGAAGCCGGAAATACGAGAAATAGTTAGAGCAATGGAGGAAGATTCGAGAATCAAAGTAATAGTCACTCAAATTCTCAAGATGTCTGCCGAGGAGAGGGAGCAATTTAAAAAGAAGGTGATGTATTACTTTATGGACCGAAACTCCGAAGTGGATACGGAAGCCTTCAAGTTTTTCAAAACGGTGCTTGAAAACGTCGAAGAACTTTCAAAGCTCATTGAACAGAAATGAAAACGTGTTTTTTTTCTCCGTTGATTTCTAATTCAAAAACGACGAGATTCTTAGAAGGACCTTCGTCGATCTCAACGAGAAGATCAGAAGAAAGCAAGCTGATTTTTCCAGCAGGAACGTTTTTGTAGTAACCGACAAATTTGATTCTGTCAATCTTTCTATCTTTCAGACTATCCAGGAGCACTTTCAGTGCTCCTTCTATTTTTTTTCTGTCGACGAGCACCTCTCTTTTTATTCTTGTTCTCCACAAGATTGGAATGTCGGTATTTGAGAAAACATCCATTTCCTTGGACGGGATCGTTTTCACATCGACCGTGAAATGAACATTTTCGCTGTGGAACGATGTATCCGAGAGTTCAGGGTTAAAAAGGTAAGGCCCGGAGATCAGAATTTCTGGAGTTCCTGTTCTGCATCGTATTTCATTCTCAAGGGAACATTCTTTTACAGAGAGCTGTTGTTCGCTTGTTGTACCCTCGTGAACCGTTGTTTCTTCTTTTAGAGAGAAAACATTCACCTTGTTCTGGAAAGGCTGTTCTCTTACAGCTGGAAGTTGAAAAGAAGGATCTGCCTTTTCAACGGGAGGACCTTTCAATTCGAGAAGAAAACCCTCTATCCATTTCTTTATCAGAGCAGCTATTTTTCCGAACATAGATACTCCAGCGCCCTTTCCAGTCTCTGAAACGGTTCCATAACATCGAAGGTCTCCAGAAGATCAGCGAGTTTTTTCATGTCCTCATCGGATATTTTTCCCACAATTTTCACTGAGGATCCTTTGAACGGCAGAAGAACTTCCTCCTCAGATACACGGGTCGGGGTTTCTACTTTTTCAGTTCTTTCTACGATCAGAAGAAGCCTGTCGTCCACTTCCAGCAACTCCGGATCACGTACAAAAACGAAATCCGGTTTTTTCTCCATTTTCTTCAGCAATGTTTTGGCAATCAGTTCTCCCTTCAGATAGGTGTCGATCGAGCTGCCGTAAAGAATTTTCTGGAGTTCGTTTGGAACCACTGGATCTGTGTACTTGAACTCCACAGGGATTCCTCTCTCATCGACTGAAAGGAGCCCACCTATGAACTTTCCCTCTATTTTTCGTGAATCGAGATATGCTATTGTCATGTTCTCACGTCCATGAATAATCCTTTGTTTTCTTCTTTTATTGACGTTTTTTTCTTTTTCAGCGAAGAGTGAGTCCTAGTCTGAGGAAAACCTCTTTGCCTTCTTTCTGTGGAAGTTCTCACTTCTGCTCTTTCAGCGGTGTTACTCTCTTTAACTGAACTCTGCTCTCTCTGAATCTGATGTAATAGATGTTGAGAAAGGGCTTGCTGAACCAGTGTTTGCTGGTTCAACGTTTGAGAGACGTTTTGAACGGACTCCACACCTTTCACAACAAATCCCTGGAAGTCAACCGGCCTGATCATCGCCCATCACTTCTTTCTTTATTTTCAGAAGGGACTTACTTATAATCTGAGAAACACGGGATTCGGATACACCGAGCACTCTCGCTATCTCCTTCAAAGATAGACCCTTTTCGAATCTGAGAGACAGAACCAGTTTTTCTTTGTCCGAAAGTTTTTCTATTGCCTTCTTCATCTCTTCCACCAGAAGTTCACGGTACGCGTTTTCGTCTGGCCCCTCTGTTTTCAGAACGATTTCGTCTTCCATCGCATCTATCATGAGAAGTTGCTTTCTCATCATTTCGTTTCTTGCACGAACGACTTCTTTCAATTCGAGACCGGTTTTTCTGGCTATCTCTTCATCGGATGGAAACTCCTCGCTTTCGTATATCACTCTTTCGATCATCTTCACGTTTTTTCTCAGGTTCCTTGGCATCCAGTCTATTTTTCTCAAATAGTCGTACATGGCACCTTTCACTCTTTTCATTATGAACGTCGTGAAACTCGCTTTCGATGGATCGTATCTTTCCAGAGAAGACAGGGCCGCGACGATTCCTTCCTGGATCAGATCGTCTACCTCTACGTTTGGGGGTAAAGTCTGTGCCAGATCTTCAGCTATTCTCTTTATGAACGGAAGCAAGCTTCTTATCACACTTTCCTTGTTCCACACTAAATTTCTTTTATTTCTAATTGTTCACCACCACCCACTTTTCTCACGAGAAGCTTTCCAGTTTCAATATTGTATTCAACACTCCTTGCTCTGTTGCCCCCCGTGTCTTCTGCCAGTAGTTTGATTCCAAAATCCTTCAGATGTTTTTTCACAGCCTCTACGTTCCTCGCTCCTATGTTCATCCCCTTAGATTCAAACATACTGGCTCCACCCGCTATTTTCGCTTCCAGTCTTTCCACCTTTGCTCCCATTTTCTTCAACTCTTCCACCAGCGTTTTTACCGCCGTGTCTGCGTATTTGCCGGGTTTGTCCGTTTTTCCTCCGCTGTCTGGAAGCATCACGTGTGCCATGGCTCCGACTTTTGCCACAGGATCTCTCATACACACAGCAACGCAAGATCCCAATCCAAGAGTCACAATCACTCCAGGATTCTTCATAACCGCGTATTCTCCTATTCCGATGACTTTTTTCATTCCTGAATCCCCATCCTTTCGAAGATCTTTACCAGGTATCCCGGCTTTGGTATCATCATCATGTAGGATGTCAAAGGCTCTTCTTCTTCTTCCACCTTCAGAAGCGTTTCTACAAACACTATCTGATCTTCCGAGTTATCTTCCAGCTCTTCTATGGAAGCTTCTGCGAATATGGCAGATATCATGTCGATGACAAGCTGTGGGGGAAGTGTGTCGATCTTGAAACCAAGAAAATCCGCGAGAGCTGAAACGTAAGTACCGCACATTATGTTCCCTATCTCCCGAAGCGCCGAAGCGGAAAACTCATCGAGATTCAACAGATTGTCGGGAGCCCGACCTGTCAGAATTTCGAGTATTTTCTTCACAACAGTAGTTCCCATTATGAGAAGGACACTTCCTTCTATATCTCCCGTTACGGGCATTTTCACACCAACGACTATCTCTTCGGGATCCTTCGCTATGAATATGACTTTACTGATAGGTACGATTTCCACGTTTGGAACGGAGATTTCGACCTTTTTATTTATCATGTAAGAAATCGCCGTGGCAGCGTTTCCGGCTCCTATGTTTCCTATTTCTTTTAAAAGATCTTTTTGCCTTTCTGAGATCTTCATTCGCTTTCACTCCTTTCCTTGTTTCTCATTTCTATTTCTTTCTTGAAAACAAAGCTCACCAGTTTCCTTTCCAAAGCAGGGGGAACATTCAGAAATTCCACACCGTACATTCTCTCTCCCGTTTCGAGAGCGCCTGCTTCTCTCACGACTCTCGCCGGGTGATCCTTGAGCTTTAGATCTTCGTCCAGATCAAGCGTAACGTATATGATCTGTTCTGGTGTCAGGATATCTTCAACTACCATAAGCATACCCCCGGCACTGAAATCCCTTGTCACAAATCTTTTCGGTGGTTCATCTCTCGAAGCGACCCTGTACGTTCCTTCGAGGAATATCTTTATTCTCTTGAATCTTCTTCTCTGAATCTTCCTCAATCTTCCGGGAAACGGTACTTTTGTCACCGGAAAGCCGTCTTCGTCTCTACCACTTTCAAGCACACTCGTCCTGAAAACGTAGATCGCAGAGCTGTCCAGTATCATCACAGTACACCTGGTTCCGCGAGGAAGTGGGACCAATCTTCCTCGAAAACTCGGCATCGAAAGAGTGAGAACTCTCTTTTCAAAGTCCACGTCGTGCACACTGCTTTTGTACTGACCTTCCAGATCCTCCGGCGCAGAAACTTCTACGATCACATTTTGACCTGGTCTTATCACGTCCTTTGCATTTACGAGCTCCGTGTAGTACTCCATTATTTCTCACCCTATTCCCAGCATTTGTCTTATTTTGTTCAAAAAACCTTTCTTTTGAACAGGTTCTTTCAAAATCTTTTCCCTCAGGCCGTAAATGGCAAGGGATGGTTGAGATCGACTGTGAGATCGTACGAATGGTTCCTGCAAAAATACACTCCTCTGTACAACCTGATCCTCTTTTATCACAAAGTAGTTCTTTATCGTAAAGCCAACGAATCTTTCGACCACCCTTTTCAATCTGTCGGCTGCCAACCTTCCTTCTTTCATGTTTCTTACCATGTTCATCACCAGAAATATCTCTTCGGGTGTGATCCCTTTCACCGAAAGGAGTTTTATCAGAGTGTAGGTATTTATGATCGAAGTTGGTTCTGGACTGGTAACGAGAATGAGGAAGTCTGATTGGATGTAAAACTGATCCAGGTTTTCGTTGTACCCCGGTGGAAAATCTATCACGAGATAATCGTATTTCCTGAGAAGTCTGGCAAACTCGTCGAAGAAACGGCGACGGTCGCCCAGATTGAAAAGAATGAGATCCTCCATATCTATTCCCGAACTGAGAACGTCCACACCGTATTTTGTTTCAAAAACGATGTCTTCTATCCTCACATTTGACTTGAAGAAATCTTTCAGGGTCTTGGGTGCCATGAATCCAAGAAGGATCTCGACGCTTCCAAATCCCACGTCGGCATCGAGCAGAAGAACTCTCAGCCCTTTCTCTTTAAGAGCAAGGGAAAGATTGACAGCTATAACAGATTTTCCCACACCACCCTTACCGCTGAGAACACTTATTATATTCGGTTCATTCTTTCTCAGATGTTCCGCTTGATCTGGCATGATTCAACACCTCACCGGCAACAATCCTGGCAAGTTCCACGGGATTCGCTTCGAATATATCGTCAGGGACTCTCTGCCCGTTTGTCACGAATGCAATTGGAAGTCCCGTGATTTCCGATATGTTCACGAACGTTCCGTATACCGATGTTTCATCCATCTTGGTGAGAATGATGTGAGTTGGTTTCACAGCAGAGAACCTTTCAACGATTCTTTTCATGTCATCGAGTTTGTAGTTCATGGAAAGTACCAGAAAAGTGATGTTTGGTTTTACAGCTTCCGAAAGTGCTCTGAGTTCGCTCATCTGAAGATCGTTTTGATGGCTTCTCCCGGCTGTGTCCACAAGAACGATGTCGTAATCTTTCAGAGCCATCATTTCGTATTCCGCTTCTTTTGGAGTATAGGCGATCTTCATGGGAATATCCATGATATCCGCATATATCTTCAACTGCTCTGCCGCTGCTATCCGGTACGTGTCAAGCGTCAGTATAGCGACGCGTTTTTTCTCGTCTATCTTGAAACGGGCCGCGAGTTTGGCGAGTGAAGTTGTTTTTCCCACACCAGTTGTTCCCACAAAGAGTACTTTCGCGTTTTTGAAGTCTGGTGCATTTGTCTTCACAAGGTTTACGAATTGCTCCGACAGAATCTTGAAAGTCTCGTTCGAATTCGGGTCCAGATCTCCAAATTTCATCTTCAGAAAATCTATTAGTTTGTATCTAATTTCCGGGAGAATTTCCTGTTTCTCCATACCGTAAAGGATTTTTGAAAGCCCTTCTGGTAGAGTCTGTCTTTTTTCTGTCACGAGCATCTGCTTTATCTCGTTTATCGTTCGTTTTATCTCATCGAACTCTCCCTTGATATTATCGTTCGAACTCTGACGATTCTTTACAAGTATTTCTTGGAGTCTGTAGCTCGTGTTTTCCTCTTTTTTTCTTTCTTCCTCAACTGCAGCTGTCACTTCAAAGTACGTTTTTCCACCTATTCCAAAGAAACCCCCTTTTTTTATTCTTCGAGAACTCAAAATGACGGCGTTTTCTCCCAGTTCTCTTCTTATCATGATCATCGCTTCTCTGATGCTCTCAGCAACGTACTTTTTTATCTTCATAATTTCACCACGCCTTCAATTTGAAGGGTGTAGTCATCGGGTATTTCATCGTAGGAGATCACATAAACACCCGGGATCGTTCGCATTACGTATCTGGAGAAGTAAGGTCTGATCCTTGATGAACACACAATTACAGGTTGATAGCCTTTTTTCATCAGATTTCCCAGTTCGTTTGAAATCTTGTTCATCAGTTCTCTTGAGACTTCGGGGTTGAGAAGCAGTTCTCTTTCTTCTCCTATTTCTTTCAGCGACTCCAGGAGTTTCTGTTCGAGATCTCTCTCCAGAACGATTGCGTGTATCTTCCCGTCTTCAGAGCGGACCATCGAAGCTATTTGACGTTTCAGTGCCTTTCTCACACTTTCCACAAGGTAATCTATATCCTTACTTTTCTCAGCACTCTCAAGGAGAGTTTCAAAAATCGTTGGAAGGTTTCGAATGGATACCCCTTCCTTCAGAAGTCTCTGAAGCACTTTCTTGATTTCAGCGGGTTTCAAAACATCCGGTATGAGATCTTCCACCAGCTTCGGGAACTTCTCCTTCAGACCTTCTATGAGAAGTTCGAGCTCTTTGAAGCCGAGGAGCTCATCGGCGTGTCTTCTCAGTACTTCAGAGAGGTGTGTGGCAAACACAGTTGGTGGATCCACGACCGTGTAACCTTTTTGCTGGGCTTCTTCCTTTCTCCACTCTTCTATCCAGTATGCTTCCAGATTGAACGCTGGTTCTCTGGTTGGAATACCGGGAATCTTTTCCTTAGCAGTCCCTGGATTTATGGCGAGGAGCCTGTTGGGTACGAGCTCGTACCTCGCAACTTCACTTCCACGGATCTTTATGGAATATTCGTTTGGTTTCAAAAGAACACTATCCCTCACCCTGATGGGAGAGACGACAAGCCCCAGCTCGAACGCGAGCTGTTTTCTGATGGAGGTGATTCTATCGAGGAGGTCTCCTCCCTGTGATGGATCGGCAAGCGGTATCAGTCCGTAGCCGATCTCCACCTCAACGGTATCGCTCTGTATGATCTCAGAAACCTCTTCAGGTGTAGAAAGAACAGGCCCACCAGGTCTTTCCGCAGGAGCAGGCCCCGCCAGTTCTTCCTGAGGAACGGCTCTGGAGGTGTACACCGCAAGAAAGATCAGGGCTCCGCCAAGAATAGCGCTGAAGAACGGTATGGGAGTGAAGATTCCCAGAAAAATCAGCACTCCACCGGTGAGGAGAAGTACTTTCGTTTCTCTCGAAAGTTCCGTGACGAGATCTTTCCCGAGATTTTCCTTGGAAGCGGCTCTGGAGACAATTATGCCGGTGGCGGTTGAAACAAGAAGGGCCGGGATCTGTGCCGCAAGGCCATCTCCCACAGTGAGGATCACGTACTCCTGAGCAGCCTCTGCAAGGCTCATTCCATGTCGGAGCATGCCTATCAGAAGTCCGCCGATTATGTTTATAAAAACGATGATGATGCTTGCTATGGCATCTCCTCTTACGAATTTACTTGCACCATCCATAGCTCCATAGAAATCCGCTTCTCTTCTGATGTCTTCTCTCCTTTTCCTCGCTTCTTCTTCGGTTATCAATCCGCTGTTCAGATCGGCATCTACACTCATCTGTTTTCCGGGCATGGCGTCGAGAGTGAACCTTGCGGCCACTTCCGCTATTCTCTCCGCACCCCTGGTGATAACAATGAACTGGATGATGACGAGGATGAAAAAGACGATGAGACCAACGACGTAATCTCCTTTCACAACGAAATCTCCGAAGGTTCTTATAACCCGTCCCTGGAATTTTGGACCCTCGAGGAGTATGAGCCTTGTTGAGGCTACGTTGAGACCGAGTCTGAACAGGGTCACCACAAGAAGCAGTGTTGGAAATGAAGAGAGTTCAAGGGCGTTTCTTATGTACATGGTGGAAAACAGTATGATCATGGAAAGGGTTATATTCAGGATCTGGAAGAAATCCAGCATCCTGTCGGGTACGGGAAGAACCATCAAAAGAACGATAGCAACTATCATTAAAGAAACGATTATATCCACATTCTTCAAATTCTCACGCCCTTTTTCGCGTAAACGTAAACGAGTACCTCCGCCACTATCCTGTAAAATTCTACCGGAATTTCTTCACCTATCTCCGTCTTATAGTATAGAGCCCTCGCAAGAGACGGATTTCTCAAAACGGGTACATCGTTCTCTTTTGCGATTTCTATTATTTTAAATGCCAGATGATCCACACCTTTTGCTACCACAACCGGTGCGTTCATCGTATCTGGATCGTACTTCAAGGCAACAGCGAAGTGAGTGGGGTTGGTGATCACGACATCCGCCTTTGGGACCTCTTCCAGCATTCTTCTCCGTAGGATATCATACATCATCTGTCTCTGTCTTCGCTTTATCTCGGGATTTCCTTCCACTTCCTTCAGTTCGTCCTTCACTTCCTGCTTCGTCATGCGGATGCTCTTTTCGAATTCCCATCTCTGGTAGAAGTAGTCGAAAACAGCGAGAGCGAGAAGGATCATTCCGCTTTTCAACGTGATCTCAGATGTGATGTCCCAGAAATTAGCAAAGGCGTCGTTCACACTCATTTCTGTTAAGAGAATCATTTCGTCCCATCTGTTTTTCAAGACCTGGTAGACCACGATCCCCACAATGGCGACTTTAAGGACAGACTTCAAAAGTTCCACGAGTGATCTGAGTGAGAACAATCTCTTAAAACCTTCTATCGGGTTGATTCTGTTGAGGTCCGGTTTCAACGCTTTCGGAGCAAACAGAAATCTCGTTTGAAGGGCCCCAATCATAACACCTGCGACCATGGAGAAAACCACAAAGGCTCCTACGATCAAAAGCACATCTTTGAAAATGTTTACGGCATTCATGAGTAGATCTTCTGTTTCTTCAAACGAAAGAAAGACCTGAACGTCTTCTGTGATCCTCTCTACACCCTGATATCCAAAGATCTTCAGCGCTAAGGCGAACACGAGAAAGGTAACAGCCATGTTGAGCTCCCTGGATACGGGAGCTCTACCTTCTTCTCTTACTCTCCTTCTTTTTCTGGGAGTGGCGCGCTCTGTTCTCTCTGCTTCGGCAAAGAGCAGGAGCTCTATTTCCCAAGAAGTTCCTGAATAGCGTTCCAACTGAGTGCTGAGATTTTCTGAGCCATGTCCGCCCATATCGGTAACATCCCCAGAATCAATATAACCCCAATGATCACTTTCAGGGGCAATCCAACCATGAAAACGTTCATCTGTGGGATGAGCCTCGAAACGATACCGAGAACGATGCTTATGATGAGCATGAAAGCGATAACTGGAGCTCCTATCTTCAGGATCAACACGAAGAAGTCGCTCGATCTTCCCACGATGTAAGAGAAGAACCCGTCCGTAACACCTGTGAGATTCACGGGGAAGACATCGATTGAATCTTTCAAGCCTTCGAACAGGAGAACAGGTCCCTTTATCAGCACAAAAACAGTAAGGGCTATGAAATAAACCAGTTCTCCTGTGGGGTTTGTTTCTTCTTCACCGAAAGCCAGCACTTCTTCCATTCCGAACCCAATTTGAAAACCAAAGATGTATCCCGCCCCGTTGAACGCCTGAAGGAACAAATAGACAATAAAACCGATTCCGAACCCAACGAGAAAGTTGAAAAACAGATTCAAAGTGAAACTCAAAACAGGTGTGTTCAAGGGTATGGATACATCAACTGTGAAAAGCATCAACCAGCTCGTGAACAGTCCCAGAAGCACCCTCACCACAACAGGAAACGCTCTCTCGGAAAAGAAAGGAGCGATCAAAAAAAATCCCGTAAACCTCGTGAAAATACACATCCACGCAAGGAATTTTTCTTCGAGAAAACTGAATATGGTCTCCAAAATCACACCTCGAGGATCTTCTTTATGTTCTCTTCGAAAGGAGGTCTGATCACACCTTTTTCCGTGATTATTGCCGTTATGAGGGTATTTTCTGTGACATCGAAAGCGGGATTCAGAACTTTTACTCCCTCCGGAGCTATTCTGTTCCCACCACAGTGAGTTACCTCCTCCGGTCTTCTTTCCTCTATGGGTATTTCTTCCCCACTCCTTATGGTTGGGTCTATCGTCGAGACAGGAGCTGCAACATAGAACGGTATGTTGTTTCTCTTAGCAAGAACGGCCAGAGAATAAGTTCCTATCTTGTTCGCTGTGTCACCGTTCAGAGCGATTCTGTCCGCTCCAACCACAACGGCATCGATCAACCCTCTCTTCATCAGCCATCCGGCCATGTTGTCGGTGATGACATAGACTTCTATACCGTCCTTCATGAGTTCCCAAGCGGTGAGTCGTGCTCCCTGAAGGTACGGTCTTGTCTCATCTGCGAAAACTCTGATTCGTTTTCCTGATTCCACTGCTGCTCTTATCACTCCGAGGGCAGTACCGTAATCTACAGTTGCGAGAGCTCCCGCGTTGCAGTGAGTGAGGATGGTCGATCCATCTTTTATGAGCTGAGCGCCGTTCTTTCCGATCGCTTTGTTGACTTCTATATCTTCATACGCCATCTTCAACGCTTCGTTTTCTAAGATTTCGAAGAGATTCTCTCTATCAGCGTTCTCGAAAAACACCTTTTCCATTCTGTTCAGGGCCCAGAACAGGTTTACAGCCGTGGGTCTTGTTCTGGCCAGAGTCTCTTTCACCTGTTTCATCCAGTCTGTCAAACTTCCCGTTTTGTAATCTCTGAGTCCCAGAACGTATCCGAACGCTGCGGCGACTCCTATGGCAGGAGCTCCTCTGACGATCATCTCCTTTATGGCGTGTGCAACCTCTTCGTGTGTTTTGCACTCCACGTATTCTTCAATGAATGGAAGCTTTCTCTGATCGAGGAGTTTTAGAGAGTTTCCCGACCACTCCATCGTTTTCGTCTTGAGTTTCATCCCTGACTCCCTCCAAGTTTTATCTCTATGTGGCTGTTCTTCTTGAATTCCTCGAACACCTTGTTGAACCAGTCGTTCCACAGCTGATTCCTCTTATCCGCGAGCAGTTTGTCCATGATCTCCTGTTTAACCTCTTCGAACTTTTTGTAGGAAGAAGATCTCTTCTCTACGACTTTGTAGAGCACGAATTTGCCTTCAGACTCGAAGGGCCCAAGGATGGCTCCTTCTGGAGCGTCAAAGATCACACTCTCGATGTCTTTTTCCAACTTTCCTTCTTCAATCCAGCCGAGATCACCACCGGTTGCCACCTGCGTTGCAACTTCGAGGAAGTCTTCTCCTTTTCTGATCTTTGAAAGCACTTCATCCATTTTACTCTTGTCCTCAGTGGTAATTCTGTAGAGGTGAACAGCGGCAGGTATCCTGTAGGTCTCCTTGTTTTGGTTGTAATAGTTCTGAGCTTCTTCGAGTGTGACGGTTGCGTTCTGAGTAATTTTCTCCTGGAGTCGCTGGAGTGAAAGCTGTGTTTTCACATGCCAGTGCAATCTCTTTTTGAAGGTTTCGAGATCACCGTATCCGGCGCTCTGAAGGAACTTGTCAAGGTCTTCCAGAGTTATTCCCATGGATTCAACTGTTTCTTTAAGCCTTGCCTCGACTTCTTTCTTTACCTCCTCGTCACTTACTCCGACCCCTTCTTTTTCCGCGAGCTGCTGAATGAGAAGATCGTCTATTAGGGAGTTTAGAACTTCTTGCTTGTATTTCAACAGCAATTTCAGGCCTTCTTCGGTGCCTGTAAGAACGTTGAAAAATCTCATATCAATCTGTGCAATGCTTCTCAGAATTCCGTCTATATCCGCTTCGAGTTCGAGCAAGTCGGAGGTGATGGGTTCCCCGTTGACGATGGCTACAACTGTGCTGGATGTGGTTGTTGCCTGCCCGAAGAGGCTGATTCCCAGTACTGCCAGAATCACGAAGATCAACTTTCTCATGTTTCATCTCCTCCCTTCGCCTTTTCCCAGTACTCATCTAACTTTTCAATAGGAAGCTCTTCAAGAACCAGACCGTCCTTCTCTATTAATTCCTCCATCTTCTTGAATCTTTCAACAAATTTTCTTGTGGCCTTTCTCAGAGCCGATTCAGGGTCAACGTTCAAAAACCTCGAAAGGTTGACTATCGAAAACAGTAGATCACCGAATTCTTCTTCCAGTTCTCTGGGATCCTTTGCCTCTTTCAGCTCTTTCAACTCTTCCTCTATCTTCTCATAGACTCCTTCTGGATCTTTCCAGTCAAACCCCACCTGTGAGGCGTTCTCCTGGATTCTTCTTGCCATCGAGAGAGCAGGAACAAGCGGGTTTATCTCACCGATCCTCGAGGATTTCTTTTTCCCTTTTTCCTGAGCTTTTATATCTTCCCATTGTTTGTACGAGTACCCCGGACTGTCTCCGAAAACGTGTGGATGTCGTCTGATCAATTTTTCGTTGAGAGTTCGTATCACATCCTCAATGGTGAAAGCGCCTCTTTCGCGGGCTATCTGTGCGTGGAAAACCACCTGGAGCAGCACGTCACCGAGTTCTTCTTTCATCATATCGTCGTTTTTTTCGTCTATCGCTTCGATCAACTCGTAACATTCTTCGATAAGATATGGTTTCAAGCTCTCGTGAGTTTGCTTTCTGTCCCATTCACATCCTTCAGGAGACCGAAGTTTTTCCATTATAGATACGAGTTCTTCGAAGAGGATTCCTGCCTCTTTCACTTCAGAACCTCCTTTTCAGAAGAATGATTTCTGCTCTATCAGATACGTCCTCCGTTCTATCGGCTATGTCCCCTATGCTCCTTATCAACTCTTTCACCTCGAGTTTTACACTCCTTTCGATGTCCATCTCGAAAAGTTTCCTGAGAGCCGTTCGCTCCACAGCATCTTCGTCGTGTTCGTATTTCTCCACGGCAAGAACAAACTCTTCGACTCTTTCGAGATCCTCGAACAAAAATTTGAGAGCACTTTTCAGGGATTCGTAGGCCTTCAGAGAGTATTCCATCTGCGACAGAATGAGATCTTTCAGTTCGTGAGGAACTTCTGGTTTTTGAAGAACAATCAAGTCCGCCACGTACTCGGCTTTGTTCGCCACTTTGTCTACGGATTCAATCAACCCAAGAAGATCTCCTCTAAAATTCGGCAGGAACGCTCCACTGTACATTTCCATCTCTGTTTTTCGGCGTAATCGATCGGCTTCGCTTTCAAGCCTTTGTGTTCGGAGATAAAGAGACTCGATATCGTCAGTATCTTCGAGATACTTTTTTATTAGATCGAAGACACATTTCAGAGTTTCCTCAACTTTGTCGATGTGTTTAAAAAAGAGGGAGATTATGGTTTGTTCTTTCTTTCCGGAAAACCACACTTTTTCTCGCCCCCAGAAGATTCAATATTCGTTCGAATCGATTTTCGGAGATGAGGCCTTTTTCGAAGAACTCCCTCAACAAATCATCGGTCAGAAGTTCTAAAACAGGTTCAAAACTCAGCCGGTGGATTGGTAAAACTCCGTTCTTTCTGATTTCGTTCAGATGTTCTTTTGTGGCGTAACCTTTGTGTTTGTGGAAGGAAAACTGTGGATACATCCTGTGAAACTCGCTCATCAATCTATCTCTGAAGACCTTCGCAACAATGGAAGCTGCTCCTATCAATTTGCTTTTCTGGTCTCCCTTCACTAAGCATGTACCGGGAACGCTCAACTCGATTCCTTTCCCGTCAACGAGTACAAATGATGGTTTCACAGACAGGTTCTCCAGTGCTCGATTCATAGCAAGTTTTGTGGCATTGAATATGTTGTAGAGATCTATTTCCTCTGGAGACGCAATTCCTATCCCAACTGCTGCCTTCTCCATTATTTCATCTAAAAGTCTTTCCCTCTTCGCAGGGGAAAGCTGTTTTGAATCGTTTATTCCTTCTATTTCTTTTTCCAGAACGACAGCGGCCGCCACAACGGGACCTGCGAGGCACCCTCTTCCCGCTTCATCCACACCTGCTACGATTCCAAACTCTTTTTTGTAAAGCTCATCTATTCCCATTACCCGTCTCCTTTCTGTTGTAGTAGGGAGCAGGAATGTAGTTCACCGACGGCCTCTTGGGTTCAGCCTGTTTGTAAAGATCCATGAGATCGTATATTTCCTGAGGCATGTCCGTTTTCACCTGTATGCCCATCTCTCTCAATTTTTCGTAGTTCAGCGGATAATCGTGTGTCCAGTATCCACTGCAGAGTTTATCGGCAATTTTTTCAGCTTTTTCCTTTGACACTTTGTCTGAAAGAATTTCCACCACAAATTCTTTCACCTGTCTGATCGCTTTTTCCGCTATGTCTGCCAGTATAAGTGTCTGGTCGTCCACTTCGTTCACATCTTTCTTTTTCACGGCGGCGAGAATGGAGGGAGCGGGCATGTTTCCTATCTGGGGATCGAGGGGCCCCAGAACAGCATTCTCATCCATGATGATCTCGTCGGCGGCGAGGGCTATCAATGTTCCACCGGACATGGCATAGTGCGGAACAAAAACCGTTACCTTTCCCTTGTGCATTTTCAGAGCTCTGGCAATCTGCTCCGCCGCTAAAACGAGTCCGCCTGGTGTGTGTAGTATGAGATCTATGGGCATATCGGAAGGGGTTAGCTTAATCGCTCTCAGAATTTCCTCGGAATCTTCGATGTCTATGTATCTGCGCACTGGAAAGCCGAGGAAACTGATGGATTCCGTCCTGTGAATCAGTGTGATCACACGGCTGTTTCTCTTTTTTTCAATTTCTCTTATCAAAGCTTCTCTGGCTGATTTGAGGGCAGAATTCTTGAGAAAAGGCGTAATGAGTGAAAAAATGAAGATCATCCAGAAAATTTGAAAGATCAAGGTGCCAATATCTACCATGAGTATCCCTCCTTAATATGATATTTGCTGTGTAAATTCTATCACATCGGGCCACATTTGGCGGGGTTTTTATACAAAAAAATGCGGGCTCTTTCGAGCCCGCCAAGGCCGTGGGGGGTGTATCTCAAGGGGGATAGGGGGGTCAACTTTCATGCTCCATGGTACATTTTAAATGTAACAGGTTAAGAGAAGATTCTAATTTCTTTCCTAAATGGGTACCTTATTTTTAAGATTATATGAAGTTCTGTTGGGTTTTCCTAGTCTTCATTGTTTGAGACAGATGTATCATGAAAAGGGTTCAAAGTGATACAATAGAAAACACACCACAGGAGGGGTCGTAGTGTTTGTACTCCTTTTGCCTTCTCTCTTTCTGGGCTGGTCGCTGGGCGCCAACGATGCGGCGAACGTTTTCGGTCCTTTCGTGGGATCTGGGCTCATTCCTTACAGAAAAGCCACCATAGTGGCGAGCATTTTCGTGATTCTGGGTTCTGTTCTTGGAGGAGCGAGGGGACTTCAGAATATCAGTTCTCTGAGCACTTCCGATTTACTTCTCTCCAGTATCGCTGTTCTTTCGGGTGCCCTCACAGTCACGATCATGACAAAACTTGGAATACCCGTTTCCACATCTCAAGCTGTGGTCGGAGGTATAATAGGAGCCAATGTCACGGTAATGGGCATTGGTGGAATTGATTTTTCTGCACTCACGAAAATACTTACTGTGTGGTTTTTAACACCAGTTGGAGCGTTTTTCTTGAGCCTCATCTTCTATCCAGTTCTTTCGTTCCTCTTCAGGAAAATTCCCAGTATTCAAATTCAAGACAGAGTGATAAAAATTTCCGCGTGGATCATAGGTGCTTACGGTGCGTTTTCTTTGGGAGCGAACAACGTTGCGAACGTAACGGGAGTGTTCGCCGGAAAGATCCTGACGATCGAGCAAGCAGCCTTTCTGGGAGGAATCAGTATAGCCATTGGAATTCTCACCTACAGTAAAAACGTGATGTTGACGGTGGGGAAAAATCTAATAGAATTAGATCATTTTACTTCTCTTATAGCAGTTTTATCACAGGCAATGGTTGTGTGGATTTTCAGCTTGATAGGAATTCACGTCTCTTCATCTCAGGCCATTGTGGGAGCCGTTCTGGGAGCTGGTTACTCAAAGGGTATGAATCTGGGAAATAAGAAAGTTTTAATAAAGATTTTGAGTGGATGGTTTTTAACCCCCGCTGTTTCCGGTACCCTTTCTTTTTTGTTGACATCTCTGATAAAATAAAGGTTGATAACACCGAAACCGGGAGGGTGAAGCCATGACACTTCGTGCGAAGGTTTTCCTTGTTATACTGGTTGTTCTGGCAGGACTCCTTGTTAGTTTTTATCTCATTTATCAGAGCGTTTCCGGCGCGGTTGTTGAAACTGTCAAAAAGAACGCAACAGTTCAAATTCAGGTTCTTTCGAATTATTTCGCTGAAAAATTGAACAAGTATGTAGAAAGAGCAGTTGCTCTGACCCAGTCCATGGAAGCACAGCTCCTCGATACCTATTCCATGGCATCCAACATGGTCAAACTGGTGAAAGAAGCTTCCAATACACTCATTGCTGGAATTACGATAGAAGAAATGACGGGTTCTGGCTACATTGCTAAAGCTGATGGATTGGAGCAGATTGATTCTTCTTCGACCATCTATCAAAAATATATGGATCTTGTTAAGAATTCGCAAAATCCATATTTAGTTACCTCGGATGTCTTTGAAGGTAAACCCGCCCTCGTTGTTTTAGCTCCGCTAGGTGCGTTCGGTGCGGGTACGCTCGGCGCAGTAGGTTATGTGATAGATCTTTCTCAAAACAAGAATTTCTGGCGTACGGTGGCAGAAGGAGGAAAACTGGGAGAGAGCGGCTATGGGCTTCTTGTCACAAGCGACGGAAAGGTACTGATCCACAAAGACATGGGAAACTTCATGAAAGACGTGAAGGAGTTAGGCGGCTTTGAGAAAGCATTCGAGGAAGCAAAGAAAGGTGGAGAGAAATACGTAGAGTACGAATACAACGGAGAGAAGAAATACACCGTGTGGGAAAAAGTGCCCGGGTACGACTTCTACATCTTCTCAACAGGGTACCTGGATGAACTTCTTGCAGAAGGAAGAAAAGCGACCCTTGGGACGATAGTGACGTATGTAGTGTTCGGCGGAGTGATCTTTGCGGTGCTGTTTGTCTCGATGATGCCGGTAGTGAAGAGAATGAGGCAGCAGGTAGAGAAAGTGAAGAGATTCGGAGAAGGGGACCTGACAGTAGAGTTCGAAGCGAAAGGGGAAGATGAACTGACCCAGATAGAAGAGAGCCTGAAAGAAGCGGTACTATCACTCAAAGAGATGATAGTGAGCATCATAGAAGCTGCGAAAGAGCTTAGCGGAGCATCAGAAGAGATAAAAGTTCTCTCAGAAGAGAGCCACAAGATGTCAGAGAACCTGCACGAAGAAGCCAAAAAGATACTGGACGAGGCGAACAACATGAGCAGTGCGCTGACAGAAGTGACGAGCGGCGTAGAAGAAGTAGCAGCGAGCGCGCAGAACATCTCAAAGATCACCCAGGATCTGACAGAAAGGTCAGAAGCGGTGACGAAAGCGGCAAGAGAAGGGACAGAGAGAGTAGAAGCGGTGGGAGGAGTCATAAACAAACTCAAAGGGTCAGCAGAAAGACAGAGGGACTACCTGAGAGAACTAGTTGACTCGGCCAAGACGATAGGAGAGATAGTGGACACGATCAGCTCGATAGCAGAGCAGACGAACCTGCTCGCGTTGAACGCAGCGATAGAAGCGGCTCGAGCTGGAGAAGCGGGAAGAGGCTTTGCGGTGGTGGCAGACGAGATAAGGAAACTCGCAGAAGAGAGCCAGAGGGCGACAGAAGACATAGCGAAGATGCTGAGCAGTTTGAGGACAACGATAGAACACGTAGAAAACGGCTCGAAAGAGATGTTCGAAGGAGTGGACGAGATAGCGGTGATGGGAGAAGAAGTCACAAAGAGATTCAGAGAGATCCTTGGAAGGATAGAAGAGATCAACAGCATGATAGAGAACACAGCTGCCACTGCGCAGGAGCAGGGAGCGGCCGCAGAAGAAATGGCAAGCGCTATGGACAACGTCACAAAGATAGTCGAAGGAGTTGTGGAAAGTCTAAACAGAATGGAGTCTCTCATAGAAGATCAGACCACTTCTGCTGCAAAAGTCTCTCAGGCTGCTGAAAGACTGTCTGAGCTTTCTGAACAGCTCTCAACGCTCGTTCAAAAATTCAAGGTGTGAGGTGAAAAAATGCAGGCACGCTGGATAGGAAACATGATGTTTCATGTAAGAACTGACTCAAATCATGACGTTCTCATGGATACAAAAGAAGAGGTCGGGGGAAAAGACGCTGCTCCCCGACCTCTTGAGCTCGTCCTCACTGGGCTCATGGGATGTACAGGAATGGATGTGGTCTCAATTTTGAGAAAAATGAAAGTGATTGATCAGATGAAAGACTTCAGGATAGAGATCGAGTACGAACGCACGGAAGAACATCCCCGCATATTCACTAAAGTTCATCTGAAGTACATCTTCAAGTTCGATGGGGAGCCTCCGAAGGACAAGGTTGAAAAAGCCGTTCAGCTTTCTCAGGAAAAATATTGCAGTGTCTCTGCCATTTTGAAGTGCTCTTCGAAGGTGACTTACGAGATTGTTTACGAGAATTGAGGTGGAATTCGTGTGGGAATTCTACATGCCCACGGATGTCTTTTTTGGAGAAAAAATCCTCGAGAAGAGAGGAAACATAATAGATCTTCTTGGAAAAAGAGCTTTGGTAGTAACCGGCAAATCTTCTTCGAAAAAGAACGGATCTCTCGATGATCTGAAAAAGCTTCTCGACGAAACAGAAATATCCTACGAGATCTTCGATGAAGTCGAGGAGAATCCGTCTTTCGACAACGTTATGAAGGCTGTTGAGAGATACAGAAACGATTCTTTCGATTTCGTCGTGGGACTCGGTGGAGGAAGCCCTATGGATTTCGCCAAGGCGGTGGCCGTACTTTTGAAAGAGAAAGATCTTTCCGTCGAAGATCTTTACGATAGAGAAAAAGTGAAGCACTGGCTTCCAGTCGTGGAGATACCAACCACCGCTGGAACGGGTAGTGAAGTCACTCCGTATTCCATACTCACCGATCCAGAGGGAAACAAAAGAGGTTGTACACTCATGTTTCCGGTGTACGCGTTTCTCGATCCCAGATACACCTACTCCATGTCAGATGAACTGACCTTATCGACTGGAGTCGATGCGCTTTCTCATGCGGTCGAAGGATACCTTTCTAGAAAGAGTACGCCGCCTTCCGATGCCCTCGCGATCGAAGCCATGAAGATAATTCACAGGAATTTACCGAAGGCCATTGAAGGAAACAGAGAAGCCAGAAAGAAGATGTTCGTGGCCTCCTGCCTTGCCGGGATGGTGATTGCGCAAACTGGGACCACACTGGCGCACGCTCTGGGTTATCCTCTAACAACGGAGAAGGGAATAAAACACGGGAAAGCGACAGGTATGGTACTACCATTTGTAATGGAGGTAATGAAAGAAGAAATTCCAGAAAAGGTGGATACTGTGAATCACATATTCGGCGGCAGTCTTTTGAAATTTCTGAAAGAACTCGGACTTTACGAAAAAGTGGCAGTTTCCTCTGAAGAACTGGAGAAGTGGGTCGAAAAGGGTTCCAGAGCGAAACATCTCAAAAACACGCCGGGTACCTTCACTCCCGAAAAGATCAGAAACATATACAGGGAGGCACTCGGGGTGTGAGGAGTTTTTTTCTGTGTTTTCTGCTTGTTCTTGTGTTTATAGCGAATCTCTACAGATTGTTCCCAGATGATTATTACGATTTCATATCCAAAAATTCCGATGATCTCGATCCTCTTCTCATTCAAAGTATCATATGGGTGGAGAGCAGTTTTGACAGAAACGCGGTTTCTTCGCTGGGAGCCTTTGGTCTCATGCAGATCATGCCTTCAACGGCTGTCTGGTTGAAAAAGAAGTTTTCTCTGGAAGAGGATTTCAAGAATCCAGAAGGAAACATAATCTACGGGATCGTTTATCTGAAATTTTTGAAAGATCTGTACGGTGATCTCGACAAAGCCATCATGGCTTACAACGTAGGACCGGCTGCTTTGAGCGAAGGAAGAAATCTGGACAGTGCGAAAAGATACTTGAAAAAAGTGAAGAGGACCTATCTCATATACCGTTTCCTCTACAGTGAGAGGTGAGAAGGTGAGAGTGGCAACCGCCCAGGAGATGAAAGAGATCGATGAATTAACAATAAAAGAATACGGTGTGGACTCGAGAATCCTCATGGAGCGAGCCGGAATTTCCGTTGTTCTCGCAATGGAGGAGGAACTTGGAAATCTTTCTGATTACAGATTCTTGGTTCTCTGCGGGGGAGGAAACAACGGAGGAGACGGCTTTGTCGTGGCCAGAAATCTCCTCGGTGTGGTAAAAGATGTCTTGGTTGTCTTTCTTGGAAAGAAAAAAACTCCCGATTGTGAGTATAACTACGGTCTTTACAAAAAATTCGGAGGAAAAGTGGTGGAACAATTCGAACCCTCTATTCTGAACGAATTCGATGTGGTGGTTGACGCCATTTTTGGAACGGGCCTGAGAGGAGAAATCACGGGAGAGTACGCTGAGATAATAAATCTTGTGAATAAATCGGGGAAAGTAGTTGTTTCCGTTGACGTTCCATCGGGAATAGATTCGAACACGGGGAAGGTTCTTAGAACAGCGGTGAAAGCGGATCTCACGGTTACCTTTGGAGTTCCCAAGATAGGTCACATCCTCTTTCCAGGAAGAGATCTCACAGGAAAGCTCAAAGTGGCCAACATAGGCCATCCTGTTCATCTGATCAATTCGATCAATCGATACGTGATAACACGGGAAATGGTTCGTTCCCTTCTGCCGGAAAGACCCAGAGATTCCCACAAGGGAACCTACGGAAAAGTGCTGATAATAGCGGGGTCCAGACTGTACTCCGGAGCTCCCGTTCTCTCTGGAATGGGATCCTTGAAAGTGGGAACGGGTCTTGTGAAGCTCGCAGTTCCTTTTCCACAGAATCTGATCGCTACTTCGAGATTTCCGGAACTCATTTCCGTTCCCATAGATACAGAAAAAGGCTTCTTCAGCCTGCAGAATCTTCAGGAATGTCTGGAGCTATCAAAAGACGTGGATGTGGTAGCCATCGGGCCGGGTCTTGGAAACAATGAACACGTGAGGGAGTTTGTCAACGAGTTTTTGAAAACACTCGAAAAACCGGCTGTCATAGACGCCGATGCCATTAACGTTCTGGATACCTCAGTTCTGAAGGAGAGAAAATCCCCTGCGGTACTAACCCCACATCCTGGGGAGATGGCAAGACTCGTGAAAAAAACTGTTGGGGACGTCAAGTACAACTACGAACTGGCAGAGGAGTTTGCAAAAGAAAACGACTGCGTGCTGGTTTTGAAATCTGCCACCACCATTGTAACAGATGGCGAGAAAACCCTGTTCAATATAACGGGAAACACAGGACTTTCAAAGGGAGGAAGTGGAGACGTTCTGACAGGAATGATAGCCGGCTTTATAGCACAGGGACTTTCCCCTCTCGAAGCTTCCACGGTTTCTGTGTATCTACACGGTTTTGCCGCGGAGCTTTTCGAACAGGATGAGAGAGGGCTCACCGCTTCCGAGTTACTGCGCCTCATACCTGAGGCTATAAGGAGGTTGAAAGAATGAATATTCTGGAAAAAATCGTGAGGGATCTCATCAGCGAGAAAAGAATCACCGAGGCGAGAAATCTGCTCTCTCTCTTTCCAGAAGAGTTTCCTCATCTTGAACTGGAAGTGGAATACGCCGCCAGGAACTGGAAGGCTGTGAAAAGGCTCTATGAAAACTTGCCGGATGAACTCAAGGAGAAATACAGAGAATACTACGAATACGCGGCAAACCAGCTGAATATAGACTACTCGAAAGAAACGGAAGAAGCCCTCAAAGAGATAGAACGAAAGAATTTTCAGGGAGCTGCCTCCATACTCGAATCGATTGTCAAGGATTACCCCGAACTCGTGGAAGTAGTAGCTCTGAGATATAAACTCGCCCTTCAGAGAAACGAGAAGAGAGCGATTGAAAAGTATCGAAAGCTTCTTTTAAGCCTTGACAGAACCCACCCTGCTCTGATCGAAACCAGAGCTTCCTCTCGTAGGATAGGTGTTTTCGAAGTGTTCACACTTTCTCTTTTGGTTGCACTTCTTGTCACAACAATACTCGCTTTTTACACCCTTCCCTCCCGCATCGAGGTAAACGTGCCATCTTCTGAAAACACGATAAATATTAAACCAGTCGAACAGCGTGTTGAAGATGTTTTGGCGAACATCGTTATCCTCACAGAAAATCTGGGAAAGATAAACGATTCCCTTGAGAAGAATTTCAGTGCCTTGCAGGAGAATATGAGCCCCATTTCTGAGAATATTGAATCTCTTAAAGAGGCTCTAACGAACCTGGAATCCAGACTCTCCAAGATCGAATCCGCTATAGCAAGAACATCGAACAAAGAACCTTCAGTATCTGTTGTTTACGTTCCCGCACGGGAAGATCGAATAGAGAGGGCAAAGAGCCTGTGGTTTCTGGGTTACATGTTCTACCTGAGAAGGGACTACGATGAAGCCATAAACAGGTTTGAAATCGCTATAAAGGAAATTGGAGAAGACAACGTCTATTTCAAAGATGACGTTTACTATTACAGGGCTTTGTGTTACTACTACAAAGGCGATACATCGACTGCTCGTTCGCTTTTCGAGGAGTTCATAAAGCTCTTCCCAGATAGTGAGTATGCGGACGACGCCGAGTACTTTTTGAAGAGGCTGTGAAGAGTGAACTTTTCTACAGAAAGCTTGAAAAGTGTGATCTCTGCCCCAGAAATTGTGGAGTGAACAGACTCATGGGAGAGAAAGGTGCTTGCGGGGTAGCAAACTCTCCCGTTGTTTCTTCCTGGGGGCCTCACTTTGGAGAGGAAAGAATACTCGTTGGCCGCGGTGGAAGCGGAACCGTCTTTTTCACCTATTGCAATCTCAAATGTGTCTACTGTCAGAACTATGAAATCAGTCAGCTTGGTATAGGAAAAGAAATCACTGTTGAAGATCTTCTGAGGATATTCACGGAACTTCAGGACATGGGTGTGGAAAATCTCAACCTGGTGACTCCCACTCACCAGATACCTTTCATTGTCGATGCCTTCGAGAGAATGGAGAAAGAAATTCCTGTTGTTTACAACTGTGGAGGATACGAATCTGTCGATACCATAATTTCTCTTGAAGGGTTTGTCGATATCTATATGCCAGACTTCAAGTACAGCGATCCCGAACTTGGAGAAAAGCTCTCTGGTGTGAAAGATTATCCAAGATTCGCCCTGGAAGCTCTGAAGGTTATGATCGATCAGATGGGAGAACCGGTGATAAGAAATGGTGTTATGAAAAAAGGAGTTCTTGTGAGACACCTCGTTCTTCCCGGTTTCCTTGAAGACAGTTTCGGTGTGATCGATCTGCTTTCAACGCTGGAGCCGAAACCACTTGTGAACATCATGGCGCAGTTCTACCCAGCGTACAGAGCGAAAGAATATGGACTCGATAGATTCATCACCAGAGACGAATATCTAAAAGTTGTGGAATACGCGAAGAAGAAAAAACTGAATCTCATAGAAGTGGAGAGGTGGCTGAGGTGGTTGTAACAGAATACGAACTGAAGCCTCAAAACTTTCCCAGATTTCCTCTCGACTGGTCTGAGATATTCGGCAGAAAGGCAAAGATAGTGGTTGAGATTGGTTTTGGAAACGGGGAATTTCTGGCAGAACTTGCAAGAAGACATCCGGAGAAAGACTTCGTTGGTTTTGAGGTGTCCATCACGTCCTTCGTGAAAGCACAGAAAAAGTTCAAAAGGTACAACTTGAAAAATGTTCGACTCGTGAAGGTAGATGCCAGATTCGGTCTGAGGGAGTTGTTCCCCGACAACAGCGTAGAAAAGGTTTACATCAACTTTCCATGTCCATGGCCGAAAAAGAGACACGAAAGCAGAAGAATCACCAGCTACGACTTTCTCCAAACGCTCTCCGCCGTCCTGGAGATGGATGGTACGGTGGAGTTTGCAACCGATGAAGAGTGGTACGCACGGGAAGTTTTGGATACTTTCGAAAGCTCAGAGTATTTTGTCGTAGATGTGTTCGAAGAGAACTTCAAAAGAGATGTAGAAACTCGCTACGAAAGAAAGTGGAAATCTCAAGGAAAAAAGACCTTTTTGATCGTTGCAAGAAAAGTAAAAAATGGAACTGTAAAAAGATTGATGGAGGGTGAAAACACCATGGCTCACAGTGTGTTCGAAGGCAATGTCACCTGGGAAAAACTTAAAGAGCTGGAAGGAAAGGTGTTCAAAGATAAAAACAAGATTTTCGTCGTGAAGAAGGTGTACAGGGATGGTGATTATCTTCTGAAGGTGATCTCCACGGACGAAGGCGGTTTCCAGCAAGTATACTATCTCAACCTTTCCGGAAGAGACGGCAAGTGGGTTTTGAAGCTGGACGAGGGTTCTGATCCCTACAGAACACCCGCTCTGAAATGGTCCCTCAGGAGAATTCCCGAGGAGTTAACCGCTCAGGGCTCTCCTTGAGATTTCTCCTATCACTTCATCGATCAAGGCCTTCAGTTGTTTGTTCCCTTTGAGGAGGGAATCTTTGACTTTTTTGACACTGTCCACAACGACGGGGTGCGACCTGTTGAATTTCTCCGCTATCGTTCTCAGAGAACTCTTCAGATAGTTCTTGGCCACGTACATGCCGATTCGTCTGGCAGTGAGGGCTTTAACGTTTCTACTGTTGGAAAGGATCTCTTCACGTGGAACACCTGTTACCTTCGCGACGATCTCTATGAGTTCATCTATTGGATCCATGGCCTTTACCCTGTTTGGCTTTATGAAATCCTTCAGAAGCAGGATGGCTTCCTTCAGATCGACCTCTTTTCCCGTTGTCTCTTTGTAAACCAGAAGTTTTATGATGGCTCCTCTGAGTCTTCGCAGGTTGTCGTCCACATTCTCTGCGACAAAATTCAGAACTTCCTCAGGAAGTTCACCGTGTTCAATTTCAAGCATCTTTCTTGCTATGCTTTTCCTCGTTTCTTCATCGGGGGGTTCTAACTTTGCCACGAGTCCCATTTGAAATCTGGAAACCAGCCTATCCTGGAATTCACTCAATTTTTGCGGTTCTCTGTCCGAACAGATAACGATCTGTTTTCCAGAGTCATGCAGTTCGTTGAATGTGTGAAACAGTTCCGTCTGAACACCTGTCTTTCCTATGAGAAACTGAACATCGTCTATGAGAAGAATATCAACCTTTTTTCTGTATTTCTCCCTGAACTCGTTCAATTTTCCTTCTTTCATGCTGTCAACAAGATCGTTCAGGAATTTCTCGCTGGTGATGTACATCACCCTCAGGTCCGGTTCGTTCTGAACGACGTAGTTTCCTATCGATTGAAGAAGATGCGTCTTTCCAAGTCCCACACCGCCGTATATGAAGAGCGGATTGTACCTGCCCGGGTGTTTTGCCACCTCGAGAGCGGCATGATAAGCGAACGAATTTCCCGGACCAACGACGAAGTTTTCGAAGGTGTAATCGGGATTCAGCGGTGTGAGAAGCACCGCTCTTTTCTTCACGAGCGGTTCACTGTAGGAGGAGTGAGGTTCGAAGGCTTCGTAGGTGATTTCAAAAGTGGCATCGTTCCCGAGCACAACCTTCACAGCTTTTGATAGTACAGAATAATACTTCTTCTCCAGCCATTCTTTTATGAAAAGATTACCGACCGAGAAGACGACTTTGTTACCCTCTATCGACTTCACATCAAAAGAACTGAACCAGAGCTCCCAGCTTTTTCTATTTACTCTGGTCTTTATCTCCTGGAGTATTCTCTCTTTCATAATGGAGGACCCCCAAACGAGGAGTGACTGGATTAATTATCCAACAGATACACTCAAAAAATCAACGGAGAAAAAGAAACAGATCTGAAAAATTTCTAAAGGGGTGGAAAACCCCACCCCTTACCTCACTCTTCTACGCTGATAGCTCCGGTTGGACAGCTGTCAGCGGCGTCCTTCGCACAGGGAAGATCCGTTTCGGGCTGGAGGACCTTTGCCTTTCCATCGTCACCGAGCTGGAAAACGTCAGGACAGAGATTCTCACAAACTCCACATCCAATGCAGGCATCTGCGTCAACTCTTACCTTCATGTTTCGTCCCTCCTTGAAAGGTTTTTGCACGGTATTTATTATAACATTGAAACGAGTACCTCATACATTCTTTTCAATTTTTCCATAAAATCTTTCGCAAAATATTCCATGTCAAAGTCTTCTTCGAAGAACTGATCGTATCCTACTCTGAGTGTGAGAAAGGCCTGTTCCATAGGATTCTGCGCAGGTTGAATGCCCTTTTTCTTTCTCAAAACAACACCCATTTCGTGGAGCAGCGAGATGTGTTCTTTATCTACCCACTCTGGAGTTTCAAGGAACACATCGATTCCCTCGTTTCTCAGAACGATCTTCAGTCGCGATTTTAAAAGTTTCATCATCTTTTCCAGATTCTCATCAGATACCCTGTTTTGGAAGAGAAAGAACTCCATGTTTTTCACTTTTTCTTGAAGGAATATTTTTTGAAGCCAGCTTTCATTTCCGGCGGACCTTAAAACCTTCACCTTCAACGGCATCCTGAATATTCCCGCGGAGACCGAATCCACCTTTTCGAACAGCTTCGTGTAGAAGGAGACCATGGATTCCGGAACATCTGCTTCTACCCTGTATATACACGGTTCCCTATCGAAGGGATCTTCAACGGAGAGATTCAGCAGTCTTCTGTCGGATGTGTCAATCATGAGAAACAGGGATGGGAAACGATGTCTCTTTATTCTGAGTACAAACGTGTGAAGATGCACGTTATCAAGCTTACTCTCGTAGTCTTTAAGAGGATTGTGTACCGATGTTTCCTTCAGAAGAAGTTCCAATTCCCTCTTCATGAAAGGACCACCACCGCATCTCTTCCATACATCTTTCTCGCTTCCTTGAGAAATTCTTCGTTGTGATACCTTGAGAGCACGAAAAGGATTCTTCTCCTTGCGATCGGAACGTCGGTGTGACCATCCGTGAAGACAACTGTTCCCTCTGACCTGAGGACCCTTTCTGAGTAATCGATCGCTGGCTGAAGATCTGTGCTTCCTCCTCCCACAATCTCCAGATCCTTCCACTTTCCAGATCTGTACTTCATAGCCGATGTAACACTCTTGTCAACCTGAACGAGCCAGAGTTCTTCCCCTGCTATGTTCGAGATCTTCTCGAGTTCGGAAATAAACTGGTTCAGCTCCTTCTCCACAATACTTCCGCTGGTGTCCACCACAGCGGCTATTCTGGGAAGGTACTCGTTCCTCCAGCCAGGGAGGTGATCGTACCTTCTGTTTGGCCTCAACGGAGTTGTGTAGCGATCCGCTTTTATCGAAACACCGAAAAACCTCCTGAGGAGTGTTTTCCAGTCCAGTTCGGGATTTTCGAGCGAGAGCGAAACTTCCCTTCTTACTCCAGAGGGAAGAGTATTTCCAAAGAGGTTGAAAGCTTTCTTGGTCCTGTCTTTTGTGAGGTCGAGGATCATCTCAACTGGGACGTCTTCCTCGAACAGTCCCGAGTGGTCGTCGACGTTATCCCGAAACTCTGCCACCACTTCCACATCGTACCTTCCGAGTCTTTCCATCTCCTCTAAAATCCATTTATGATACATTTCAGCGTTTTCGAACATCATCCACTCAGGTGGCAGTACGAAGAGCGTGTCGTTGTCCGTTGTGTGACCTTCCTTCACGAGTACGTCGAGCGGTACCCCAAAGGCTGCAAGTTCCGGGATGTACTGGTTTATAGCGGCATCCATGGCAAGATCCCATATTTTTCTGTCTCTTTCATCCTTAGGCTTTATTCGAAAGTGCTGGAGAACGATGTGCATGACCTCGTGTATCAGAAGAGCCTGAACCATTCTCAGAGGCTTTTTTCCTATCGCTTCTGGATTGTACAACAACATCACATCTCCGGTTGTGGAGAAAGAGAGTTTCAGATTCCTCGTATTCTTCGATGGTACCAGCTTGACACCGAGAAGAACGTAATAATAGAACGGTGATTCCTTTCCTATGTTCAGCAAAGCCTTTTTGAGAGTTTCCTCACCTTTCATAGCTCGTTCACCATTTTCCTCATGTCTTCTCTTTCCAGCATCTTCTCGAGTATTTTATCGAAGATCCAGGACTTTTCTCCTTCCTTTTGAGCTTCATCGACCAGAAACCTTAAAACACCGTAGAAAGATTCCTTAGGCATGATTTCGGAAAGTCGGACCAGGTTCTTCGATACGTCGTCCAGGTGTCTTTCAAGTGTTCTCACGTCCACTTTACTCAGAAAATCTACTATCCTGAGAACAAGAGTGTTCGCAGCGTGTATGTCTTCCAAATTTTCTATCTTTCCATCAAAGAGCACACTTTCCACAGAAGGGATCTTTACTCTCTGAAAGAACGAATCATAAAAGGCCTTTGCAGCCTCTGGCCCCACGATTCCTGCCGCGATGACGTAGCCGTACTTTTCTTTTTCATCATCCGTCAGAGTTTTCAGCACATTTGAGAGCTTGTACCAGCTTCTCGGGGAAGGTTTCAGGGATGTTCTCAGAGAGAGACTTCTTTCGGAGAAAAGGAACTCAGGGTAGTCCCTTATGAAGTCTCTCACTTCTTTCGATACATTGTTCTTCTCAGCCCACTCCAGCCACTCGGAAACGTCTGGGTTCACTTCCAGAATGAAGAATCGAGATATGAACGCAGGATCTGTAATGAGATCGGCCTGATCGTACTCTTCCTCCGGGGGGTTCATGGCTGCCATGATCCACGTTCCTTCCGGCAAGATATGGTTGTGAATTCTTCTATCCACAAGGAGCTGCATGATCGCGTTTCTGACGGAACGATGGGCTCTGTTTATCTCATCGAGAAAAAGAATCGTATCGCCGCTTTCGGGCCACCAGTCCGGTTTTAAAAAGACGGTTTTCTCTTCTGTGCGGGCGGGAAGTCCTATCAAATCACCCGGTTCCATCTGAGAAAGAACCAGGATGATCAGTTTTCTTTCGGTTTCTCTGGCTATGTCCCTGGCGATATCCGTTTTTCCCACACCGAAATGCCCTACCAGAAGCGGTATCTCACCGGCCATCATGATCTTTTTTGCGAGGTACTTTGCCTCTTCTACGCGCACCTTTTCACCTTCCCTTCTCCATCTTCAAATGATATCATGTATTTCTGGGTGGGGTGGTAAGGTGAAAATGCTCGGGATCGTTCTCACAGCAGTCGTTATTTTCATCGTTTTCATCCTGAGCCTGATCGAGAAAAGGAAAAAAGTCGATGTTGAAACTGTTTGCCGAACTGTAAAAAGGTACTACGAAGGCAGAAGATACCAGATCTCTCATAAAACAGTGAGCGGTTGTGAAGTGTTTCTGATCAAAAAAGGTCTCAGAAAGATCATCATCTGTGTGGGCAGCGTGAACTTCGATGTGGTGAAAGAAATCCTCTACATGGCATACACGAACAGAACACGTGACATCAGGGTAGCTTATTCTTCCATCACGAAGGAATCTCTGGAAGCGTTTGAAAGAATGAGAAGAAATTCGAAAATACACAAAACGAAGGTGAAAGTGCATGATTTATATCATTTTGAGTCTGTTGTCTTTTAGCCTTCTTGTTCTCTTTCTGCAATGGGGGAAGAAAAGGAGAAAACAAGACCTCAGAAACCTTCTCGAGGCGGGTCTCAAGAATCCATATCGGTTCGAGGAATTCGCCAGAGAATATCTGAAAGAACACGGTTTTAGATCGGTGAGAACAACGCGAAAGAGTAAGGATTTTGGGGCAGATATCGTTGCGAAAAGACGAGGAAGCACAGTGGTTTTCCAGGTGAAGAGAAGAAACTCTACGGTGGAGAAAGAGGTCGTGAAGGAACTCGTTGCGGCGGCCTATATTTATGGTGCCACGGAAGTTGGAATTTTCACGAACGGCGAGCTTTCCACCGGCTTGAAAAAAGAGCTCGAGGAACTGAAAAGATCGGGTGGTTTCATAAAGAGGGTCCATGTCGTAAAGAACATCAATCCTGAGGAACTCTGAAGCGCACGATCCAGATGTCTGGCTCACTACCCTTTTCGTACACAGAGAAAGCCACCAACTTTCCGTCCTCAGAGAACGCAGGATAGAACGCATCGTAAGGGATCTTTTCCGTCAGGCACCAGACTTTCCCACTTTCCAAATCCTTTGCGTATATCCTGAAAACACCGTCCCTGTTCGAGGAGAAAATCAGGTAATTTCCAAACACATCCGGATCGAACTCGTTGTAAGGACTGTTTTCCAGAACCGTCACCGTTCCATCCGGAAGGAGTTCGTATATCCCAAAGTTTGACTCTTTGAGTCCCACGAACACGATACCCTGATTTCCCTTGGCCGGTGTGAAAACCCAGTCGAACGGAAGATCGTACGTCTTTTCCCTCATCGTTACGAGATCTTTCACAACGAGATGATTCGAGGTGGCATCTTCCTGAACGTACACCATCGTGTTTTCGTCGAGCCAATTGGGATTGTACGCCGCAAATCTACCCCGTGAGATGAGTTTTATCTTCGAGGAATAATCTTTTGAGATCGGCATGTAGTATATGCCCCAGTTTCCATGGAGTGAACCCTGAAAGAGCAGGTACTTTTGATCCAGGGATATCCTCGGAAAGTACTCGCTGCTACCGTACACAGGCAGGGAAAGAAGATCTCCATTTTTTCTGTCGATCAGAAACAGATTCCTGTTTCCAGAAAGCCTTTCTGAGGAGAAAACGAAATACTCACTGGAGAAATCGCTGTACTCATCGAGTGCGGGATGATAGGTGAGCCGGAATGCATCTGGAAACTCATTTTTGGAAAAGAGATAGAAAGAGACCTTCTCCAGGGGAAAAGAGGCACACTCCATCACGAAGTCTCTGTAATATTTGTAGCCCCTGGGATTGTACTCGTACCTTGCAACTTCATTTCCGTGTTTCCATTCTCCCACATAGAGGTTGTCCGTTGCGTTGTAGGAGAGGAAAAACGTCATCGAAAACGTCGCCGTCGAAGAGTTTGTGATCGTCGCTTCTTTCGGTAGAAATTCCAGAATTTTCTCCTGAACATCCGCAAGAACAGAAGAAGCCTCTTCGGTACTGAACATACTTAAATCGAGGGTTACAACAGAGAAAGAAACCAGGGGTATAATAGCAAAGATAAACAGAAACATCTTCTTCATCGATCTCTTACCTCCGGGGGAGATATTTTGTTCGAAGATGCCGTTGTTTCACTTCTGATCTTTATAATAGTATACCTCTTCATCATTCTGGAAAAACACCACAGAGCGGTCATCACCATGCTCGGAGGGAGCGCCGCCCTCTTTCTTGTGTTCAAAGATCCCATCGAAGCACTGGTAAGGTATGTGGATTTCAACACGATATTTCTCTTGATAGGAATGATGATCTTCGTGTCCGTTACAAAAAGAAGCGGTTTATTTCACTTCCTTGGGCTTTACTCGGTGAAACTTTCAGGTGGAAATGTATTTCTCTTTTTCATCGCAATTAACACTCTTGTGGCTCTTTTATCCTCTTTTTTGGACAACGTAACAACGATACTGGTGTTCGTTCCTGTAACTCTGGTAGTTTGCGACACGGTTGATCTGGATCCCGTTCCCTTTGTGATATCGGAGATCATATCTTCGAACATAGGTGGTACCGCAACGATGATAGGAGATCCTCCAAACATCATGATTGCTTCCGCGGCGAAACTTCATTTCCTCGATTTTGTGGTCAACGTTGCACCCGCTGCCGTTCTGACCCTCATCGTTACCCTGATCTTTCTCTCCGCTGTTTACAGAAGGGTCATATTCAGAAAAATACCGGTGGAAGTGGTCAAAGACTTCGATCCCCGTAGGGCCATCGTTGACAAAAAGCTGTTTTATCTTTCCATAATACTGACTCTGGTCGTTCTTGTTCTCTTTTCTCTTCAGAAACCACTTGGACTTGAAAGTTTCGAGGTTGCCCTTCTTGCTGGCTTCCTCTCGCTTGCTTTCTTAAAGAAAAAAGATATAGAGGATGTGTTCAAAGAGATCGAATGGGGCGTCATCTTTTTCTTCATAGGTCTTTTCCTTGTTGTTGGTGCCCTTGAAGAGGCCGGAGTTCTCGAAAGAATATCAGAACTCGTCATCAGGCTTTCAAAGGGAAAAATGGAAAGCACTCTGATATCTGTTCTGGGAATATCTGGATTGAGTTCCGCTTTCGTTGACAACATACCGTTCACTGCCACCATGATTCCAGTGATAAAGAAACTCGCGGTTCTGGCTCCGGAGACGTTTTCTGATCTGAGACCCCTCTGGTGGGCTCTTTCTCTGGGAGCGTGCTTTGGAGGAAATGGAACTCTAATCGGTGCATCCGCGAACGTGGTAGGAACCTCTCTCATAGCAGACAGAAAGCATATAACCTTCTGGGAGTATTTCAAGATAGGTTTTCCCGTGCTCATACTCAGTCTTCTGGTGTCAGGAGTCTATTTGTTGATCAGATATTGAGGTGAGATCATGAAAGTGAAAGACGTCTGCAAATTGATTTCTCTGAAGCCCACAGTTGTAGAGGAAGACACTCCTATAGAAGAAATCGTCGACAGGATACTGGAGGATCCCGTCACAAGAACCGTTTATGTTGCGAGAGACAACAAACTCGTTGGAATGATCCCTGTCATGCACCTTTTGAAGGTTTCTGGTTTTCACTTTTTCGGGTTCATTCCAAAGGAAGAGCTCATTCGCTCCTCGATGAAAAGATTGATAGCAAAGAACGCATCTGAGATAATGTTGGATCCTGTATACGTTCACATGGATACACCATTGGAAGAAGCCTTGAAGCTGATGATCGACAACAATATACAGGAGATGCCGGTTGTCGATGAAAAGGGAGAGATAGTGGGAGATCTCAACTCTCTCGAAATTCTTCTCGCTTTGTGGAAAGGGCGGGAGAAATGATCATAGGAAATTGCCTGATACTGAAAGATTTCTCTTCTGAACCTTTCTGGGGAGCCGTAGAGATCGAAAACGGCACGATAAAACGAGTGTTACAGGGAGAAGTGAAGGTCGATCTGGATCTCTCCGGCAAACTCGTCATGCCGGCTCTTTTCAACACGCACACTCACGCGCCGATGACTCTTCTGAGAGGAGTCGCGGAAGATCTCAGTTTCGAAGAGTGGCTCTTCTCTAAGGTGCTTCCCATAGAAGACAGATTGACAGAGAAGATGGCCTACTACGGTACGATCCTTGCCCAGATGGAAATGGCAAGACATGGTATCGCCGGCTTTGTCGATATGTACTTTCATGAGGAGTGGATTGCAAAGGCAGTCAGAGATTTTGGAATGAGAGCCCTCTTGACACGGGGACTTGTGGACAGTAATGGGGACGATGGAGGACGACTCGAGGAGAATTTGAAACTCTACAACGAGTGGAACGGTTTTGAGGGGAGGATTTTCGTTGGATTCGGTCCTCACTCACCTTACCTTTGTTCTGAAGAATACCTGAAGAGAGTCTTCGACACTGCGAAGTCTCTGAACGCTCCAGTGACGATTCATCTCTATGAAACCTCCAAAGAAGAGTATGATCTGGAGGACATTTTGAACATCGGGTTGAAAGAAGTGAAGACCATCGCAGCTCATTGTGTTCATCTTCCCGAGAGATATTTCGGTGTTCTGAAAGATATTCCGTTTTTCGTTTCTCACAATCCTGCGAGCAATTTGAAACTCGGAAACGGAATAGCACCTGTTCAGAGAATGATAGAGCATGGGATGAAGGTCACCCTCGGCACGGATGGAGCGGCGAGCAACAACTCTCTGAATCTGTTCTTCGAAATGAGGCTCGCGAGTCTTCTTCAGAAAGCACAGAATCCGCGCAATCTGGATGTGAACACATGCTTGAAAATGGTGACGTACGATGGAGCCCAAGCGATGGGGTTCAAAAGCGGAAAGATTGAAGAAGGCTGGAACGCCGATCTTGTGGTAATAGACCTCGATCTCCCTGAAATGTTTCCAGTCCAGAACATAAAGAACCACCTCGTTCACGCTTTCAGCGGTGAAGTTTTCGCCACGATGGTTGCTGGAAAGTGGATCTACTTCGATGGAGAGTACCCGACCATAGATTCAGAAGAAGTGAAAAGAGAGCTGGCCCGTATAGAAAAAGAACTCTACTCTTCCTGAAGCACTCTCTTTATTCTTTCTTCGAGTGTCTCTATTCTTCTCTTCATGTCCTCCAGAGACCTCAATATCTCTCTGAGATAGAGTTTTCCCTGTGGGGTGATCCTGTAAATCTTTCTTGGGGGGCTGACCGTTGTATCCCATTCGGTGCTGAGAAACCCGCTCTCTTCGAGATCGGCGAGTACACGGTAAATGTTGCCCATGTGACCGATTCCAGGTATCTCAATACCAAACTCTGCGAGCCTCTCTGCGAGCTCGTATCCATGAGAAGGTTTCTCCGCTACGAGTAAAAGGATGGTACTGGCAAGCCACCAACCTCGGAATCCTCTCCCGCCTCTGTGTCTCATCCTGCGCTCACCTTCCTCGCAGCGCACCACAGTCTTCTACTGTAGCTGGTCAGAGGTGACTTGCTGAGGAGATCTTCATAAAAAGAAAACACAAAGCCCGTTTCACTCAGTGCAGACGCGATTTCTTTCACTCTGTAGCCTCTTTCTCTGTGTATCTCATCGAATCTCTCCCACAGCTCCTCTTCTTTTCTTTCGAAAACGGTCACATAGAAGGTGGCGACGGATTCCTCCAGATCGAACTCTATAGTTTGAACTTCGAAGATATCCTTTCCATCCTGCTGAATGTACACGGGGCCTTCCTGATTGGCCATCAGAAGTCCATAAACGGTGTTCATATCGAAAAGAAACGCTCCACCTGTTTTCAAAGCTTCATGAACTTTCTCAAAAGTTTTCTTCAAATCTTTGTAATCCAGCAGATAGTTGAGACTGTCAAACCAGCAGGTGACGATATCAAATTCTTCGTGAAAATCGAGTTCTCTCATGTCTTTTTTCAAAAAAACCACAGAGATGCTTTCTTCCTTTGCTCTTTTTCTGGCAAACTTCAGCATCTCGGATGAAAGATCAACTCCCACCACTTTGAAGCCCTGCTTGGCGATTTCCACAGCGAATGTTCCTTCTCCACAGGCCACATCCAGCACTTTTTTTCCTCGAATATGAAAGTTTTCCAGAATCTTGGCGAAATTTTTCGCTATTCTTCTCGAGAACGATGTGTACGGCCCCTCGTGAAAAACTCGTGCGAATCGCTTGTAAATATTTCCCACCTCCAGTGTTTCTGTAAAATCATAACATATCTTTGCATGATAAAATCTTTCGGGAGGGTGAAACGATGCTGAACATATATCTGAAGTCCAAAATTCACATGGCTACGATCACGAGAAAAGAAGTTTACTACGAAGGAAGCATAGAAATAGACGAAGAGCTGATGGGAAAAGCGGGCATCAGCGAGGGAGAACTCGTACTGGTGGTGAACGTCAACAACGCCGAAAGATTCGTAACGTATGTCATAAAGGGAAAGAGGGGAAGCCGTGAGATAAACCTCTACGGTGCAGCCGCAAGACTCGGTGAAGAAGGTGACAGAGTGATCATCATGGCTTTCACCTTCAGTGACAAACCTGTGAAAGCGAAAACGATCGTTCTCAACGAGAAAAACGAAATCGTTCAGGAGAAATAAAAGTCATGAGAATGGAAGTCACCAGGGAGAATTTCTACAGAAGGCTGGACAAATTTCTGAGGAACCAGCTGAAAGACGTACCCCTTTCGGTGATATACAAACTCATCAGAAAGGGAAAGGTGTATGTCAACAGAAAACGCGTGAAGGATCCTTCTTTCGATCTGGAAGAAGGAGACGTGGTAGAGCTCCGGTATGTGAATCTGGAAAATCTTCCGAAGAGATCTGAGAAGAAAGACCTCACACCAGTTCCCATGAAACTCGACGTGCTCTACGAAGACGATCACTACCTTGTGCTGAACAAGCCACCGAACATAGCCATACATCCAGGAAAAGGTGTTCATGTTGCGACGTTGATAGAAGGACTCCTTTATTACGGTCAGGAAAAGGGGTTTTCACCGTTTCTCGTTCACAGACTCGACAAAGAAACCTCTGGGCTTCTCGTTGTTGCCAAAAACAGAGAGGCCGCGAGAATTCTCACGGAACTGTTCAAGGGCAGAAACATAGAGAAAGAATACGTCACGCTCGTAAGAGGAGTTCCAGAGAACAACATGAAAATCACCATTCCTCTCGATGGGCAGGAAGCGGTTTCTGAGATCGTTTCGGTGAAACCTCTGAAAGATGTTTCGCTTCTCCGCGTGAAGATACACACGGGTAGAAAGCATCAGATAAGAAGACACCTTTCGCAGATAGGTTTTCCCGTTGTGGGAGACGACACCTACGGTGACAGACATTTCAACAGAGAGTTTCGAAAGAGATACGGTTTAAAAAGACAGTTCCTCCACAGCTATAGAATGAAGTTCATCGATCCGTGGACTGAGGAGGAAAAGGACTTCAGGGCACCCCTTCCAGATGATCTTCTCAGCGTTCTGAACCTTTTAGAAGAGAGGAGTGATGAATGGTTAGAAGAATTTCTTTCCTGATTCTCATTCTCTCGTCTCTTCTTTTGTTTTCTAAGGAAGTGCTCTTCAACACTTACAACAACACCGGCATCGTTTCGTTAACGAACAGAACTTTCCCTTTTGAAACTTCACGCGACCTGGAACCCTTCAAAGCCTCTCTTGAGACAATTTACACTCCTCCGAAGGTTCGGGGTATCACCATTGATCTTCCAGACAGCACGACCCTTGTCCTGAGCAACGGTGTGACGATCGGAGTCGATGTGGGGGATATCCGAATTCCCGAGGATGTTTTCGCCGAGCTTCTTGAAAGCACAGATCTCACGTTCGTTTACGACGCATTTCCCGTTGAAGTCTTTTCACGCGACAGGGTCGTTGTAAAGGGATCTATTACAAAAGAGAAGCTCGAGTACTATCTTTCCTTCTTCTTCAAAAAAATTGAGGTTCCAAGGAGAATAGAAGGCACCATAGACGTCACTCCAAAGCCTCCTGAGGTGAGATATTCAAAGGTGTGGCATCCTCTTATCGGAACGGTGGTCTTTCTGAATGTGACTGACGATTCTACCTTCGTCACACTCTGGAATGGAAGGGAAGGCAAATTGTGGTACCAAACCACGGAAGCCACAAAGCTCGAAGTAGAAGTGGTGGATTCTCTGGGACAATCCACCAGTCTCTCATTCGAAGCTCTTCCTGTTTCTTTCGCGGAAAGATCGTACCAATCTTCTGTTGAGTTCGGCCAGAGCCTCATTCTACCACCTCTTGTGAACTGGTTTCTTCCATCAACTGGAGAAAAGATCACTGTGTTTTCTCCAGAATTTCCTGGTGTCTATCACCTTATCGGTTGCGATGAATCCGGAAACTTTTTGAGAATGGAGATCGATGTGAGAGACACCACTCCTCCACTCGTTCTCTCTCCGGAGAAGATAGAAGACGCTTCTTCTTTTCGAGTTGAATACATCTGCGATGGAAGAGAAGCCCAGAAGATACCAGATGGGCATCATGTTGTCTTTGTGAAGGCTACGGATACTTTCGGTAACACGAGTACCGCTTTCTTTGTGGTGAACAGACCACACAGAGTGATTGTGAGAGAAAGGCCCGTTCCCGTGTATCTGGGACCAAAAAGGAAAATCCAGATCGGCGGACTCTCCCTGAAAGGGAGTTTGATCTACGGCTGGACTAGGGAAGAAGTCGAGGTGATGGTGGGTGAAGAAGTTTACAAACTTGAGAAATAGTCTTTTTCTCATTTTTCTGGTGAGTTCTGTTGTTCTCATCGTGTTCTTTCTTCCAGAAAGGGTGGCTTATGACAGGAAAGGGATGGAATTTTCCTTTCTGTTCGACGACATGATCGATGGAAAGCGAGTGGTTCTCTTTGACCTTTCGAGCAGAAAAGATTTGCCACCGGAAGCCGAGATCGTGATTCTCAAAGGTGAACCTCTCTTCTGGGAGCCTCAAGAATTGGCAGAGAAATTGAAAGGAAAATGGCTTGGGATCGTTGAGTTCGATCCATCTTACGATTTCGCAAGAAAAGTCGCACTTTTGAAGAAAGACGGCCTCTTCTTTCGTGTTCACACGGTGAAACCCGAAGAGATAGAAAAGCTGAATCTGGACGAAGAAGCGCTGTTTCACAGGTACAAAAGAGCCGTTCTTGAACGAAGTGTGGAGGTTCTCTGGATAAGGGACATAGACGAAAAAGAGCTCCTCGTTCAGAGGCTTTCCAGTTATTTCAAAGGAAAAGTTGTACCGTTTCCGGCTCCTCCAGAATCTGAACCGCCTTTCCCGAAGTGGATCTTCTTGATACCTCCCATTCTTATGATAACCTCTCTGAATCCTCTGCTTCTCTCTGTAGTCTTCGTTTTGCCTTTTTCAAGGGAATGGTTCGTGTCTCTCCTTTTTGTTTCCGGTACACTGGCGGCGTATTTTGTGCCGAAAAAGAAATGGTTGAAAGTGTTGAGTTTTCTCCTTCTGTCGATCTCTCTGTCTCTGAGTCTCAGCGATCTGTACCACCTCAACGGTATCCTGGACTTCCGCGGAGTGAAACTTTCACTCGTACTTCTTCCCGGGCTTCTCTTTCTTTCAGGACTTTGGAAGAACAGAAGAAACTGGAAAAAGTACCTGCCGCTCCTTTTCCTTGCCATTCCTGTGGGTTTCTATTATCTTATGCGTTCGGGAAATTCGGGATGGGTGCTGGAAGTTGAAAGAAAGTTCAGAGACTGGCTGGAGAGTGTTTTGATGGTTCGGCCCCGTTTCAAGGAAATTGTGTGCTACCCGTTTTTCTGGTTGGAAGGATTCAGAGAATACGATTTTCTCAGAGAGAGTTTTGGCAGCGTTGCGCTCGTTTCGATGTTCAACACGTTCTGTCATGTTAAAACGCCTCTGGTGGTTTCTATCTACAGAAGCGCTCTTGGCCTTGCTATAGGATATGCTGTGTTCTTATTTCTGAAGGTATTTCTAAACCGCTTTTTAACTTCCAAATAATTTGCAATTCACAAACGGCTGTTATATTCTACGCATAAAGATGCAAAAAGAAAAAACCCCTCTGTCCCCGGGGACAGAAAAGGTTGTTGTTTTTGATTTT
Organism: Thermotoga maritima MSB8; assembly: GCF_000008545.1. NCBI lineage: Bacteria > Thermotogati > Thermotogota > Thermotogae > Thermotogales > Thermotogaceae > Thermotoga > Thermotoga maritima. The sequence continues at coordinate 958,906 of NC_000853.1, forward strand.
TACTGGCCCAAACAACTTCATTTCATGTCTTGGGATATTGATTATACCACAATGATTTTTTATGTTCAAGAGGAGGTGTTGTTATGACAATTGAGACCATCAAAAGAATCATCGAAGAGGAGAATGTTCGATTCATCAGGCTGCAATTCACCGACATCAACGGGACCTTGAAGAATTTAGAGATAACGCCGGATGTTTTTCTCGAATCCTGGGAGGACGGAATCATGTTCGACGGTTCATCCATCGAGGGTTTTGTGAGAATCGAAGAGTCTGATATGTACCTCAAGCCCGTCCTCGACACCTTCGCCGTTCTTCCGTGGACGGTCGATGGTGCAAAGAGTGCAAGAGTCATCTGTGACGTTTACACTCCAGATGGTAAACCCTTTGAGGGAGATCCCCGTTACAGACTAAGAAGAATGATGGAAAAAGCAGAACAGCTGGGTTACACACCGTATGCGGGTCCCGAGATGGAATTTTTCATCCTTCCCATCAACGAAAAAGGAGAACCTGTTCCTGAGTTTCTTGACCATGGAGGATATTTCGATCTTCTGCCGCTCAGTAAAGTCGAGGAGATCAGAAGGGACATCGCGATAGCTCTCGAAAAGATGGGGATCACTGTTGAAGCAACGCACCACGAAGTTGCTCCCTCACAGCACGAGGTGGACTTCAGGTACGACACTTTCCTGAGAACCGCCGACAATGCCCAGACCGTGAAACTCGTCATCAAAACCATGGCAATCTTCCACGGATATCATGCAACCTTCATGCCCAAACCCTTCTACGGTGTGAACGGATCGGGAATGCATGTCCACATGAGTCTTTTCAGGGGTGACAAAAATGCCTTCTACGATCCCGACGATCCTCTTGGGCTTTCTAAAGAACTCAGATACTTCGTTGGTGGTATATTGAAGCACGCCAAAGCTCTCGCAGCCGTCACAAATCCCACGATAAACAGCTACAAGAGACTCGTTCCCGGTTACGAAGCGCCCGTTTACATCTCCTGGTCAGTTGGAAACAGAAGCGCCCTCATCAGAATTCCAAAGGCAAGAGGAAAAGCGACAAGATTGGAGTACAGATCACCCGATCCATCCTGTAACATCTATCTTGCCTTCGCGGCTATCCTCGCGGCAGGTCTGGACGGTATCATCAACAAAATCGAGCCTCCCGCGCCGGTTGAAGAAAACATTTACCACATGACGTCTGAGAGAAGGGAAGAACTCAACATAGAATCGCTTCCAGGATCACTGAAAGAGGCTGTCGAAGAACTCAAGAAAGACGATGTTATAATAGATGCACTGGGAGAACATATATTCGAAAAATTTGTGGAGGCTGCCGAAAAGGATTGGAAGGAATTCAGCACCTACGTTACAAACTGGGAACTGCAGCGCTACTTGTATCTCTGATCGTAAGTGTTTTCGCGGGAATCCTCGAAACAGAGAGGATAGATCTCAATGTGAATCCTTTGAGAGGAACGATCAACGAGGGTGTCATCACCCTCGTTGATTCTTTGAAAAGAGAAGTCGTCGCGGTGAATGCGCTTTCAAAGAGAGTAACAGCGCGTTTCACAGGTTTTTCCTACCCTGTCTGGGGTATGTACCTCAAAGGAAACTTCTACGTTACTGATATGTTCGAGGGAAAATTCGTTGAACTCACTCCTTCGGGAAAGAGAAAGAGAGAAATTCTTCTTGGTGGGGATCCCACGGTCTTTCTTTACCACAACGGTGTTTTTTACATTTCGTTGTTTTCCCAGGGAACGCTCGTTGGAGTGGATCTACGTTCCTTCAAAGTTGTGGAAAGGTACAGAACAGGAGTTTCAAGCACCTATTTCGTTCCAACTTCGAAAGGAATCGCCTACCTTTGTTATTGGAGAGATGAAGACGATCCCGATGTGATTTACCTCAGGTACGGTAGCATGACCTCTGTTCGTCTGGGACTCTCTCGACCTCTGCGCTACGTGGAAGGTTCAAGCGGTGATTACGTCCTTGACTACCGAAACGGCTGGCTCGTGAAATTGGTGAACGGAAAGGTGGTGTGGAAGAAAAACCTTCCCGATTTTGCTTACGGTATTTCCTTCTATGGACCCGACATTGCAGTTGCCAGTCTTGTTTCTCCCGTTATCTCTGTGGTTGACAGAAACGGAAGCGTAAAACAAATCAACGTGCCGCACCCTGTGCTCTACCTCGAGGAGATAGAAAACTATCTGGTGGCACTTTCTGTGGAAGCAGAAGAGATATATCTGATAAAAAACGATAGAGTCGTTCAAACGGTTAAAACGGGAAAGTATCCTCTGAAGATTTTCAAGATCTCCGAAAAAGAATTCGCTGTTCTCTGCACCGATTCTGGAGAACTCATCTTCTACACAGTCTATTGAGTCTTCACCTGGACTATTAGATTCACCAACTACATTTTCCCAAGATTTCACCCCGTTATTCCACCATCATCTTACTGCAAAGCTTCATCCTCAACCCATTGATTTCGAGAGTGACCCTCAAGAAGTACGCCTGATGAAAACCTTCAGGCTTTTCAGGAGGTACCCCGATCAGCGAATCATCGGTTTCTTCCACGCCACGTCTGAGCCACACCGCCTTTCTGAAATCTCTGCTCTTCGATCTTGCAAACCACAGTTCCGCGTCTACAATTTCCGGAATCCTTTCAACGAATATTTTCCCGTCCCTGTAAAAGAATTCCACCTTCGGCAGTTTGGGGTACATCTTGAAGAACGAAGAGAGAGTCTCTATTATTTCTTTCACATTCTTCAGGTTGTGGGGATCGTTTGGAGAATAGAATAGAAAGGTTTCGCCCGGAAGATCATCCACGTAGAGGTTCGCCGAATCCACGGTCCAGTATTCGTCGTTGGTGCCGAGCACAAGGATCTTTGGAAGAGAGAGTCTCAATCTCATAGCGTAAGGATCGACAATTTCAAGAAGCCTTTTTCCCAGATCGTTTTCGAGAATCTCGAAGAGCCCTCTTTCCTGATAATCTCTCAACTTCTCGCTGTAGGTACCATAGTACTCTTTCTGATGCAAAAGCTGGGCTTCTATGTTCAGATTGTCGTACACCATCGGAGCGATGGCGAAAACGCGTGGGTCGAAGATCGCCGTAAGATACGTGGTCCACCCTCTTTTGGAGGCCCCCGATACCATGAAGCCTTTGATTTCCACGCCTTTTTTCTCAAGGAAATCTTGTGCCGTGTCCATGGCCTTTATCACACCGTACGTCATGGGAACAAGGAGGGGAAGAAACGGATCTGGGTTCTCGAGGAACATTTTGAACGTTTCTGCGATCAGGGCATCTTCTCTGAGCCCGAAAATCGGCTGATTTGGAACGTCCCCCACAACTATGAAAGGTGCTTCGAATTCCTTCGCCACCCACAGATTCTCTTTTACGTCTTCCAGAAACGAATCGTAATAGCGTTCGTTTTCTTCCTTTCTGCTTCCTCCCGTTATGAAGAAAAACGCCCTGTCTTTGTAATTCAAGTTCGACGGAAGGATTATGCCCACTCTGTGGAACCACTGGATGTTCTGCCAGTTCATGCCGTAGGATTTCAATATGTATATCTCGTCGCCGTCCTGGGTTGTGGTTGCAATGATCGTCTCGTAGACAGGATTTCCCCTTGCACGAACAAGAAGATCCAGAGGATGTATCGCAAGCACCATGACCGGAAGAATCAAAAGAATTGCCAGAAATCTTTTCATGTTATCTCCCCCCTCCAGTTATAAATCTTACACTGTTTTTTCATTTTTCTTTTACTACTGGACGTAGAATGCACAGGGAGGTGATAGAATGAAGGCGATCTTTCCTGTTATTCTCGCTCTTCTATTCCTTTCTGGATGCTTCCAGATGATACCGGCTCTGCCTCAAGAAAAGGTCTATGCCCTGGTGGCAACCGGGGAAGGTCTGGAAGTGTTCGACGTCACAGCTACCCCCGTTAGTATTTCTTTTGTTTCTCTCGCAAACAGCGCTCTCGATGTTGAAGTTTCGGGACAGTATGCGTTCCTCGCAGATGGTCAGAGCGGAATCCACGTTCTCGATGTGAGCGATCCCGAAAATCCCGTTCAGTTGAATCAGCTGAACACCCACTACGCCTACGGGGTAGACCTATCCGGTGATTATCTCTACGTGGCGGACTGGACGAACGGTCTTCTGGTTTACAACGTAACCGATCCTTCTTCCCCTGTGCTGGTTGCAAGACTCGAAGAAGCGGACTGGGCGGAAAAGGTACACATTTCAGGAAACCGCGCTTACGTGGCCTGTTACAATGAAGGTTTGAAGGTGGTGGACGTTTCAAATCCGGCAAATCCTGTATTTCTCGAAAGAGTGAATTTTGGAACGGTGAGAAGTGTCTTCGTGTCAGATGAGAGGATCTACGCCGTTGTCTACGGTGAAGGGGTATCGATCATCGATGCGAACGATCTCTCTCAAATTCTGGGGACCTACGAATCGCAGACACCCTACGATGTGATCGTTTCAGATAGTGTGCTGTATCTTGCAGACTACGCGTTCGGTGTTCAAACGATTGACGTTTCAGATCCTGGAAACCCGTTCGTTCTCGATCACATACCAACGAGTGGAGGAAAGGCTCAGAGTCTGTGGCTTTATGAAGGATTTCTTTACATTGCAGACTTCAACGGATACCTGACTGTGGTGGATGTGAGTGATCCTTCTCACATGAATGAGGTTTTCAACGTCCTCACTCAGGGTTCGGCGAACGCTGTGTCCTTGCTGGTGCAATGATCTGCATGGGAAGGCCGTGTTCATCCAGTGGGGGATCTTCCGGTATCCTCTCAAGAGGAAATTGCTGAGCCAGTGCAAGAACGAGTGAATCGAGCACATCGTGGATATGTATTCTGTACTCTCTGCAAATTCTCTGCAGATTTTCCACATCGAAGACCAGATGTTCTCTCAAGATCTCGATTCTCTGGTTCAAACCCTCTCTGGTGTGTTTCGATTTCATCATTTTGCTTGATATCCTCAGAAAACACAGCTCGGGATGGGATTCTCTGATCTGATCGGAAAGATCTGGATAGCTTCTGAGAAAAACGTCAACCTCTCTCACTTTCTCCACTATGTGCCAGAACTGAACAGGAAATCCTTTCCCCTGGCACTCTCTGTTGACTCTCAGTGCATCCTCGTAGCTTTCTCGATAAACGGCCACTCTGCACGGGACCGTAAAGACACTTGCAGCTCTCTTTGAAAGGATCCTTCTGGTGAGTCTGTCGCACTCTCTCTCGCCTTTTTTCGGGAGACCGATGGGAATATCAACGAGTGTGGGAAAGTCCAGGAACATGAAGTGTTCCATGAATCCTATCTCGAGAACCCTGTCTCCCTCCACTATCGAATACACCCATCCTCTCCTCGTACCATCCACACCGGCTGTGATCATCGTGTACATTATACACAAGGAGGGGGTAATATGGCCTTCAATCCGGTACAAAGAGCCATGGAGATGGAATCGCTTGTCATGAAGGGTGAAAGGCGAAAATACTATAGATTCAGATACTCTCTTTACTACGGGGGAATCGTTACAGCGGATACTGTAGGATGTAAGTTTCTCTGTGCCTACTGCTGGAACTACTTCAGAAACCTCAGGCCCAAGCGTGCAGGGGATTTTCTCTCACCAGAGGAAGTAGCAGAAAGGCTTCTTGAGATCTCAAAGAAAAGAAAGTGTGATCTTTTCAGGATCAGCGGGGCAGAACCGATCCTTGGGAGAAGATCCGCCGAACACGTGAGAAAAGTTATAGAACTTGTGAACAACACCTTCATTCTGGAGACGAATGGTCTGATGTTTGGGTTCGATCCTTCTCTTGTGGATCTTTTTGTGAATCTCAACGTTTTAATCAGAGTGAGTGTGAAAGGCTGGGATGAAGAAAGTTTTGAGAAAATCACAGGAGCAAGCGGTGAGTACTTCCGCTACCAGCTGAAAGCACTGGAGCATCTCCACGGAAAGGTCCATTTCTGGGTCGCTGTTGTCTACGATCTTTTCAGAGAAAAAGGACTGAAAGAGCTTGAAAAAAGACTCCCCATTCCGTGCAGGATAGAGAAGGAGTATCTGGAAATGTATCCGTAGAAATATTATGCTCTTCTTTCTTTCACAGAATCTCTTATAACGATTTCCGTTGGAAGTATGTACTCTTTTTTTCTTATCTTCTTTCCAGAAATAAGTGCAAACAGAACTTTCCCGGCTTGTTTTCCCATTTCATAAAGATCCTGACGAACAGTAGTTAGAGAAGGTTTATAGTATTTGCTGAAAAACATATCGTCGAAGCCTGTTACACTGACGTCCTCTGGAACTACCAATCCTCTCTCTTTCAGAGCTTCTATCACACCAAAGGCCATAAGATCGTTTCCAGCTATTATTGCGTCCGGTATTTTTGACAATCTTTTGGTGAGTTTATAACCACTCTCAAACGTGAATTCTCCGTACAGAACCTGGTAATCCTTTATCTTGTACTTTTTCATACGATCGAGAAAACCTTCCAGACGTTCTTTCGCAGTTGAGGTCATATCTCCACAAAGGTAGGCAAATGACCTATGACCTGTTTCGACCAAATAATCAACCATCCTGGCAACTCCTCCAAAATTATCAACACCAATATAGGGAGCATCGATGCCGGGATACCTTCTATCCACGAAAACCAACTTGAGGTGATATCTCTCTATAAGTTCTTTTAGAGCTTTGTTTTCGTAGCCTGTACATGTTACTATAACACCGTCTACGTTGTGGAATATGAAAGATTCGAGAATCACTACTTCATCTTTCGATTTATGATCGGTTCCTCCTATGATAAATGAATAACCTTTTTTTCTCAGAAAATCCTCTGCTCCCTTAACTATAGTAAGAAAAGCGGGATTCGTTATATCAGGTACGATGAAGCCTATCATTTTGGAATCACCAGTTCTCAACCCCTGGGCTATCTTGTTGGGTTTGTATCCCAGTTTCTTTATGGCTTCTCTTATTCTCTCTCCTAACTTTTCACTGACCTGCGAGGGATCTTTCAAATATCTGGAAACAGTTGAAATCGAAACACCAGCTAATTTCGCCACATCATTTATTGTAGGGCGCCTTTTCATGCTAATTTCTCCTTCCTGTCGAGTATCTTCAATGAAATTTTATCACTGATGAGAAGCCTTATTCTTTTAACCTCCCATTGCTGCTACTCCTTCAATGATTTTCTTGCTGAAAAACGTAAATATAAAGAGTCAACAGCAACACTCGTCAATGGTGGTACGCTCATACCCTGTTTTATCTATTCAAAACAAAAACTTAGCTATTAATAATGATTTCATTTATAATTTAGCATCTTCTCGGAGAATTATCCAATCGTCGTTATTCTCCATTTTTTGAATTCTTAAAGCGACATACGATTTCCCCGGCAACCTTATCACAACTTGTCCCTGGAAGATCCCCAGACTATGTATCTCTGTTTCCCAGCAGTCAACTAAATCTACTCTGTACTTACCTTCTGGAAGCTTTAAGGTTCTTTTCACTGGTCTGTTGATATCAAAGTAGATCAGGTAATATTCTCCTTCTTTACCAATGCAATGAACGTCCCAGTCCATCATAGGATCAAGCTTGATAGGTTTAAGAAACGGTGGAGCTTCTTCTATAATCGTTCTCAGGAATGCGATTCTTTTTGGACTTTCACCTTTCAATCTTCCGCCTTTTGACCACCAGAGGACTTCGTCTTCAGAGTAATAAGTTTCTCCATGTGTCACATAACCTCCAGAGGTAACACCTTCCCAAAAGCGATTCATCATCTCCTGTGGTGGCAGATTACCCCATCCGTACTCAATGTTCCCTTCGTAGCCACATTCATCGATGATAACTGGTTTTTTGTACATCTCGCGCCATTTTGGTATTAAATTTATGCCTATATCTATCTCAGGTTCTCCGCTCCACGATCTCAGTGACCCCTGCCACTGAATGCTGGCGTGTGTTATCCAGGGTTTTGTGTGATCATAAAACTTGAAACACTGATGCACTGATCTTAGATGGTTATAAGGGTCTTTCTCCACTATGAAATGAAAGTATCCATCCCAGTCTTTTTGTGGTTTGATAAGGTCGTATTCGTTCGCCATTGACCACCACACATTTCTGTAAGAAGAAATTCTCGCTATCAGATACCTCAAGTACGCTTTGTCCACTTCTTCCGGCATGCTGCAAAATCCCCATTTGTCATACGGATGGAACAGTATCACGTCCGCTTCTATCCCCATGTCCATAAGTTCCTTCACTAACCTCTCAAAGTGCTGGAAAAACTTCACATTGAACTCTACCTGATATCTCCCGTCTTCCTCTCTCCAGCTCATAGGAAGCATAGGAGGTTCTTCTCTATTGTAAGCGTAGTACTTCGGAAACACACACATCCTGACTTTGTTGAATGGAGAGTTCCTGAGTGATTCGAGTGTCTGCTGAATGAGTTCTTCTCTCTGGTGTACCCACGCATAGAGTGTTGTCCCAAACGGATGGTAAGGTGTCCCATCTTCATAGCAGAAATGATAAGTGTTGCACACTCGAACAGGTCCATGATTCCCTTCAGAAGGGTCAACACACAGAAACTCTCCTTTCATACCGTCAAGATCTTTGATGTCGCTTCTTACCTCGTACTTCCACAAACCAGTCCTGTTCGGCATGAACCTGATCTTGAAGGTATCTTCCCCATCATAAAAGCCTTCCACTTCAAAACTGTCACCAGCTTCGCTTGTAAACACTGCTTTGATTTCTACGTCTGTAAAAGGATTCCCCTCCGCTTTCCCTTTGAGTGTTATTTCGTATGTTCCCCATTTTTCAACATTGTTTTGAGTCATCGAGATCACCCTTCTTATTCATAGAGCATCCAGAACTGGTTTAATCTCTAAACTTCAGCGTTATGTTTATGAACTACTATCCCAAGATATTTTTCCAAAGCTTCTTTCACAGCATCTGCCACTCTCGAGAGATTTATCGCTACATGGTGTTCAAATCCGTTTTCACAGATGTATTTCATGAGTTCCTGGAGCTTCTCAATTCTTGCCACGCCCCTGCTTCCAAAGGTCTTTGGATTTTCATCCAGTATCTGCCCTTCTCCCACATATGCTTTCACTTTTCCTTCGTTATCATCTGTAGTGAGCCTCAGAAAAGTGAACGGTGAGGTCTTTATCTTCCCTGCACAAGCTCCATAGGCCCTTTCTTTACCCACAGTTGTTCCTATTACATCTGCATATTTGATTTCAGGTTTTTCTTCATAGATAGAAGCCGGGAAATTTCCACAGTGGAAGAGAATTGTTTCGTTTTCATCTCTGTAGTTATTGTTCCAGTCAACTATTGCAGATGGCTGTCCAGAAGCTAACTGGAGTACATACATAGAGAGAGCACCGGTGATATCAACCTCGCAGGCGGCAGGTTTTCCTTTTTCGTTGAGAAGGCTCATGATGGTACACGGAGTTATTCCCAAATTCCATTCAAGAGAGGTCCAACATTGAATTGCAAGAGCTTTTATATCGTTTTCCTCAATCCATTCGTCAATGACGGATCCAAACTTTGCCATCAAGAGAATTTTCTCTTCCGGTACAATCTGTAACCTGTAATTTTTCTTTATCTCCTCAAGTTTTCTCCTTACTCTCTCGTCGTCATCTTTGAGATTAGAAACTCTGTGAAGAATCTCCGAGAGGTCTACCGTTTCAACAGAAATGCTCATTCTTTCAAGGATCTTCTCAGAGAATCTCACCGTGTTGAAGGCACTGGGTCTCGCTCCTATTGCTCCAACTTTTATGTTTCTCATTCCCTTAACGATTCTGCACACGGCAGCAAACTTCTCTATGTCCCGTTTAAATACTTCACTTTCTGGATCCTCTGTATGAAGTGTCGTCAAGGAGAACTCTATCCCATATTGCTTCAGGTTGTTGCTTACAGATATTTTTCCACAGAAAGAATCCCTTCTATTCTGAAGGTCGAGCTTCTCCGGATCATCTGGAAACGCATGGACCAGCACAGGAACATTCAAACCACTCAATCTGATTGCCTGAGCTACTCCTTTCTCATCACCAAAATTTGGAAGAGTAACAATAATCCCGTCTATTTCCCCGGCTTTTTCCTTAAAAAGTTCCGCACACTTTTTAGCGTCTTTAGCTGTTTCCACAGCTCCGAGTTTCGTATCAGAGGGTGAAAGGGTTACCACCCTGTATCCCATGCCTTCTAAAACTTTTATTACCCTTTCTCTTCCTTCTTCTACCAGTCTGTCGGGGAAAAATTCCCTGTTTCCGACGATCAAACCAAAGGTCATCTTTTCCATTTCATTTTCCCTCCTTCACTCGGTGAGTAGTTTTCTGATAGCAGTTTTCCACCCTTCATAGTACATTTCCCGTAATTCATCACCCATCCGGGGTTCGTATTTTTCCCTGTAAGTTATCTTTTGCCTTATCTCTTCAAGATCGCTGAACGCTCCGAGATGAAGCAAAGCAACAAAAGCTACTCCTCTCGCTGATACTTCCTCTATGTTGCTTACTAAAACTGGTATGTTCAGAATATCCGCCTGAAACTGCATAAGAAATCTGTTTCTTGTGATTCCTCCATCTGCCCTGACCTCGGTGGGTTCCTTACTGGATATTCTGACCATCTCCTCGAAGATATCTCTCACTTGATAGGCTATGGACTCCAAAGCCGCTCGAACAACATGTTCTTTTCCATGATTCCTTTGAAGCCCCAGAATAGCCGCTTTCACATCACTTCGCCAGTACGGGGCCCCAAGCCCAACGAAGGCAGGAACCAAATAAACCCCTCCGTTGTTTTCAAGAGAGAGTGCTATTTTTTCTGTTTCAGAGGGATCGCTTATGATTCCGAGTTTTTCCTTTAACCAAACAATTGTGTCACCTGCTGAATGAATGTTACCCTCGAGTACATAACTGGAAGTCTCTTTTACGACCCATCCAACAGAGCACACAATGGGCGAATCTGATACATTTGGTTTTTCCCCTATGTTCAACATGGTGGAACTCCCTGTACCGTAGGTAACCTTTATATCCCCTGAATAGAATCCTCCCTGTCCAAAGAGAGCGGCAGAAGAATCTCCCATGACACCGACTATGGGAATTTTTTTCGGTAAAAATCCCAAATCGGTGTAACCGAAGACAGAATCTGAACTTTTCAGTTCAGGGAGGATTTCAGGTGGAATTTCAAAGATCTCCAGTACTTCTTCATCCCATCTCAGTTCATGAATGTTGAGAAGAAGTGTGCGGCTCGCATTTGAAAAGTCTGTTGCATGAACTTCCCCTTTAGTCAATTTCCAGATCAGCCAGCTGTCCACTGTTCCAAAAGCAATTTCTCCTTGCTTTGCCTTGTTTTTTACGCCTTCCACATTGTCCAGAATCCACCTGATTTTACTGGCAGAGAAATAAGGATCAACTACGAGTCCTGTTTTTTCTTTTATCTTCCCTTCCAATCCCCTTTTCTTTATCTCTTCACAGAGAGAAGCCCCTCTCTGACACTGCCAGACCACAGCGTTGTAGACTGGTTTCCCTGATTTCTTCTCCCACAAGATGGTTGTTTCTCTTTGGTTCGTAATAGCTAGAGCTTCTATCTCGAGCGGTTTTATACCCGATTCTTCAATGACTTTTCTGCATGCATCTAAGGTGTTTCGAAAGATCTCCTCAGGATCGTGTTCTACCCAGCCTGGTTTTGGATAGTACTGTTTGTGGTACACCGTTACCCTGTGAACAATTCCTCCTTTCTCATCGAATATAATAGCTTTCGTACCAGAGGTACTCTGATCTATTGCGAGAACGTACATTCTAATTTCCCTCCTTGAACCACTCTAAGACAGTTTTTGCAATCCCCTCTGGCGCAAGGCCGTAGTGTTTTAAAACTTCATCCTGCGTTCCTGTAACCGGATACTCATCGGGTATCCCAAGGATTTTCATAGGAGTAGGTAAATTTTGAGAAAGGAATTCTGCAACCGCTCCACCGAGACCTCCAAAAATGCTATGTTCCTCAACGGTTACTATTCTTCCTGTTTCTCGAGCAGCTCTGAAAACTGCTTCTTCATCCAGGGGTTTAACGGTAAACATATCAATCACCCTTGCACTTATTCCTTCCTTTTCAAGAATCTTTGCCGCTTCCAAAGCTCTCCACACGACTTCTCCTGTTGCTATTATTGTGATATCATTGCCCTCTTTCAATGTTATTGCTCTTCCTACCTCGAATTTTTCGTCTCGTGAATAGATCACAGGTACCGGATTCCTTCCCGTTCTCATGTATACGGGTTTCTCATCTTTCAGTAACTGTTCCAAGATGGCAGCTGCAAGAACAGCATCACTGGGAAGCAATACTTTCAGGTTGGGAATGGCTCTCATAACAGCTACGTCGTGGAGAGCATGGTGTGTACTTCCCAGAGGGCCATAGCTGACCCCTCCACTGACTGCCACGATTTTCACATTGGCATCCGAGTAGGCAATGTCGTTTTTTATCTGCTCTAAATTTCTTGCGGAATAGAAGCATGCAGGTCCAAAGACCCAGGCCTTCTTTCCGCAGAGGGCAAGACCGGCGGCTACTCCAGCTGCTGTCTGCTCAGCTATTCCGACTTCTATTGATCTTTCTGGAAATACTTTGAAAAAGTCCGCAATGGCCGCGGATCCCCGTGCATCAGAGGTTACAACCACGATCTTTTCATCCTGCTTCGCAAGTTCTAGCAATCTTTCACCTATTGTCTTTCTGAGAGCAACTTTCATACCATATCACCTTCTTCTAGCGTTTTCAGCTGTTCTTCTAACTCTTCGATGGCTTTCCTGTATTCTTCATCACTTGGAACCTTGTGGTGCCATTCTACTCTTCCTTCAATGAAGGAGATTCCTTTTCCTTTTATCGTGTTTGCGATTATCAAATGTGGTTTCCCAGTTTCTCTAGGTATGGAGACAAACGTTTTGTAAAGTGACTCAAAATCGTGACCATCAACTTCCAGCACGTTCCAGCCAAATGCTTCCCATCTTTTTGAGAGTGGTTCCAGTTTCAAGACTTCTTCTGTGTGGCCAGATATCTGAAGACGATTCCTATCAACTATGCCTATCAAATTATCAAGACTATAGTGGGACGCCACCTGTGCTGCTTCCCAGACGCTTCCTTCATCCAGCTCCCCGTCTCCCATCAAAACGTAAACCTTGTAGTCTTTACCATCCATTTTTCCTGCTAAAGCCATACCAACCCCGATGGCAAGACCATGACCAAGCGCACCGGTGTTCACCTCAACCCCTGGGACTTTTCTGGTGGGATGTCCTGTGAGCCTAGAACCGTACTTGCAGTACGTCTCGAGTTCTTCTTTCGGGAAAAATCCTTTATCAGCTAAGACTGCGTAATATGCTTCAACGCTGTGACCCTTGCTCAGAATAAACCTGTCTCTGTCTTCCCAGTTCGGATCTTCCGGTTTCACTCTGAGAATTTTGTAAAAGAGTGTTACCAGGATTTCCACGCTCGATAAGGAACCGCCGGTATGCCCTGACTTTGCCTTGTAGATCATATCGAGAATCATCTTTCTTATTTCGATAGCTTTTCTTTTCAGTTCAAGAACCTCGTGTCTGGTCAATGCACCCACTCTTTGATCACTCCTTTTCCCCTCTACCGAGTTTTTCTGCTATCACAGCAGCTATTATTATGAATCCCTTTGCAACCTGTTGCCAGAAAGGAGAAACACCAACGAGTACCAACCCATCGTTCAAAACACCAATTATCAATGCACCTACAACAGTTCCTATGAGAGTTCCTTTTCCACCTGAAAGAGAGGCTCCTCCAATAACTGTTGCGGCTATTGCATCTAGCTCGTACATCAAACCAGCATTTGGCTGGGCTGAATCTAAACGGGCGGTAACTATTAGACCTGCAACAGCCGAGAGGATACCCGATATCGCGTACACCCAGAGTTTCGTCAGTTTTGAATTCACACCAGAGAGAACTGCTGCTTTTTCATTACCTCCAACAGCATATACATATCTTCCAAACTGAGTTTTTCTGAGAATAAAAATGCCTACTCCTGTGGCTATAGCGGCTATCCAGACTGGCATTGGAATCCCTAAAAACCACCCAGAACCTATGAAGTCAAAACTATCACCCAATCGCGTTATAGGATGTCCTTTAGTCAGAAGCATGATGAATCCTCTAACTGCTGTCATTGTTCCCAGTGTGGCCACAAATGGGGGAATATTGAATCTTGTGATAATAAACCCATTGAACAATCCTATTGCAAAACCAGCCAAGACTCCAATTATTGATGCACCAAGAGGATTGAACTTGAGCACGACACCAAACGCACTTAGTATCAGACCATACTTCAAAAGTTTTGCGGTTACAGCCCCCGAGAATCCAAGGATAGAACCAACAGATAGATCTATTCCTCCCGTGAGAATGACAAACGTCATACCCACAGCTATACAGAGGTTAACAGCTGTTTGTCTGAGAATGATCCAGAAATTTTCAAGAGTGAGAAATCGATTGGACAGAAAACTGAACAAGACGATAAGACCAAGAAGTATGAAAATCGACTGATAGCGAGATATCCTTTGATACCACGAAATCTTCGCTCTGGATCTCTCGACCTGCATCTTTTACTCACTCCTCCCTTTGTGTTGTTTCTACCTTCACACTTCTGGGGATTGCTGCTTTCAGAAGATCTTCCTCGGTGACTTCTTCTCTGAGAAACTCAGCTGTTTTCCGCCCCTCAGACATAACAAGAATTCTGTCGGACATGGCAAGTATCTCTGGAAGTTCAGAGGAAACCATAACTACACCCATTCCTGAAACAGCCATTTCACTTATGAGTTTGTAAATCTCACTCTTTGCGTTTACATCAATTCCTCTGGTAGGTTCATCTAAGAGAAGTACCTTTGGTTTTATTGCAAGCCATTTTGCCAGAACTACTTTTTGCTGGTTTCCTCCACTGAGGTTCTCCACGATTTGATAGGGTGAAGGAGTTTTAATGTTTAATTTTTCTATAAACGAACGAACGATTTCTTTTTCGAGTTGACTATCTATTAATCCAAATTTTCTAACGATAAGTTTCATTACCACTGAAGGGAGGGTTATATTATGCAAAACAGACATTTGAAGAATCAGTCCTGCAGTTTTTCTATCCTCTGGGACTAATCCTATCCCATTCTTTACAGCGTCCCTAGGAGAGTGAATTTTTATTTCTTTTCCTCCAATGAATACCTTTCCTTCTGTACGACCTGGATGGGCGCCGAATATAGCCTCCAAAAGTTCTGTTCTTCCAGCGCCGACTAATCCATATATTCCCAATACTTCTCCCTTCCTGACGTAAAAACTCACATCATCAACTAAAAGTTTCTTTCTGTCCAAACTCCACAGTTTAATACCTTCCACTCTGAAAATTTCGTCTGTTATTGTCGCACGTTCTTTTATAAAAAACTGATCTATACTTCTTCCTACCATTAATCTAACAAGTTTATCATGATCAAATTCTTCTATGGGACCCTCTCCTACCTTTCTACCATCTCTCATCACAACAACCCTGTCAGCTATTTCGAATATTTCCTCTAATCGATGAGAAATGTAAATCACAGATTTTCCTTCATTTTTTAAAGATCTTATAATATTGAACAGTTGTTCAGTTTCACGTTTACCTATGGCAGAGGTTGGTTCGTCCATGATGATTATTTTGGCGTCAAGTGAAAGTGCTTTAGCAATAGCTACCATTTGTTGTTGACTAGTGCTCAGATCTTCCACTTTTGTTTTTGGATCGATATTAACTCCTAGCTTTGAAAATAATTTTGAAGCTTGTTCAAACATTTTCTGGTATTCAATCACACCAAACTCGTTGACCGGTTCTCTGGAGAGAAAGATATTTTCAGCTGAACTAAGATTAGGTACAAGATCTAGTTCTTGAGGAATTAAGGCGATTCCATTCTCCTGGGCTTCTCTTGGATTCCTGAATCGAACCTCTTTTCCTTCCAGAAAGATCTGTCCCTCGTAATCCGGATATACCCCGGCCAAAATCTTCATGAGAGTGGATTTGCCAGCTCCGTTTTCTCCAACCAGAGCGCAAACTTCCCCTTTATATATTTGAAGAGTTACATTATTGACAGCGATTACTCCCGGAAAAGTTTTGGTAATATTTCTGGCTTCCAGCAATACTTCCCTTTCTTTTTCTGTGTTGAGCATCATATCAAAAACCTCCCTGAATTTCCAGATAAAGCGGAATCGCTTCTATTGGATACTTAATTTCTTCATCTTTGAGTAGAGTAAAAACGGCTATGAATCTAACAAGAGAACCCACGCTGCCTGCTCCTTTCGAGAGTTGTTTTAAGAAAGAATTGACCACCTCTTCTTTCACTATTTTGTTCAGCTCCGTGGCAGTGAGGTTGAAATCAATGATTCTATCAAAATCTTCCATTTTTGCAATACCAGTAGCGTTGACTATTCCATTGCCAAAAATGTGATTACTTAGAAACAAATCTGGAACTTTGCGGTTTTCTCTGACTTTAACGAGTATTCCATCGTCTTTTATTTCAACAATTTCTCCTACACCCTGTATGATGTAATATCTGTAATTTGAAACGCCAACTACCTTAGCAAACTTTTGATGAGCAAGTTCAGGATTTTCGTCCAATGTATTTAAAACTTCCACCGCATCATAACCAAGTCCCTCGTTCATCATGTCTTGGAGCTTGAACCATAATTCTCTGGCGTATCTTTTGGGATCGAAGCCTTTCTCCATTTCTTCTATAGGAATGACATCACACGAAAGATAGATCAGAAGTAAGATAAAGAAGACAACAATCATGGAAATAACTTTTCTTTTAGTTAACTTCGATTTCAAATTCCATCCTCCTTTCTAAAAGGGGGCACCCGCTCATAGGTCGCGGGTCCCCCTGTCTAGATTAGCTCAGTGATTATTCTTCTTTTCTGCCGTAAGCAGTGTACTTATCGATGTTTTCTCTTGTCACCAGCTCAACAGTGACAGGTACAATCTCCGGGAAGCTTCTTTCACCTCTGAGGTACTGGTCAGCCCATTCAACTGCCAATCTTGCCATAAGTTTCGGGAATTGCATGATAGTTGCTACGATCTGCTTTCCTTCTTTGATGGCATTTATCACGTCTTCTGCTCCATCGAATCCAAAAATGTAGATATCGGTTCTTCCTGCAGCTTCACATGCTTTCATAGCACCGAGTGCCATAGCATCGTTTCCGCACCATATGGCTTTAATTTCAGGATGTGCCTGGAGAATCTGTTCTGTGACTTTGTAAGCTGTGTCTCTGTCAAATTCTGCGGATTGCTGTGCCACCATCTTGAACTCGGGATATTGATCTACAACGCTGTGGAATCCATTTGATCTATCCCAGGTGGGTTGTGCACTGAGTATTCCGAGAAGCTCCGCATATGGGATTTCTTTTGCATCTGGATATTTCTCTTTGAGGAACTTTACAAAGTATTCACCCATAAGCACACCACCATAGTAGTTATCTGAATAAATTTGTGCTACCGCCAGTCCTCTTGCGTTAATTCCCCTGTCTACACAGAAGACAGGTATGCCTGCTTCTTTCGCTCTCTTCACGTTTGCTATCGATCCATCCGCATCGGTGGGATTGAAGATGATGGCATCATATCCGGCAGCTATGATCGCATCGAAGTGAGCCGACTCCTTAGCTGTGTCATTCTGAGAATCAAAGATAGTAGCTTCATAGCCGAGTTGTTCTGCTCTTTGCTTCGCTGTTTCAGCGAGGACAACAAACCATGGATTGTTAAGTGTGGAGATCACAATAGCCATCTTTCCTTTTGGTTTCTGCTGTTCCTGTGCCAAACCTGTGAAGGAAACCAGTAACAATCCAACCAATACCAACACCACAAACAAGCTCTTCTTCATAAAACCCACCTCCCTAAGGAAATTTGAGGTAAAAACAGTATTTTCTTCTTTTCAAATTTAGAAGATAACCCCTCCCACAAGTATTACATTGGAATAAGGAATGTCCGCTCCTGTTCTGATAATCCCCTTCACGTTTTTCGACATTTCCTTAAACTCCTTATGAGGAACTGTAACGACTTCAACTGGTCCATTCATTTTCTCTATAAGTTTCAGAAGTTCCTGTTTAGTTTGTATACTCTTCTCATCCATCTCCTTTGCAAGGATTATTCTCTCCACCTTTAACTCCCGAAGAAGAATTTCTATAACTTCCATCAAGCCAGGCTTTCCTCTATCAACCACCAGATCTACTTTTTTTACTCCCTGCGGGATAGGAAATCCTAAGTCCACAACGGCTAATGTATCCATGTGTCCCATATCCGCTACAATCTTAGAAATTTCCGAATTCAAAATACCAACCTTTTTCATGATTCTGCCCCCTCATAAATTCTTCAAAAACGCCTCTACTTCTTCTCTCGCTGGAATAGAACTTTGAGCTCCCAACCTTGTTACCGATATGGCCGCTGCTGCCGTTCCAAAGATTACCGCCTCTTCGGGATTTTTTCCCTCAGACAGAGCAACGGCAAAAGCTCCATTGAACACGTCCCCCGCCGCTGTTGTGTCCACAGCCTTTACTTTGAAGGTCGGAAAGTGTTTCTTTTCATTTTTGTTCACAAGAAGTACTCCTTTGTCACCGAGCTTCACTATCACATTCTTGACGCCGAGTTCCAGAAACTTCTCAGCGGCTTTCTCAACCGTCAAAAACTCACCGAAGAAATCTTTCGACAGGGCTTCGATCTCTTTTTCATTCGGTGTGAGATAGTCCAGGTACTGAAAGATTTCTTCGTTTATTCCCTGCGCGGGTGCGGGGTCAAAGATCACAATTCCATTGAATCTTTTCGCACATTCCAAGGTGGTTTCAAAAGGAATTTCGTTTTGAAGGAGAAGGATATCACTTTCAGAGAGCGTATTCCAATCAATCAATTCTTTTTTCAGTTCGGCGTTCGCTCCAGGAAAGATGATGATCCTGTTTTGTCCTGTTTTATCGACTTCTATGAACGCTCTTCCTGTAGGAAGACTAACTCTTATATATCCAGTTATTCCGAGTTTTTCGTAATTCTCTATGAGCAGATCAGAGTAATCATCGTTTCCAATGCACGTTACAAAACGGCATCCTTTCTCTCCAATTTTTGCGACTGTTACAGCCTGATTCGCCCCTTTTCCACCCGGAAAAACGTTCATCTCTATCGCTTTCTGGGTTTCACCAGGTTTTGTGAAGTGATCAACCTTCAGAACGATATCTATGTTTGAACTCCCCACGACGGAAATCACTAGAAACATCCTCCCTTGTGTCTTGATGAAATCGTTTTCGAAATCGTTTTCACAAGAATGGTAACACGAAGGAAAATGAAAAGTCAACGAGAGAAAAACAAAGAATCTCGATCATAAAACCCAATAATTCTTATTAATCGATGATAAATGAATTTTTTGGATAATATCCATGAACGAGAATTTTCATAATATAGAATTTCATGGTAACATGAGTAAATGGAAGGAGGGATCCGAGTGAAAAGAGGTCTGATCGTACTGATAGTGATACTCGTACTGGTAGTTGTCATCATTGGAACAACTGTGGGATACTACAACTACCTTGTTTCCCTTGAGCAGGAAGTTCAGGAAAAGTACAGCCAGATCCAGAATCAACTTCAAAGAAGGGCAGATCTCATTCCAAATCTCGTTGAAACTGTAAAGGGCTACGCCGCGCATGAAAAAGAGATACTCGAAGAAATAGCGAACGCCAGAGCGAAGTTGATAGGTGCGAAAACTCCTCAGGAAAGTGCTCAGGCCGATGCAGAGCTTTCTTCGGCCCTTTCGAGACTACTTGCCATAGCCGAGAACTATCCAAATCTGAAGGCAGACGCAAACTTCCGACAGCTCATGGATGAGCTCGCCGGAACAGAGAACAGAATCGCCGTTGCAAGAAGAGACTACAACGAAGCGGTGAAGAAATACAACACCGCTATAAAAAAATTCCCCGGTGTGATCTTCGCGAAGATGTTCGGATTCGAAGAAAAGCAGTACTTTGAAGCGAAACCGGGAGCCGAGGAAGTTCCCGAGGTGAAGTTCTGATGAGAAAGATCTTTCTGTTGATTTTCATTGTTTCATCGGTTCTTTTGCTTTCAGTTGAATTTCCAAAGCCGACCCCGTACAAGTACGTGAACGACTACGTAGGTGTTCTCGATAAAACTACCGTGGAAAAGATCATCTCCGTTGGAAAAGAATTGGAAAACAAAACGACAGCCCAGGTGGTGGTTGTCGTTGTACCTTCCCTCTCCGGCCTCACGGTCGAAGAGTATGCGAATCGGCTTTTCAGAGAGTGGGGAATAGGACAAAAAGAGAAGAACAACGGTGTGCTGCTCCTCGTTGCCATGAACGACAGAAAGGTGAGAATAGAAGTTGGTTACGGTCTGGAAGGTGCCATTCCAGATGGAAAAGCGGGAAGGATCCTCGATGAATACGTGATTCCCTATTTCAAAAACGGAGAGTACTCGAAAGGGATCTATTACGGCTACCTTGCCATCGCGAACGAGGTGGCGAAAGAGTACGGAGTGGAACTCACCGGGACTTCTGATCTTCCTGAAAGAGGAACGGACATCAGCGGTATTTCGATCATTGTAATTGTCATCGCGTTCATCATCTTCTCTTCCATCATGGGAAGAGGAAGGCGCTGGTACAGAGGCCCAAGGTTTCCTGGTGGGTTCGGTGGTTCCAGAGGTGGATCAGGAGGTTTTGGGGGATTCGGTGAAGGATCTTCCGGTGGTGGAGGTGCTTCGAGGGGATGGTGAAAAGCCCTGGCATTGCCAGGGCTTCATTTTTCTATTTCTTCGATCTGTTTTGCCACAAAATCCACGATCTCTCTTATGTAATCCCTCGAGAATTTGAGCTCTATTCCCGCGGTTTTATAAACTTCGTCCACCGGCATCGAACATCCCACGGATAAAAATCTCTGATAGTCTTTCAGTGTTTTTTCTGGATCTTCTATGTAGTTCCTGTAAATTGCCAGGGCTCCTATCTGTGCTATGCCGTACTCGATGTAGTAGAAAGGTACTTCGAAGATGTGAAGCTGAAAGAGCCACCTCGTTTTCTTTTCTTCGTCCAGATCGCTCCAGTCCACTCCCGGGTTGAATCTGTCCATCAAATAAGCGAAGTACTCGTCCCTTTCTTTTGGTGTGTGATCTGGGTTGGTGTAGATCCAGTGCTGGAAGGCGTCCACGATCATGCACCACGGCAGAAAGTAGAGTGCACCTTCGAGTTCTTCGATCTTTGCCTTTTTCAGATCCTCGGGGTCGGTGTAGAACTCGTCCCAGTATTCCATGGAGATGAGTTCCAACGACATGGAGGCGAGCTCCGCAACTTCCATTCTATGCGGTCTGTAAAAGACCGGAAGGCTCAGCGTTTCAAACGAGTGCATCGAGTGTCCCAGTTCGTGAAAGATCGTCCTCACATCCCCCGGTTGTCCCACCGCGTTCATGAAGATGAAGGGAGCTCCCGTCTTTGGAAGCGTGTGGTTGTATCCACCAGGAGCTTTTCCTTTTCTGTTTTCAAGGTCAAGGAGATTCTTTTCCCTCATGAGGCGAAATCTTTCCGCGAAGGTGGGGTTCAACCTTTTGAGTGCTCTCTCGGTTTTTTCCATGAATTCTTCCACTGAGGAAAAAGGTTTCAAGACCTTTCCATCCACATCTACCGCTGTATCCCAGGGTCTGACGCTTTCGATTCCCAGCTTTCTCTGCCTGATTTTTGTTCTTTCCACCAGATAGGGAACGACTTCTTTTTCCACCGCTTCGTGGAAACGGTACAGGTCTTCCGGGGTGTATTCGAACCTGCTCTTAAGTCTGTGCATGTAATCTCTGTAGTTGGAAAAACCCGCGTTCAGGGCCTGCTGGTGCCTGATTTCTTTGAGTTCGTCGAAGAGTTTGTTGAGCTTGTCCCGTACTTCCCAGATTCCTTCGTACCTTTTCCTCCAGGCGAGTTCCCTCGTAGATCTGTCGGGATCTCTCAGGTACACGGAAAGCTGCTGAAGCGTCTTTTTCTCTCCTTCGAAATCGACTTCGATGTTTCCCACGATCGTGCCGTAGTTTCTAGAGAGGATACTCTCTTTCACCTGAAGAGGAACGTTTTCCTCTCTGAACAGTTCCACATCGTTTTTGATCACCTTTATCATGTGTTCGTAACCACGCGGAGCGAAGTGTTCGTTTTCTACGATTTTCTCTTTTATCTTCTGTTCGTAAGGCTTGAGTTTTGCCACGATCTCTTTTTGGAACTCCTCGTAAGCTTTTGCGAACTCTTCCTTGTCTGCGTTCACAGTCATTTTGATGTAGAGCCATCCGTGTTCTTCTCTTACCCGGTCGAAGAAGTCCGTCACTTTGTTGATGAAGGTTCTGAATTCTTCAGGAGAACTGATCTGAAAATCCAGAAGTTCTCGAACAACCGGTTCAACCTCTTCCCAGCGCATTGTACATGCCCTCCTTGTTGGGTTCTCCATTATTATTTTGCGGCAAGGATGCTTCGAAGCTTCCCAATTTAAATCAACTGTTACTTAGTTCGCATCAAGAATTAGTGTATACTTACTTAAAAAAGATATGGAGGTGCGAATACGATGAGGATACTATATCTCGATCCTTTCTCAGGGATATCTGGGGACATGTTCCTTGGCCTTTTGGTCGATCTTGGGGTGGATCCAGAAAAGATAAAATCCCGTCTTGAAAAGCTCAACGTCGAATTCGATCTCGTGGTGAAAAAGGTAAACAAAAAAGGAGTAACCGCCACAAAAGTTGACGTTGTTTTCCCTAGAAAAGAGCACCACGAGGATCACATTGTGTCGGATCATGATCACCACCATCACCATGGAAGACATCTCTCCGAGATCGTTGAAGTACTCAGCAGACTCGAAGATCCTTTGAAAGAGAAAGCGATAAGGATGTTTGAAGCTCTCGCAGAAGCGGAAAGCAAGATCCACGGCCTCTCAAAAGAAAAGGTTCATTTCCACGAAGTTGGGGCCATGGACGCTGTGATAGAGATCGCGGGAGCTGTAGTTGGATTGGAGCTTCTCGAAGTAGAGAAGGTTTTCTGTGGCACTGTCAACACGGGAAGCGGTTTTGTGATGACAGAACACGGCAGATACCCGGTTCCCGCTCCAGCCACCGCTGAGCTGCTGAAAGGCATTCCGATCTATATGGATCAGAAAGTGCGCGCGGAACTGGTCACGCCGACGGGAGCAGTGATCTTGAAGATCCTGGTTGACGAGTTCAGGACACCGATCTTGAGAGTAGAAAAAGTGGGATACGGAGCTGGGACGATGGATCTCGAAATACCGAACGTTTTGAGGGGGTATCTCGGTTACATCGAACCCTCCGAAAGAACCGGAGATGTTCTCATAGAAACGAATGTGGACGATATGAATCCACAGCTGTTCGGTCATCTCATGGAGAGACTGTTTGAAGCGGGGGCAAAGGATGTCTTCTTCACACCCATATACATGAAGAAGAACCGTCCGGCTGTCAAGGTTTCTGTTCTCTGTCACGAGTCGAAAAAAGATGAGATCCTGAAACTGCTCTTCAAAGAAAGCACCAGCATAGGTGCGAGGGTTTTCTATCCCGAAAAGGTAGAAGCGACCCGCACATTGAAGACGGTAAAGACCGAATACGGGGAGATTCCAGTCAAGATAGCGAGTTTCGATTCGGAGATCGTGAACATCTCACCAGAGTACGAGGCTTGCAAGAAGGTTGCACAGGAGAAAGGAATTCCTCTCAAAGAAGTATACAGAGCGGTCTACAAGAGTGTTTCGGAGGTTCGAAACGATGTTTGAAGATGTACTGAGATCTCTCGCAAGTGGTGAGATAACCATTCAAGAAGCGGAAGAGAAGATTTTGAGCAAATTTTTTGAAAGAACAAACGAGTTGATGCTCGACATGGAAAGAGACAAAAGGCAGGGATTTCCCGAAATCGTCTTTGCACTGGGGAAAACTAAGGAGCAGACGATAGCCGCTGTGGAGAAGTTTTTAGAGAGAAAGGGAATCGCCTTTGTCTCCGGTCTGGACGAGGAGAAAAAACGGGAGTTGAAAGATAGATTTTTTGGCTACGTGATAAAAGAAGCTGGGAGACTCGTGGTTTTAAAGAGAGAAAATACAACTCTGGAAAAGTTGAACGGAAAAGTTGGAGTGATAACTGCTGGAACTTCTGATGTTCCCTTCGCCGAGGAGACTTCTCTCATACTTGAAGAACTCGGTGTCAACGTTCAGAAGGTTTACGACGCGGGAGTTGCGGGGATACACAGATCCTTTTACGCACTCAGCAAGACAGAAGATTCTGACCTTCTCATAGTCTTTGCCGGAATGGAAGGAATTCTTCCTTCTCTCATAGCTTCTCTCACAGATCTTCCGGTGATAGCCGTTCCCACACCCGTTGGTTATGGATTCGGTGGAGAGGGACTGGGAGCGCTTTCCACGATGCTTCAAACGTGTGTTCCGGGTCTTGTTGTGGTGAACATAGGGAACACCGTTGGAGCCGCAGCGGCCGCCGTGAGAATTTTAAGGAGGATAAGGAAAGATGGATAAACTTCAGAGAATAAGTGAAGCTATTAAAAGCAAGAAAAAACTCGTCGTCATGTTCTCCGGTGGGGTCGACAGCACCCTTTTAGCGAAACTGGCACGTGAAGTGCTGGGAAAAAACGCCGTGGCACTCACGATAGACTCCCCGGTGATTCCAAGAAAAGAGATAGAAGAAGCGAAGAATCTGGCAAATCTCATTGGAATAAGGCATGAATTCATCGAACTGAACGAGCTCAAGAGCAGACACCTCATAGAGAATCCTCCAGACAGGTGTTACCTGTGCAGAAAGCTGAGAGACAACATCGTAAAGAACTGGGCAAGGGAGAATGGTTTCGATGTGATAGCTGATGGGTTGAATTTTTCAGACCTTCAGGATTACAGGCCGGGAGTGAAGGCATCCACGGAAGACGGCATCTGGCATCCCTTCATAGATTTTGAAGTGACGAAGGAAGAGATAAGAGAGTACTCCAAGAAGCTGGGGCTTCCAACTTGGGACAAACCCGCCATGGCCTGTCTGTGTTCGAGGTTTCCTTACGGATTTGGATTGAACGAAGAGCGCGTTCGAATGGTGGAAAAAGCGGAGAACTTTCTCAGAGAACTGGGATTCAGAGAGGTGAGGGTGAGATTTTTCCCGTACAAAACCGCTGTTGTCGAAGTGGGAAGAGATGAGATGGAACTCCTCATGGGCAAAAGAACAGATATTGTATTGGCACTTCAGAAGATCGGTTTTTCTTTTGTGACGCTGGATCTGGAAGGTTTTGCCAGCGGAAAGCTGAACAGGACGATAGAGGGTATGTCAAAGTAATGTTCTGGCAATGTTCCAGTAATATTAGTTTACGCAATCAAGTTGTACATAATTATAAATATTGAATAGTAAAATTTAGGGTAAATTAAATAACAAAGAGTATATTGTTTAATATTAGTTTAGATTAGCAAATATTAATATCTTCTTTGTTTCAAAATCGTTATTGTCATTTATTTCATTAAATAATTTTTGGAATCTCAATTCCTTCACTTGCTATCTTTAGGTATATAGAAGTGGTGGAGATGTTTGCGTGACCCAGAAGGGCCTGAATCTTGTTCAGGGGAACACCTCGTTCAATCAGCGCCACAGCGAAAGAATGTCTGAATATGTGGGGAGTCACTTTTTTCTTTATACCCGCTTTCCTTGCGTATCTTTTGACGGCTCTCTGTATCGATCGAACGGAAGGTTTCTTCTCGAAAAAGCCGGAATTCATGAGTTCTTCTACCAGTTCCTTTGAGACGTTGATGATTCTTTCCTTGTTTCCCTTTCCCTTTATTCTTATCCTGGCAGTTTCGTTCACCGAAATATCGTGAACTGACAGATTCACAATCTCCGATACTCGCATCCCGGTATTGGCGAGCACTTTGAATATCGCTCTGTACAGAGGGTTGTCACACGCTTCGATAATACGACGGACTTCATCGAGTTCAATGGCTTTTGGTAACACCGTATGACGGGGAGGCTCTGCTTCGTTCCAGAAGCGCTCTTCCGCGTTCAGCAGTCCTCTATCCGCTCTCCAGTTCAGGTAGTTCTTCACAACGACGAGCTTGTTCCTCTGGGTAGCGGGAGCGTTCTTCGATATTGTGTTGAGATACTCCTTCCAGGTTTCTGGAGTGATGGGCTCGAACCTGGTGAATTCTCTTAGAATAGATCTGTATTGATACAGCGTCCTTTCGCTTCTTTTTTTAACCACTTTGAGGTACTCCAGGTATTCGTCCACCGAAGATCACCTTCCCAATAATTTATGTTACACTATAAATCAAAAAACGAACGGAGGGATTCTATGTTTGAAGGAAAGCTGGTGAGGCTCAGGGCCTACAGAAAAGAAGACATAGAGAAAGCCCTGGAATTCGCCAACGATCCTGAAGTGAAGAAGTGCCTCGTTCCGGGTATTCCTTTTCCGTGGAGAAAAGAAGACGAAGAAAAATGGTACCAAAGTTTGAATCCCTTCAGCACAGATTCCTACTCGTTCGCCATCGAGAAGTTGAGTGATGGAGAGTACATAGGGGGATGCAGCATTAACAAAATCGACTGGAAAAACTCTGTGGCAGAGGTCGGCATATTTCTGGGGAGGCCTTACTGGAGCCAGGGATATGGAACGGACGCTATGAGGGTACTGGTGCGGTTCATTTTCAACGAGATGAATATGAACAAGATCAAGCTCCACGTGTTCAGTTTCAACGAGCGGGCAAAGAGAGTTTACGAGAAAATAGGCTTCAAAGTGGAGGGTATCTTAAGACAAGAACTTTTCAGAGAAGGAAGGTATCACGACGTTATCGTGATGGGCTTGCTGAAGAGTGAATGGGAAGACCTCACCGAAACAGATCTTTGAGTTCGACCAGTTTCACTTCTTCGGTCTCTTTTAGTCCATCGAAACCACTTCTGGAAAAGAGATAGTAAACAACGGAGAGATTATCTACTTGAAGATCCTTTAGAAGGTATGGAACTTTGCTTCTCAATCGATCCAGAACACGAACATCTATTTTCTTGTTTGACCACTTACATTCGCCAACGTATAGGGTGTTTCCTTTTATTCCTACGATATCTATCTCTACATCCTTGTTCATCGCCGAACCACAGTGTTTGCAAACGTACAAACCTCGGCTTCATCTGTCCACAGCACCGCATATAGAACATGTCTGTGAGGTGTGCGTTTCGAGCACTTCAATAACTCTGATTCCTACTTGATCGGCTTTGTACTTCAGTTTGCTGAGAAACTTTCCATACGGCATCTGGTGGAGTTTCTGGTTGTTGATCGAGTCGATGTCTATCTCGGTGATACCGTGGCTCAGTTTTTCAACAACTGATGATCAAAAGTTCTGATTTGTTGCTTGAAATCTTTCTTCTTAAAAACTCACATTCCCTTTCCCTGTCAATCAGCATGCCCATTCCCCCTTGAGATTCCTTACAATAAAAATTATAAATGATGATTTGCTAAATGTGAATTTAGTAAATTCAGATTTATATTTTTGGGAGGAAGACTTTGGTGTCGTAAAATGTCAATTTTACGACACCGCGATTTGAGAAACATCTACCGTTTAATTCTGGAGTGAAAAAAGCAGGTACATGCGGTCCTCTCACCATGATATAATTTCCTGTGATTCACTTTTGTGTGGAGGGGATTGGCTTTGAAAGCGATCACCAAAAGATTCATTTTCATTTACATACCAGTTCTCGCTGCGCTGTTTTTTCTCTCAAGGATAAACTACCTGCTTTATCATACAGTAATAGAGTTCTTTGCGATATTTACCGGTCTGTCGATTGGTTTAATAGCGTATGCCACACGTGGATTCAATCAAAACAGAATCTTCATAAAGTTTGGAATCGTTTATATATTCGTTGCAATTGTC
This sequence comes from Thermotoga maritima MSB8, assembly GCF_000008545.1. Taxonomy (NCBI): domain Bacteria; kingdom Thermotogati; phylum Thermotogota; class Thermotogae; order Thermotogales; family Thermotogaceae; genus Thermotoga; species Thermotoga maritima. The sequence continues at coordinate 986,766 of NC_000853.1, forward strand.
GACTTCCTTCATACGCTTGCGTATAAGGGTATGGGAGTTTTTCCAAACTGGACGTCAAACCAGCCCACCCAGTTTTGGATCGCAGGAAGATTGCTTGAAACACTCGGTTTTGTTCTGATCCTGTATTTTCCTAAGCTCAGCGAGAGAACATTGTTTTTTCTGTTCGGCCCTCTGACCACATTTCTGATCACATCCATCTGGACTGGAGTTTTCCCAGACTGTTTCATCGAAGGTTTCGGTTTAACAGAGTTCAAAATATCAATGGAGTACATCATAATTTTTGTTCTACTTGCGGTGCTTGTTCGAACGCTCAGAAGTAAAGATATCTCGATCTCTACATTCCGAAAACCTCTCGTAGCTGCAGTAATTCTCACGATCTTTGGAGAGCTCTCTTTCACACTGTATTCAGATGTCTATGGTTTTTTCAATTTCCTGGGACATGTTTTCAGATTTCTCTCGTACATGGTGATTTTGAGGGGAATGATAGTGAACGCTTTGGCGAATCCTGTTCGAGCTCTATTGTTTGAACTTCACGAAGAAAAAGAAAAACTCAAGGAAATCGCTCATCGCGATAGTTTAACAGGGCTCTTCAACAGGGCGTTTTTCAACGAGTGGATTCAGGATCAAGTTCGAAAAGCGCAGTTCCAGAACGTTCCGCTGTCTTTCATAATGATCGATGTTGACGATTTCAAACAGATCAACGACACATACGGACATTTAACCGGAGATAAGGTGCTCAAATTCGTTGCAAGATGTATTAGCGATTCGATTCGCTCTTCGGATTTTGCAGTGCGCTACGGTGGGGATGAATTTTTAGTTGTCCTTTACAACACCAGCAAACAACAAGCAGAACGGGTCGCTTCGAGGATAAGGGAGAAAATCAGAAACTCGAATGAACTGGGAGTGGATGTCGATATCAGCTACGGTGTGGCTGAACTCAATCCAGGTGACAACTATTTGAAATTCCTTCAAAAAGCGGACGAAGAGATGTATGGAATGAAGAGAGAGAAAAAGTCCTGTTGTGATTAAGAAAAAGAGGAGCCAGAGGCTCCCCGTATTGTGGGTTTTTCCGCAGATTCACAGCACCATGTCCTCGAAGTTTTCCTTAATCATCGAAAGTAGATTTATGGTTTCGTTCACACTATCGAGAACAACCTTCAACTGGGAGAAGAAATTCTGTATCGTCGAATACCCGTGTTTATGGTCGATAGATATTCTGCTATCTTTGAAGAGGAGCTTCGACTCTCTTCGGCAAGCTTTCTGATTTCATCAGCAACCACTGCAAAACCTCTTCCGGCTTCTCCACTCCTTGCAGCTTCTATGGCGGCATTGAGGGCAAGTAAATTCGTCTGTTCGGCAATACTCGATACAGTTGCAACAACCTGTTGCAGACACAGCCTGGCAGTTTTGGTCTGGTCCTTCAACCGTACTGGGGTGGCGGCTCAGGTACGTCGACGAAGGCCCCATCGTGGTGGAAAAGTCCTACTTCCATCCTGAGGTTTCAAAATCGTTCGAAAACGAAGATTTGACAAAATCCCTCGCCAAACTGTTCTTCAACAGTTTGAAGGATGCAAAGATTTCCAGGATCGAGCAGGTCATAGAACCCTGCACCCGGCAGGAAGCGGAACACGTGCAGAACCTGATCGACGCCGAAGAATTTTTGAAGATGTCCCGCTGGATCTACGTTGAAGGCCGTGACGAGCCGGTTTATTACCTACTGCTATTCATGCGCGCCGACCTGGACAGGATTAGAAGTTGAGACAGACAACCCTGGGCTCATCTTTTGAAGCCCACACAGCAGCGATCGTTGTTCAACTATCCTACCTATGCTGAACCGCCGGCGGGAATCATACGCACTTCTTTTATCTGCTTGTGGTCTTGGTCCATGAAAACAACCAAGTTTACCTGTTTTTCCGCCTCAAGCTGGTTCAACCGTTCCTCAAAATTAGCTAAGGATTCGTACAGCCTTTCTCTCATTTCTTCAAGTTCGCGCAAATTCCTTCTGACGTCCTGTCTTAATGACCTTTTAATCTGGTTTTCCGTTTTTTCGCTTGTGAACAATGCCCAAAACTCTTCAATTCTGTCTAAACTTTGCTCTATGAATTCTTCGATCTTTCTTGTTCTTTCCAAAAATCTCAGTGATTCCTTCAGGTCATTGATTCTAACCCTCAAGATCGATTTACCAACTGGTAAGAATGTCTTAAGATAAATCGTGACTAACCTTTCTTGAAAGACCAACAAAAGATACTTAGAATAGTGGAAAAAACTGTTCAAGACCTTCCTGAATTCTTCTCCTTGCTTCTTTAGTCCCTTTCCAATCCAAGCGCCAATCTCGAATTCTTCCAATTTCTTGAAGCAGTTTTCCATATCGATTTGATAATGTAAGACGGCCTGCTGACATTGCCTTTCTATGGATTCAAGTTGGCTATTGAAACTATTGATATCGTACTCTGAAAGATCTCCGTTCTTCAAAGCCTCGTATACCTGTTTCAAGTAAAGCAGATTACCCTGAATTCCGGTATCCCGCTCTTTTTCAAGAAATTCCTTTATGTCAGCAACACCCTCTTCGATTTTCTTCAACCTTTGCTCGATATCGTGCAAATATTTCTGTCTCGTTATCACCGCCAGTATAGCCCAGACCGTTGCTGCCGAACCTAAGAATCTGTAAAACCCGGGAGACAAAACGTTGGGAAGCCCTGTGATCGTACCATCTGGTCTAAGTGCTACAGCTTTATAAACCCCATTCGAGCGCATGAGATGATCAAAAGGCTGACTGAATCTCACCAGGTAGACTCGAGGTGAGGATAGAGGAACGCTGAAAAGCAGCAATGGCATGCTCGAGAACGCTGCAGACAGTTTCGAGAGGACCTTTTGCGGTAATTCTACTTTCTCCCATCTCCCAACATAATCACCAGTGTATGGTTCAATCTGTAGTACTGGTGAATTGAACTCATCTTCTATGATCACTTTCTCAACCTTCTCTGGCTCCTTTGACGAACTGAGTGTTTTTTCCGTAGTATTGCTCATACCCATCGACGATTCTTCCGCTGCCGATTTTTTAGGATCTACAGTACGTTTTCTTCTCATTCTCATTGTACTTACGAATAAACCCACTGAGACCCCGAGTGCCAGGAAAGCAATCGCTACAAGGATAAACTGGAATCCCGTAACCACTCGACACAACCCCCTTTCAAAGAATCGCCGAGAATTTTCACGTGAACGGTCCAGCAAAGTTTTGCGTGAAGAGCGACTCGATACAAATCAGCTTTCTTCTGCTTGAAATTATAATCTAACTTTCTGACCGGATCAAGAGTATTTTTCATGACGTTGAGAATCTCGAGAAAAAGATGATAAACTGTGGTCAAGGCATTAAAAGTGGCACTAATCAAAAATCAGATCAGCAGTAATAATCAACATAACTTAAACACTCAAACCAAAAACCTGGCAGCGAAATGGCCGATTCTTGAGATGGTTAAAACCGCAATACCATCTCCAGAAAGAAATGAACGTCATTCAATACTCTGGTCGAGTACGCTTCAAAAAAATCGTTGAAGGGCTGAGATGATCTTCCAGTCCGAGTCTATGGCTTTGATACGCTTGTCTCCTTGCCCACCGCGCAAAAACTCATAGCATTTTCTTCTCACAACACCCTTGTTGTTCGGTAGTCCTTGCTTAAGTTCGTTTTGGCACCTCGCTATGCCAGACCCACACACTTGGTGATGAGAAAACGTGTTTGATTTTACAGCCTCACAAGCGTCAGAACGATGATTACACTTACTCTTGCCGTCGCGATCGGTGAGATTCTGTTTGTGAGGGTGTTGCATCTTGACAGAGGATTTGAGCGAACTCTGATCACCCTTATGGTTCTTCCGCCACCGTTTATAATGCCGCTGTTCATAAGTGAGAGGAATCAAAAAGACATGCAACTCGTTCTCAACACGCTCTACCTTCACGTTCTGGTCACTTTTGTGATTTTCACTCTTCTCTTTCCCATCCTTTTCAATTTTTAAAGAGATTGCGGTTTCTTTATGTAGATCTTGGTTACGGGTCCGATCTGTTCAGTGGCCACTTCATAGCCTTCCCTCAGAGAGAAACTTGTGATCCTCTCTCCCGAGAGTGGATAGTCGCACATCACGATCAGGGTTTCTCCAGGCTGGAGTTTTTCCAGTTCTTTTCTGGTCGTGATCTCTGGAACGGGACATATTTGTCCCCGCATATCGAGAAATTTCTTCGACCCAGGCGACTCTTCTACTGAGATGATACTGGAAATTTTCTTTTCTTTTTCGTTCTCGTGGAGCAATTCCACCGCTGCTTCGAGCATCCTGAACACCTGAACAGAAGAAAAATCGTACCTGTCACCCTCGGGTGTCTTTACGACTTTGAGGATCCCCGCTTTAACCATCTGGTTCAAATACCTGTAAGCGGTTGAGGGATTGATCTTCAGCTTCTCCGCCACTTCTGAAGCGGTGAGACAACTGTCTCTCAAAAGCATCAGGATGTCGAGTCGTGTCTGATTCGATAAGGTTTTAAAGAGTGTCAAAACGCTTCCGCGCTGTCCCATGGGTTACCACCTTCTGCAAAAGCCGCGGACGAGCCGCGGCCTGCTGTTGACTTAGCGTATTCTTATTTTATCACATCTAAATCTCATCAGCCGATGAATTTCTCTTCACCCTCCAGAAGATCTATGAATTCACTGTAAGTGATCAGTGGAACTTTTGAATCCTCTTCGGAATATCCTCTCGCAAGAAAATCGTCCTTGATTGCGTAGACCTTTGCTGGTGTTTCGAGTTCTTCCAGAGCCCAGAAGACACCGTTTTGTATGAGAACTATCTTATCTTCTGCCTTTGCAGATCTTATTTTGAGTTTTTCCACTGGGTGATCCGTTCCGTACTTAACGAGTACGAGTGCCATCTCCTATCACCTCACATGAATATAACGTAGTCGAAACTGTGTAAGAATTCTGGGAGATTCGCTTCGTCGATCACTTCTGCCCCGAAATTTTCGTCCAGTTCTTTTACCCTGTACTTCTCGAGATGCTGTTTGACTGCGTAAACTTTGGTACCGTATCTTTTGATGTATTTGTGACAGATCGAGAGAGGAAGTAGTCCCAGCATCTCCGGCTTCGTATTTTTGGATAACGCAACAGAAGCCTCTTCAATTAGGAGAACATTTGGTTCCAGATCCTCTCCGTACATTCCAAAGGCAGTTCTGAATGCTTCGTTGACCCAGACACTTCCAACCGGTGATTGATAGGCTACAAACAGAAGTTTCTTCATGATCTCACCTCAAGCCATCAGATTTATGAATCTGTCGCAGGTGGCAATCAGGTTTGCGAGTTCTGGAAGACCGCTCGGTTTCGAACCCTCTATTATCATGTCTGTGGTTATCCCTCTGTAGTCCATACATATTCCACATATGTGAACCTCGAAGTTTCCTTTTTGCATCAGTTCTACAAGTTTCTGTGGAATGTTTCTGTCGATTTTGATTGGCTTTATGTTCTTGTTAGTACAAATGACGGAATCCGCGAAGAGAAAGAGTGTTACTTCATGACCTTTTTCCATTGCGGCTTCAGCGATCTTTATAGCGGTATCCAGATCTTCATATGTATAGGGTGGAACCATCACCTGTATTCCTATCTTCATAGTTTTTCCTCCTCTTGAAGTTTCATTTCTGTCTTCCAAACAGGAACCAGGCCATTGTCCAGTTTCCGAGAATGAAAAAGATAGATGCTACTATCGATGAGATGGCCAGTGTCGGAACACCGGTGAGGAAATGACCTATATTACATCCTCCAGCTGTTACCGCACCGAATCCCATGAGAAATCCTCCCAGAAGAACCTGAGCGTAGGTTTTGGGGTTCTTTGGCATTCTCAGTTTGAACTCTTTTCCTGCAATGGCAGATATGGCGGCTCCTATTATTATTCCGAGAATCTCAGCACCTTCCCAGTTCAGAGAGGCGTTGTTTGCGTAAACAGAAACCAGATTTATCCAGCCCCCTGTGATACCAAGACCATAGTTTCTTCCTGTACTCGCACTTGCCCACCAGGCTATGGGTGCGAGTATCGCTATGAGAACAGAAGCAGCGATCCAGTTCAATTTGGAAGGCCTCTGGGACTTGTTTTTCACTCCGAAGGCGTACCAGAGCATGAGCGCAAGGAAGATAATTGAGGCGATCCATGGACTGATACCGAGCACCGTTGCGATAGTTGGCCCTGTCTTTGGTGCGTAAACGGGATTTGTGTTCGAAACTGTCACCGTGTAGTTGCTCAGCCACTTGATCCATCCCGAGAACAATCCCTTCTTTGTAGCGTGGGCCGTCAGAGCGTAGGCCAGAGCTGCGAACCACGCTGTTGTCATTCCTTCGCCGGTTCTGTAAGTCACTCCCGAAGCACATCCACCAGCGAGCACCATTCCCATTCCGAAGATGAATCCACCAATGATGTTTCCAATCCAGTTGAGGGGTTTGGGGTTGAGAGTTATGATGCCGGCCTGAGCGAAGATCAAGAGCGTGATGGATTCGAGACCGAGTGTCAGCGCAGCGAGCCTCATCAAGTAATTGTCCTTGAAGATCAGAACGTCTCTGAAAGCGGAGTTAAAGCAGATCCTGCCACGCTGAAGGATTACACCGAACAGAACTCCGATTAGTAGACCGGTCCAGACCATGACTTCTGCACCTCCTTATTTCACTTTGATGTAGATCTTCCATTCGCTCGGACCCACTTCTTCGATTTCCAGGACTTCGTGGCCAAGTTTTTTGACAGTTTCCGGGATTCTTTCTTTCGACATTGGATAGTCGATCCACACTTCAAGGATTTCTCCTGGCTTCATGTTCTGCAGAGCCCTTTTGGTTTCAACATCAGGCACTGGACAAACCTCTCCTCTCACATCCAAAGTCTTGGTGACCTGGTACTTCGCCATACTGCACACCTCCCCTTGAGTTTTTGTGAAAAAAATCTCAATCCTCGTGAAAATAATAATATTCTAATGTTACATAGACGTTGAATAATATTACGATATGGTAAATTAACCAAATGATCACGTTTAAAGATTGATCTTCTGATTTTCTTTCGTTAAGTGGTATCATAGTATTAACATTTTAAAAACGTGAAAGAGGGGGATGGGTATGAAGAGATTGATTTTCTTGGTTTTTCTTCTGATCAGCTTCAGTCTTTTTGGAGGATACGCCTATTTCTCTAGATATCCTGTTCTGCACCCAGATGAGGGGCTCTCCTTTGTGATCTCAGATCTGGAGAATATCACCCTGAACGTGTGGAAGATAAGTGAAGAAGACTTTTTGAAAGCAGTTTTTGATCCAGAAAGCTTTAACTTTTCACTGTTAGAGATAACACGTCCTATCTACAGTAAAAAGTTCTCCTCAGAAGAGTGGAAAGAATTCTCATTTCCGCTCAAAGACAGGGGATTTTACTTTGCGACTCTGGTTTCCAACGAGGGGACGGTTTTCAGAAGGGTGATTGACAGGAGCCTGTTCATCGTCACCGATCTGGAAGCGATCTACTTTTCCGACAGCGAAAAGCTGAGGCTCCACGTATTCGACTCAGACGGTGATTTTGTAGAAGGAGCGGAGGTCCTCCTCTTTGAAGATTCAAAACTGATCGACAGAGTTTTCACCGGCAAAGACGGGGTCGTTTCTATCACGAAACACTTCGACACGTTCTACATCAGGTACGGGGACTCTCGATTTTTTGGAGGGGTGTACTTTTCAGGTGGAGGGCTTGAAAGAGAAAAGCTTTTCTTTGTCACAGACAGGCCGATCTACAAACCGTCCGACACGGTCCACTTCAGAGGTCAGATCTTCTCTTTTGAAGAGGGTCTCTACAAAGCCTTTGAGAAGACGAAAGTCACCGTTTCCATCTTCGACACAAAGAAAAACGAGGTTTACAGATCGGAGTTCGAAACCGACGAGCTCGGTGGATTCAGCGGTTCCATGAAACTTCCAGACACAGCCTCGGTCGGACTCTACAAGGTGAATGTCGATCACGGAGGAAGACGCTACTACGAATATTTTCTGGTGGAAGAATACAGGAAACCGGAGTACAAAGTCGAAATCGAAACGGATAAAGACGTGTACATATCTGGCGAAGTTGTGAACTACCTTGTCAGGGTGAAGTACTTCAACGGCCAGCCCGTCGCGAAGGCGCAGGTTGCCTACTACGTTCGGGCCTTTCCAGAGGAAGGAAGCGGCTATCTAGTTTACAGGGGAACGGACTTCACGGACGAAGAGGGAAACCTCAGGCTCGGTGTGAAAACAGAAGAAGGGTTTCAGGGCTCTTACCGGCTGGAGGTGATTGTGACGGATGAGAGCCAGCGTCAGATCGAGGAAACAAGGTCTGTGAAGGTGTACGCCGACAACGTTCTGATATCTCCTCTGGATCGGTACGTTTCCACTTCACCGGGCAAGCAGGTGAGGGTGAAGGTGAAAGTGACGGATCTTTCAGGAAATCCTTTAAATGGACTGCTCACCACCTCTTCTGAGGATTCAACGAGCACGGTGGCCGTGGAAAACGGTGAGGCGATCGTCACTTTCACCCCAAAAGAGCCAAAAAGTTACAGAATAGAACTCTCCTTTGGAAAAGCGAATACTCACTTCTACGTGTACGCTTACTGCGGTGCAGGAACAAGCAGCGAGTTCGTAATCAATCCGGCAACGAACACAGTGAAACCCGGGGATGAACTTTCGGTTCAGATCCTTGCACCTGGTAAGGTGATGGGAGTTCTGGGAATCGTCTCAAACAGGGTTTACGACACTATTCCCGTCTCCTTCACCGGATCTGTCAACCTGCGTGTCAGAATACCGAAAGATATCCCCGAGAAGAATCTATTCATCAGCTTCGTTGGACTCGACGATAATGGGCGTATCTACAAGCTGGAAAGGCTGAACGTTCTGCTCGACACGAATTTCACCACCATGAAGATTCTGTTCGACAAAGATCAGTATGAACCTGGAGAAATGGCACAGATCACGATCGAATCGAATGTGGACAGAGTCTGTCTTTTCCTCGTTGATGAAGCGATATACGCCATGGTTGGAGCAGAACCACCGGTGCTCGAAAACTTCCTCTATCCATACATGAACTATCCCCGGACAAGAGGAGGATTTCCGCATTACTGGAGGCTCTACGTTTCAAGGAATTCGTTCCGAAACAAACTCGCTTCCCTCCCGGAGGAGAAGACCTTTGCCGATTTCAAGCAGAACGCCCTTCCATCCAAGTTGAACGTCAGGGAGTACTTCCCCGACACGGCCCTCTGGATCCCATCACTGAAGCTTCACAACGGAACGGCAAGGGTGAGCTTCAAGGTACCAGACAGCATCACTTCTTTCAGGGCAACGGCCTACGGTTTCTCAAAGGATCGATTTTCCCAGACAGAAAGCGAAATGGTCGTTTCCAAAAAGTTCTATCTGATGCCACATCTTCCATCTTTTCTGAGGGAGAGTGATGTGATAAAAATATCCGCAACCGTTTTCAACAGGACTTCAAAGACGCTTCCGGTTCAACTCACGGTGGAACTTCCCGAGAACATAGAACTCCTCGAGGGGAGTTCTTCAAGGCACTTTTTGATGGAGGCGAACTCCTCACACACAGAGACCTGGACAGTGAAGGCTGTCTCCGCTTCTGAAGGAAGTTTCGTGAAGTTCGTTGCGGTCGGAGAAGATCTGAACGATGCGGTCTCCATGAGACTGCCCGTTGAAAGATTCGCCTTCGAAAGGGAATTCTACCGCATCATGCTCTTGGACGGGAAAGAAACGCTGGAAATTCCAGGGCAGTTCATCTCATCGAGGATAAGGTTTCTGGACAGCATCGTTCCGCTTGTCGAGGATAGCCTGAAAAGGTTGATAGACTTCCCGTACGGTTGTGTCGAACAGACCATGAGCCGGTTCTTCCCGGCTGTGGTTGCAGCAAGCGCAGGAATAGAGGTGGAAAACCTGGAAGAGATCATCCAGAGGGGGCTGTTCAAACTCTACTCTTACCAGCACAACGATGGTGGCTGGGGATGGTTCAGATTCGGCGAATCCGATGACTTCATGACCTGCTACGTGATGGAAGGGCTGTACTTTACCATGAAGGCAGGATACGATGTCGCAGAAAGCGTTCTGCAGAGAGGAATAGAGTATCTCAGAAAACATCCATCGGCCTACGGATCGTATGTTCTCGATCTGTACGGAGTGAATCACGAGCCGTTCAAGCCAGAAAGCGAAGCGGATCTGGTGTTTCTGAGTTTGAGTTCAAAAGAGGCTCTGAAACAGCTGATGAACTACGTCGTCCAGGACGAGCAGAAGGCCTATCTGAATGTATATTCTAATAATCCCCTCATCAGTGAGATCCAGCTCAACAGCGTCTTCCTCAGGGCTCTTGCGAAGTGGAAAGAATTTCCAGAACTGGAAAGAAAAGTGACAAATTACCTTCTCTTGAAAAAAGACAGCGCTTTCTGGACTTCCACAAAAGACACGTCCTTTGTTATTTTGGCGCTCCTTGAGGCGATGCCGGAGTACGCTTCAACCACACTGAAAGTCATCAACTCCGAAAACACCTTCGAACTGAAGCCAGGTGAAGAAAGGTCCCTCGTTCCCGGTTCACTGACCGTCTCTGGAAAAGGCATTGTGGAAGTGGAGGTAGTTTACATCGAAGTTCCGAAAGAGGCTGTGAGCGAAGGTTTGGAGATAAAAAGAGAATTCTACAAAAGGTACGAACTGCTCATAGAGGAGAATAAAATGATTGTGGATGCCTTCGTGCCGATCGGGAGAGGATACGTACCGCGCTCGATACACCCTGTCGAGAAAGAGCAAACTGAAGAGCTCTACATCCTGCCGTACAAGTACTGGAAGAAGACAATCGAATACAGAGGAGTTCCCCTCGAGATAAACGGTGCAGAAGTGAAAATAAAGGGAGAGACTTACACGTTCTTCAGGATCGAAACGTTCAACGGCTTGATTCTTGTTTTTTTCAGAAACGAAGCGCTCATCTACGATACGGAAAAGAACACCATCACCAGGTATCTGGATGTAACGGACGCAGGTTTCATGAGAAGTGGTCCCGTCTTTCTCATGAAGGGATTCGTGCTGGTCGGTGATGAAAAGATACCCGTTCCCGAAGACGTTACGGGACTGTCCTGCACGATGGACGAAATCTTGCTGAGGGGAGAAAACAAAACGTACTGGTACAGGAACGGAGAGTTCGTGGATCTTCCGTTTGTTGCCAGAAGGGTATTCTTCTGGGATGGGAAGAAGCTGGTTGCGGAGAACATACGCTTCAGTGGATCTTCAAAAACTCTTCGGAACAGAGTTTTCGAGGTGGTCTTCGATGTTGGAGACGTGAAGATAGAATTGGGAGACATAATCAAAACGGTGGTGAGGGTTAAAGGAGATGGAAATTATCTCATAGTGGAGGATTTCATCCCGTCCTGTGCGCAGGTGCTCTCGAACTACAGAGAAAAAGGGATCGAGGAAAACAAGTTCTCGTACAGCTGGTACTCTTCATGGAACGCATGGTACTCTGGAAGGGAGATTCGAACGGACAGGGTGGCGCTCTTTGCCCGATATCTTTACGGTAATAGCTTTGACTACGTCTGGAGGGCGACTGCAGAGGGGGTGTTTCATCTTCTTCCGGCACGGGTTTATCCGATGTATTCTCGTGGTCTCTATGCTCATACAGATCCAGATGTGCTTTTCATCGGGGCGGATTTTATCGATGGAAGAGATGATCAACCTTGAGCTGGGAAAAGACTTTCTGGATCGCTTCACGAAGGTATGTGAATTCTTGAGGGTCGAGCCGAGTCTGGATGTGGTAGTCTTCGAGTGCGAAAGTCTTGAAGAGTTCCACGAAATTACGGGTATGCCGTACCACACAGGCGGGGTTTACCACGAAGGTGTCATATACACCCAGCCGCTCGATGTACTTCGAAGGAAAAACTCCCTCGAAGCGACGATCCTCCATGAGCTTCTACACCATGTTCTGGAGATGTATTTTGATCTGCCGCGGTGGATGGAAGAGGGTGTGGTCCTTGCAGTGCTCGGTGTGAAACCGGAAGAGGTCTTTGGCTACCACAGGGACTGTCTTCTGAGATTTATGGAGAAGGTGCGTTATGAAGAGATACCTGATCTTGTTGATCGTTACAGGCGTTCTTCTGTGGAACGTCGTTGAGGTTTTGAGGTTCAGGGTGGAGTTTTCTGGTGGGACTTTCGTTCTGAAGAACGTCCAGGACATTTTCGTTCCTCTTGAAGTCAGAGGAGCGAAGGTGGAGTGTTCCAAAAACTTCGTGCTCGAAGAAAACGGTGTTCTGATCAAGCAGGTGAGACCCGGCGAGACTGTGACTCTGCACTTTGAAAGCGGTGGCATTTTCAGGGTGAAGAAGGAGCTAAAGATCGAAGCCAGAGCCAGCGAAGAAGACAGCGACGGTGATGGATATCCGGACTCTCTGGAACTCGACAGTGAAGACAGTGAGAGGTTCAGAAACTGGTTCGTCTGGATAGCCCTGTCGGCGTTCAAGAACGATCCTCTCCTCTGGCCGAAAGAAGAAAGGGATTGCTCTGGTTTCGTCAGGTACTGCGCAAGAGAGGCACTGAAGAAACACACAGGAAGCTGGTTTTCTCTCTCAGGTTACAACGGACCCGTTTGGGAAGACGTGGAGAAGTACAACTACCCGAATCTTCCTCTTGTTGGAACGAAGATGTTCAGGATAGAGAAGGGAGCTTACAGGGGAGTTGAGGACTTTTCGAACTTTGCGGTTGCGAGGATTCTTGTGGAGTGCAGTATGGAGTTCGTCACAAAGAGTGTCTCGGAAGCGCTTCCGGGTGACATAGCGGTTTTCTTTCATCCGGAAGACGTTGAGATGCCGTACCATCTCATGATATTCGTCGGAAATCTGAACCTCGCTGATCATGAAGGATGGTTCGTTTACCACACGGGTCCGATCGGAGAAAATCCGGGAGAGCTCAGGTTCGTCAGATACTCCGAACTTGTGAACTACGACCCCTCCTGGGCACCCCTTGAGATAAATCCGTACTTTCTTGGATTTTACAGGTTCAGGTTTTTGAAGTGATTTTGTGTACAATTTAAGTTGGATACAGCAAATCCAAAGGGGGATGTACAATGAAAACATTCCTTGAAAGTCTCAAATTCCCGGTCCAGGAAGTAAATAAAAAAAGTTCCGGCGAGAAAGGACCTGGAAGGCCTCCGTACTGGGAGATGGTGTTTTACTGGACGAGGAAACCTCTCGTAGGTGCAAGGTCTGTAATAGCGGGGGCACTGCTTCCCGAAAACGTGGATGAAAATCTATTCAAAGCGGCTGTAAGACTTTCTTCGCCCACACCCCACAGAGAGAACCCTCAAATTCCCGCGGAATTTGCGAAGTACTTTGAAGGGAAAAAGTTGCTCGATCCCTTCGCTGGGTTCGGTTCGATTCCCCTCGAAGGGCTGAGACTCGGCCTTGATGTCACGGCTGTTGAACTTCTACCAACAACCTACATTTTTCTCAAGGCCGTTCTCGAATATCCAAAGAAGTTCGGGAAATCCCTCGTGAAAGACGTTGAAAGGTGGGGTGAGTGGATAACCGAGCAACTCAAGAATGACCCTGAAATCAGGGAGCTTTACGACGATGACGTGGCCGTTTACATCGGAACGTGGGAAATCAGGTGCCCTCACTGTGGGCGGTGGACTCCTGCGATAGGAAATTTCTGGCTGGCAAGAGTTAAGGACGGCAAGGGCTACAAGAGGCTCGCCTACATGAAGCCTGAGAGGAAGGGCGATGAGATTGAAATAAGGGTGATTGACCTCAACGAAATCCTGGACGATATTTCTAAAGCGAATGTTGACGGCAATGAGATCATCTTCGAAGGAGAAAACTACGTGAAAACAGTAGAAGAAGCTGTAAGAGATGGAAAGCTGAAACAGAGTGATGTGAAGATAGATGGAAACACGGTTATCTTCGAAGTTCCTTCGGCGAATATCGAATCAAGACGGGATCAACTCACCTGTCTTATGTGTGGAAATGTCATAAAGTACGCGGATGAAAATGGAAATCACCACATGAAGCTGAAAAACGGGGATTTTTATGTGAAGTTCGCGCTGAGAAAGTACCACGAAGGTGATGAGCGCTTCGCAAGGCAGAGACTGCTCGTGAAGGTGAAAGTCAAGGATGGAGATCTGATCTTTGAACCAGCGACAAAGGAAGACAGCGAAAAACTCTGGAAAGCGAAGGAGAAGGTCAGGGAGATGCTTGAGAAGGGAGATCTGGACGTGCCGAGTGAAGCAATACCTCTTTACGAGAACCGCCGTATTACTCCAATACTCAGTGCAGAAAAATGGTATCAGTTCTTCAACCCCCGTCAGCTTCTCACCCTCATAAAGATCGTGAGGCTGATAAGGGAAGTTGGCAGAAAGGTCGAGGAGGAAAAGATTGCCGAGGGCTGGAATAAAGAAAGGGCATTTGAGTATGCGGAGGCAGTGGCAACGTATTTGAGCACGGCGATGTTGAAGTATGCGTACTACAATTCAATCGTTACCCGGTGGGATTCTACTTGGTGGAAAATTGGGGAAACAATGTCCACCCGTGGAATCGCAATGAATTGGAACTGGACAGAAAGTCCTTGGTTTAGTAGTTTTGGTGGGATGATCAAAACACTCCTTGCAATATTAAGGGGTGTTAAATACCTCACCTCCGCTCTCTCCTCCTCCCAGAGAACCCTTGCGGATTTCACAGAAAACTCCGTTAAAGTTCTCCAGGGCGACGCGACCTCGCTCAACCTTGGAGAGAAGTTCGACGTCATCGTAACTGATCCACCCTATGCAGATGATGTCCCATACACAGAACTTTCTGACTTCTACTACGTCTGGCTCAAAAGGGCTCTGAGCGACGTTGAGAACGGAAAACTCATTCCAAGGTTCCACAAGGAAGCGTTTTTCAAAAGAATCGGCCCCAAATGGGTGGAAATCAAGACCCAGTGGCAGGAATTTGCGAAGAAAGAAGTTTCGACGAATCCGGGTCGTTTCATGGAAGACGAAAACAAAAAGGAGAAAGCCGTCCAACACTTCGAAAACCTCTTCAGTCAGGCCTTCGTGGCCATGAGGGAGCACCTCAAGGACGATGGGGTTCTTGTCACCTACTACGCTCACACAGATCCGGGAAGCTGGATAAACCTCATTGAAGCCGGCTGGAGGCGAGCAAGACTTCAAATAACGAGGGCAATCCCTCTGACAACCGAATCGGAAACGAGCATCGTGAGCAGGGGTAAAATGAGTCTCGACACCTCGATCGTTGCTGTCTGGAGAAAACAGAAAGAGGAAAAAACCGTTCAAATATCGACTCTGAAGGAAGAGATCGAGAGAAAAGCAAAGTCTTCGGCTCGTGAATTCATAGAGTATGGTTATGAAGGACTCGATCTGCTGTACGGTGTGATGGCGGCTGCCCTCGAGGAAGTCACAAAGTACAGAGAAATTTCCTCCCTGAAAGGTCCTCTTACGACAGAAGAAATTTTGAACGAATACGTATATCCCGCTACTATAAGAGGAATTGTGAACGCGATTGCGGAGATCGAAGGAACTGGAACACTCCATTCTGGCACTGCCATGTTCTACACCGCTTACAAGATACTATTTGGAAACGCATCTTTGAGCGCGAACGATATCGTCCTCCTCAGGCTCGCAACATCAACAGATCCGAGTGAGTTGATCAGCAGTGGAGTTCTCAAAGAGAAGAGATCTTCAAGCAGTAAAGAATACACGCTCTACACACCGGATCTTCTCGGCAAGAAAGCTTTGGACACGAAGGAGTTCCAGAAGTTCCTTCATGAAAAGAAACTCGATCCGGTAGAGCCAAAACCAAAAAACAGTGTGGATGTGCTTCAGCTTCTCGAGTACTACTCACTGCTTGGACGCTCCAGAGTGAAAGAGGAGATAGAAAAACTCAGAAAAATGTGGGCTGGTGAGGTAGAAGAGGCCCTTTTTATCGCGAGGCTCGTGTCTGAGTACTACGCGGAGATCTACATCAGGAAAATAGATCCTGTCAGGAGGATGAAAGAAGAGTTCGCTTCAGAGATAGACAGGGAGCTGGAAAAGGACGGATTCCTCGAAGTCGTTTTGATGAGAAGACTCCTGGGTTATGTAGGGGGTGCTGTGTGATGAAATTCGGTCCTTACGAAGTTTGGGAGGACGTTCTGGATGAGAGTTTTGATTCTCAAGTTGCGCCGGAATTAGGGGATGTGTACACCGGTGAAGCGCCGGAGATATACAGAGATCCGAAGGAGTTTTTCAAAAGGACGTATTTCACCGATGCAACGGTGGAGATATTGAAAAGAATCCTTGATACATTCGAGGGAAAAGAGAGAAGAAACATATTTCTGATCTACTCTCTCTTCGGTGGTGGAAAGACGCATCTGCTCCTCACCCTGTATCACGCCTTCAAAACACCTGAAGCTCTGGAAGACCCAGAGGTCCTCGAGGGATACATTCCCGAAAAAAGAGAAACCATAAGAGAACTGGCAGAGAGGATAAAGCTCCTTGGAGAAAGCGTAAAGGTCGTTCCCGTGTATGGTAAGGGAAGGGTAGGCCAGCCAAGTATCCCTCTGAACGTGGACCCCTACAGTGTGAAGACGATCTGGGGGTACATAGCACATTCCCTCGGAAAGTACTCCATCGTCGAGAAAAACGACAAAAATCTCACGGTGCCGGACATAGAAACCCTGAGAGATCTGTTCAAAGGTGAAAGAGTACTGCTTCTAATCGATGAAATTGCGGATTACGTTGACAACCTTCACAACTCCGGAGCAGAAGAGGACCGCCGCTACGCGGGAAATGTGGACAACTTCATCGACAGACTTTCCTCTGCTCTTTCAAATTCCACGAGTTCTATGGTGATCACACTTCCCATGACAGAGGAAAGAGGCAATCTGAGAACTCAGGAAGAATACAACCACAGTGTTGTAAGGGCTCTGTGGGATGCTGTCAGAAGAGTTGGTGGGGCTGATTCTTACACACCTGTGAGAACCGTTGGCATAAACGACGAGCTCGTCGAGGTCTTGAAAAAGAGGATATTCAAGCATGTGGATCCCGATATCCGAAGAAGAACCCTGGAAAGAATAAGATCTGAAACTAATGATGTGGAAATCTTCGGTCACGGAGGATTCGCTCAGGAAATACCCAGAACCTATCCGTTCCATCCCGAATACATACAGATTCTGAGAACGATCATAGAAAAGACGGATCTTCAGAGAACGAGGGACATGATCAGAATAACCAGAATCGTTGTGAGAAACCTGATCGATCGCTACGAGAAAGAGGGATTTGCACCCGCTATCATACTTCCTATTCACATCGATCTTACAAACGACAGAATAAGGGGAATGCTCTTTGGAGAAAAGTCGAAGTTCGCTGATTACGCTTCGATTATAGATGCTGAACTGGTCAACGATGAGAAGTACAGAGCTTTCAGACATCCAGAGCTTGCAAGGATGATTCTCACTTACATCTTTTTGAGAACATATCCATTCGATGCACCGACTCCTCTAAATGATTTCCCAACGCTGACCACTATATCGAGAGCGATCTACGACCCCGAAACTTTCTCCAAAAAACAGTGGATTCCCGCTGATATAAAAGACACCGTCGAAGAGATAGAATCCCATCCACACTTCGTCTTTCTGAACAGAAAAGACGGTGTTTTCTGGTTCTGGAGAGTTGCCAACGTGACAAAGATGGTTGACAGCAAGACTGAAGAGCTCATCCAAAGTAACTATGGTGAGATCTGGAACCAGCTTGTCCGATATGTGGACCAGTTAGTGAGGGAGAAGAAGAGCATCGCAACAACAAGAGGTAAGGGATCCACTGTAGAAGAACACGTGAGGTTCTTCGAACAGGTGATCGTTAGCAAAGAACCACAGGAACTTATGGAC
This sequence comes from Thermotoga maritima MSB8, assembly GCF_000008545.1. Lineage (NCBI taxonomy): Bacteria > Thermotogati > Thermotogota > Thermotogae > Thermotogales > Thermotogaceae > Thermotoga > Thermotoga maritima. Next base: position 1,004,668 of record NC_000853.1, read on the forward strand.
AATGAAATGTACAAGCTCTTCGTACTGGTGAGTGAGGATGTCGATGAGAAATTACTGAAAGGCATTGTGTTCCAGATCGGTTCTGGAAGCAGAACTTACAAGAACACTGTGGTTGTCTGTTATCCCATTCCGGGAACGATGAAACATCTGATAATGACGACGGCAAGAGATATGGCATGCCAGAGGGTGATGGATACGGTAAAAGAGATGTATGGAAAGTATGGAGAAGACGTGGTGAAAATACAGCTGAACCAGCTCAGAGATATAAGAAACAGGGCCCTTGAAGACCTTGAGAATCAAATTGTGGGCTCTTTCAGAAAAGTAGCTTACCCGGTTAAAGATGGTATAGACACCGCTGACGCTCCTGCCAGCTCGAAATCTGTTGTCGAAAACGTGTATTCTGCTCTGAAAGGCAGAGGAAAGATCGCAGAGGAATTCGATTTCATCGAATTCGCTAACTGGTTGAAAGAAAACATCGGCCTCAATATTCTGAAACCGGAAGGATACTGCGTGTCAGAACTGAGAAAAATCATCTGTTCGAATCCCTCTGCACCCATGGTGGACTTTGAGAATCTCAAGAAGTCGATAAAGGAGGCTGTTCGAAAGCTCAAGATCGGCCTTGAAAGAAAAGGAAAGATACTATTCAAAAGGGTCTATTCGGAGATTCCCGACTTTGCACAAGAAAGCGGTGTGGAGATCTCCAAAGTTGAGCCCGATGACATAATTCTGCCAGCTAATGAAGCCCTCAGAAGACAAGTCTGCGAGCTTTTGAAACAGGAAAAGGATGAGATTAGGGATGGAAAAAGATATCGCGTGTGGTACGAGATTTATCTTCCGAGTTCGGAATTTTCAGAGCTTTTGAAGAACCTGGTTACTGTGGAGAACGAGGAATGTCAGATAGGGGACGAAGAAGCCGTTATGTACGGTTTAATCCTGGAAAAAAAGGAAGAAGTGGAGATTAAAAAAGGAGAATTCGACCTTGAGGTAGCCCGACGAAGCGTTGAAGGAAAACCGGGCGAGAAAGTAGAGATCCCCGTTAGGATAACCGCTTTTGGTGATGCCGAGATCGAACTCTCATCCGAATACGGGGAACTTTCCTATCAGAACGTTTTTCTCAGAGAGGGTGAATCTCTTGAAATTCTATGGAATATGACCATACCGTCTGAGAAGAAAGTTGTGAAGATAGAGGCAAAAAGTGAAGAGAAAATGATTCCCAAGGAGATCGTTCTTGTACCGAAAGTTGAATCGAGTGTTCTTGAGACAAATACCTTGGACGAAACTCACAAAGGAATGTTTCTTGTTTCCGTGAAATCCATCAGAGATCTCGATACACTGAAATCTCTACCAGAGGACTTCGAAGGAGTGGTGAGTGGTCGTCTCGAAACGGAAAAGCCTGAGTGGAAAGTTCAGTTCAGTGAAACCGACAGAAAAACTTTTGAATACATTGCCGGTGAGCTCGAAGATTTTCTGGGAACAAAGGCTTTGCTCGATGTGAACTTCCGTTTGTCGGAACCACAGATGATCAATGACCTTATCTTTGAGAAACTGAAACCTCTGAATGGAAAAGTATCATTCATTCTAAAGAAAGGAGATCAGAAATGAACAGTGCGATCGAATACCGCATATCTTTGAAGTACGTCAAAAAGTCCACTCTTCCTGTGAAGAGAACTCAGAAGCTGGCGGAGTTCGTTCCGGTTTTTATCGCTGGAAAAAACGGTAAAGAAGAGCAGATACCCGGGAAAGCAGAGGCACGTGCGAAGGTGTTTTTGCCAGAGTTTTTGAACTTTGCGAAAAAAGTAGGAGCGATACACGATGAACAGATCAGCCTTTTTCAGATGGAAAATGATCGATCCAGAAAGCTTGTACTGAAGGTCTCGGATGACTACGCGTACTTGAGATTGATGATCTACGGTGTTTTGATGTCTGTTTTGAAGAATCCTGTGGAGTGGGGGTATCTCGAGGATCTCGTTCTTTCAATGGAACCTTTAACTCTACGGTTCTGGGGCTCGAAGATAAAATACACTTTCTGGAAAGCCAAGAATCGGAGAGTGCTGAATTATCTTGCAAGGCGTATCCTGGAGGTAGAAAGGCTTGGAAAGGTTACCTGAGGTCATACTCAGAAAAGTTACACTGAGCAATCCCGCTCTCTTTTATTCCTCGCTGACTTCTCCCTCGAACAGAAGGAGAATAGAAGCTTTCAAGCATCAGTTTCAGACGCTCTGTCATGCCATGCTTTCAAGGCCTGTGAGAATTCTAATAGCCGATGAGATAGGCCTCGGAAAAACCATCCAGGCTCTTGCAATAGCGAGATATTTAGAGCTTCAAGGTGAAGCAAAAAAGATTCTGATCCTCGTTCCCAAGATCCTCAGAGAGCAGTGGAAACAGGAGATAAGAAGATTGGGAGGAAAACCGGTTGTCATAACGAATGGAAGCGAAGTGGAAAGAAAACTTCTCAGAAAGGCTACTTTTAATAATGCTGCCGAGTATTTTGTGGTGTCAATCGATCTGGCAAAGAGTCAAAACCATTCAGAAAAGTTCTCGGCGATAGATTGGGATCTTCTAATCGTTGACGAGGTTCATAATGTAACTTACAACACACAGAGATACAACTTTTTGAAGAGTCTGATCGAAAAATCAAAAGAGGACCTCAACATCGTATTTCTCTCCGCAACACCGCACAGAGGTAATCCGAAAGACTATATAGAAAGGCTCAGACTCCTTGATCCAACACTGACAGCCGATTGGAACGCTCTGGACAGCGAGAAGTTCTACAGAAGAACTCACGGGGTTCTGGTTTTTCGTCGAACAAAAAAGGTTGTCAACGATCTGGAGAAGAGAGAGATCTTCAAAAAGTGCGATTTCAACGCTGTGATAGTTGATATTACCGAAGAAGAAAAACGTTTCTTTGAGGAACTGGATGAAGTGCTCTTTGAAATGGTCAAGGATGTTCATATGAACTCTCCTGTTGCTCTTCTTGCTGTACTTTTGAGAAAAAGAGCGGCTTCGAGTTACGAATCCGCTTTGAAAACTATAAACAACATCATCAAAAATCAGTATTCCGGGGCTTCAGGTGAAGACGTGCTGGAAGATCAGATCAAGCAGATATTCGGCCTCGGGTACGATGAGATGGAACTGGAAGAAAATTCAGAAATAGACGATCTGATCAGTAGCATAATAAACAGCGTGGCCAAAAGATACCCTCTTGATAAAGGACAGATTAACGCGTTAGAAAAGATCCTGAAGATTGGAAAGGCCATCGGAAAAAACGACAGCAAGTTGAAAACTCTTGCCGAAGTTCTCGCATATCACCTGAAGAAAAACGAAAAGGTGATCGTATTTACAGAATTCAAGGACACACTGGAATACCTTAGGAACAATCTTCCAACACTCCTCGAACAAGAAGGTATTCACCTTTCTGAGGAAAAGGATATATCTGTACTTCATGGCGGAATGAAAAGCGAAGAAATAGAAAAACAGGTGGAGAAATTTGCAAACGATGGAAAACTACTGATCTCAACCGATGTGGCATCCGAGGGATTGAACCTGCAGGTGGCAAACATCCTGATCAATTACGAAATCCCTTGGAGTCCGATAAAGCTCGAACAGAGGGTGGGAAGAATCTGGAGACTGAATCAGACAAAAGAAACGATCGCTTACACCCTTCTTCTCAACCACGAGGCAGATCTTCAGATACTGGAAAGCCTTTATCAGAAGATCCTGAACATAACTGATGCTGTTGGAACTGGGCCGAACGTTGGTAAGCCAGTTTTTGGAACGAGAACGCTCAGTGGAAATTTCGAGTATCGGCTGGAGAACGTTCAGGACGAGGAAACTTCGGATTCTCCTGTGTCCGAGTTCGAACTGATGCTCTCTGCCATCAAAAGGAGGAATTTAGATGAACAGACAAAACGTATAATCAGCACTTTGAAATCTCTCAGAACGAAGATCGAAGAAGTCGTTCCTTTGAACACCTGTAATGAAATTCAAGAAGAACTGAACAGTGTTCTTTTACCTGACGATATGGAATCGGAGATCGTTTTCGAGAAACTTAAAAAGTACATATCAGTTTTTGAAAATAGTTTTATCAATAGTATAGGTTCATACCTTTTTAAAATTCTGACAGATAGAATACATGAACCACTTCTGAACGAGAAGTGTTTAAAAATAGCCGTTAAAAATGAGTCAAAAGAATACAGACTTTTCCAGGTGGAAGTCATCGATCGAGGAAGAAAGATATACGAGTATCCTGTACTAATTGAAATCGGTGGAAACGTTTCACCTCAGCTCTACCGTGGTACTTCTCTTTTGGAAAAGCTGGCAGATGTGTTTTCAAAAGAATGGTTCGTTATTGAATGGGCAAATCCAAAAGAGAAGATGGATATTCAAACCGCGAAATTGATAGATCGGAGTGCCAAAGATTTACAAAGCATCATGGATAAACACACGGACTATGACATTAAACTGAATGAATCTCTCATGAAAACAGACTCACTGTTCAGAAGGTTGAACACGAGGTCATCTGAGATTTTGAGAGTTGAGGGTTTATCCGACAGGGAATTTTCCGTTTTTAAACTACTCCATCCTTCCATTCTTGAAATCCTTGGTCTTTCTCTGGACAGTATCGAACTTCCACCGAGCGACTATGAAAAATGGATGGAAAGAAGCTTCGTTCCGCTCGAAGATATTCTTGAAAGTGAAAGAAAAGCCATGGAAATAGTTATGGACATAGAAAAGAAGCGTCTAATTGAAAAGTATGGGGAAAGCTCTGACTGGAAGGTAGAGGATGTTTCTTTGAAGGAACACTACGATATAAAGGTCTCTGAACCAGAAGGTGAGAAGTACATAGAAGTCAAGGGACACAAACCCTTGTGGCTGTCCGCTGAGTTGACCGCGGCTGAGCACAGATTCGCAAATGACAATCGGGATAGATACTGGATCTACATAGTTTCCAACCTTGGAGGTAAAAAGCCCGTAATTTTAAAGATCTTCAGCCCGTTCGATGATGAAAAAAGAAAAATATACCTGGTTCACGAGAATAAAGACATTGATATCACCGAAATATTTGGATCGACAATAAAAACAAAACAACGATACGTCATTTCGCTCGGACAGAAAATATACCGCAGGAGATGATTTCTTCCAATTAGACTGACTTTTTCACTTCAAACTCTCAAACCCTTTTCGAATGATTTCTGCCATTCGACGTCGGCGTTCCTCCAAAAATGTCCAGTAATCCATGTTGTACCAGCCTTCGGGCAGTGCATGGTACCAGTACATTTCTGTGAGTTTATCGGGTGGGAAACGACGTTCATACTCGGGTGCGTAATCTGAGGGAGGGCGATCTCCTATTTCAACGTTGTCGTGCCATTCTACTAGTGCGAAGTTGGCAACCTGGTTTATGTCGTGGTTATCTTTGATGCCCAGTTTTTCAAGGTATTTGCGTGGAAAGAGATGGTGTCTTTCCAGGGCTGATCTGTGTGATTGTGATGTGGGATCGAGCAGATCGCGAACTTTCATGGATGAATAAAGTACCGGAGCGTCGAGCAAACAGAGAGCTGCGAAAAAGGCATATTGTCCCGGGTTGCGAGCGGAAGCTGTGGCCAATTCGTTGGGAAGCGTAACGTTCCAGTAATCATTTGTTAGAACCGCCGATATTTCCTGTTCCAGTGTCCGAACGAACTCTTCTGAACTGGAACAGCCTCGTATCAATGTGAGATCCTGTTCCATACGAGTTTCAGCAGAAGAGGAATAACGGCTGGTGAGCGAACTCATGAAGAACCATCGTGCCATCAAATCGCGAAGGGTGTGCTGGTCCAGACCAAAGTCTTGTTTGCCGATGAGCCAGAGGGAGTAAGTGTAGACCAGTGCCATTTCAGAGGTAATAAGACTGTGATGAATATATCCGGCACGTTTTATAACTTTCAAAAAGTCGTGCCAGTTTTGCAGGTTGAGAACTTCTTTCTGTGCTTTTTCCAAGCGATCAAACTGTTCGTCGCGACGTTCCGGTGAGAATTCACCGGTTTGAAGATCCTTGCCCCGTAGAATGGAATAAACGTATTCCAACCGGGCACGACGAAAAGCCAGTACTACATCGACTCTCAGTAGCTGATCTGGCTGGGGTTTGAAGTATGGGTTATAGGGTGAAGGACGATTATCCGAAGGTGGATTCTTAGCCCGCCGGCAGAATTCTTCCAGTTGTTTTCGCCCTTCATCCCAGAAAACGGACATCAACGTCAGGATGAAATCGGCCTGATTGAGTGTACGACCTCTGCTGTTTATGCGAACAAAGATCTCAGAAACCTGTTCTTCTGTGGCGCTGGCAGAAATTTCCAGAGCGGTCATTGGATAATTGACGAGGTTGACCAGCTTTTGAATGGATCGAGGAATCCGCTGCCGTTCCTCTTCGGTTAGACCACGCCGTTCTTCCAATCTCTTCATGAAACTGGAGATAAAATCGTACAGCGCGAAACCTTCCTGCCACAGGATACTGATATCAGATATCCAGGTAGGATCTCGTTCAATAGATGTATTGGTGACCTCGAATTTTTCTTCCAACGGATTGAAGGCTATTCTCAAGCGCCGTTGTCGAAAGTTCTTGTCTACGATGGGAACACCCTTCATTACGGAGTAAAGGGCAGTGAGTCGCTGTTGACCATCTACAACGAGCAGGCGAGGCACTTTCTTCTTGGGGCCTGTCCCGATAGTGCGGTGTTCACCAGGGAAACCATTTTCCCAGAAAAGAAGAGTTCCAATAGGATAGCCACGGTACATAGAATCAAACAGATCACGCACACGCGTTGTATCCCAGACGAAGGGCCGTTGAATATCAGGAAGACCTATTTCACCGCTATCGATATTCTCTAACAGTCCACCTACACTGTAATCTACCTTCTTGAACAAAAGACCGTTCACGATTTTTCCCCCAATCTCCTGGAAGAGGTAGATTCTTCACTCTTGATCCGTTAGAATTTTAACTAATATAGCTGTTTATCACAACCCCCCTCAATGGAATATGATTCCTGACTCGTATCCTGTAGCAGGAGAACCTGCGCTTTTTCAGGAGAATTCATGTAGCAAACCTTAAATTGCCTTGCTCCATACTTTTCATGTTCCTGTTCATTTCAATTTCTCATCTTTTCTTATCCAGTCTTCCACATCATCCTCTTCAAATCCAAGAATTCTTTGCACAACAATATTAGTTTGTCTTATTCAATTTCACAAATCTGCACTCCATAATCAAATGGCTCAGTGTGATGCATCCATAAAAGCAAAACAATATTTCCACGCAAGGGATATATTCCACTCAGAACGTTTGCTCCCTGTTCACTTTCGTTACCTTTCCACAGCGTGATTTTTTCAGACGTGCTCAGGTTTTGAGCAATAACTTCAAGAGAATTTCCATAAACAATCCATTTTCCACCTGGCAAAAGAGCGCAGACATAGTTTTCCAGCGTGACATCATACGTTTTAAGTGTTTTACTCTCAACATCGTAGATATTCATTTTTGAGTTCTGATCTTTGAAGAAAACGGAATCTGTTCCTGGCACCCACTGTAAAATACTTTTGTCATATGTGGTTCCAATTTGCTCTATCTTGGCATCACTAACTCTCAACACATGAATGGCATCACCATTTGAAGTTAATCTACTTGCAAGGATATATTCCCCTGAGGGGCTGAAACTGTGTAGTATAAAACCCATTCCCTGAATAGTTGTAACTGGTTTTTCTTTGTAGCTACCAGATTCATCGATTTCAAAGCCTTCACCATTGTACGCGTAGAAGTACACTTCATCTTCTGATATCCATTCGAAGTTGTAATCCCTTGAGAGAGTCGCTTTTACAGGTTCGGGCAGAGAAAACTCTTCCAGGGTCTTCGTCTCTATGTTGTATAGACTAAACCCGGTTTGACGCTCAATTAGTAGTTTTTTGCCATCAGGTGAAAGGCTGAATCTATGGGTGGGATACCCATCCTGCATGACGTTCAGCCATACAAGATCTCCAAAAATTATCCTCTCTGGCTTTTCAATCGAAGGAAAACTGCTTGCATTTCCCTCAACAGCTTGACCTACCTTTTCTTCAGGAACACTAATGCTTTCTATCCTGCGTTTCAAATCCCACCACCTTGATGAACGCCAGCTGGTGCATTCAAAACCGTAACTTTGGAATGCTTCGATTGCCTTTTTTTCCGCTTCAGTAAGTAATTCTGTAAGAGCTTCTTTCTTCGTAAGAGTTGTGAATCCCCCTGCTTTTTCAATAGATTCTACTTCGATTTCAACCTTATCCAGATAAGTATTCAGAACTCTGTCTGCTTCATTGGTTGCCTTTACACGTTCTTCAGCGTCTTTGATAAACTTTTCGAATCTTTGGCAAAGGTTGAGGGCTTTTTCGAGATCTCCACCAATAACTCCCATTATGTCTGGATCGTCAAGTATCAAAAGAAAAGATATTCCTCCTATCTGTGTGGAGATTCCTTTCCACAAATATGAGTTGTCATCCGATCTATAGTAATCCAGTATTAGAGCCTTCAGATCGTGAGAGTAGTCATGAAGAGAAGCCTTTTCATACTCTTCTATTACCTGAGAAGCACTCTTTTTAAGGCTCTTATTCTCTTCAATCATCGAATTTATATAACTGGAATACTCTTTCGATGGTTCAAGATTTAACATTTCTACACCAGCTGAGCTTATTCTGTAAAGATCTGAGGACATAACTTCCAACATATCGCGCATCTCAATCCAGTGTTCATACATTGAATCCACAGCTTCGGTGGTTTGGGAGATTCTTTTTAATTCATTCCGGGCCTCATCTGGAGTTATCTTCTGTTTCCACATATCTTTTATTGTGAAGGCCATTTGTTCGATCCTGTCTTCCCATTTTTCCAGATAGCTCGATTTTAGAGAGTCGAAACTATCGACAACAACCTGAAACGTTTCCTGGAATATTTTCACTTTTTCTCTTAGAAACGCCAAATAGACCTCAAGATACCGCTTCGTCATTTCGTTTTTCAATTCCGTCATGTACACCCATTGAGATATTGTAGTTTTCCATTCGAGTGTTTTTTCCAATCTCTGTAGTAAAGAACTTTTGAATTCCTCAATCAACATCGCATTTTTTGAATATGAAACTAAGCCATCTTCATCTGTGTAGCAATACCGAGGGAAGCTCTCATACAAAGCTTTGATTTCCTCAGATAATTTGTCAACCTTTTCAATCAGAGCTCTGGTTAGACGCTCGTCCTCTTGACAAATCGCCAGCAAGTTTTCCAGAATCCACCCGCCGTTCTGTAGCAAGAAAAATGAAGGTGATTTGGAGTTGAGTTCCTTCATGAATGCCTTGCCGATTCCATTAGTAAAACCTTCCATCATTTCTGAAAAGCTACTAAATGCAAACGACCAGACAGCCTGTCCTATTTTCTGCTTGTAGAGTTTCAAAAACTGATTGAATTTTGCCAACAAACTATCCTGTAATAGTTTCATTTCACTTCCTTGATCAAGGGTTTTGACCAGTTGTGATAGCTTTTCCTTGAACAACTGTCGCTGTTTCTCTATCTCCTGATGCTTCAAATAAACAAAATCGTTCAATTGTCTAATGTTTCCTTCGACATCTTTATCCAATTGTTTGAGCTTCTCCGAATATTCGCTTTGGCTGATCGATCCTTTATGGTATTCAGATTCAAGATTGTTGGCAATCGTCTTTTTAGCGGTATTTAATTGACCCGTATAAACGCTTACTATTCGATTGATTTCGTAGTTGTACTCTCCGAGAGTTATCTCATTGTTTTCAAGCTGTCCAAAGGTGTACTCGATTAATCTTTTGGCACTGTTAAGATCTGGCAGTGCATCCCTTAAAGACAAATCGTTCATCTCTTCAATCCTCGTCTCTATGTTCTGTACCGCGCTCACCTTGAGAAAGGGATCCTTTGCCAATACTATTTCCTCCGCTTTTGCTATGACTTCTTGAGGAATAACATCTTCTTCAGATTTTCTTTGTCCTTTTGTCGATCCCTGTTGTGTCTTCTCCCCGACATCGTTGATAGCAGCTTTCTTTGCGGCTTTCTTTTTTGATAGAAAATAAGCTCTGTCGAAGTAACATCTGTTTATCTCGTTTTCATCGTTACCAACTAACTCCCTGATCTGCTTGATAAACACAACCTCATTACTGGCTATATCGTTGAACGTGATCTGAAAATCGACAACATTGTAGTATTTTGTGAACAACTCTACAATCAATGATGGTGTTTCTATAATGTTCTTCAAAATCGATTCAGCGCTTTTCTTAGCAGTTTCTTCTATCACTTTTTCGGCCAGTGCGTTACCTTTGCTGACAATCTCCAATTTTAATCTTTCCGTCAACCTGTCTTTTAATCTATCTTTTAGTTCGTCTGAAGCTTTGGTGAGAACCTCGTCTAAGACTTTCTTTTCCTCTGAAGACTCAAAAGGTTCGACAAAATACGTTTTCCACCAGTACTGAGCAATTTTTTCAGTGGCACCATAATTTGCTTTGCAGTAATCAATAAACGTTATTTTGTACGTTGAATCTATCAGTTGAAGAATCGCATTTTTTATTACTCCACCGAAATCCCCTTCAAGTAACGGTTTTAAAATCTCTTTCCAGTTCTTCAAAACATCGTCTATTATCTTATTCGCTGTCTTCAAAGAATTTTTCAACGTTTCCGATGCAAGGTAGTCTATGGAGTTATACAAATTAGATTCAATTAAAGCGATAAATTGCTTGTTTTCCCGCAAACGAGCTTCTTGATATGCGAGCTGAAGTTTTAAGATCTCTTCATTAGAAGCCCCTTCTCTTCTTGCTTCTTGAACCTTTCGAATAGCCTCTTGGCTTTCTTTCTGATATCTGGCCAGAAGCGGGTCGTTTGAATAAAGCGTCTCTAAGAAAAAATCGCTTCCTGATTTGAACAATCCGTTGTATCCGACAATGTTTTGAATTGCTTTCAAATAGCTTTTATTCAGTTCGCTAATGGTGTTTAAGCGATACCGCAAAGCGTCGCTATCGTTTGAAAACACGCACAGATAAAATGTCAACAGAATAGCTACTACCACAGCAAGTTTTTTCATTATTAATCCCTCCAAAGTTCAGAATTCCTACCATTATAGCATTTGTTCTACGAAAGATACAAATAAGTTTTCACAATCTATGAAATTTTTCACACGTGTAGAAAAATCGATTGCAATAAAGAAGCTGGAAACACATATCCTCTCAGAAAATCTGTGTATTAACGGATAAAAAACTCAAAGGGAGATCAGAGTCCCTATGTATCTAACAGCGAGCGCTTTTACAGATTCAAGGAATTGAAAGAAGTCGACCTCCTTCCAATCCCCTGAAGAGGATGGGACTTTTGGTAGCTCTCAGGCCACCTTCCATGGAGTCAAAGATGCTCCATGACCACAGAAGTGAGGGTGGAACCTCACACCTCTGACGGGGGCCAAGCTCGCTACTACCTGGCCTGTGCCAGGATACCTTTTCCAGATGTTAATTGCTCCTACTCCGTCCCCGTGATACTCAAAATCACAGGCTTTGCAGTGGTATCTTCTTACGATTGGCTTATTCCTTTCACCACAGATGGGACACGTCTTGCTTGTGTTCACTTCCGGGATAATTCATCCCGATTAGCTTTCTGAACTGTCGTCGGTGGATTTTCTGGGTCGCGTTGTCTTTTAGTTGACTCTTCAAAGGGAAGGTGTTGGGTACATCCTCACCTCTGTGGCAGGTGTTGGGACAACATCCTTTTGTTCATAGGAATAGATATAAATTGTCCAGAAGTACAGTTCGCCGGAAACTTCTATCATTGGAAGCGAAAAGAAGGTCTTTGTTCCGTCCTGAGTGATTCCCTCTACCGTTAGAGCATAAACATTTTCCACAAAATCTGGTTTGTTGCTCAAACTCCATGGAATGGCCTTGGTGGTCTCGAGTTCGCTCACAGAAACCAAACTGCAACTGGTGATGGTGGAGGGAAATGTAAAATCATAACCCAAGATCTCTCCTGTTCCGAAAACGGTATTTTCGACATCGAAATCGTCTACATCAGATTGTGGAACATGGATGAGCTCTCTCAGGGATACATAGTCGATGTCATTACCCGTTACGATGTTTCTTGCCTGATCGATTAATTCCTGTGCCTTTGTTTTATGCCTTCTTCAGCGATGATGCCTACAACCGCTGTACATCCGGCGAGGACCACAAGAAAGGACAGAAGGACAAGTAACATTTTTCTGCTCATGAAAATCACCTCCCGTATATGGTGCAGTAATTATAACATAATTGTAAATGAATTTAATAGATGATGTCACAGTTTTTTGTTTTGTGAGGTAAGAGCTGTTAAAATGATGTCAGAGATTGAGGAAAACTCTTCAAAAAAGCTTTCAATGAGTTACGATGATAAAAAAGCCGCCTTCTCAGGCGGCTTTGTCGTAAACAGAGTTCTGTCTCAAGCCTGCTGAAGGACCTTTTTGACTTCATCTAGGGATGGAATTTTACCGGAGATGACAACTTTTCCATCCACCGCTACTGCGGGGGTTGCCACGACACCTCTTGAGACAATCTCGTTTATGTCCTGAACCTTTTCAACAACTGCATCGATTCCCAGTTCTTCGATTGCCATTCTCACGATTTTTTCTGTCTGTTTGCACCTCGGACACCCTTTTCCTAGTATCTCCACCTTTTTTGCCATGCTATCCCTCCTTTTAAATTACTCCGTATATCATTCCAAACAGAGTGGAAAAAACAACCACAAGGCCAAAGTAAGTGAAGGCCTTTTTCTTTCCAAGAAGCTTTGTGATAACGATCATGCTTGGCAGGCTGAGGGAATTACCGGCCATGAGAAGAGCAAGGGTTGGACCCTTTGCCATTCCAAGTTCTCTCAGAGCCTGAACTATTGGAACTTCCGTAAGAGTGGCAAAGTACATGAGAGTTCCTATGACGGACGCTACAAGATTTGACAAGAAACTGTTGCTTCCAAGAAGTGCCGTTACCACCTGCTGGGGCAGAAGTCTGGTCAGAACACCTGCGAAGAACACACCGATGAAGAGATATGGCAGTATTTTCTTTGCGAAGTCCCAGGTTTCGTACAGCCAGTTTTCAACGGTGTCTCTTTTGAAACCAAACAAAGCCATGAAAAGTGCGGAGATTCCGAGCAATGTCATCAGGGAATATTTGAGGGTCTGGTTGATACCAAGAGAACTCGTTACCAGAAATCCAAGCTGTATCAGGAAAAATATTATTCCTCTTACGCCGTATTGATCGTCATCGGAAGTGAACGCGAGTCCACCTTCTCCCCTTTCCTGATAGATCATTTCCATGATCAAGCCTATCAGGACAGCTGCTGTTATCGTTGCAATGAGACGGGCAAGTCCCAAATCCCATCCAAGAACTCGGGCTGTCAGAAATATCGCAGCGATGTTTATGGCAGGTCCGGCAAACAAGAAAGTGGTGGCAGGACCTATACCCGCACCTTTTTTGTAGATCCCTCCAAAGAGCGGAAGAATGGTGCAGGAACAGACAGCCAGAATACCACCGGAAATCGCAGCGACAGGATAAGAAATGATCCTTTTTGCGTTTGGACCAAGGAGTTTCAAAACGGCGTCCTTTTTGAGCATTACTGATATCGTTCCGGCGATGAAGAATGCGGGAACAAGACACAGAAGAACGTGTTCACGTGCGTATTCGTGAAGCAGGTAGAATCCGTTCAGAATACTCTGATCGACAATCGGATGCCCGAACGGAACGAAATAGAAAGCCACAAAGATCAGAGCGATCAGGATGAAGGTCGCCAAGTTTCTCACTCCTTATTTGATAGATTTTGTAAAGAGCAGGAGTTAACGGCTTTAACACCATATTCCTTTCTCGCACGTTCGAGAATAGTGATCAGAAAGGGATATTTTTCGAGGAATCTTTCATCGATCGAATAGTAAACGAAGGAATCTTCTCTGCGAGATTTGACAATGCCGTGGTTTTTGAGAACGTGGAGATGCTGTGAGATGTTCGGCTGAGTCGTTCCTATACTTGCCAGTATCTGGCAAACGCACATCTCTTTCTCCAGAAGAAGAGTTAAAATCTTCAGCCTGGTTTCGTTTGAAAGGATATGGAACAACTCGTGAAGCTTCATATAATCACCTTCTTATATAATTGATCACTTATATACTATCAGAAAAGATAAACTTCATCGTTTAGACTGAGCAACGAAGAGAAGACCTGTGAGTTACAAAACGAATAATTGAAAAAAGCACAGGTTCTCCTGCGCTTTTTCAGGAGAATTCATGTAGCAAACCTTAAATTGCCTTGCCTCATATTCTTTCATGCTCGTTTCAAATCCTCTATTAGTTTTTCAATAGCATCCAAGAATCCTTCCGCTTTTCTTATCCAGTCTTTCACGTTCTCCTCCTCAAATTCAACAAGCTCTCCATAGTCTCCTGTCTTTCTATGCTCAAACATGCGATTGTAGAACTTTCCCAGTTCCTTGTTTACTTTTCCAGTTTTTACAAACTCTCTGTTAAAAGCTGCCAGAACACCACTATGTTTGGAAAATGAAAGACCTTTGGCGAGAAGAAGCGCGGAAACTTGATAAAATAAAGCATAATAAATTCTGTTTACTGCGGAATGTAATCTCTCATTTTTTAAAAGCAGTTTCGCGTCGTCAAGACATTCTCTTGCTCTTCTTCTCCAATATTCAATGATTTTTTCCTTTTCGTTCATACGATTATACCTTCTTTTTCAACGTTGACGATGAAAGGAAGGATCTTCCTGTATCTATCCCACTCCTTCTTTGAATAAACGCTTACATCCAGAACAATGTCGTAGTTGAGGTTAAACTCATAAGCGATATCGTAAATGGATTCTTTTACTTTAATATCGACATCTCTATCCAGTATCACGAAAACATCAATGTCCGACTCTTCTCTGGTACTTCCCCTTGCACAAGAACCAAATAGAACAACTTCTACCTCACCGAATTTTTCAGAAACTCTTTTTTTGAATTCCGATAGTATTTGTAGTATTTCCATCATTTCACCACCCCAACACAGTCACAGAAAATCTATTGAATCCAAACTGCTCAAAAGTAGCAGGATTTTGTCAAACAATTCTTGCTCTATGGAAAATGATAACATAACATGGTTTTAAGGTAATGACAGGATTATGCTCACAGCATCAGAAGCAAACCTTGCCTCCGAACCTGAAGGTTTCAGGATTTCCCGAATATTAATTTTCCCAATCGAGGAGCCTCTTTTCTCCTTCGAGTTCTTTTATCCTCGTGATGTCCTGTACCACTTCCAGTGTTCCCAGATAGTTTCCTTCTTTGTCCAGGACCTGGAAATAGCGTATGTGGATCTTTCTGTCACCCATGTTGATCCAGAACTCCGCAGGTTCTTTCCTTCCCTCTTTGAAAGCTTTGAGGATTTTGTTCACGATATGAACGCTCCTTGGGGGATGACAGAACTGGACCGGTCTTCCAAGAACGGTGGGAGCTCTGTGGAAGATCCTGTGACCTCCAGAGAAGAAACGAACTCTGCCGTGTTTATCCACAAAGGTAATATCGAACGGCAACGTTTTGAAAATAGCATTCAGTTCTTCTAAAGATAGATAACCACTTTCTATTTTTATGTCGTTGTCTCGAACCAGCGAATATTCTGTGTCTGGTGTGAGCATTCCGGCAACCCTTTTGATCTCATCGGGAAGTTTCTCATAAGTTTCAGGTGAAACGACGGGATCTATCTCGTCAGCTACCCTCTCCCTGAAGGAGGAGGGCTTGCTCAACCCAAACGGGGAGCATCAGGCCGACTGACATCGGCCCCTAAAAGCTTTTCAAGATTACCCTGCTGGTCTTTGACAAGAACTCTCAGGGCTATGTTGATCGCACCAACTATGTCTGCGTGTTCTTCGTAGCCGCAGTTCTGACATACAAAACGCTCTCCATGGTCTGGTCTGTTTTCTTTCGAGACGTGGCCGCACCTGGGACAGGTTTGCGAGGTGTAGCTGGGGTCGACCTTTTCGGACTGAACTCCGTAGTACAATTTCGCTTTGTACTCTATCTTTTGCTGAAGACTTGCAAACGGCCATTGTTCTGACTGTCTTCTTGCTTCTTTGTCTTTGCCGCGGTAGGTGATTCTGTTAGCTCTGATCTGAGTCAGGTCTTCGAGAACAAACCTGGCACCAGGGTGGCTTGTGATGAGCTTTTTTGCAATGATGTGCAGTACGTTCTCAGTGAACCGTTTCTCTCGCCTGCTGATCCTGGCAAGTTTTCTCTTAGCAGAGCGAGTGCCTTTTGACATGAGTTCAGAGCGAAGACGTTGATAGTGTTGTTTTCTTTGTTTGAACTCTTCAGGAAGGTCTATCAGATACCTGGTGCCTTTGGTCGAGGTGGCAGCAGCAATGTGTCTTTCTCCAACGTCAACACCGAGGATTTCTTTTGGTTGATGTTCCTGAACTTCAAGCGTTACAGGAACAAGCAAGAAGAAGGTTTTGGATGATTTGTCGTAAGTCAGTATTGGATCGCCGATCTTGCCAGACTTGAGGTACTCAAAGTGTTTGGACCAGCCCTTCATCGGGATCCATTTGATTCGACCTTGAAGTGTGGAGAAGCGTGCCACTCTCCGTTGATCTTTTTGAAGCTTGCAGTTCTGTTGTACGTGTATTTGACGATCAAGCTCTTTCGCTTCGGTGGTTTATCCCAGAACTTCTTGACTGCTTTCGAATCGGGTTTTCGACGTTTGAGTTCTTTGAACTGAGCCCAGAGAGTTTTGTACATTGCAGAGACGTCTCTGTTCACATTGATGGCTATTTGAGCGGGAAGGCAAAATTTCTCACGGATGGTGCTGTAGTAAAGCTTATGGAGTTTTTTGACGTTCGTCGATTTGTCCTTGAGGTTTTGTTCGAGCACATAGTTGACGGCGTTTGTGTAAGCCGTCGCAATATCCAGGAACTGCTGTTTTTGGTCCTTGCTGAGTTCGAGTTTGAATCTACAGGTCAGAGTCACAGTCATTTGTTCAATCACCTCATCTATATATTAACACTATTGAATCTGGAGGTGGTACACATGTCTGCTTCCTCCCAATCCCCTAAAGGGGATGGGTCTCCGCAGACAATTTCTGTGAGGAAGGAGAGGTTTCTCAGGAGTTTCCCACTCTTCTGTCACTTCAATCTTGTAGTACCCTATGTCTTTTTCCAGCATCTTTATCGCTTTCCATTCTCCTTCGGTGAGTAACACCTTCAGCGTCGGATAGAGTATGTTGTTTTCTCTGAAGACCATATCTGAGAGCATTCTTGAAAGTTCCAGTGCTTCTTCTTTCAGCCGTTCATCGGATTCTTCTTTCTTCAAAAGATTGAGAAGGAGCCTTATCTTCAATCTGGTCTCATCGTGTTTGGACCAGAGGACTGTTGGAACGGCTGTGATGCCTCTTCTCTCAATGTATGGAAATATCAGCATCTCTTCCCTCGTGTAATGGGTGAGACCTATCCTGTGAAGCTCCGAGACGTGCTGAACGAGCTTTTCATAGAACTGTTTCCTGCGGGGATCGTCTTTTGGAAGAGAGAACATGCTGGAGGCGAGTAAACTCAAAGCTTCCGCATCTTTGAGTATCTGTTTGTTCTCTTCGTAGAGCGTTCTCAACGGGTGCCCATTCGGGAGCTTCTCTATTTCTCTTCCGGCTTCTGATACGGCTCCTCTGAAGAACTCAACATGAAGATCGCACATCTTGATGATGTCTCTTACGTCTATCTCTCCGCTTTTCAGCAGTTCCTGCTCGATGACGGGTATCTCGAACGGAGGAATCTGTGAGAGTAACTCTCCGAATTGTTTTTTCAAAGATTCCACGTCTTCACCTTTGTGGAGTTTTTTCAGCACTTCTTTAAAAAGTTCCACTTTTTCTCTTTCCATAGGAATCTCCCTTCTTTAATTATTCCTACCTAATTATCGATTCCAAGCATATTGTAGCACAGAAGCACCATTATCTGCAATCAATAAAGGATCCTCGTGTAAGGTTCTTCCTTCAGCTTCTTTGCATCCTGTGAAGGAGAGACACCGAAAAATCTTTTGTACTCTCTGCTGAACTGAGAGAGGCTCTCGTATCCCACCTGGTAGGCTGCGGTTGTGACGTCGCTTCCTGCCATGAGAAGCTTCCTTGCCTCGCACAGCCGAAGTTTCTTCTGATACTGAAGAGGAGTCATGCCAGTGAGAATCTTGAAGTTCTGATAAAAAGTCGATACGCTCATTCCCACCATCTCGGCAAGCCTTTTCATATTCACAGATTCATTGAAGTGTTCTTTCAGATAATTCAGTGCTGTTATCACATCGTTCTTTCCAGACAACGCGATCTGAATGAGTCTCGGGCCCTGTTCGCTCACAAGGAGCCTATAGATGATCTCTTTTTTTATCACGGGAAGGAGTGCGGAAATGTGTTCCGGTTCATCGAGGAGCTCCAGCATCCTTCTGAATGCGTCCAGGAGCTGATGAGTGACTTTTCCCAGTGATGTACCGCGGGATGACGTGATTGGTCTTGTATTGAGCTTTTGTTCAACAACGATTTCCATAAGGATCTCCATGTCTATCTCCCAAGTCATTCCGATATAAGGTTTTTCCTTAGAAGCTTCTATCACCTGAGCAACGACGGGAACATCGAAGGAGTTGAGAAGAAAATTCTCCACGTCGTAAACGTAGTACTCTTCTCCAATGAGAACGCGCTTTGCACCCTGAACAGCGATGCATATCGATGGCGGAAGGATGTAAGTGGAAGGTTCTGTAGGAGACTCCCTCCTGCCCACAGTCAGACCCGGAAGTGGCCTCACCACGGGTTGCTTTTCTGTGAGATGTAAAATCCTTTCAATCAGCTTTCTCCGAACGTAATCGAATTCATCCATGATTTCTTTCATCTCCTTTCTGCTAAAATTTTACCCTTTGATGGAAAATCAGGCAAATATTCGAGAATATCTTTCTAACGTTTGCGGAGTAGATAGCGGTATGTTTTAGAGCGAAAGGAGGGGGAAGTATGGGTATTCCGAAGAGAAAACTCGGAGAGAGAGGACCAGAGGTTTCTGCCATAGGGCTCGGCTGTATGAGAATGAGCTTCGGCCAGAAAAAACTTCCAGACAGAAAAGAGATGATCAAACTCATCAGAACGGCCGTGGAGCTCGGCATCAACTTCTTCGATACCGCAGAAGTTTACGGCCCTTACACAAACGAGGAACTCGTAGGCGAAGCACTCGAACCGTTCAAAGGTGAAGTCGTGATAGCAACGAAGTTTGGTTTTGAGCTGTACGAAGATGGAAGGCCAGGCTGGAAAGGACTGAACAGCAATCCGGAACACATCAAAAAAGCAGTGGAAGGTTCTCTGAGAAGGCTCAGAGTGGAAGCCATAGATATTCTTTACCAGCATAGGGTGGATCCAAACGTTCCAATAGAAGAAGTAGCTGGGGCTGTAAAGGAACTCATAGAAGAGGGTAAGGTGAAACACTTTGGACTTTGCGAAGCTTCTGCCGAAACGATAAGAAGAGCTCATAAAGTCTGTCCTGTTGATGTGGTGCAGTACGAGTACTCCATGTGGTGGAGAAAACCTGAAGAGGAATTACTTCCCACCTGTGAAGAACTTGGAATAGGCTTTGTGGCGTACAGTCCGCTGGGAAAAGGTTTTCTTACAGGAGCGATAGGTGAAAACTCCAAGTTCGATGAGGAAGATAGTCGAAGCAGGATTCCACGCTTTCAGAAAGAGAATTTGAGGGAAAATCTTGCACTCGTAGAACTCCGTAAAACGATCGCTGAGCGAAAGGGTGCGACACCATCACAGATAGCTCTCGCATGGCTTCTTGCACAGAAACCCTGGATAGTTCCCATACCAGGTACAACGAAACTGAGTCATCTTCTGGAAAACATCGGAGGGGCTTTTGTTGAACTCACACCGGAAGAGCTCCAGGAAATAAACGATGCTCTCTCAAGAATAGAAATAAAAGGTAGCAGGTATCCTGAGGATATGGAAAAGATGACGTATCTGTGAGGTAGAGTTTGATGGAAAGAACGGGAATTCTTCTTGGAATATGTCTTGGCCTCACCAGTTTTTCAATACTTCAGGGATCGGTGTTCGGAGCGGTTCTTCCCTCCATTGTGGAAGAATTCGGCGTGGATTGGAGTATCATAGGAGTTGCTATGAGTGTCTGGACGGTCATTTCTGCTCTCTCACCCATGTTATTTGGAAGATTTGTTCATAGATTATATCCAATGAACTCCATGGCTCTGGTCATGATGATGCTCTCTATTCCAACAATTCTTGTTGCTTTCGTGAAAGACTTTTTCTCTTTAAACGTTGTGAAGATAGTGGGGAGCCTGGCTGTTCCCTTCTCTTATCCTCTTGCTGCAAAAGTGGTGGAGATGTATGTGGACTCCAGAAAAAGGGGAATCGCAACTGCCATATACAACACTGGTTCTATGATCGGACTTGCACTCGGATACGCTGTTGTTGCGTTAGCAGGTGGTTATTGGAAAAGATCCATGATCACTGGAGGATTTCTCGGTGTTATTTATGTTCCTGTTGCATACATTCTGTGGAAAAGCTTGCTGGAGTCAAAGGTACAGAGAAAGCCGGAGTGGAACGATTCTCAAAAGAGATCACATGTTTCTTTCAAACGAGTGTTCTCCATCATACTGTGGCTTTCCTTCGGTCATTTTTCTGCTGTTTACACCTGGAATCTCATGTTCAATTGGCTTTCTACTTTCCTTGTTCGTGAGATCCAGCTGGGTTATAGTTTCATAGCCCTTGTGCTTGGAATCATGGCTGTTGTATCGAGCGTAATGGAGGTTTTCGTTGGATTGTGGTCTGACCGGGTGAGAGGAATGCGTGGAAGGTTAATTCCCCTGTATACCGGTTTATTTCCGTCGGCTTTTCTTTTAATACTTTCCACTCTTTCAACCAATCCTCTTCTGACATCCATTCTGGTGGGGTTCTCCATCCTCTTCTGAGACTTTCAACCCCTTCTTTCTGGGCAATATTTGGAGATCTCATTCCGCAGGAACACTTCGAAAAAGCGAGTAGTATCTACGTGGGAGCTGTCCTTCTTTCTGGTATTGCTTCTTCTATTATGAACGGTTACATAGTCTCGTTGACAGGTTCGATGAAGTACGCCATACTCCTTTCGGCTTTTATACTGATTCTTTCTCCGATTTTCTTCACGGTAGCGGGAAAAGTTGGTACGAGAATTTCAGGAGCATGGATCCATCTATAGGAGGTGTTAACATGCAGGTTCCAAAAGTTACTTTGAACAACGGTGTAGAAATGCCTATTCTGGGATACGGAGTTTTCCAGATACCACCAGAAAAGACGGAAGAATGTGTCTATGAGGCTATAAAGGTGGGATACAGACTCATCGACACAGCAGCATCGTACATGAACGAAGAGGGAGTGGGAAGAGCGATAAAACGCGCGATTGACGAAGGAATTGTCAGAAGAGAGGAGCTCTTCGTCACGACCAAACTGTGGGTGTCGGATGTTGGTTACGAATCCACAAAGAAGGCTTTTGAAAAGTCTTTGAAGAAACTGCAACTCGAATACATAGATCTCTATCTAATTCATCAACCTTTTGGAGATGTACACTGTGCCTGGAAAGCTATGGAAGAAATGTACAAAGATGGATTGGTAAGAGCCATAGGTGTGAGCAAC
This sequence comes from Thermotoga maritima MSB8, assembly GCF_000008545.1. Classification (NCBI taxonomy): domain Bacteria; kingdom Thermotogati; phylum Thermotogota; class Thermotogae; order Thermotogales; family Thermotogaceae; genus Thermotoga; species Thermotoga maritima. Next base: position 1,026,321 of record NC_000853.1, read on the forward strand.
TTCTACCCTGATCGGTTGATGGATCTAATGGTTCATCACGAAATTGTTCCCGCGGTGAACCAGATCGAGATACATCCGTTTTATCAGAGACAAGAGGAGATCGAATTCATGAGAAATTACAACATCCAACCTGAAGCTTGGGGTCCTTTCGCTGAGGGAAGAAAAAACATTTTCCAGAACGGAGTGCTCAGATCGATCGCGGAAAAGTACGGCAAAACGGTTGCACAGGTCATTCTGAGATGGCTCACTCAGAAAGGAATCGTTGCCATTCCCAAAACTGTGAGAAGAGAGAGGATGAAAGAAAACATCAGCATCTTCGATTTTGAACTCACACAGGAAGACATGGAAAAGATTGCAACGCTCGATGAAGGGCAGAGTGCGTTCTTCTCCCACAGGGATCCCGAGGTTGTCAAGTGGATTTGTTCACTGAAAAGATGAAAAATCATCGCGTGGACTATTATTGAAAGGAGGTACAACCATGGTGGATGATATCTTTGAAAGGGGTTCTAAAGGTTCGAGCGACTTCTTCACTGGGAACGTCTGGGTGAAGATGTTGGTTACTGACGAAAACGGGGTATTCAACACACAGGTATACGACGTGGTGTTCGAGCCAGGAGCGAGAACACACTGGCACAGCCATCCGGGAGGGCAGATTCTGATCGTGACTCGCGGAAAAGGCTTTTACCAGGAAAGAGGAAAACCCGCTAGAATTTTGAAAAAAGGTGATGTGGTGGAGATACCACCAAACGTGGTTCACTGGCATGGTGCGGCACCCGATGAAGAACTCGTACATATTGGTATCAGTACACAGGTTCACCTCGGTCCTGCTGAGTGGCTTGGATCTGTTACAGAAGAAGAGTATCGGAAAGCCACGGAAGGAAAGTAACGAATTTCTCCGTTTCATTCGCGCAGAATCCTCTCAAAAACCGGATCAACTATTCTGTATCCGCTCTGCGTTTTTTCTATGAAGGACATCTTTTCCAGAGTTTCAAGGAGGGAGTACAATCGGGAGTCACCGATGAAGTCGCCTTTTGCGCGGAAGATGTTTTTCAGGGCAGACCAGGTGTTTATTCCCCTTGCGATCTGTCTCAATATGAATGGATACCTTTCGCTCCTTTTTCTGAGCTCTTCCATTTCCTTTTCAAAAAGAGCCTTCACGGCATGGAACACCTCTTTCAGTGCTTCATCTTTTTTCTTCTTTTCGAGGTACTTCACTCCAAAAAGGACAAGATACCCCACTATACCGTCTATTTCTCTCACAATTTCTTCCACGTCGAAGTTGATCTTCTCTCCCACTTCGCGGAAGCCTTCCATGAGGAAATCCACGGATTGATCGAAGGTGAACGGTCTCACCGTGAGAAAACCTATTCCACGGCCATGGAGGGGTGAGCTGTAGTCTTCGAGTTTCAAAAAATCGTGAAGAACGCCGACTTCTGAACCACTGATGATGAAGCGCACGTTTTCGAAGTTGTCGTAGCAGTAGGCAAAGAGTGCCAGAAGATCGTTTCCACCGCGAGAACCGTAGTATCTGAGATACTGCGCCTCATCGAAGAAGATGACTATCTTTTTCTTCCGCCTCTTTGCCGTTTCGTTCAGCTTTTCGAGAAGATCGGAAAGACTGAATTCCTTTGGATTGAGTTCTATCGATGTTCCACTCACTGTGATTCCACGGACCCTCTTGAGAACGTTCAGAAGTTTCTGAGATTTCGATATTCTGGACAGCTCCTCTCCGAGAAACCTTGTGAGATGATGGGACGAGATGTTACCCCCCGATGTCTCGTAGAGTCTTCTTCCGTCCACGGTTATGTGTAGAAGATCGCTTTTGTTCAGAAAGACTTTCACAAGGGAGGACTTTCCAACCCGCCTCAGGCCGGTGATCACAACGATCGGATAGGTTTCGAGCAGTTTTTCGAGGTCTTTCAGTTCTCTTTCTCTATCGAAGAGATCTTCCTTTTTCGTCTTGGGAGTAAGGGAGAAAAGCAAGTCGATCACCTCCATTCTTATCATATCACTTCTGGGGTCGGAAGTTGCTTCCGGGGGCGGAAGTTACAAAAGTTTCTCTTTTTGACTTTCTGGAGTGATAACATAATGGTGAAAAGTATGATTTAGATGAAAAGCTGTCTGGGGAGATGAGAAGATGATAAGGCCCGAATATCTTCGCGTTCTTCGTAAAATATACGACCGACTGAAAAATGAGAAAGTGAACTGGGTAGTTACAGGTAGTCTCAGTTTTGCGCTGCAGGGAGTTCCTGTTGAAGTTCACGATATCGACATTCAAACTGATGAAGAAGGAGCTTATGAAATCGAACGCATTTTCTCTGAGTTCGTAAGCAAAAAGGTCAGGTTTTCTTCCACGGAAAAAATCTGTTCTCATTTCGGTGAATTAATTATCGATGGAATAAAAGTTGAAATTATGGGAGATATTCGAAAACGGCTCGAAGATGGAACCTGGGAAGATCCCGTAGATTTGAACAAATACAAAAGGTTTGTAGAAACACATGGAATGAAAATACCGGTTTTATCCCTGGAGTATGAATATCAGGCATATTTGAAACTGGGCAGGGTAGAGAAAGCCGAGACGTTGAGAAAGTGGTTAAACGAAAGGAAGGGGTGATACATTGATCAAGAGGTTGTTTTTTGCCGTCGTTCTTTTACTTGTTGCAGAACTCTTCTCCGGTGTTCTCCACTTCGAGCACGCGGATGTTGTTTATCCAGAAGGATACTTTGAAAACGCCGTTCTTGTTGGAAACATCTTCGAGGCGATCAGGCCGAAGGTGATAGAGCTCGTTGGAAACGACCCGGGACGGATAACTATTGTCCTCAAAGACAGGGGCACCATCTCGAATGGCTACACGATGCCTTTCTTTCATAAAACGATTGTGGTCTACCTGTGGCCCCCTGAAAGCTGGCTTTCCTTTCGCCTTTCTCTCGAGGACTGGTACGCTTACGTTCTCATTCACGAATTCTCCCACATGTGCCATCTCACCTATCAGGACGAAATAGGAAAGACGGTAACAAAACTCACGGGAATTCCTCTTTATCCCCAACTCTTCAGCGACCTGGTGGAGGGTGTTACCGTTTTCAACGAGAGCTCTTTCTCGATCTCATCTGGAAGACTAAACAATCCTTTTTTCTCGAATGGTCTGTTCTACTACTCACTTCCCAACTTTCCATCTCCTGGTTACATAAAAGTAGCACCCGATGACGACTACAGAGACGGGCTTCTGTACTACAACTTCACAGCCGGGTTTTACAGCTACCTTGTGGAGACGTACGGCCTTGAGAAAGTGAAGGAGTTTTTCAGGGAAACTTCCAAAACGTTCAGTACTTTTGCCTTTGAGGGTTTCAAGGACCCATACGAGAAGGTCTTTGGAAAAACGCGCGAAGAGATCTACACGGACTGGATCTATTCTCTCACAAAACACGAGTACCCTCAGGGAGATCTTGTATACAGCGCAAAAAACACCTGGCTTCACAAGATCGATTTGTACGGGGACCATCTGGTTGTCCTTTCGGAAGAGTACGGGCCCTCCACTTCGTACACGGGGATGAAAAAACAGATTTTGAAGATCCTTGACCTGGATGGGAAAGAAGTTCAGAAGATTCCCGTGAGAAACGTTCTGGACGTGAAGATCGATGGAGAGAAGATCTACGTGCTCACCAAAGAAAAATCTTTCAACCGTTACGAAAATGTCCTGTGGGATGTGAAGGGTGGAAGACAGATTTCAAAGGGGAACATAAGCGCTTTCGATGTGGAAAACGGAAAGGTTTACCTTGCCTTTTACGATACGAAGACAGGAAAAGCAACAATAGAAGGATCGGAGTTTCACACCACGCTCGACGAATTCATAAGGTACATGGACGTATCAGATCGTTTTGTGGCGCTCTTCACAGAGAAAAACGACATTATCGTTCTGAAAACAAACGGAGAAGTCATCCTTGAACTGAAAAACGAAACAATGAAAGGACCGTACGTGAAGTTCTGGAAAGATGGAATAATATTCGTTCAGGTGGAAGGAGAACACACCGTTCCCTGCTACTACGATCTTGAGAAGAAAGAACTCCACAGACTTTCATCGAAGAGCCTCGTGGAAGATTTTGTGATCCAGGGAAGTGAAATTTACTACATAAGTTACATCCCATACGGCCAGACAGGGGGAACGGGTGTTTACAGAAAAGATCTGAGTATGGAACCTGTGGTGGTCGAAGTGAAAAAGAGTGAACCTTTTGTGATAGAAGGCAAAAAGTTTTCCACTGGAAACGAGTTCGGCTTCAGACTGAGAAAGTTTTTCCAGCCTGCGATGTGGTTTCCAGTGTATTTTGACAACGCTTTCTCTCTTTTCCTCATGTTCTCGAACGTGGAAAACAACACCTTCCTGTTTTTGATGCCGTCTGTTGATTTGAAGGGAAATTTCAATCAATACACCGGCTTTGTGGCTTCCAGGGACAATTTCACAGCGTACGGTGAATACTCCTCTTCTGGGGATTACAGTTTCGGTTTGACGGGGGTTTTAGGTGATTTTCCTGTTTCCGCAAACACACGACTCGACGTTACCTTTGAAATGAACTTCAGTTCGACCCAAACATCTCTGAACAGTGAAGCAGGAGCCGCTAACAACATTGGAGTGGGTGTCGATCTCAGAACGTATCTGCTGGATATGCCTTCCTCTTTGAAGGTGTCCCTGAATCTTCTCAATGACGACCTCTCACACCTTTTCGATCTGAACAGTTTGTTCTGTTTCGCTGGCCTGACTTCAGCGCTTGGAAAAGACGGAAGTTTCTCCGCAAACATCAAGTTTCAGCTTTTAAACTCGGAGGATTTCTCCTACGACGTGTCTTTTGCCCAGACGCTTTTCAAAAACAGTGCAGAGCTTTTCGATGGTTTTATTCTTCTCAGAAACACGGGGAACACGTTGGGAATCGCTCGACTGAGATTTTCCAATGGAGAAGAGGAGCACGTTATCTATGATCACCTTTTCCAAGAGGTGTACATGGAAGGGCTCAAGTTCTATATCACAGTTGGCGGATTTTTGAACATGAACGATATTTCCTCCGGTAGTTTCTACGTGGGAATAAGTACCAGTCCGAATGGATTACCTTCTATTTCACTTTTCATAAGAAACTGAGTGGTAAAATATTAATGCGAGAAGACACATAGAAAAGGAGGTGGCATTAATGATTGTAACAAAAAGGCATGCGATCGTGCTGAAGAAGCTCTACGAGAAGGGAGAAGAGTTCAGCGTAAAGGAATGGGAGGACTTCGACAGAGAAACGCTGTGGCACCTTGAACTTGCTGGCCTGGTCAAACCCGTCGGTGTTGAGATGTACGATCTGACCTTTTCTGGTAACATCCTTGGAGAACTCCTCACGGACATGATAAGAGAAGGTGTCTTGAAGAATCCTGAGGAATGGGACGACTCGTTCAGGTGGATCGGCTCCGAAGTCATTTCCATGATCAGATACTCGAAGCTGGCTCAGTCGAGAGTGAGAGGAGAAGTCGCTAAAGCGCTTGAAGAGAGAGGATTCGCGAAGGAAGGAAATCTCACGCCTTACGCTTATACTCTCGATGAGATTTACCATGCGTCACATCCCAGACTGGTTGTGAACTTGAAAGTTGCGGAGTACCTGAGAAAGATGGTGGAGGGTCCGGGGGAGTCCAGCACGCTTCCTGTGGGAGGAGATGAACTCCTTCAGCTTGAAGCGATGAGGATGATAGCCTTCTCTGTTCCAAGGTCTGATGTTTACGCTCTCACAGGACTCGGACAGCAGATCAGGGCGGCACTCAGAAAGGGTCTTGTTGTGACGGATGAACTGATTCTCGACGAACTCATTCTGGACACTGTCGCGAAGGCTTACGAAGGGAACCAGTTGAGTGATTTTGAAAGAAACGCACTTCTCGAAAGAGGCCTCATTGACTGGACGGGAGAGCTTCACCCAATGGCGGAGCATCTCTACCTTGCGTGGAAGATATACAAAAAGGGTCCTTACCTCATGACCCCCGCTTTCCAGATCTCGGAGGACGAAGCGAGGCTCCTGGAAGTGATCGTCAAGCTCTGGAAGAGGCATGAAAAGGAAGATGATGTCTTCCCAGAACCGAAGCAGATAGAGAAGGCAGTGGACTGGGAGTGGAAGAGAAAGGATCTCACCGTGAAGCTTGCACTCTACAACCTTGAAGGTTTCGGCCTTTTGAAATCGAGAGAACACAAACACGGAGCAAGGAGGACGCTCGTTTACGAGTTGACCAGCTATGGTGAAGAAGTGCTTGAAGATCAGAGAAAGAGCCTCAGGAGTGTCACGGCTGTCGGTGTGAAATCAATTACCATGACGAAGAAAGAATTCGCAGCTCCAAACATGGAATGGTATGAACAGGCAAGAAAAGAAGGCCTCGTCAGCGATGCTGCTCCCACTTCTTCTGGTCGTCTCTACGCGAGGCTTTCTGTCGAAGCCGAGAGAAGACCGCTCATAACGAACACAGAAATGAAGGTTCTCAGAAAGGTTCCGTACAAAGCGGGTGTTTTCATCGAAGATATGAATCTTTCAGAAGAGGAAAGAATAGCACTCGACAGTCTCGAAGCGAAGAATCTGGTGGAGATTTTGCCCACAGACGTTGTCACGCTCACAGAAGCGGGTCAGCTCATGAAGAGAGCTCTCTCTGCTGTTTCCGATGATGTGGAAGCACCGGTGACACCCCTTGTGATCAGACTTCTTCAGGCTATAAGAACACACGGCGGACTTCAGATGAGGGAGAAAAGGATCAGGATAAACCCGGAAAGCTGGAAAGTCGTAGAAAGAGAACTCGGTGTCGACCCGGAAACTTTCGATGATACAGTCAACCTCGCCAGAATATCTAAATTCATCACAGAAAACGCACTGACAGAAGCGGGAGTAGCACTACTTCAGGCAGTGGATGAACTAGCAAGAAAAGAGTATCCATGGGTTGAAGTTTGATGAATACAAAGCCCCACCTTCCCGGTGGGGCTTTTTTCACGGATAGATACCTCTCTTTTTCGTGGCGTACGCAACTCGATCGATCGCAAGAATGTAAGCTGCTGTTCTCATATCGACGTTGTATTTCTCCTTTACTTTCATAACATCGTTGAATGCTCCTTTCATCATCTTTTCAAGGGCGTTTCTCACCTGATCCAAATCCCAGAAGAAGCTCTGAAGGTCCTGAACCCATTCAAAGTAAGAAACCGTAACTCCACCGGCGTTGGCGAGTATGTCTGGTACCACAAGAATTCCTCTTCTGCTCAGGATTTCGTCGGCTTCAGGTGTTGTGGGACCGTTTGCTCCTTCCACCACGGCTTTTGCCTTTATTCTTTCCGCGTTTCCAGCGTGGATAGCACCTTCCAAAGCTGCAGGGACGAGAATGTCAACATCCAGTTCCAGAAGTTCTTCGTTGGTTATTCTTTCACCCTTCGGATATGTAACGACCGTTCCGTGTTCTTTTTTGTATCTGATCAGCTCCTCCACGTCGAACCCCTCGGGATTGTAGATACCGCCTCTGCTGTCGCTCACCGCAACGACTTTCGATCCGAGTTCTTGAGAAATCAAAAGAGCGGCGAACTGACCCACGTTTCCAAATCCCTGAACGGCAACTGTTGCTTTCTTTGGATCTATTCCCAGAACATCCATTGCAAGCCCTGCACACACCTTAACACCACGACCCGTGGCTTCTTCACGACCCTTTGATCCTCCCAGTTCCACGGGTTTTCCTGTGACAATTCCCAAAACGGTGTGACCCACATTCATACTGTATGTATCCATGTACCACGCCATCACATCTGCGTTCGTGTTTACATCTGGTGCAGGTATGTCGTTGTACGGGCCTATTATCACCTGAATCTCTGAGAAGAACCTTCTTGAGAGTCTTTCAAGCTCGTTTCTTGAGAGTTTCTTTGGATCTACCCTGACTCCTCCCTTCCCTCCACCGAAAGGCAGATTCATCACAGCAGTCTTCCATGTCATCCAGAATGCGAGGGCTTTCACCTCATCGAGTGTGACATCGGGGTGGTACCTGATACCACCTTTGGCTGGACCTCTCGCAACGTTGTGCTGCACACGGTATCCTGTGAAGACTTCGACGTGGCCGTCATCCATTCTCACTGGGAATTCAACGATCAAAACACGTTTTGGTCTTCTGAGAACCTCTGCAAGGTCTGATTCCAGATCCATGAGTGATGCGGCACGGTTGAACTGTTCAACTGCCATCTCGTAGAGGCTTTTCTCCGGCATACATTTCCCCCCTCGAACAGAAGTATGCGATATAAACCATATCGTTACCTATTGTATCATTTTGGAAACAAAAATAAAAATTTCATGAAAAATTTCTTGAATTCTGTGACCAAAAGGGTTTAATATATAGCCGGAGGTGATGTGAGATGTATAGAGATAAAATTGCAAAAATTATCGGTACTGTCTTTTCGGCATTGACAGTACTTCCACTTGCGATTCCTGTCTTTCTCTCGTTGTTGGTTCTTGTGACGAGGGGAAAATTTCTCTACGATTTTTTCATGCCGGCGGAGCTCTTCGTTTTCACACTGGTGGGAGGTTTGGGTGTTATAGTTGTCCTTGCACTGATGAAAAAAGATTTCAGAAGGTTGGCAGTGGCTCTTTCGCTGGCGCTTCTCAATCTGATCGTTTCACAAGTCTATGCCAACGTAAGTGGGCTTGCACATGGAAGCACGGAACTTACAGGAACACATCTGTTCATTGTGAGCACATTCATCGTTCTTTACCACTTCTTTGCCTTCCTGGTGGTGTTTGAAAGTTTTAGATCGTTAAAGTTTCTGCGCTCTTGATAGCCTTTTATAACTCCTTCTGAGACTCATGATTATCAGAGAAGATATTATCAATCCCATCCCTGCAATCTGTTGAATCCCAACCGTTTCGTTTCTAAAAACAACCCCCGCTATCACAGAAACCACCGTTGTGAAGTTGGAGAAGAGGGTGGTGAAGATGGGAGACAGTTTCCTTATGGCGTAGTTGAGGAGGAAAAACGCGACGGTGGAAGAGAGAACACCGAGATACAGGGCACCGATTACCACATCAACGTTGAACACCGGTCTGAAATCACCCGTTGAAAGACTCAAAAGGGTGAAGAAAACTGCTCCGGTCATCATCATGAAGAAGGTGATTTCAGTTGGCGTGAACTCCTTTGAAAACTTTCTCGAGAACACACTGTACATCGCTCCAGAGAGTACGGCAAGGAGCATGAAGACTTTCCCAACGATGTTTCCCGGTGTGATGTTGAAACCAACTATCAATGAAACTCCAAGAAAACCCATTCCCACAAGAAGGTAGTGAAGAAGATCTCCCTTTTCTTTGAGAATGAAAGGAGCAAGGAGGTTGACAACGATCGGTATCAGGGCGATGATCATACCGGCTTCTGAGGAGTTCACTCTCTGAAGGCCGTACGTTTCGAAAAGAAAGTAGAGCACAGGCTGAAAGAGAACGAGTTTCCAGAGCTTCCAGTAGGGTTTCTTTCCAAGCTTCACAGCACCAGTTATCAAGAGGAGAAGGTAAGAGAGAAAAGCCACGATGAATCTGAATGAAAGAAAAGTCAGGGGAGTTACATAATCGAGAGCGTTCTTCGTGAAAAGAAAAGAAAGTCCGAATATCGTGGAATAAGCAAGACCTGAAAGAAGAACTCTTAGATCCATGTTATACCTCCAGCGTTTTTGTCTGTGATGGCATCACAGTTGAGATTTTACTATAAGAAATTCGAAAAGCTAACTACCATTCCACAGAGATTCTCTGGACCATTATTCCGCGATAATAATTGTACGCGGTGAAGCCAAGAAGGTAAAAGATGTGCAGCCTGTTGTTTTCATGTATCAGATTTATGCTCCAGGGGGCCAGGAAAGATCCTCTTTTCTCCGATTTCAAAGTAGTCCAGGCTCTCAAGACCGTACTTTTCCATGATGGCCTTTGTGAGGTCGAAGGTCTTTTTCAATTTTCCATCCAAACCGATTTCGATAACGACAGTGTGAAACGTTGAGTAATCTAAGCCCAGAGTGAAAAAAGAATCATCCGTGTGACCGAGAACCGGGTATCCACCGCCACCGCTTGGTATGGAGAAAGGAATCTTTACCGTTCTTTTCTTTTTCTTTTTTCCGAACTCGTAAACGGTCAGCTCTCTGTTCATCCATCCTTCCACTCTGTAGTACTTTCCGTCTGCGAAAAAGTCCGGAAGATAATCCAGCTTGAATTGTTTTCCTTTCTCAGAGAGAGAACCTGAATAAGAGAACACCTGACAGAGGTAAGCAGAGGAATGTCCAGAACCGGTGATCTTGTAGGCAAGAAATTCTACTCCCGATTCGCTCGCTTCGTTGACCAGAAAATTCTCGAAATCCAGTTCTTTCTCATCGAGAATGTTTCCTTCTCTGTCGATTCTCATCAGATATAGAAAATTCTCTCCATCGAGCCCGACACTTCCGAGAAACAGAAAGTCGTTGTCGAGTTTGTACAGTTCTCCGTGGTAGAACGATACATCTTCATAAGGAATGTTCCAGATGTTGTTGTAGGTTGGTTCTCTGTAATCCCAGACATTGGAGTTGAGTTTTCTGTATCTTAAGATGAACCCGTCTCCGCTTGCTTGCCTGTAAGCGTATATCTCGAGAACGTTCTCTCCATCAATGATGGCATCTTCAACGTAGTTGTAGTTGTTCCCGAGGTAACACAGATCCACTCCTTCGAACGAAACGGCTTCTTTCGACACAGATCCCACAAAAACCAAAAATTTCCCGGAATCAAATCTAACTTTATCGATGCTCTGAGCGAAGAGCACAGCCGAGAAAAGAACAAACAGGATCAAAATACCCCTCTTCATTGCTTTACCACCTCCTCGAGATACGCTTGAAGTTCAGAGGTGATTCTGTTCCATTCTTCGTAGAGATCCGGATGTGTGACATCCAAACGTCTCAAGAGCCAGTATTTAATTTCTTCTGGCACTTTTGCTCCCACGGCAGCGAACGGATCTGTCATGATTTTCTTCTGTATCTCTTCTTCTTTCCTCTTTCTTTTCATTCTGCTCATTTTTTTGAGGGAATCTATTTCCGACATTATTCCGGATTTGTAGTTCGGGAGGGCTTTTATTGTGGCTTCGACCAGGCGATTCTCGAGAACAACACTGGGATCTCGAATCTCGTAACCTTCCCTTGTTGGATCGTCAGTGATTCTTCTAAGATAGTTGTTGAGGATGTATTCCTGATTTTTTCTGTTTCTCTGTGAGAGCCATCTCAGAAAGTCATAGGTTGGATATGTTTTTTGAACTGTTCGACCGTCTTTGTTTATGTATGAGTAAGACAGTACGTTGGTTTTGAAGGGATCTTCCTGTTTGTAGGCTTCGTATAGATCTGTCCATTCGTCTATGATCGCGTTGAATTCCTCCACAGTGTCAAATGAAGACAGGCTGTAGAGTCTTTCGAGTGTTTTTCTCACTCTGTCTCCTTCCGGATCTTCTCCTTCTAGTTTCTCCCTGAGCCGGAAGAACTTTTCCAAAAGTTCAGGAACGTTTTCCAGTTTACGTGAAATCCCTATGCTCTTGTACGGAAAATTTTTGTCGAAGAAGTCGATCGAATAGCGATAATAATTACCGGCCAATCTGTAGTTCTCGTCAACTTTCAGCTCGTTGTCTGTCAGAGAGACGTAATAGTGAAACATGTGATACTGTTGTATTTGTTCTCGAGTCTTTCTCACGGCCTGGTTGAACGCTTCAGATCGCTCTGCGAGCTCTTCTTCTTTCAGAAACTCCTGGAAAGTTCTGGCTGCTATCTCGTCGATTCCGATCGCTCTAAGATGCTCGTTTTCTCTCAGATAAAGGAGGTTGATTCCATCGTATTTCATCATCTCTGTCAGATGATGAACGTACTCGGGTTTGAATTCTTCAATACTCCTTTTTATCTCATCGCCCTGTTTCATCAGAAGATTCCATTGATCGACAAGTGTATTGTAAATCTCTGCCTTTTTGTAGGTATTGTTCACCAGAGCCAAAAAGGTATCGAGATATTCTTCGGTTTTGATTTCCATACTCTCCAGATCGTTCAATCTGCTCATCGCCTCGTCGATTTTCTCCTGAATTTTTCTTATCAATTGTGAAGTTTTCATGATCAGATGAGTCTCGAAAAGAATATCGAGTGCGATCTTTTGATCAACATTCTTTCTGAGTTCTTCTGCTTGCTCTAAAATTTCCGAGAATTTGTTCAGAATTCCTTCCAGGTTGCTTTTCATTTCTTCTATTTCTTTCTGGTTCTGGAAGGTCTTCTTTTGCCTGTACGACGTACCTGTAGTAGGCCGGTATGACCGCCCCCTTATCGAGCGTTCTGGAAGAGATGTGTTCAAGGTTTCGAGCGTTGTAGCTGATTTTCCCCCATTCCGAATCGGTCTCCTGAAACTTCTGGTTCAGGGAGGAGAATTCGTCGTCGAGATTTTCGAAGAGAAGTTCTTCGTCTGTGAGTCTGTATTCATCACCTATGAATTTTCGCGAATACGCGATGACTTCAAAAGAAGACCGAGCGAGTGGGTTAGCGTGAAAAGCGTAGAAGGCTTCCTCCAGTTTTTTCCGAAGTACCTTCACGGCGTTTGGATCATCCACATTCTCGAGAAATTCTTTCTTTAATTCTTTGAGGTACGCACTGTACTCTTCTTCACTTTCGAATTGTATTTTGGACACCTTCGGTTCATCCAACATGATTTCACCGGACGATGGAACAAACGTTTCGTAAACCATCAGATGTGTTTCTGTGGCAGAATCGATTATCTCGGCTTCCACCCTTATTTCTTCGTCCAGGGTTAAAACCAAGTCTGACAGCGAGAAGGAAGGAGAGTTCTCAACGTGAAGATCTGTTTTTTGAGTCTTGATCGTAACCGTGGCGGATTTGACCTCCTCAGGAAGTTGAACGCGAAGATTTTTCACAATCTTTCTTTTGTAAGTGGGGATTATGTTAATGGTTTTAACGTAATAGGTGCTCTTCTTGTCTGAAAGCCACGGATCGTATCTTGAGAAGAGATCTTTCTCATCGAGTACCTTTGTGTAAACGGTGTTGCCTTTGAGATCTTTCAAAACGATGGTGATCTGTCTTGATTTCATATCTTCCAGCGAAGAAGAGATCTTGTGTTCCTTCTGTACCTGTGCACTCAGGTTGAGCTCAGGAACTGTGAGAACAAACACTTCAGGGCTGTTGATTTTTAGAGTGATGTTCACGGTGCTTTCTGAGAGAAAGTAGTTCAGCGCTTCTTTTTTTCTCTTGAGAACGTATTCCGCTCCACGTTTGAAAAGCTCCCTTCTCCACTGTGTGATCCAGAAGTGCTTGACTTCGTCCACTGTGTACGCTTTGTAGGAGAAGTTCAAATACAGCTTTTTCAGTTTCTCATACCACGGTTTGGATGCGAAGTCGCGTTCGTTCAAAACCTTGTTTCCCACGTTGTAGAGTCCATGCTTCATTCCCTCGTTTACGAATATGTCTTCAAGGAAATCTCTGACTTCGATGGAATCATCTGTCTCCAACCATCTTTTGAAATCCTCTCCCTTGAAAGCGAGCGGATCTTCCTCGAGGATTTCTTCCAGTTCTTTCATCTTCAAACTCACAAATTTCTGTGAATACTCTTTTATTCTCTGATCGAAAACGTACTTTTCCACTCTGTCCCAGAAAGGCTGGGAGAAGCTTAGAACGGTGAGCATTGTGTTGACGTAAGGAATCAGGTTCACAATCTGGGAGACGCCTACTTTTGAAAAATTTTCGAAAGCCTTGTCGTAGTTTCCTTCTTTCAAGTGAGAAATTCCTTCGCTGACATCGAGAACATCGAGAAAATTGGAAGCTCCTGAAACAAAGAAGCTGTACTCCTCAGCAGGTATTTCGAGAAGACTCGCAAAATCCTTTGCCATTCCAAAATCATTTCTGACCTCTTGGTAGGTAGTAAGTTGAGCAAAGAAAAGGGAGGCCACAAGAAGCAATGGAAGGATAACGAATCTAAACACCTTATAAACATCTCCCTTTGATTGAGATAACTCAGTATATCATTTTTAACTGCTGTTTGCCAAAGAAAAGCAGAGATTCATCTTGTCTGGGAATTCTTGGCAAGTTCTATCATGGTCTTCTGGAGCCTTTCCACGTCCTTTGCAAAGTAAAAAACCAGAACGAAAAGCAGCACCGCACAGATAAGCCAGAAATACGCAGAGACTTTCAAGGCAGCCCCGAGAGATCCGAGAGCAACGGACATCACTCCTCCCGCGAATTTTCCAAATCCCGTTCCGAGTGAATCGGTGAGGTTGAATATGGAGAATATTCTTCCCCTTTCCTGGGGTTCGTTGACGTTCAAAAGCATGAACTTCACGTTCGGGCCCGTGAGACTCGCGGTGAAAGAAGCGATGAAACCAAGTAACATGAGCACGAGAAGACTTCCCATGTAGTCCAGGGTCATAACAGTGAAGAAAGTTCCAAGAGCGGTTGTGATAGAGCAAAACAGCGGTAGGAATGGTCTGGATTTCGCGTAGATGCTCGCTCCCCACAGCCCTCCAAGGATGATCCCCACGATGTTTCCAAGACCGAACACGAGGAAAACGAGGGTGGCCGTCTCCACCGAAAGACCTCTTTCTCTTCTGAAGAATTCCACAAGGAAGTAAGGAATGGCACCCCAAGGAATCGTCCCTGCTATGCCCTGAAAGAACAGAAGAAGATTCGTTTTCACCTTCACGAGTTTCGCGTAATCAGAGAGTTTTGGTGCTTTTGGATATTCGTACCCGGACTGAACGAGCTCTCCAATTCCTTTTTCAAAAGCACCTCTTTTCGGTTCTTTCAAAACAAAGATACTGAGAACGGCAAAGAAGATATTCGGAACAGAAACAGCGATAAACGGGACTCTCCAGCCGTATTTCGGTCCCAAAAAGCCTCCAACGATCATTCCAAGAACACTTCCTATGGAAATCGCAGAAGATATGAGAGCCACGACTTTTCCTCTCTTTACCTCGTCGAACATGTCTCCTATCATTGAATAAACGATGGGAAAGGACGCTCCCACACCTATTCCGGTGAGGGCTCTCCAGAAAAAGAGTTCCCCATAAGAGCGAGAAAACGCGCTCATGAGACAGGGAATCTCACCGACAAGAATGGAGTAGATGAGCAGGTTCTTTCTGCTGTATCTGTCGGCGAGGTACCCCCATACGAGACTCACAAGGGCTCCTATCACCGTGAAAGACGAAGCAACGAGACCTATCTGAGCATCCGTGATGTTGAATTCCTGTTCTATCGCTCCTATGTTTGGAGACATCACCATCTGATCCGCGTTCAGGAGAACCATGAGAATCAGAATGAATATAACTGCCATATTCATTCCCCCTTCAGCCACTCGATAACTGCTCTGGTGACATCTTCCTTTTCCACATCGTTGCTCAGAACGTGACCGGATTTTTCAAAAACAAGAAGCTTCCTCTTTTCTGATCTGATGTTGTTGTATATGAACTCGGCTGCCTTCATGGGAACCATGTTGTCGTTTTTTGCCGCGACGACGAGAGTGGCTGATGTGATCTTTGAAACACTCTTTCTTGCCAGTTTCATGAGTTTGTAAAGCTCAGCTGCCTGTTTTGGCCAGTTGTAAGACCAGTACTCTTTTCTCAGGTATTCGATGTCCGGGTCTTCGTACTTTTCTGTGTTTTCACAAGGCATCTTCTTCGTAAACAACTTCAGAATCGGTGTGAGAACTATTCTTTTGTCGAACACATGAGTTGCTGCAGCCAGTGTGACCAGTTTGGGAGGATTCATCTGAGAGGCAAGGATCAGAGCAATCACACCACCCATGGAAAGTCCCACCACATAGACTCTATCGCATATGGCTTTTAAATCGTAATATGCATCGAAAGCGCGTCTCAGCCAGTCTCGAGCGGTTGTCGTCAGAAAATCCTCACCGCAGGTTCCGTGTCCTGGAAGTCTCGGAACAGAAACGGTAAAGCCGGCTCTGTTTACCTCCTTTGCCATGTACTCGAAATCGTGTGGAGAACCGGTGTATCCATGGATGAAAAGAACCCCTTCGTTTCCTCCCTCAAGAAAGATCGGAAGCGACTTCTTCACAGTTTTACATCGTGGAAAATTCATAGGAGCACCCCCTGTTGAGTTTTTGAATACAACAATATTTTAACATTTAGTTACAGGGAATATGAAACGATGGTAGAATTCCTGTTGAGGTGGTAGGATGAAAAGGTCTTTTCTGGTTCTAACCCTAATACTGATGTGGATCGGTCTTGTTTTTTTCTTTTCATCGCAGCCTCCCGATGTTTCTGGAAGGCAGTCCGGAAACGTCTATAAATTCCTCAAAAAGGTAGATAACGTTCTCGACTTCACCCAGACGAGATGGTACAGAAATCTGAGATCCCTACTCGAAAAATGGTGGTTCCCTGACAAGAAGCCAACGGGGGAAGATCTTGTCAGAAAATCAGCTCATTTCGGACTTTACTTTATAATGGGTATTCTTTCTTTCACATTTAGTTATACTTATCTTAGAAAGTATGTTTTTTCTATTTTGATGGGAGTGTCTTTACCTACATTGATAGCCGTTCTCGATGAGTACAATCAAAGTTTCAGAGGAAGAGGGGCTTCTTTGTACGACGTGATAGTGGACATGAACGGCGCTGTGATAGGAACCGTCTTGATTTTTCTATTTCTTCTCACCCTAAAGCTGTTCAAGAGGAGAGGCCTGCGCAGACGGATTCTGTGATATAATTGGCCGAGAAAATCTTCACCGAAAATGGCGGGAAACACTAGACAAAGGAGGGGGACAATAATATGGAAGAAAAGGTGGAATTCATTCTGGAGGTCAGATCGATTCCCGTCTACGGTGATGAGTTCTCTCCCAGGCTCAGAAAGTTTTTCCCGATCGATTACGAACCAGTAGAAAGAGTTACGGTTCCCACTAGCAAAAAAGCGGACTATGCCGTGATGATCTCCTCGAATTTGAAACCTTTCTCCATTAAGGAAGGAGACTACATCCTGATAAGCCTTGACGACGAACCTCAGGAAGGAGATCTGGTGGCGGTACTGGTAAAAGATTTCAGGATAACAGTAGGAAGAGTAAAGGAGAGGCAGGAAGACATCTTTGTGGTAGAGGTGGGCAACGAGGTCGGAATCTATAGGTGTTTTATATTCCCATATCTTGACCAGTTGCACAGAAGTTCATTCGAACTGAGTTTTAATCCTTATGTTCTTGGGAAAATAACAGCGATTCTCAGAAAAAAACCGGCACATTAATTTTCTCGTTTTCAAACACACTTTCCGCTTCCCTCCTGGAAAGAAATAGATTATTTGATGAGACAGAAACCTTCTCCCTCGTTATGGTTCCCAGAGAGAAAACTCACAAACGAAAATCTTGCCAGAAAAAATCATCCTGTTTTTGACTTTTTATAATGGGTATTTTTTGCAACTGAATCATACTAATATTAGTTAGTATGAATACAACCAATAGACATGAACGGTGCCATGTTTGGAGTGATGACTGCTCTTCTGGTGCTGGTCGTTG
The DNA here is from genome assembly GCF_000008545.1 of Thermotoga maritima MSB8. NCBI lineage: Bacteria > Thermotogati > Thermotogota > Thermotogae > Thermotogales > Thermotogaceae > Thermotoga > Thermotoga maritima. Next base: position 1,043,826 of record NC_000853.1, read on the forward strand.
TGAGGTTGATCACCCGAGCGTACAATATCCGCCGGGGAGGGGGGATAGTATGAAAAAATTTGTGGTGTTGTTAGTGGTTCTTGTCCTTGTCTCGTGTTTCGCCCAGGTGCCAGACTTTCTTTTTTCCTCGAAATATCCCGTTTCTGAATGGATCAGGCCGGGTCTTGTGGTTGTGTACCAGCACGAGGGAGGTACTCAGTCTGGAGAAAGTGCTCTATACGCAACTGGTTACAGAATTTTGATAGTAACGGATGTTCAAAACAGCGTACCCTGTGGAATAGGCATCACATTATTCATCCATCTGACTGATTCATGTTTACTTCAGGGCTGAATCCCGTTCTGGTGTTCGTCCATCCTCAGGAAGTTCAGGCTACACTCGACAACGCAGATGTGTATGCTCAGCAGGAAACGGTTGTACAGGGTGGACAGAACCCCAACCACGCAAGCTATTCTCCTTCAGGGAGATAGTAAGTGGTTGTTGTAGCTCGACTGTGTTACAATTAGCACAGGGAGCGAGAAAATGCCCAGACGTGTGATACGAACCTACAAACTCGCCATACCAGGACATTTGAATCAAATATGCGAAGAACTCAACCGCATCGCAGCAAGAATCTACAACAAAACGATGTCTCTTGTGCAAAAGATACACCAAAAGAAAGGCTTCTGGCTGTCCTGGCCCACCGCAGACAAATACATCCTCCGCTGGGCAGAAAACATCAAAATCCACGTCCACTCAAAGCAGGCATTTGTTCAGCTCTACTTTCAAGCCCTCAAAGGGTACTTCAAAGCAGCCAAAAAGAATCAAGATGCAAAACCTCCCTACAAGAAAAAACGCTATCTACCGTTCATATGGAAAGAAAGCGCTGTAAAACTTCTATCAGACGGCACCCTGAGACTGTCTTTGGGCAAAGAACGAGAACCATTTGTTGTACAAACACCTCTCAAACCTCCCCTTCGCATCAAACAGGCAAGACTTGTCTTTGAAGATGGATACTATCTCCACCTTGCGATAGAGGTGGAGATTGAAGAAAAGAGTGCTAATTCTGGTGTTATGGCAGTCGACCTTGGAGTGCTCCGTCCCATCACGTGCTTTGATGGAAAAGAAGTCATCAGCTACCACGGAGGAGTCCTCAGTAGTGTTCTTCGCTATCGAAACAAACGCCTTGCAAGCCTTCAGTCTGCCATAGCAGAGTGCAAGAAAGGGTCAAGAAGGTACAACAAGCTTGTTCGTGCAAAGAAAAGAGTCCTGAGACGGCTCAAAAACCAGATCAACGACATCATGCACAAGATCACAAGCAGTTTCATCGGACTGTGCCTCAGAAAACAAATCGGAACCATCGTGATAGGAGACGTCACAGGGATCAGAGAAAGAGCGGACTACAGCGACAACGCAAACCAGAAGATCCACCAGTGGCAGTTCAGAAAACTCATCGAGATGATAAGGTACAAAGCAGAGCAGTTCGGAATCGAAGTAAAGCTCATCTCAGAAGCGAACACGAGCAAGACGTGTCCTGTCTGTGGTGCAAAGAACAAGCCGAACGGAAGAAGGTACCACTGCAAAACCTGTGGTTTTGAGTATCACAGGGACGGAGTTGGAGCAATCAACATCTGGAAAAGGTATCCTGGCACAGGCCAGGTAGTAGCGGGTTTGGCCCCCGTCAGAGGTGTTAGGTTTCACCCGCACCTCTGTGGCCATGGAGCGTCTTTGGCTCCATGGAAGGTGGCCTGAGAGCCACCAAAAGTCCCATCCCCTTCAGGGGATTGGGAGAAGGTCAATCCTCAGGGTAGTGTGAGCAGTGAATTTTTAGGGGTCCAGGGAAATATCGCAAGATACAGCGCCACGTACAGCATGGGAACTGTGTTTCCACAGAAAGCAGAATTGATAGGATTTCCCTCGATAGGGCCGTTCTACATACACCCTGATCTTTTGAAGAAGGATGTGGTTCTGGAAATACCCGATATCGGCTTTGTCTGGCAGAATGAACCCGGCAGCTACGGGGTGGACTCTGTCATCTACTTCAACGGTCAGGAATGCTACAGGGCATCATGCTACGAGAACGGCCTCGCTGCAGAGATAAAGACTGTCCAGACGGGTCTTGTTATCGTTCAACAGCTTGTTGAATGAGAAAGGGATGAAAGTGAAAATAGCTGGCTGGAATATATTAGCCAGTATCCGGAGCTTTTTGAAAAGCAGTTCCTGGGTTAGTATCTCGGTTGCAAATTCATTCGCTGGCTTGAGGATGAGCTTTCACTCGAGAGGATAGCAAAACTGAAAAGGGAAAAGATCGAGAGTAAAATTTTAGAGTTTCTTCGATTATGAATGCTTTCAATTCAGGAGATTTACCTTACTTGATTTTATTTTGTTATAATTTGACTGACCAGTCAATCAGGGAGGTGTTAAGGTGTCGGTAGTTGAGGTGAGAGATCTCACCAAGTACTACGGAAAGTCCAGAGGAGTGGAAGGTGTAACTTTCTCAGTTGAAGAAGGAGAGATATTCGGCTTCATCGGACCGAACGGTGCGGGGAAGACAACTACCATAAGGCTTCTCCTCGGTTTGATCTTTCCGGATTCTGGTCTGGCAGAGATTTTTGGGAAAGACGTCCTGAAAGAAGGAAAAGAAATCAGAAAGAACGTTGGCTACATTCCAGGTGAGGTGAGCTTTTACCCGGAAGTGACTGTGGAGGAATTTCTCAGGTACTCCGCCAGTTTCTATGAAAAGGTAGACTGGGATTATGTGAAGGAACTCTGCGGTGTTTTTTCGCTCGACACGAAAAAACGTATCAAGGAACTCTCCATGGGAAACAAAAAGAAAGTGGCTATCGTTCAGGCTTTGATGCACAGACCGAAACTTCTCATCCTGGACGAGCCCACGAATGGCCTCGATCCTATCGTTCAAAACACCTTCTTTGAAATTTTAAAAAACGAGAAAGAAAAAGGTACGACCGTGTTCTTTTCCTCGCACATATTAAGTGAGGTAGAAAGACTTTGCGATCGCGTTGCGATGATAAAGGATGGGAGAATCATCAGGGTGGAAAAGGTGGAGAATCTCAAAGGGGAAAGATACAAGGTGGTCCGTGTCAAAGGTGAAAATCTGGAAAAACTGAAAGATCTGGCTGAAGTGAATCGACTGAAGTTTGAAAACGGCACGGCGGAGTTTCTCTTTTCAGGAAACGTTGAAAGACTCCTCGAAATTCTTCGAAGTTTGAAACTGTCCGATTTCTGGGTGGAAGAACCTTCTCTTGAAGAGATATTCATGTCCTACTATCGGGAGGGAGAAGAATGAACATATTCAGGTGGGATATGAAGAGGTACATGAAGAGCACGATCGCTTGGACGGTCGTTCTCATTCTCCTTCAGCTCATGTACGCTGCGTTCTATCCGAGTATGGCAAAGGAGACAGAGTTCATAACGAAGTGGATGAAAGTGATGCCTAAGGCGTTCGTGAAGCTCTTCGGACTGGAAGACATGGACTTTTCCAACATCATGAACTACCTTGCCATGGTGTCCAGTATCTACGTGACACTCGTTGGAGGGGTTTTCGCTTCTTTGGTGGGTGTGAGGAGTGTTTCAAGAGAAGAAAACGAAAAGACCGTTGAGTTCCTCCTTTCGAAACCGGTTTCGAGGTTCGAAGTTGTGATCTCAAAGTTTTTCTCATCTCTGGTACACGTTCTCATTTTCGATGCGCTTCTGTTCAGCAGTTTGTTCATGTTTGCAAATATCTACAGTTCGAGCCCGGTTGAAGTAGAAAAATTTGTTGTCTTTGCTTTCAGTCAGGTGTTTCTTCACTTCACGTTGATGAACATTTCTTTCTTTGTGGGCACTTTGAGGTCAGACGGTGCGCTCTCTCTTGGGCTCGGTACAGTGTTCGTTCTATACGTTTTGAACATGATATCGAAGATCACGGACAAAGCGGAGTTTTTGAAGTATTTCACTCCGTTTTCCTATGCGGATCCTTCCACTGTTATAAGACACGGTTTTCCGGAATTCTCCGGTCTTTTCTTTGCGCTTGTGAACATAGCACTTCTGATCAGTTCGATCGTTTTGTTCTCGAAGAAAGACATTCTCGTGTGATGGAGGGATCGTGTTGTCGAAGAGGGATGCAATACTGAAGGCAGCGGTTGAGGTTTTCGGGAAAAAAGGTTACGATCGAGCCACAACAGACGAAATAGCAGAGAAAGCCGGGGTAGCCAAGGGTTTGATTTTTCACTATTTCAAGAACAAAGAAGAACTGTACTATCAGGCATACATGTCCGTTACAGAAAAGCTCCAGAAGGAGTTCGAGAATTTCCTTATGAAAAACAGGAATAGAGACATATTTGACTTCATGGAACGGTGGATAGAAAAGAAACTGGAGTACTCCGCTTCTCATCCCGAAGAAGCAGATTTTCTGATAACGCTCGTGAGCGTGGATGAAGGACTCAGGAAAAGAATACTTCTCGACCTCGAAAAATCACAGAGGGTCTTTTTTGACTTCGTAAGGGAAAAATTGAAAGATTTAGATCTCGCAGAAGATGTAACGGAGGAAATCGCTCTGAAATTTCTGATGTGGTTCTTTTCCGGATTTGAAGAAGTCTACCTGAGGACCTATCAAGGTAAGCCCGAACTGCTGAAAAGAGACATGAACACACTCGTTGAAGAAGTGAAGGTCATGCTCAGGATTTTGAAGAAAGGCATGACAAAATAATAAAGCGGGGGATTCCCCCGCTTTTTACGATATTCCAAGGAGTCTGTCGATTTTTGCCTTGTCGAATCCGATGACTATCTTGTTGCCGATCTCTATCACGGGAACTCCCATTTGTCCGGTCTTCTTCACCATGAGCTCGGCTTCTCTTGGATTTTTTGTTACATCGACTTCTTTGAACTTGAGCCCCAGCGATCTGAAGTATTCCTTCGCCTTCCTGCAGTACGGGCAGGTGGGAGTTGTGTAGATTTTGATTTTCAGGTGCTGCATCGCTTCACCTCCATTTTCTACTTTTTTAGTCCAAATTTATTCTATCACAGCTGACGGATCATTTCAATTAGTTCTCACAGAACTGAAAAGTTCAGGAAGCGAATCAATATGCTACAATTTCTTCTATGCAAAGGAGGGAGCTTTGTGCGGTACAGACTCATGTCGATAGAATTCTTCGTCTACGGCACGATGGCCGTTTATTCACTGTTGAGTCAGTTTCTGGCAAACGAAGAACTCTCGAAGTCTCAGATAGGGATCCTGATGGCTATCTTGCCGATCACATCACTCTACGCGAACCATCTGAATTTTGAAATCGCTTCCACCATAGGAAGGGTGAACTGGCTGAAAAGAGTGATTCTATTCGCTGGGATCCTTTTCTGGGGACTGTTTCTGTTCGATGAGTTCTACCTGAAACTCTTATTCATGGCTGTGTTCGCTTTTTTCTTTTCTGCAGTGACACCACTCTCCGAGTCTGTTATCGTGGACATCACATATCAGATGAAGATGAACTACGGCAGAATCAGATTGTTTGGAACCTTCGGTTTCTCTTTCACAGCTCTTTTAATGAGCGGACTCATCAGACTGGGCTTTGTCACGATATTCTGCACTTTCACTACCCTGATGTTTTTGACCTTCTTAATATTGAACCCAATGAAAGAAGTAGAACTCGGTGAAGAAGAAAAAAGAAAGAGTAAGAAACCTCTTCCCACTTTCTTCTGGCTTCTTCTTCCCGTTGTGATCTTTGGAATAGCAGCGAACAACTTCAATTTCGTTTTTCTGCCTGTTTTGATGAAGGAAAGAAACTACGACGTGTCTCTTGCGAGTATCGCCCTTTCTCTCATGGCCATCACAGAAACACCGTTCCTCCTGTGGGCCGATGAGATAGTGAAAAAGCTCGGTGTGGGATTCATGCTCGCTTCGGGTGTTTTCGTTGTGGGTCTCAGGAACCTGCTTGTGACCATGACAGGGTCTCCAGCTGCCTTGCTGATGGTTCAACTCCTGCAGGGATGGACCTACATAGTGATCTATTACTCCATGATGTTTCTCATTCGAACGTTCGGCTCCGCGAGGATCAGGGCACAAAAGTACTTCTGGGTCGCTATGGGAATAGGGCCATTCATAGGCTCATCGGTAGGTGGTGTGCTCGCAGAAAATCTTGGTCTTATCAATTCATACAGGATCCTCGGTTTGGTTCCTATGATTGTCTCTCTCTTTGTCTTTCTTTTCCTCAGGAAGTACGAAAGAGCTTCTTGACCACCTCTCTCACTTTTTGGGCATATTCTTCTTTGCAGATCAGAATTCCGTTCGGTGTATCGATCACGATCACATCAGAGAGCCCAACAACCGCTATGGGTTTGTTGTGGGTTTTCACAAAGACACGATCACTGTCCACGAGTATCACTTCGTCCGATTCTTCTGTGTATCCCTCTATTTCTCTCACAGAAGACCAGTTTCCCACGTCGGACCACTCGAAATCTGCCTTTACAACCCGCACTTTTTTCGATTTTTCCATAACTGCGTAGTCCACGCTGATTGAAGGTACTTTTTCGTAAGCTTTTTTGAGCTCTTCGAAATTTCTTGGATCGACATCCTTCAGATTTTCGTATATGGATGGTTCACACACCTTCACCTCTTCGATGAATTCTCTCGCTTTCCACAGGAACATACCGCTGTTCCAGAGAAATCTTCCGCTTTCGACGAATTTTTTGGCCGTTTCGAGGTCTGGTTTTTCCCTGAACTGAGCGACTTTGTGAACTCCTTCTTCCAGTTCTTCCCCGATCTCTATGTAGCCGTACCCGGTTTCCGGCCTTGTTGGAACGATACCAAACGTGAAAAGACCATCGTACTTCTCCAGGGCATCGAGTGCTTTTTTCACCGTTTTCCAGAATTTTTTTGTGTCCGGTATTCTGTGATCCGCAGGTAGAACAAGCACCGGCTCATCGTCATCTGCCAGCTTTGTTCCTATGAAACAGGCTGGAGCGGTGTTTTTCTTCATCGGCTCTGCGATGATGTTTTCGTCTGGAAGCTCTGGAAGCTCTTTTTTCGTTCTCTCAACGTAGTCTTTGTGAGTTACGACGATCACGTCTTTTGGGTCCATTTCCTCCAGAACGCGCTCGAAAGTCCATCTCATGAGACTCTTGTTTCCGAAGAGTTTCAAAAACTGTTTTGGAGTCTCAGGAGTGGAAAGGGGCCAGAATCTCTCTCCAGATCCTCCTGCAAGAATCAGTGCTTTCATCACTTCACCTCCTCGTGTACAATTTTAACAGGAGGTGGAGGACGTGATCAGAGTTCTCAGCGTCTTCGGAACAAGGCCCGAGGCAATAAAGATGGCACCACTTGTGAAAAAACTCGAAGAAGAACAAAACGTGGAAAGTTTGGTCTGTGTCACCGCTCAGCACAGACAGATGCTGGACCAGGTGCTGGAAGTTTTCGATATAAAACCGGATTTTGACTTGAACATAATGAAAGAAAGGCAGAATCTCTCCGATATAACCGTGAATGCGCTGTCTGGTCTTTACGATCTGATAGGAGAGTTGAAGCCGGATATCGTATTGGTTCAGGGAGACACGACGACCACGTTCGCAGGGGCGCTCGCGGCCTTCTATCACAGGATCCCGGTTGGCCATGTAGAAGCGGGCCTGAGGACGAACGACAGATACTCTCCCTTCCCGGAGGAGATCAACAGAAGACTAACGGGTGTTCTCTCCACACTGCATTTCGCACCCACAAAGAGGAACAGAGAGAACCTTCTGAAGGAGAACGTCATGGGGAAGATCTACGTGACGGGAAACACGGTGATAGACGCCCTCAGGTACACCGTGAAGGAGAACCACGTTTTTGAGGATCCGATTTTGAGGAATATGGATTTTTCTGACGGAAGGTACATCCTCCTCACTTCACACAGAAGAGAGAACATCGGAAAACCCCTGGAAAACATCTGCAGGGCAGTGAGAAGGATCGTTGAAGGCTTCGAGGATGTGAAGGTGATTTACCCGGTTCACATGAACCCCGCTGTGAGAGAGATCGTATTTCCGATGCTTGAAAACGTGGAAAGAGTTTTCCTAATCGATCCTGTGAATGTGATTGACATGCACAATCTGATGGCAAGAAGTTATCTCATTATGACTGACTCTGGAGGAATACAGGAGGAGGCACCGGCCCTTGGAAAGCCGGTGATCGTTCTGAGAAAGGAGACAGAAAGACCCGAAGCGATCGAAGCGGGTGTAGCCGTTTTGGGAGGAGTGGAGGAAGAGAGAATATTCGAACTTGCAAAAAAGCTTCTTGTTGACAGAGAAGAATACGAAAAAATGGCGAAAGCCGTGAACCCATTCGGAGATGGCAGAGCTTCAGAGCGCATTGTGAAAGCGATTCTTCACGAGTTCGGGCTTTCAGATCCACCAGAGGAGTTCTGCTGATCACTTTCTTCTCTTTTCGAGTTCTCTCATGACATCCTGGACAGTGACACCAGCGTCGGCCATGAGGACGGTGAGGTGATACATCATGTCGGCTATCTCCCAGACGAGGTTTTCCCTGTCGTTTTGAAGGTAGCCAGTTATCACCTCGACTGCTTCTTCTCCGAACTTCTTTGCGATCTTTCCCTTTCCTTCTTTAAAGAGTTTTACGGTGTAGGATCCCTCTGGCATCTCTTCTTTTCTTTTTCTCACCAGTCTGTACAGCTCAAGCCAGAAGGTGGGAGAGCCCGTTTCTTCAAACCTGTGCTCCACCTTGAAAAAGCAGGATCTGTTTCCCGTGTGGCACGCCACCTTATCTTCTGGAAAATCAACGATGTACAGGTAAGCATCGTCATCGCAGTCCCTTCTTATTTCAACCACTCTCATCGTGTTTCCAGAGGTTTCTCCCTTTTTCCAGATTTTCTGTCTCTCTCTCGAGAAGAAATGCGCGTATCCCGTTTTCTTGGTGAGCTCCAAAGCCTCTTCGTTCGCGTAGGCCAGCATCAACACCTCACCCGTTGTTCTCTCCTGAACCACCACCGGATAGAGCGTCATCACAACCCCTCCAGTCTCACGTTCACTCCGTGTTTTTTGAGGTACTCTTTCAGTTCTCTCACGTCGATCTCTCTGAAGTGAAAGACAGAAGCCGCAAGGGCAGCGTCGGCACCTGCCAGGAAGGCTTCAAGGAAATGTTCCATTTTTCCCGCACCACCGGAAGCGATGATGGGAAGTGTGGTTAGTGGCCTCACGAACCTTATCATCTCCGTATCGTAACCCGATTTTGTGCCGTCTCTGTCGATACTGGTGAGCAGGATCTCTCCTGCTCCTCTCTTTTCTACTTCAACCACCCAGTCTCTCAGAAGTATGCCCGTGTTCTTCTTTCCGGAGTAGGTGAAGACCATGAACTCTCCATCCACTCTTTTTGCATCTATCGCCACGACAACGGCCTGACTCCCAAAAGTTTGAGCGATCTGTGTGATCAAAGAAGGATTCTCCACAGCCGCCGTGTTTATGCTCACCTTGTCCGCACCACGGAGAATGAGCTCCGAGGCCGTTTCGAAGTCGTGGATACCTCCTCCAACAGTGAACGGAATGTCGATCTGCTCGGCCACCTTTTCGACCAGTTCCAGCATGGTTTTCCTCTTCTCAACGGACGCGGTGATATCCAGAAAAACGAGTTCGTCTATTCCAATTTCGGAATAGAACTTTCCCAGTTCGACAGGATCACCGCTGTCCCTGAGGTTTTCGAAGTTCGTTCCCTTCACCACACGACCGTCTTTCACATCGAGACACGCGATTATTCTTTTAGCGAGCATATCTCTTCATCACCTCAACTGTGAGAATTCCCTCCAGAAACGCCCTTCCCACGATCACACCTTTGAGAAGCCCGTTCGTTTCTGTGTGAACCTTCTGCGCTGTTTTCAAAGAGTTCTCCGAAGAGATACCACCCGCTGCGAGTACTTTCACTTCAGCTTCGATCGCTATCTTTTTGGTGAGAGAAAAATCGTGCTCCTGAAGAGTGCCATCTTTTTCGATCTCCGTGTGTACGATCTCTTCAAGGCCGTATTCTTTCAGTCTCTTCAGAAGAGAAACAGGGTCGATCTCCTCTTCCGCCAGCCACCCTTTGAACGCTACTCTTCCACCTCGAGTGTCCAGACTGAACACGGGCTCCACATCGATTTCTCTCAGGGATTTCAGGAAAGAAGGATCTTCCAGAACCTTTGAGCTCACGATCTGTCTTCTGTATCCCAGCTTTCGGAGTTTTTCCGCGTAATCGAGCGATCTGATCCCGCCTCCGATCTGTATGTGCTCGGCAAATTCAGAGAGTTTCTCGAGAACTGGAAGATTCTCGCCGCTGTTTTCTATCGCATTCGAGAGATCCACCACGTGAATCAGTGTGAATCCCTCTTCGATGAGTTTTTCCACCAGTTCTACGGGATCTTTTTCGTAAAATATGGTGTTCTCTTTTCTTCCTTTTATCATCCTCGCTACCTTTCCTCTGAAGAGATCTATCGCCGGGACAACGAGCATTCGATCACCTTCTCAAGCAGTTTTCTTCCGATTTTTGAACTCTTTTCGGGATGGAACTGAAACCCCAGAATTCTCCCCTTCCTCACCGCGGATGGAAAGATCTCACCGTCGTATTCAGTTGTTCCCAGAACGTGTTCCTCCTCGCACACAGCTCTGTAGGTGTGGACGAAGTAGTAATACCCGTTCGGAAACGTGTCTTTGAAGATCACCTCGTTCCAGCCCATGTGGGGAAGTCTTCTGCTCCTCAGTTTCACGACGTTTCCTTCTATGAGAGAAAGACCTTTCACGCCGGGTGCCTCTTCGCTCTCTTCAAAAAGAAGCTGCATTCCAAGACAAACTCCGACCACGTACCTCTCGTCTTCGACGTGTTTTCTTACGAAATCGATGAGATCATTCTCCCTGAGACGTCTCATCCCTTCGCCGAAGTGTCCCACACCCGGGATGAACAGAAGATCGTACAGGTCGTTTCGAGGTGATTCCACGAGCTCTATCGAAACATCCTCAAAATTCTCGGATGCCCTTTTCACTCCGCGATACAGATTCATTATGTTCCCCGGACCAACAGAGATTATTCCGATCCTCAATCTATCACACCCTTGGTGGTCTTTTTTTCTGAACTCTCCAGAGCCTTGGCAATCGCTAGTCCAAAAGATTTCATGGCAGATTCAGAGATGTGGTGGTCGTTCTTTCCGAAGAATTTGAAGAAATGAACCGTGATCCTTGCGTGGTTCACAAATCCGCACATAAACTCCTCGAATCCCTCGACGGGCATGTCCTCTATCTTTTCAACGGAGAATTCGAAATTCTTCTGGAAGAAGGGCCTTCCGGAAAGATCCACGTAGCATCCCACCAGCGCTTCGTTCATGGGAACGGTGGCTTCACCGAATCTTCTCACTTTCGTGTAGTCGAAAAGCTCCCTGAATGCAAGCCCCAGTGAAATACCGAAGTCCTCTATCAGGTGGTGAAGGATGCCGTCTTTGCTTTCGCAAGTGCTAACCCTGAGACCCAGGCCAGAGTAATGACAGAAGGTGTTCAGAAGGTGATCGAAAAAATTCACCCCCGTGCTTCCTTCGAGTTTTCCGTGTACCGTGTCGAGCGTTATGGAAATCTCGATCTCGTTGGTGTTTCTCTGAACGATCACACCGTTTTCCAATCTTTCTACCGTCATTTGAACACCTCCAGTTCTCTCAGAATCATATCGTTCTCTTCGCGTTTTCCGATAGTGATTCTAACACCTTCCCTGAAACTGCGAACAGCGACGTTCTTCGTCCGGAGGTGTTCGAGAAGTCTTTCTTTTTCTTCCTTCTCCATGAATACGAACACGAAGTTTCCTCTGGAGTCGGTGATTCGGTATCCCATTTCCCTGAGAGCACTCTTCATCCTCTCGCGTTCTTCCACGATGAACTTCGTTCTTTCTTCAAAGATCTCTCTGTGATCGAGAGCTACCTTTGCGAACATCTGGGAGACGTAGCTCACGTTGAAAGGAAGTCTCACCCTGTTGTAAGCGTCAATGAACTTCTCCGAGGCCACAACGTATCCGACACGTTGCGCTGCCAGGGAAAACGCTTTCGAGAAAGTCCTGATCACAGCGAGATTTTCGTATTTCTTCAGAAAATCCACATAACTTTCTCCGTGGAATTCGTAGTAGGCTTCGTCCAGCGCGACGAAGGCACCCGTTTTCAGGATTCTTTCTATTTCCTCTCTTTCGAAGACATGGCCCGTTGGATTGTTCGGGTTCGGAATGAAAACAACGTCTCCTTCTCCCACGTTCACCTCAGGTATCCTCAGATCTTTCGTGAGCGGCACTTCCAGGAATTTCGCTCCAACTGCCTTCGCAAAGATCCTGTAGCAGCTGTAGGTCGGGGGAAAGAAAACGGAACGGTCGAACATGAGCATCATCACGTAGATGATCTCATCCGCTCCGTTTCCCACAGAGACGTTGTTTTTCGAAAGAAAATCGGTGTCGAGGTATGAGAGTATCTTTTCTATTAATTCTTCATCGGGGGAGTCGTAGTAGATCCTCAGGGCGTCGCTGTTCAATCGTCGAAACACTTCATCCACGAGGTCCTCTGGAAAGGGAAACGGATTTTCATTCAGCGCAAGGTAGGTTTTGTCTCTCTTTTCGGTTTCGTACGGATACGCCCTCTTTGCAATCAAATCGAGAGGATTCACAGCTTTTCCCTCCTGACGTCTATCGCCCGAGCGTGGGCTTCAAAACCTTCCCAGCGCGCCATCTTCGAGTAAAGCTCGCTCTTTCTTCTGAAATCTTCTTCGGAGAGGTGTGTGATGAATATCTTCTTCGTGAAATCGGAAACCCTGAGTCCTGAGGAGAACCTCGCGGATCTGAAGGTGGGAAGAACGTGGTTCGGTCCCGCACCGTAGTCTCCCACAGACTCACAGGTGTACTTTCCGAGAAAGACAGATCCCGCGTTCTTTATGTGTCCCAGTGGCTCAAACGGGTTTTCCACGAGGACCTCCAGATGTTCGGGGGCGATGAGGTTGGAGATCTCAAAGGCCCTTTTCAGACTGTCCGTCAAGATGATGGTACCGAAATTTTCCGTTGAAATCCTGGCCGTTTTTCTTCTCTCTTCTGGAAGAGCTTCCAGGTGTCTTTCAATGACCTGAGGTAATTTTTCGAAGACTTCTTTCGAAGTGGTTATCACCACACTCATCGCGTTCTCGTCGTGCTCTGCCTGGGAGAGGAAATCCGCGGCTATGAGATCCAGGTCGGCACTGCCGTCTGTCACGATCGCAATCTCGCTGGGACCCGCTATGGAATCGATTCCAACGTCTCCGTAAACGTGTTTCTTTGCGAGCGTGACGAAGACTCCACCGGGTCCCACGATCTTGTCAACGGGTTTCACTGTTTCCGTGCCGTATGTGAGGGCGGCTACCGCGTGAGCCCCTCCCATCCGGTAGATCTCCTTCAGACCGAGGATTTCGCAGGTTTTCAGGATGTATGGAGAGATGCCTCCGTTTTCATTCGGTGGTGTTGTGACAGCGATCCTTTCCACACCAGCAACGATAGCGGGAACCGCGCACATGAGGAGCGTGGAAAAGTACGGAACCTTTCCCCCAGGAACGTAGATTCCCACACTCTCGAGAGGAACAACCATCTCTCCCAGGAAGCTTCCACCCTTCGTCGTGAAAAAGAAAGATCTTTCCTCCTGTCTTCGATGGAATTCCTTCAGGTCTTCTATCACGATTTTTATCGTTTCAACGAATTCTTCCTCTACTTGGGCTTCCGATATTTCCTTCTCTGTGACACGAAGGTTCTCGATGCCCACCGGGTGCTTCTCGAACCTTTTGAGGAATTCCTCGAGGGCTCTGTCTCCTTCTTCTTTCACTCTCCTGATGATTTCTTTTACGGTCTCTTCCACCTGCGATACAGATTCCATCCTTTGTTTCAATAGTCTGAGCACTTCTTTATCCCCGGGATTGTTCATTAGAATCATGTTCGATCACCTCCTGGAGCTTTTCAAGGAAGGAAACCACCTCTTCTCTTTTCGTTCTGTAACTCACCGGATTCACCACAACATGGGTTCTTATGACGAATATTTCATCGAGAATCTCCAGGTTGTTCTCTTTCAGTGTTCTTCCAGTTTCGGTGATGTCCACGATGAGATCTGAGAGTCCGGCTATTGGAGCGAGTTCGACAGAACCCTTCAGTGGTATTATGCGACAGTGCCATCCTTTGGATTCGCAGTATCTCTGAGTTACGTTCGGAAACTTCGTGGCGATTCTCTTTTCACCCTCTGGTATTCCCCTTCCCTTCGGACCGGCAAGAACCATTCTGCTAATGTTTGTGGGAATGAAGAAGGGCTGAATGAGACTAGTTTCTTTTTCGAGGAGTACATCGGTTCCACAGAATCCAATGTCTGCCACTCCGTGAACGAGATACGTTGGTACATCGAACGGTCTCACCATGAAACAGACGATATCCTTCCCTTCCCGAAGAATAGAAGACTCCCTTTCGAAAATAACTCCCGTTTTTTTCAGGTAGGTCATCACCTTCTCTTCTAACCTTCCTTTGGGGATTGCCAGTTTCAGCATGTTTTTCCCTCCAGAAAGATGGATCCACCCACACCTTTTTCTCCGTTCACTGTGTACTCTCCGCCGGCAGCTACGAGTCTGGAAGAAGATGTATCGTAGATGGTGAATATCAGGCCACAGTACTCTTCGATCGTTCTCGCAAGGGTGAGATCGATCTCAACGGAAACGGTGGGGAACTTCTCCTGAAGGAAGGAAGATGCCGAAAGCAGATCTTCCCTCACTGAAAGCGGGAGATCCATCGTCTTCAGATGTTCCGGTGATCTCCGGTATATGCTGTCTTCGATAATCTTCTCTACCCTGGAAAGATCAATTTTCTTCATGTGAGAGAGAAACTCGATTTCCGCGAGGTTTTTCGTGTCGATGAGATTCAGAACCTTCTCGTGGAGGTCCTTCGGAATTTCTTTCAGTAGATCCTCGTAAACACCGGTGTGTCCTATTTCCACTATCACCGGACCTTCAAAAAATTCCGATGCACTTTCGACGATGATCTCAAGAACTTCCAGCGAATCGTCCAAGGAGTTCCTTGGAACCTTTTCGAGTCCAAGTTGATACTCCGCCACCAAATCGCTTCCCGAGTATCTGTAAACGAAATCGGCGTACCAGACCTTGATTTGAGAATCGGGGGAATATCTTTTACGATGGTTGAGGACAGTTTTTGTGAAATCTTCTCTGATGGAGAAAAGATTGCCCTTTCTGTCGAGGAAAAAATTCCCCGCCGGCTCTTCTGCCTTTTCGAGCGCTGGGACGAAGAACGGTGAGAATCCTTTTTTCGTGGCTTTACTGTAGAACGAAAACACCTTCTCGAAATCCAAGAAATCCACCTCCCCAGTGAACTACCATGACTTATAGAAGTCATGGCTTCCCGCTTCAACCCGTGATAGCTCGTAGACCCCTTTCGGGTTCCGCCGCCAGAGCACTGTCCACAGGCGTAAATTCGGACGGTTCCCGCCCTATTGAAAGCATCAAGCCGTACCTGACCAAATTCTTCGCAGCGTTCACGTCTCTATCGTGATGCGCTCCACATACAGGACACGTCCATTCTCTAACGCTCAGGTCTTTGACTTCTTTGTTTATGTACCCGCATTCACTGCACATCTGACTTGAGGGATAGTATCTGTTCGCTTTTATCACTTCGATCCCACAGCGCTTTGCCTTGTACTCGAGAAGTTCTAAGAATCTCCTCCACGACTGCATGTGGATGTGCCTGGCAAGTCTGTGGTTTTGAACCATACCTTTGATGTTGAGGTCTTCCACCACGATCTTTCCAGCTTGGCTTTCGCTGACAAGATCGTGTGTGATCTTGTGAAGCCAGTCGTTTTTTATGTTGACTATTTTCTCGTACAGCTTTGCAAGACACAAACGTGCTTTTTCCCAGTTCTTTGAACCTCTCTGTTTCCTGGATAATCGTCTGTGAAGTCTTTTGATCTGTCTCTCGTATTTTGAAAGGTCTGGCATTTTATATTTCTTGCCATCGCTCAATGTGATTGTGTCTTTGATTCCAAGGTCTATACCTAGAATGCCGGTGGAAGTATTTTGTACTTCAGCATCTTGGACTTCAAAGACTATCGCAGCGTAGTATTTGTTCGTCGCTGTTTTGATGAACGTTGCTTGTTTTATCTTTCCGTCTTTCGGAAGCTTTCTGTGAAGCCGCACTTTTATCCCTTCTTTGAACTTGGGAACGAATATACAGCCGTATTTTGGATTGTCTTCTTTGATATACAGCTGAATGTGCTGTGGAATACGAAAGGTTTGGCGGGAGAATTTCTTTTTCTTGAACTTTGGATAGCCAGCTTGCTTTTTGAAGAAATTTTTGAATGCGCGTTCTAAATCTTTCAGCGACTGCTGGAGCGCTTGAGAGTTCACTTCGTTGAGCCATGAATATTTGTTTGTCTTTTTGAGTTTTACCAAAACAGATGCCCATTCGTTGTAGTATGTAGGACGTTCCATTACTCTGTAGATGATGTTGGCGTAGTTCAGAAAGAAGTTGTACACGAATCTGGTGTGACCGAAATGTTTGGCCAGTTTTTCTTCTTGTTCTCTCGTAGGGTAGATTCTGAACTTGTAGGTTCGAAGCATTTTTGTCACGTCCTTGAGATTTGATGTATTCTTTTAACACTTCCAAAGGTGATCCGCCTACTGTCAAAAGACAATCTTCTTCATTTCTCTATGATATATTAACATTTTGGCACATATTAAATTGCAAATTCATCCCCACCTTATAGAAAATGGTGTCTTCTTTGCGGTTTTATTCGATAAACAAAAAGGCCACGTCTTCTCGACGTGGCCCGTGCGATCTCCCACCATCACACACCCGGTGGAGAAACCGCCGGGCCGTAGCAATGATGGTGGTGTTCACCGAAAAACATTTTCATGATTGCATCCCACATTTTCATACCCTTTCACTCCTTTGGTTTTTATTCTACCATTCTTACCGTGGAATTCACTTTTTTGAATAATAATTTTAAAAAAACCGGTGTTAGAATAATCCCGTGACAGGGAGGCGAAGAGTATGAACGAAGCAATGTTAGTTCTATTGTTTGCGATCCTCGCTTACTACTTCATCATATTCGGAAAGATCGCCAAATCCGTTGTAACCCTGCTCATTGCACTCGTTCTCATGGCAATAAAAGTTGTCGAAGGCCTCGATCTTAAAAACATAGGTGAAGTGGTCGATTTCAACACACTGGGGCTTCTCTTAGGAATGATGATCATCGTTCACATATTGAAGGGGACTGGTTTTTTCGAATATCTTGCAATTTCCGCTATAAAGATTTCCAGGGGTAGATTCTGGCTTCTGTTCGCCTTCCTTATGGTACTCACCGCTGTAACCTCCGCGTTCCTCGACAATTTGATCACCATCATTCTCGTTTCTCCTATACTGTTTTTGATCCTCGATACGATGGAAGTGAATCCCGTGCCTTTCTTTCTCTTCACGATCTTCATAGACAACATCGGAGGAATGTCAACACTCATCGGAAGTCCTTTGAACATCGTACTTGGTTCGATAAGCGGACTCAGCTTCAACGATTTTCTGAAGAACATGGGGCTTGTAACTGTTCTCATGTTTGTAGTCGTCTTTTTCCTCTTCAAGAGGTACGTTCGCATCGATGAAAAAGCCTTTGAAAAGCTTAGAAATCTTCTCAGCGTGGACCCGAAACGATCGATCACAGACCCGGTGGTTCTCAAAAAATCGCTGTTTGTTTTCCTCTCGACTCTGGTGTTGTTCGGTCTTCATTCCTTCGTGGAAGTAGAGCTTTCGTTGATAGCGCTCATAGCTGCCTGTGCGCTTCTTCTCATGCTTGGAAAGAATTTCGAAAAAGTGTCAGAAGGAATAGACTGGGACACGCTGTTCTTCTACACAGGCCTCTTCATCATCTCGTACTCTCTGGAACAAATCGGTGTTATGGAAGTCATAGCCAGTTTCCTGAAAGCTCTATCTTTCAACAGATTCCTGTTCGTTGCCACGGTAACATGGATCTCCATCCTTTCCACTGCTTTCCTGAGTGCTGTTCCCGCAACTCTCATAATCGCTCCCACACTGAAAATTCTCGTCTCGCAGGGTTTCCCCGCTTCACTGTGGTGGGTGTACGCCGTCGGTGCGAATCTTGGAACGAACCTGACACCTCTTGGAGCCGTTCAGAACATAGTTGGTCTTTCCCTTCTGGAAAAGTACACGAAACACACGGTGAGTTTCAAGGAATTTTTCAAGGTGGCGTGGAGCTTCATGTTCATACCGTTCATAATCGCAACGCTTTACTCACTCATCATCTATTAAGAACCTCACCACTCTTTTTGCGATGTATCTCCTGAAGAAGTAAGAACCTTTGTGACCCGATGGAAGATAAACGGTCTTCTTGTTCTTGAGAAGCTTGTGAAGGCACGCGTAAGACTGGTATGGTATCACATGGTCGAAGAGCGCCCAGAAGAATAGCACTTTCTGGTCAACGAACGGAGCGAAAGATGCCGGGTCGTAGAAATAGCAACCCACCGGTGGTTTTTTTCTGATATCTTCGATGGAGTTGAACGACTTGATAATCTCAGGGGCATTCCTTCTGTTCTTGATACAATCCTTCTCCGATCTACAACCGTATTCGTTTCCATTCTTCCTGTAGAGTTCTCTCAATCTCTCCGTGTAAGGTGAATACCAGTTGATCCATCTCCAGTCTCCACCAGAACAGCAGATAACACCCTTTTCGATTCGTTTTTCACGGGCGAGTGCTATGGTTGTTATCATTCCTCCGAAGCTGAAGCCCATCAACGAAATGGGCTTGTCATTGTCTCTCTTCACAACATCAACCAGATCGATCACGTCCTGCACAGCCTCGTCGAATCGCTTCACACAGAAAGAGGGTGAAGAGTGGTAGAAAGGCTCTCCTCCAGACCAGTTCTCCGGTGCACGTTTTTCGTGATAGGGAAGGATGAGAAACCAGGTTTTGATGTTGTACTCTCTGAACTTCTCTCCAAACCAGAGAAGGTATGGAATATTTCCGTTTCCTATCCCGTGAAGGAAGATCAGATTGCGTTCAATCTTCTCCGGTTCAAAGACATAGACCCGCACAGTTTTGCTTTCTTCAGCGATGGGATCGTACGAAGCATCGAACGTTATCAGTCTCATTTCAGACACCTCCGATTATTATTTTAAACATGATAGAATCTAAAGATGAGGTGATAGGAATGGTGGATTTCAAGATGACGAAGGAAGGTCTCGTACTTCTCATAAAAGATTATCAGAACCTCGAAGAAGTCTTGAACGCGATCTCCGCTCGCATCACCCAGATGGGAGGATTTTTTGCCAAGGGAGACAGGATCTCTCTGATGATCGAGAATCACAACAAACACTCTCAGGATATACCAAGGATCGTTTCTCACCTGAGAAATCTCGGTCTTGAAGTCTCACAGATACTCGTTGGAAGCACTGTCGAGGGAAAGGAAAACGATCTGAAAGTGCAGTCACGAACGACGGTTGAAAGCACCGGTAAAGTGATAAAAAGGAATATTCGATCCGGTCAGACTGTTGTTCATTCCGGTGATGTGATAGTCTTCGGGAACGTGAACAAGGGGGCTGAAATCCTTGCCGGAGGTTCTGTTGTTGTTTTTGGAAAGGCGCAGGGCAACATACGTGCGGGATTGAACGAAGGAGGACAGGCCGTGGTAGCCGCCCTAGATCTTCAAACCTCCCTCATTCAAATAGCGGGTTTTATCACGCATTCCAAAGGAGAAGAAAACGTGCCTTCTATCGCACATGTGAAGGGAAATCGTATAGTGATCGAACCGTTTGACAAGGTGAGCTTTGAAAGGAGTGAATGAAGATGGAAACCGGAAAACTCTTGATGGAACTGTCGAACCTCGACGGCCCTTCAGGTTACGAGACGAACGTGGTTTCTTACATAAAGTCAGTCATTGAGCCCTTCGTGGACGAAGCGAAAACAACCCGCCACGGAAGTCTGATCGGATACAAAAAGGGAAAGGGGATAGGAAAACTCGCGTTTTTTGCCCACGTGGATGAAATCGGTTTTGTTGTTTCAAAGGTGGAGGGGCAATTCGCCAGACTCGAGCCCGTGGGTGGAGTGGATCCGAAGGTCGTTTATGCCTCAAAGGTGCGAATCTACACAAAAAACGGGATCGAACGCGGTGTGATCGGAATGCTTGCTCCACACCTGCAAGATTCGGAATCCAGAAAGAAAGTCCTCACATACGATGAAATCTTCGTCGATTTATCTCTGTGTGAAAGAGATGTTCGTGTAGGTGACATTGCAGTGATAGATCAGACGGCTTTCGAAACGAATGGGAAGGTGGTCGGGAAGGCTTTGGACAACAGAGCGAGCTGTGGAGTTCTTGTGAAAGTACTCGAATTTCTCAAAAGATACGATCACCCATGGGATGTCTATGTGGTCTTTTCTGTTCAGGAAGAGACAGGGTGCTTAGGGGCTCTCACAGGTGCGTACGAGATAAATCCCGACGCGGCGATCGTGATGGACGTTACGTTCGCTTCCGAGCCTCCATTCAGTGATCACATAGAGCTTGGAAAAGGTCCGGTGATAGGCCTGGGACCGGTTGTGGATAGGAATCTTGTTCAGAAGATCATCGAGATAGCGAAGAAACACAACGTTTCCCTTCAGGAAGAAGCGGTTGGTGGAAGGTCCGGCACGGAAACGGATTTCGTTCAGCTTGTTCGAAACGGTGTTAGAACGTCTCTCATATCCATTCCCTTGAAGTACATGCACACTCCCGTTGAAATGGTGGACCCGCGCGATGTGGAGGAACTCGCTAGACTTCTCTCCCTTGTCGCGGTAGAACTGGAGGTGTGATAGATGTATCTCAAAGAGCTTTCGATGATGCCGGGTGTGTCTGGAGATGAAGGGAAGGTCAGGGATTTCATAAAGTCAAAGATAGAAGGTCTTGTTGACAACCTTTACACCGATGTCCTTGGGAATTTGATAGCTTTGAAAAGAGGAAGAGATTCTTCGAAAAAACTGCTCGTTTCGGCTCACATGGATGAGGTCGGTTTCGTTGTGAGCAAAATAGAAAAGGACGGAAAAGTGTCGTTCTTGCCCGTTGGGGGAGTCGATCCCAGGATACTTCCCGGAAAGGTGGTTCAGGTGAAGAATCTCAAAGGAGTTATCGGCTACAGACCGATCCACCTTCAGCGCGATGAAGAGAACACTCCCCCAAGGTTTGAGAACCTGAGAATTGATTTCGGTTTTTCTTCGGCAGACGAAGCGAAAAAGTACGTATCAATAGGAGACTACGTCTCTTTCGTGAGTGATTACATCGAAAAGAACGGCCGGGCAGTCGGGAAAGCGTTCGACGACAGAGCGGGTTGTTCTGTTCTGATCGATGTTCTCGAAAGTGGTGTGAGTCCCGCTTACGACACGTACTTTGTCTTCACAGTTCAAGAAGAGACGGGTCTTCGTGGAAGTGCAGTTGTGGTGGAACAGCTGAAACCCACCTGTGCCATCGTCGTGGAAACCACCACGGCCGGCGACAATCCGGAACTGGAGGAAAGGAAATGGGCAACACATCTGGGTGACGGTCCTGCCATCACCTTTTACCACAGAGGATACGTGATCCCAAAGGAGATCTTTCAGACCATCGTGGATACGGCGAAGAACAACGACATTCCGTTTCAGATGAAGAGAAGAACCGCTGGGGGAACGGACGCGGGACGTTACGCCAGAACCGCCTACGGAGTACCAGCAGGTGTGATCTCCACTCCAGCTCGGTACATTCACAGTCCGAATTCGATCATAGATTTGAACGACTACGAAAACACGAAGAAACTCATAAAAGTACTTGTCGAGGAAGGAAAAATCGTGGAGGTGGTCTCATGAAGGAACTGATCAGAAAGCTGACGGAAGCCTTCGGCCCAAGTGGACGGGAAGAAGAGGTGAGAAGTATCATCCTCGAGGAACTCGAAGGGCACATAGATGGCCACAGGATCGATGGGCTCGGCAATCTCATTGTCTGGAAAGGAAGCGGCGAGAAAAAGGTGATACTGGACGCTCACATAGATGAGATAGGTGTTGTCGTCACAAACGTGGACGACAAGGGATTTCTGACAATAGAACCCGTCGGCGGTGTCTCTCCGTACATGCTTCTTGGAAAAAGGATCAGGTTCGAAAACGGTACAATAGGCGTTGTTGGTATGGAAGGTGAAACAACAGAAGAAAGGCAGGAGAATGTGAGAAAGCTCTCGTTCGACAAGCTGTTCATCGATATCGGTGCAAATTCCAGAGAAGAAGCACAGAAGATGTGCCCAATTGGAAGCTTCGGTGTCTACGACAGTGGATTCGTCGAAGTTTCCGGGAAATACGTCTCGAAGGCGATGGATGACAGGATAGGATGTGCCGTGATCGTGGAAGTTTTCAAAAGAATCAAACCCGCTGTTACGCTCTACGGTGTTTTCAGTGTTCAGGAAGAAGTGGGACTGGTCGGTGCCTCGGTGGCGGGGTACGGCGTACCAGCGGACGAGGCCATCGCGATCGATGTGACTGATTCGGCAGACACTCCGAAGGCCATCAAGAGACACGCAATGAGGCTCTCCGGTGGACCCGCTCTGAAAGTGAAAGACAGGGCATCGATCAGCAGCAAACGCATCCTCGAAAATTTGATAGAAATCGCGGAAAAATTCGATATAAAGTATCAGATGGAGGTTCTGACGTTCGGCGGTACGAACGCCATGGGGTACCAGCGGACTAGAGAAGGGATTCCTTCGGCCACGGTGTCTATTCCCACACGATACGTTCACTCACCCAGTGAGATGATCGCACCAGATGATGTTGAGGCAACGGTCGATCTTCTCATCAGGTATCTGGGGGCGTGAGAGATGGCCAGAATCACTCTTTCCGATGGCCAGTCAAGGTTTTTGTTCTGGCTGATCGTCGTTATTTTCGGTGTGGCTATAGCTCTGCTGTCCTGGAATATTTATTTGAAATTCCAGCTCAGAAACGTGAAAGTAGAGATCGTGGAGATAAAGCCCGTGGAGTTGAAGATACCTGAAGAAATAGAAGAGTCCTTCTCGGTAACACCTCCACCGACTCCCCTCCTCGTGGAATTCGAGGAGTTCGACTACGAGAAGTTGAGAGACGAGATGGCGGATTTCGTCTCTGAAGATCAGGTGGTTTCTTCCTTCGTTGTGAAGAAGGAAGATGCTCTGAGGATCATCAGGAGGTCGGGTCTTCCGTATCTCATTTCTCCTGTTTCAACGGACACCTATTCGGTGGTTCTCCTCGGTGAGTTCGAGGATTTCTCGCAGGTTGCCCAGAGGTCCCTTTATGGAGTCTTTGTGATAACAACGCTGTCTGAGAGTCTTTCAAAAGAACTCGCTTACGATTTGAGAGTGGCAGGTTATCCTTCCTACGTTTACGCCTTCCAGAAACTGGATAAGAAGTACTACTCCGTGGTGGTGGGAGCTTTTCCAACACTCCGACTTGCCGAAGATTACTTTGAAAAACTGAACTGGGAAGACATCATGAAGCGGGTGAAGGTGAACAGGCCGGGATACGCCGGGAGGCTGATCAGTCCTTGAGACTCAGAAAGCAACATCAAAGAACAATTCTGTTCGTGGCACTTGTTTTCTTCATATTGCTTGGAATTGTTATGGAACGAGAAACGAGAACAGAAGAGGACACAACAGCTTCTCAGAAGGTGGTCGCCTTTCCTGTGGAGCTGAACACCGCTTCTCTGGAGGACCTGATGTCGATTCCAGGGATCGGGCCTGTGAAAGCCCAGAGGATCATCGATTACAGAGAGTCACACGGTGGATTTTCGAGTGTAGAAGAATTGAAGAACGTCTCTGGAATCGGAGAAAAAACCCTGGAGAAGATTTCCAGATATGTGACCGTCGAAGGAGTTGAACAACATATCAAAAGAGAAGTCACAAAACTGAACGTGAACACAGCTTCGGTTGAAGAACTCGAAACCCTTCCCTACATAGGTGAGGTAAAGGCAAAAGCCATTGTCGAGTACCGAGAGAAAAACGGTCCCTTTCGTTCTCCCGAAGATCTTCTGGACGTGCCTGGAATAGGTGAAAAGACGCTGGAGAAAATAAGAGGAAAAATCACATTTTGAAAGGAGGAATAAGCATGAAGAAACTGCTCCTACCCCTCGTTCTGGCAGGTGTTCTCCTTGCAACGCTACTCGTTTCACAGAGTTCCTCGAGCCCTTCCCTGAGGGTAGCCTACGTCGATGTTGAAAAAGCGACAGAGAGTTACTACAAGTGGCAGGATCTGAACGAAAAGTACAAGAGAGACTATTCTTTCTATCAGAACAAGTTGAAGGAGATGGAGGATGAGCTCAAAAAGATGCAGGAAGAAGGAAGATCTCAGGAAGAGATACAGGCAAAACAGAAGGAGATTCTCTCGAAAAAGGCTGAATACGAAAATCTTCTGAAGACTGAATACCAGCAGAAGATTCAGGAAGTGATGAAAGAAGTTGTGAGTAAAATCCAGGAATACGCGAGTGTTATGGGATACGATCTTGTGATTGCGAAACAGATGGTTCTCTATGGAAAGCCATCTTACGATATAACAGACCAGGTGATCGCTTACATCAATCAGAAATGATGGACGTTTTGAGGTGCGAGAACCTCAAAAAGAGGTTCGGCAGAAGATACGTCGTGAACGGAGTGAATCTGGAGTTTCACAGGGGTGAGATAGTCGGTCTTCTCGGTCCCAACGGAGCCGGGAAGACCACTATTTTCAACATGATTCTTGGTGTCGTTGTACCGACTTCGGGAAAGATCATCTTCAGGGATGTTGATATAACGAAGTTTCCCGTTTACAGGAGAGCAAGACTCGGTATCACCTATCTTCAGCAGGAGACTTCGATCTTCGGGGGCCTCACTGTGAGGGAAAACATAGACCTCGTGCTTCGCTTCCATGAGAAAGATAAAGAAAAAAGAGAAAGAAAAATAGAAGAACTCCTCCACGAATTCCATCTGAAACACCTCGAGAATCAACCCGCGAGCTTTCTTTCCGGGGGAGAGAAGAGAAAGCTAGAACTCGCAAGAATGATGTGTTTGAATCCCGCTTTCATTCTGCTCGATGAACCCTTCAGCGGAATAGATCCGAAGACTGTGAAAGAAATTCAAAAAATGACCCTGGAATTGAAGCAGAAAAATTTCGGAATCGTCATCACCGACCACAACGTCGATGAACTCGTTGAAATCGCTGACAGGATCTACGTCATCTACAAGGGAGAGATCCTCGCCGAAGGTTCTCCTGAAAGAATTTTGGAAGACGAAACAGTGAGGGAGGTGTACCTCGGAACGTGAAAAAAGTCGTCGTTGTCGGATACTCCGGACCGGTGAACAAATCTCCGGTGTCGGAACTTCGAGATATTTGTCTGGAACTTGGAAGAACCCTGGCAAAGAAAGGGTACCTCGTGTTCAACGGCGGAAGAGACGGTGTGATGGAACTCGTATCTCAGGGGGTCAGAGAAGCGGGCGGAACCGTGGTGGGAATACTTCCCGATGAAGAAGCGGGGAATCCGTATCTTTCCGTCGCCGTGAAAACAGGCCTTGACTTTCAGATGAGATCTTTCGTTCTTTTGAGAAACGCAGATGTAGTTGTCTCGATTGGCGGAGAGATTGGAACAGCGATAGAGATTCTGGGAGCTTATGCGCTAGGGAAGCCTGTGATCCTGCTGAGAGGAACGGGTGGGTGGACGGACAGGATCTCTCAGGTTCTGATAGACGGAAAGTACCTGGACAACAGAAGAATCGTAGAGATTCATCAGGCGTGGACTGTGGAGGAAGCTGTTCAGATCATAGAACAGATTCTCTGAGCCAGTTCATGTATTCAGTCAGGACGTTTTCCACCTTCAGTGTGAAGATCGCGGGTGTTTCGTATGGATGAAGTTTTCTCAACTCTTCGTAGAGTTCCTTTTCTTTTTCTTCTGTAGTCTTGAAAATAGCCGCCCACTCTTTGTCTTGAACGATTTCACCTTTCCACCAGTATCCGGATCTGATTTCGAACGCGTTGAAGCAAGCTATTAGCCTTTTCTCGAGGAGTTTTCTTCCTATCTCGAGCGCTTTTTCTTCATTTGGAAAGGTCGAATACACGAGTATCATTCTATCCCTCCTCGATTAATCTGTGGAGTTTTTCGAAGTGATCGCTTTTTCCCACCACCATGAGCCTGTCCTCCGGGAGTATCTTCGTGTCTCCTGTCGGGTTGAAGATCACCTCTCCTCCACGTCTGATCGCAATGACGATGGTTCCGGCTCTCTTCGCAAGGTTTATTTCACCGAGCGTTTTGTTGGCAACAGGACTCTCTGGGGGTATTACCACTTCCTCTATTCTGAAGGATTCCTCGCCGAAGGAGAGAATGTCCAGGAAGCTTATAGTAGTGGGATTGAGAGCCATCTGAGCGAGCCTCACACCCGCGAGCTCCGATGTAGCGATCACTTTGTCCGCCCCCGCGTAAACGAGCTTGCTCAAAGCCTTCATGTCAGAGACTCTGGATACAATCTCGAGATTCGGATTCAAGGACTTTGCGGTGAGAACAACGAACGTGCTTTTCGCGTCGTCGGGAAGTGTCACCACAAGAGAACGAGCCCTTTCAACCCCCGCTTTCATGAGAATTTCTTCTTCTGTGGCATCTCCCACAACGTAGGGGAATTCCTCTCCCAGAAAATCTTTGAGTCTGGCGATTGCTTCTTCCGATTGATCTATCACAACAAAGGGCTTCTTTGCTTTCATTATCTCCAGGGTGGTGTGCCTTCCTGTTCTTCCCGCTCCCACTACGATGAAGTGATCTTTCAGTCTGTCGATCATCTTCCTCATCCTCCTGCTTTTGAAGTACTCTCCTATGTGTCCCTCAACGATCATCGATGTCACCGATGTGAAACCGTACAGCACGATCGTCACACCAGCGCTTATGAGAATGGAAGCTATCACCTTTCCAGCTTGAGAGAGGTTCTCAGGAATAGAGTATCCCACCGTAGAAACTGTGATGAGCGTGAAGAAAAATGAATCGAAAAGGTTCCACCCTTCTATCAGGTGAAAGGCAACCGTTCCAAAAACAAATACGAACACTATCATGAGTGCGAGTATGATTACATTTTTTTTCACACTTTTATACCTCCTCATACAAATATTACAATATTTTGACTGCCTCTTGTAGTCCTCTCTGTTTGTTTTATAATTAATCAAAATCTCTGGCATATAAATTCCATTTGGGGGGGAACGGTAGTGGGAAACCTCAGAAGGCCAAATGCGAACGAAGCGACTGGAACGTTCAACCGCTCAAGGGATGTTGTCCCTATGTCAGGCCTGTGCGCCAAGTGTGTAGATGGCTGTACCGGAGGATGTGAAACCTGGCTTGCGTCGTTCAGGGGAAGAGAGGTTCTCTATCCAGGTCCGTTCGGTGACATCACCGCGGGTGCCGTCAAGGACTATCCTGTTGACTACTCACACCTTAACATTCTCGGGTACGCACGCGGTGCGGAAGGTCTTCCCGAAGGAGTGGAACCAGGTCCTGACACCGCAATATTCACGAACGTTGATACAACCACAGAGTACGGCTGGGACATCAAAGTGAAGATGAAGGTTCCCATATTCACGGGGGCACTCGGTTCCACAGAAATCGCGAGGAAGAACTGGGATCACATAGCGGTGGGAGCTGCCATCAGTGGAATAACGGTTGTCTGTGGAGAAAATGTAGCGGGTGTCGATCCGGATCTGGAACTCGACAGCAACGGAAAAGTGAAGAAATCACCGGAACTCGACAGGAGAATAGAAATATACAAGAGATACCACGACGGGGAATACGGTGAAATACTTATTCAAATGAACGTTGAGGATACAAGGCTGGGTGTTGCGGAGTACGTTATAAACAAACACGGCATCGAAACCATTGAGCTCAAGTGGGGGCAGGGAGCCAAGAGCATCGGTGGAGAGATAAAGGTGAGATCCCTTGAACGCGCTCTGGAACTGAAAAGAAGAGGTTATATAGTTCTCCCCGATCCCGAACTTCCGGAAGTTCAGAGAGCGTTCAAAGAGGGAGAAATCAAGGAGTTCGAAAGACACTCAAGACTTGGTTTTGTCTCTAAGGAGTCCTTCCTGAAAGAAGTGGAAAGACTCAGAAAACTCGGGTTCAAACGAATCACCTTGAAGACGGGAGCTTACTCGGCTGTTGAACTTGCCATGGCTCTCAGATACGGTGCTGAGGCGAAGGTGGATTTGATCACCGTCGATGGAGCACCGGGTGGAACGGGTATGAGCCCGTGGCCGATGATGAACGAGTGGGGAATTCCTACGTTCTACCTTGAAGCTTTGACGTATCAATTCGCGGAAAAGTTGAGCAGGAGAGGAATCAGGGTTCCTGACATAGCCATAGCCGGCGGTTTCTCCACAGAAGACGGTGTTCTCAAGGCCATTGCGATGGGTTCTCCGTACGTGAAGGCCGTCTGTATGGGAAGGGCTCTCATGATACCCGCGATGGTGGGAAAGAACATAGGCGAGTGGCTCAAGAGCGGAAACTTGCCGAAGACAGTTTCGAAATACGGAACAACCGTAGAGGAAATCTTCGTCACCTACGAAGAACTGAGATCCCGATTTGGAGAGGAAGAAGTCAAGAAATTGCCTCTTGGTGCCATAGGAGTCTACACGTTCGTTCAGAAGTTCAAAACGGGTCTGCAGCAACTCATGGCGGGTGCGAGAAAGTTCAGGCTCTCTGCTCTTTCCAGGAAAGATCTCATCGCTCTCACAAAAGACGCAGCAGAAATCTCAGGAATTCCATACGTTATGGAATCTTACAGGGATGAAGCGGAAAGGATTCTCGAAGAGTGAAACAAGAAATGGGAAAAATCAAAGGGGAGCTGATGCTCCCCTTCAGCTTTTTGGAAAGACTATGAACTTGATGGCTGTCCGCTTTTCGTTTTCGATCTCGACGTCCGTGAAGGCAGGAACGAAAACGAGATCGATACCACTCGGTGCCAGGTACCCCCGCGCAATGGCGATGGCCTTCACTGCCTGGTTCACTGCACCGGCTCCAATGGCCTGAATCTCCGCTTTACCGTGCTCCCTCACCACACCGGCAATAGCACCAGCGACCTTGTTAGGATCGGACTTCGACGATACCTTCAGTACTTCCATGTTACTTACCCCCTTCGTTGTGTGATCTCAATATTATTTTACCATGTCTCAACGTTTTCTTCTAAAAATGTTCAGTGTGTTCAACCTTTCTCTGATCCACGGAACCGTTCCTGAGAAGAACGACTCCTTCACAGCCTGGATCAGAGAATCCACTTTTTGAGGTGTTCCAAGATCCATCCTGGATATTATGTACGCCGCCGATGCTCTCAAAAAGAACGATATGAACATGGTGAGTCTGATAGCGGATATTCCAAAGGGAAGACTGATGTTCTCCAGCGAGGCAACTAAAACGCTTGCAACTAAAGATCCAGCGAACAAAGAAAGATTGGACAGACTGTTGAACACAGAGAAGGCTTCAGTTTTGAGGGATGAAGGTGCTGTGTACATGAGGGTGTAGAAAACAAGCTGGCTCGTTCCTGCTGTTACGAATATACCAATTATTATCTGAAGGAAGAAGACGTAAAGGAACGATCTAGGAGTCAGTGTCCAGAGGAGAATAACAATCGCATGAATCCACAGACAGACTTTGAGAAAGTATTGAAATCCATACCTGTCTCCCAACTTTCCCCAGAAAGGTTGGAAGAGAGTTCCTATGAACATTCCCACTGCGTTCAGAACACTTATTTGAAGATAGGAAAACTCGACCTCTTTTAAAAGCATCACGTTTATATAGACCGTACCAACACCGATAGCGAAGTTCCAGAAGGCGAATCCAAAAAGAAAGTTTTTGAAGTGTTCTTCTTTCAGGAGAAACTTTACGGCTTTTGTTATGGAAACAGACGCCTCGCGTGGTTTGTACGGTGGCTCGTACTGTATCTTCAAGAAGTATCCGTTCAGGGCCCCGAGAGAACCCGCTATGAGAAAGAGTGTGCCAAAACCTTTCCAGTTTTCTCCAAGAGAATCGAGTATCGCACCAGCAAGGAACATAGCAGGAATCTGAACCGCTCCATGGATGAGATTTCTGAAACCAAAGTAGCTTCCAATCATATCTTTTGGCACAAGATCTGACATCCAGCTCTGCCAGAGAGGAGCAGACAGGGCACCTGCGATCTGGATGTAAAAATAAAGAAGATACGCAAGGAGAAGACCATGCTTGATAGCGGGAAATACGGCGAACAGCAATATGGACGTTCTGGCAGTCCACATCAGTGGAACGATGATCTGTTTCCTGGATTTCAAACGATGTGAGAATGAGAGTGTGAGAAGTTGGAGCGTGTTTGCCAAGAAGGGAATAGAACCGAAAAGGCCAATGAAGAAGCTTGAGGCTCCCATCCACAGGAAATAGCCCGTCAGATAAGCTCCACCGAAGAACTGGTTGATGAGAACAGCAAGCGCTCCCTCTATTATGGAAATGTTCAAGGCCTTCTTTACCTTGGGGTCCAAGTTCGTCTCCCCCCGGGAATGTTCTGACTTTAGTCATGATATCACCGGAAAATTAATGAACCGATTCATCAGATTTTAATGTGTGTTAATCCTCTAAGGCTCTGTCCGGAGCGACATCTTCTCCTTCCCATACCTTTTTATTCGTCCATTTCTTGCAGGGATCTCTCCAAAAGGGGTCTGAGGTGGGAAGTCCGAGAGGCAGAAAGACCGTTGTACACAGATACAGACTGCCTGTTGTGATGTACTCCTCACCGAGTGAGGGTTGAGAACCGATAACACCAATTTTCAACCAGCCGTTTTCATCGAACGTCGAGGGATTCTCAAAAATCCTTCTGAGAACTGCGGTGAGCGCACACCTGACCTGAGCTGGAGAAAGACTCGCTGGAAGAAGGTGAAGAAGTGACAATTGGCTCAAAAGATGAAAGACCGCCGTTCTGTAGGTTATCGATCTACCGATGATGGGAAAAGTTCCTTCAGGGGATATCATTCTCTCGAGAACAACGGCATACCTCTGAGCCCGCCTCAATACTTTCACGTACAGTTCTTTCCATTCTGTCTTTTCCTCGGAAATAATCCTCAGCACGTCTATCGTCATCGGATAAATAACGAAACTGTTGTAATAGTCCCACCTGAAAAAAGGACCATCACCGTAAGCTCCATCTCCTTTGTACCAGCTTTCTACATTTTTCAATATCAAATCGACTTTCGTGCTGTCCCATTCTTCCCCTGCGAAGAAGAAAAAAGTCTCAATCATGGCGGAAAACAAAAGCCAGTTGGAAAAATAAGGTTCTATCTTTCTTGTTGCCTTCAATTCTCTTATCAATCTTTTCTTTGTAGAAACATCGAGATCTTCCCAGAGAACCTTAGGAGCCCTCAATATAGCCTCTACAAGAAAAGCAGCATCAACCAGTGGCTGTCTTCCTTCTTTGAAGTTCATGTAATCTTTGCAGTTTGGATTCGTTGCAACATCGAGGGATTTGACTGCAAATTCTGATAATCGGGTTGCGATCTTTCTCTCCTCTGGATCCGTGCTCGGACTTTCCCTGTTCAATTCAAGAAACGGGGAGATTCCGCAGAAGATTCTCCCCAGAAGTTCTAGATGTGTGAACTTTCTCCTTTCTTCGCTCTTCTTTCCCTCCACAGGCATCGATTTCTTCAAGCGATCCGATGCGCAAAGTTCAAGAGGCATTTCACAAATTTTTCGAAGAAGAGAAATCCAGTAGCGCCGAACATCAGTCATAGACCTCAAACCTCACTCCACAGTCTTCTCAGTACATGAGCAACGAGTTTGGGTTGTCTGTCTCTTGTGAAAACACCCTTGTGGTTGAGAATGGGTCTTCTCACATTCTGAGGAGTCTTAAAATCTGCAAAGGCCCACACGTGTGTTCCGATGATGTAGTCTTTTTTCAAAAGGAGCCTGATCGTCTTTTCAACGAGCTCTGCTTGGTACTCTTCGGAGAACATTTGAGGTGGATCGTAGTGGATGCCAGCTATCGCGTCCGCACCGAATTCTGTGACAAAGATGGGCTTTCTGTGCCTTGCATAGAGCTCTTCTATGTCTTTTTCCAGAGCTTGAAGTCCTTCTTCTATCCTTCCCTGATAGATGTACCAGCCGTAGTACCTGTTCACACAGACGATGTCGAAGTACTTCAGCGCCACGTCTCTTGTTCTCTCGTCTGGTGCGTCCATCATGCTCACCATGACAACGGGGCGTGTTCGATCCATTTCATTGGCAGTCTCATAAAGGGCTTTGAAGAAACCCTCCGCGTCTGGATGGTTGGACTCTGGTTCGTTCGCCACACTCCACATGATCACACTGGGATGGTTCTTGTGTCTGTCGATCATTCTTCTTATGTTGTCTTCTGCTATCTTCTGAGTCTCGGGATTGTAGTGGTACCTTGTGATACCAACGTGCGGGGCTTCGTCTATCACAAGGATTCCGAGTCTGTCGGCAAGATCCAGCCACTCTTCACTGTAAGGATAGTGAGAGGTCCTGAAAGAATTCGCGTTGATCCACTTCAGAAGGTTGAAGTCTTTTATCATCAATGGATAAAAGGTGCCCTGCCCCAGAACGGGGAATTCCTCGTGCTTTCCAAAGCCCTTCAAAAAGACAGGTTTCCCGTTCAGATAGAGCCTCTTCTCGTCCCAGCTGATCGTTCTGATTCCGATGTCCAGAGTGTACTCGTCTTTTTCAAGTTCCACCTTGAGAGGATAAAGATATGGATCTTCGAGGCTCCAGAACCTGGCGTTTTCGAGGATGAACTCCCCTTCGACGAATCTGTTGGATGTTCTAATCTTTTTCTCTTCCTCTCCAAGTTTGATCGTCATCTCCTGTCCCACCGCTTCTTCTGAGACTTCTATCTTCACTTTCACTTTTCCAAGTTTCTTCTCCGGTTCAGACTCACTCGTGTCCACCCAGATGTCGAGTATCCTCGCGTGGTCTGTGAACTCTATCAGAACAGGCCTTATGATTCCACCGTAGGGGAAGAAGTCGAAGTTTGCAGGTGGAAAACTTCCAAAAAATCCCACGGTGTGAGTGCCGCTGTCTGGAACCTTCGAGGGAAATCCTCCCACTTTCAATCTGTTCTCAACAACCACCCTG
Source organism: Thermotoga maritima MSB8 (assembly GCF_000008545.1). Lineage (NCBI taxonomy): Bacteria > Thermotogati > Thermotogota > Thermotogae > Thermotogales > Thermotogaceae > Thermotoga > Thermotoga maritima. The sequence goes on from NC_000853.1 coordinate 1,076,896, forward strand.
AGTTCGTTCTCTCCGGATTTCACTTTCCCCGTCACATCTACTTCGAAGGGAAGGTATTCAATGTGATTCTCTCCCACTTTCTCTCCGTTGAGGAAGACCTCGCAGTCCGTGTTCACCGCAGCAAAGTAAAGTCTGATGTGTTTTTGTGAAAGTTCCTTCGGAACGTAGAAGGTGGTTTTGTAGGTGAAGGGTCCTTCTTCGTAGCACAGATCCTGGTACTGCTCATTCCAGCTTCCAGGAACGGCGATTGGTCTGTCTTTGCTGGTTACTTCAAGATTCCAAACTCCATTCAAGATAAGAATAAATCTCTTCTTGTTTCGTTGCGGTCTTACCATGTTTTTATCCTCCTTTATTATCCGTAATCACTTGTTGGATTAGAAATATCTTACATTGTACCTACTCCTTCTAATTTTAGCGAATCAGCGAAATGACACGCCACGAGATGAGGATTTTGATCAGTACCTACGTTTCTGAGGTCGGGATACACCTCCTTACAGATAGCTTTAGCGTAAGGACACCTGGGATGGAAATAACAACCAGACGGTGGATTCGAAGGATCCGGCACCTCACCTGTGAGCTGAGCTTTCTTTCTCTTCCTCTTTGGATCCGGTTTTGGAACAGCAGAAAGAAGTGCTTCCGTGTAAGGGTGCTTTGGAGAAGAGAAGAGTTCTTCAGTTTCAGCCAGTTCCACGATCCTTCCCACGTACATCACAGCCACCCTGTTTGTGATATGTTCCACCACCCCAAGATCGTGCGAGATGAACAGGTACGTGAGGTTGTATTCCTTTTGAAGATCCTTCAGAAGATTTATGATCTGAGCCTGAACGGACACATCCAGAGCGGAAGTGGGTTCATCGCAGAGCACAAGTTTTGGCTTCAGTGCGATCGCACGTGCGATGGCGATCCTCTGTCTCTGCCCCCCAGAGAAAGCGTGCGGGTATCTCTGCATGTACTCAGGCCTGAGACCGACTGCCCTCAAAAGATCAGAAACGATGGCGTCTATCTCCTCTTTTCCCTTTATAACACCGTTCACCACAAGAGGTTCCGCAATGATATCACGCACCGTCATCCTCGGATTCAAAGAAGAGTAAGGATCCTGGAAGATCATCTGAAGAAACCGCCTCACACCCTTCTCCCTGAGTTCCTTCTCAGACAACTTGGTAATATCGACCTTTTCTCCATCCATATTGAGAACAATCTCACCCTCTGTCGGTTCGATCCCTCTCATGATGAGCTTTGCCGTTGTGGTCTTTCCACAGCCGCTTTCTCCAACAAGTCCTAAGGTCTCTCCCTCTTCTATGTGGAAGGAGATACCATCCACCGCCTTCAGATACCCAACAACCTTCCTTCTAAAACCCCGCTTTATGATGGGAAAGTACTTCTTCAGATTCTTCACCTCAAGAAGCGCCATCTTTTTCCCCTCCATAGAGAAAACAACTGACTCTGTGTTCTGGCCCCACCTCAACCTCGACCGGCTCCCTCTCATCGCAGATTCCCTTCATCATGTAAGGACACCTCGGATGAAACCGGCAACCCTTCGGCATGTTCCTTGGATCTGGTACGTCTCCCTCTATCACCTCAAGCCTTTCTACCCTCTTTCCCACAACCGGAATGGACCTCAAAAGAAGCGATGTGTACGGATGTTTGGGATTGTAGAAGAGTTCTTCAACCGGAGCGCTCTCTACCACCCTCCCAAGGTACATCACCACCACATGATCCGCCATCTCCGCCACAACACCCATATTGTGCGTGATCATCATGATCGCCATTTTGTACTCCTGTTGCAGGTCCTTCAAAAGATCGAGAACCTGTGCCTGAATCGTCACATCCAGAGCAGTTGTCGGCTCATCCGCTATCAGAAGACGAGGATTACACGAAAGAGCCATCGCTATCATCGCACGCTGCCTCATACCACCCGAGTACTCAAACGGATAAGAATCTATCATCTTCTCCGGCTTTGGAATACCAACTCTTCTCAGAAGTTCTACCGCGCGCTCTCTTGCCTCCTGCTTTGTGATTCCAAAGTGGTAGATCATACCCTCCGTGATCTGATCTCCAATCGTGTACACAGGAGAAAAGGCAGCCATGGGCTCCTGAAAGATCATCGCAATGTGCCTTCCTCTGACCTTTCTGATCTCTTCCTTTGAGAACTTCACAAGGTCCACCATCTGACCGTCCATGTTGTAGAGGATCTCCCCCGAGACGATCCGACCTGCTGTACTCAAAAGCTTGATGATGGATCTTGCCGTGACGCTCTTTCCACAACCACTCTCTCCCACAACACCCAATGTCCTTCCTTCCTCTATCTCAAAACTCACACCATCCACTGCCTTCACAACACCTTCGTCTGTAAAAAAGTACGTTCTCAAATTTTTTATCTGAAGCAATGTACTCATTTCTGTCCCTCCTACATGTTCGCGTACGGATCTGCCGCATCCCTCAAACCATCTCCAACGAAGTTAAAACACAGAACAGTTGTGATCACAAACACAACTGGTATCAAAAGCCACGGATACAAAGCTACAACCGTGAGATTCTGTGCTTCCTGAAGAAGCACTCCCCAGCTGATCACAGGCGGCCTCAAACCAAGCCCCAAAAAACTGAGACTCGTCTCACCGAGGATCATCCCCGGTATGGAAAGTGTGATGCTTGCTATGAGATGACTCATGAAAGAAGGAAGCATGTGCCTGAAGATGATCCTCGCCTCCGAAGCCCCCATGAATTTTGCTGCCATAACAAAATCTTCTTCCCTCAAAGATAAGAACCTGCTTCTCACAACCCTTGCAAGATCTGTCCAACCTGTGAGAGAAAGAATTATCACTATTACAAAATAAACTCTCAATGGTGGCCAATTTTGTGGAAGAGCAGCACTCAAAGCTAACCATAAAGGTATAGTAGGTATGCTCTTTATAATTTCTATAGTCCTTTGGATGAAGTTGTCCACAGCACCACCAAAGTATCCAGAAATACCCCCTATGGCAACTCCAAGAATGAAGCTCAAAAACACCCCTATCAAACCTATGGACGTGGAAATGCGGGCACCGTAAATGATCCTTGAGAGCATGTCTCTCCCAAGACTGTCTGTTCCAAGAAGGAACATGTGACCATCTTCTACTCCTATGAAGTGAATGTTTGTTTTCCAAATACCCCAGAATTTGTACTCGTCCCCACGAACAAAGAACTTTATCTTGAAGATCTTGCTTTTATCTTCCTTGTATATCCTCCTCAAAGTCTCAAGATCCACCGTGTAGGTGTAACCGTACACAAATGGCCCTATGAACTTTCCCTCGTGGAAAAAGTGTATCCTCTGCGGTGGTGCGTAAGGGTATCTGTAGTTGTATTTGTTCGGATCGTACGGAGCAAAGAACTCACAGAAAATAGCAAAAACATAAATGATGAGAAGCACCACCCCTCCTATCACTGCAAGCTTGTGTTTTCTGAACCTCCACCAGATCAGCTGCCACTGAGACGCATAATAGAATTTCTCCTCCATCTGTTCTCTCTTCTTCATGTTTCCCCTCCTACTCGAACCTGATCCTGGGATCTACCCATGCAAGCAAAATGTCTGATATCAATGTCCCTATCACAGTGAAAAAACTCAAAAACATCACCAAACTCCCAGCAAGGTACATGTCTTGGTTTTTAAGAGCGTTTAAGAGTAATGGACCAACAGATGGTAAATTTAGAACGATAGCTGTTATTGTGGCTCCAGAGAAAATCCAAGGAAGGCTCCACCCCACCGTGCTGATGAAGGGTATCATCGCTATCCTCAAAGGATACTTCCAGAACACTTTGTTCTCCGGAAGCCCCTTGGAAAGTGCTGCCTCCACGTATGGCTTGTGAAGCTCATCCAGAAGATTTGCCCTCAAGGTCCTGATGAGTCCTGCCATTCCTGACGTTCCTAAAACTAATACCGGTATCCATAAATGATTCAGAATATCCAAGAACTTATCAATGGTCATAGGTGTATTCAAATATTTTACGGAATGCAATCCACTTAGATTTATCCCAGTTAGACTATAAATTCCCCACATCAAAATCAAAGCTAAAAGAAAATTAGGAACAGCTAAACCAATGTATCCCAAAATAGTTGCCAGGTAATCCCCAATTGAATATGGATGAACGGCCGAATACATACCGATGATAAAGCCAAAAATCCAGCTGAATATCAGGGATAAAGTAGCTACGAGGACAGTAACTCCCAATCTATTCCATAATAATTCATTAACAGGTTTTTTCCAGGAAAACGAATACCCAAAATCACCATGTAGGATACCCCATAGCCATTTCAAGTACTGAACATAAATTGGTTTATCGAGTCCATACTGTTTCTTTAAAGCTTCAATTGTAGCAATATCCACGTCTTCTCCGGATACTTTCAATTGGGCAATATAAGACGTTAAAAAATCTCCTGGAGGAAGTTGAATTATTACAAAGGATATTATTGATATTATCCATAACGTTATAAAAGCAGTTATCAGTCTTCTAAGAATATACGCTACCATGATTTACCACCTCGTTCTATCTAAGGTGTAAATAAAAGGGAGGGAGGCCCTCCCCTATCGTTCACTCAAAGTAAAATTGTTCAGGCCTGAAATTCTTCGGACTTCTTATCAGCGGAAAATCCCAGAGTAGACCTTGCGGAACATTTTTGAAATTCTCTTTCACCACGATAGGCTGGGGCAGAGCTCCTACAAAACCCACCATCCAAATATTTTTCTTATGAAGGTTGATTATTTCTTTCATTAGTTCATCTCGTTTTTCTGGGGCCACTTCTTTGACAATTTGATCCCATATTTCATATAGTTTCCACATATCGGTTCCCTCTTCTGGTGGCATACCAGTTTTTTTACCACTGTTGTACCACTGCCAGGTAAGAGGCGCCCATTGACTACCCAAAATGTGGGCAGGATCGCCAACAGGATCTATGTTCCTGTCGAATTCCCATACTCCTATTTGCAGTTGACCCGCTTCCAATCTTGTAACATACAATGATCTATCTATAGGTTTCAAAATAACACTTATTCCAACTTTCTCAAGATAAGATTTGACCATTTCCATTGTTTTTTCTCTAGTTTGGGAAGGAGTTGTGTATTCAATAACAATTTCCAATTTCTTACCATCTGGCCTTAACCTATAGGTACGAGAAGGATTCCATTTGAGCCCCATTTCATCTAGTAGTTGATTCGCTCTCTCTGGATTATATTCGGCAAATGCTTTTTCCCACTCTGGATCGTAATATTTTACGCCTTTTACGAAAGAAGCTTGTCGCGGTTCACCGAGCCCTTGGTAGACCAATTGCCATATTTCTTCCCTGTTTACAGCCAAGGAAATAGCTTGCCTGAATCTAGGATCCCTTAATATTTCACCTATAACAGGATCGTCAGTGTAGTTTTGATTTATCATGAGGGTATCGGCACTACCAACGGCCTGCCTTGCAAGGATCAATTTGTAACCGCCTTTTTCTCTATTAGCTGCAAGTATTGAATAATCTGCGACTGTTAAATGTCTCCCCTGCATATCTATTTCCCCAGATATAGCTTTCATCAACAACATCTGTTGATTTTCAACATAATGGAATATGATTCTATCGATGTACGGTAATTGATTTCCTTCAGGATCAACTTTGAAGTAATACGGATTTCTTTCAAGTATTAACGCTCTCTCTGAAGATTCTTTAGACAATTTCCAGGGGAAAAGAATCGGGAGGTCGGGATTAACCAGCCAAGAATTGGTTTGCAAGCATTTGTCACTAACGAATTGATACCAAGAACTATATCCATTTTCCTTTGCTATTTTTTCTGCTTGTTCTAAACCAATGTACTTTGGATGAAATTTTTTTATGTAATGTGAAGGAACAACGAATTCAATTCCCGCTCTTCCTCCATCACCAGCTAGAGCAAATGGAAATAGTGGATAAGGCTCTTCGAAAATCACTTTGAAAGTGTAATCATCGACAATCTCCAATTTGAAAACTTTCCCACCTGGCTGGAAAACTGAAGGTATGGAAGGAGTAAGTGATTCGTTAAGTAAAATGTCATGATACCAGAATTCAACATCTTTCGTGGTAACAGGTTCTCCATCAGACCACTTCAATCCTCTTCTAATTCTCATTGTATATTCTCTACCGTCTTTAGACACTTCTAAGCTCTCAAGAACATCAGGCAACAGGCTTTTACCCGCTTTGTCTGAAATTACCATAAACTCGTAACAAATACGACCAGCGTTCCATTCATCTGACAATCCGTACCATGCTCTGTTCCAGGTACCGCCATATTTTCCAATGCTTTCATACGGCGTTACCACAACCGGATTCTTCGGAAGCCTTTCCTCCACAGGTGGAAGCAGTCCTTTCTCAACCATCTCTTTCAGCATCGGTGATTCGTTGAATTTCGTGATCTTCTTACCCGTCAGACGTTCGTAATCAGTGAGATTGTAATACTCACCGGGAACGATTTCGTTGAGTCCAATGGCAAGAATCTGAGCTGTGAAGATTACTACAAGAAGACTCCACAGAACTTTCCTGAACATCATACCACCCCCTGCGTTATAGAATGATCATAAAAATGAACCATTATGATCTTGAAGTTATCAATATAATATCAACAAACATACAACAAGGTCAAGGGCTTTCAGTATAAAATAATCCTAATATCGAACTATAAGAGATAAATATGGTTGATTATTATTGATTATATTAGTTTTCCTTTTGCTTACAACCCCTTACAACAAAAAAGCGCCCCTTATGGGGCGCTACGGTTTTTACAAATCGATTTTTCAACTGCCGTAATGCTTCTTCATTTCCTCGTTGAAGGGGAGGTTAAGGATATCATCAATAACAGCGACGGCCTGTTCGTAGGATCTGGTTCTTGGATCCCTGACGAGGATCTCCTCCAGAACCCTCCTGTCACCAGATATGAACGCCTCAAGTGCCCACTCCATCCTGAGTATCCTCGGAAGTAAGTAGAACTTCTTGATCCTGTCTGTAAGATCAGGCTCTATCTTCTCCGGATGTATCCCCTCTTTATCAACTACCACCGGCACCTCCACCATTACATCGTCCGGTATTCCCTTTATCACCCCTCTGTTCTCTACGTTCAATACAAGCCTCGCCTTCTTGTCATTCACAAGCGCGTTGATGAAAGGTATATGCTGTTCTACACTCTCACTGCCTGTTGTGAACACCTCAGGCCACACCTTCGTCAGCTCTATCGTCGGATCTTTCTCCACTTCTTTCGCAAGTTCCATCAGCCTCTTCCTCTGCTCCCTCAAACTCTCGTAGAACTTCGGCCTTTCCACTTCGTTGTCTATCCCTCCAAACTTCCCGTACCATCTCTTCTTCGTCTCAAGATCGTAGTGGTATTTCCATGTCCCACTCCTCACCGTGTCCCCTATCGGGTACATCCCGTAGAACCTGTACATGTCTATCGCTGCAGGTGAAAAGTCCACATCCCATGGATTCTTCGGCTCCCATCGCGATGCGTTCTCCTCTATCCATTCGTCCAGCTTCGGATAGAGATCTTCCCCTCTGCATCTGAACCTGTTCATCCATATCGCATGGTTCACCCCTGCTACCTGCCAGTCTAATTCCTCTGGCTCCACACCGAGTACTTTCGCAAGGTGGAACACGTGCGCATACCCGTGGCAGAAACCCACTATCTTCGCCTTCGTAAGCCTCTTCACAAGTTGTGTGATCTCAAAAACAGGATTGGCCGTCTGCAGTATCCACGCATTCGGTGCTATCTTCTCCACTGCCTTTGCTATATCAAGGCTCATCTTCAGGTGGTTGTAGTTGCTGAGTGTGTAGTAGTCCGAGACCATGTTCAGCTCCTGGCTGTCTATCCCTCTGTAGTAGCCATGTCTCTCCCCTACTTCCCTCATGATCTCGTAGTGTACGTATCCGTCTTCGTGCCCTGGTGCCCTGTAGAGGGCTGTGTTGATGACAAAATCTGCCCCTTCAAGTGCCTCCTCAAGGCTTGTCGTCTGTTCCACTGTGTACTCTGCATTCAGTTCCCTGAGGTACTTTGTGACGAGAATGTACGTTGCTTTCAACCTTTCTTCGTCGATGTCCATCAGTACCAGTCTTGACCCATACAAATCCGGTGTCTTCGCCAGGTCCCCTACCAGCTTGATCGTGTACCTCACACTCCCCGCTCCTACAAATACTATGGTAGGCATGTGTGCACCTCCCTGTTGAATTAATCAATAAACAATTTCCACACCTTTTTCCCTGAATATTTCATATTGATTTTCTGGAGGTTTTCTGTCGGTGATGAGATGATCGATTTTTTCTGCGGGTATCAGATGTGCCAGCGATCTTTTTCCTATTTTGCTGAAGTCAGCGAGTACGAAGATCTCTTCCGCTCTTTCCACGAAAATTCCTTTTATTCCCATTTCCATGGTGTTTATTTCGTAGGTTCCTTCTTCCGCAGTCACTCCTCTACAGGAGACAAAGGCTTTTTTCACAGAGAATTTTTTTCCACACTCTATCGTCAGAGAGCCTTCCACAGCCAGGTTCTCCGGATTCACCTTTCCTGTGAGCAGAACAACGCTTATATCGGAGTTCTTCGAGAGCTCCATTGCAGTGAGCAGGTTGTTTGTGATGACATGAACGGACTTTTGAGACGAGGCCAGGTGTTTGGCAAAGATATGCGCAGTGGTGCTTGCGTCCAGAAAGATAATGTCTCCATCTTCAACGAAGTTCAACGCAAGTTGGGCAATTTTTTCCTTTGCTTCTCTGTTTATTGAGAGCCGTTTCATGAAGTCTGTTTCCTTTTCAAAATAATTCACCTTCCTTATGCCACCATGTACTTTTTTTACCAAATTCCTTTTCACCAGTTCTGCCACGTCTCTTCTCACGGTGATCATCGAAACGCCGAGTTGTTCCTGAAGATCCTTCATGCTGATGAAACCGTTTCTGTCAACGATATCGAGGATTTCCTTCAATCTTTCCTCTTTCATATCAACACCTCCTTTCCTTTCGAAAAATTTTATCACAAATATCGTTGACTTTTGTGATTAATTTATGATAACTTTATGTATGAATTCGTACCCAGAGGTGATGAATAATGAACGGTGCCAGAAAATGGTTCTTTCCAGATGGTTACATTCCAAACGGCAAAAGAGGATATCTTGTTTCTCATGAATCTCTGTGTATCATGAATACGGGTGATGAAACAGCAAAAATAAGGATCACGTTCCTCTTCGAAGACTCTAAACCAGTTGTTCATGAAGTAGAAATTTCACCAATGAAGAGTTTGCATCTGAGACTGGACAAACTTGGTATACCAAAATGTAAGCCTTACAGCATAATGGCGGAAAGCAACGTACCTGTTGTCATGCAGCTTTCACGTCTCGACGTTGGAAAAAACCACTACACTCTTATGACAACCATCGGTTACTGGGAGGAGTGATAAACATGGAAAGGATTTTTAAGGAGCTGGACGAGTTGAAGTTCGAACTTCCCTCCTGGGCGTTCAGCGATGCAGGAACAAGGTTTGCTGTCTTCCACGAAGAAGGAGCCGCCCGGAACGTTTTTGAAAGGATAGAAGACGCTGCTCTCGTTCATCGTCTCACAGGTTGTTGTCCTTCCGTTGCCCTTCACATTCCCTGGGACAAAGTGGAAAACTGGGAGGAACTGAGAGAGTTTGCTGAAGAGAAAGGCTTGAAGATAGGTGCCATCAACCCGAATCTGTTTCAGGATCCTGATTATAAGTACGGAAGCCTCACGAATCCCAGCGAAAAGATCAGAAAAAAAGCGATCGCTCACGTAATGGAGTGCGTGGACATAGCCGAAAAAACTGGTTCAAAGGTGATCAGTCTGTGGCTCGCGGACGGAACGGACTATCCTGGTCAGGACGATTTCCGCTCCAGGAAGAAAAGGCTCGAAGAGTCCCTGAGGTACATCTACGAGAACATGCCGGCTGATATGTACCTCCTCATAGAGTACAAGTTCTTCGAGCCCGCTTTTTATCACACTGACATTCCAGACTGGGGAATGAGCTATCTCCTTTCGGAAAAATTGGGAGAACGTGCTCTTGTACTCGTCGACCTGGGGCATCATCCCCAGGGAACGAACATAGAGTACATCGTTGCAACACTTCTGTCTGAGAAGAAACTCGGTGGTTTTCACCTGAACAACAGGAAATACGCAGATGACGATCTCACGATCGCCTCCATAAATCCGTACGAGGTGTTTTTGATCTTCAAGGAGATCGTCTTTGCGAAGAGAGATCCTGAACTCTCTGATTCTGCAAAGAAGGTGGTTCTCATGTTCGATCAGGCCCACATCACAAAACCGAAGATCCTCGCGATGATACAATCTGTTTTGATCGCCCAGGAACTTTTCACAAAGGCACTTCTCATAGATGAAAATCGACTGAGAGAGGCTCAGAAAAACTACGACGTGGTTGAAGCAGAAGAAATTCTTCTCGATGCGTTTCGAACAGACGTAAGGCCGATTCTGAGGGAGTACAGAAGGCAGAAAGGTCTTCCGGAGGATCCGCTCAGAGTCTTTCGGGAAGAAGACTACATGGAAAAAAGAAGGAGAGAGAGACGATGAGAGAGACGATAAGAGAGATTCAAAAAGTAGCTTACTGGCTTGCCATAAAGGGCCTTTCCGAGGCGAACGCAGGGAACATCTCTGTCAGACTGGATGAAAGACCAGAAGGATACGAGGTCAAGAGTGTGAACGAATACGGGTTCGATTACGACGGTCCCGAGATGTACCTTCTGATCACGGCAACGGGCTCGAGAATGAGAGAAGTCTACGAAGACGACAGCAAGATCTGTCTTCTTCACGTCCTTCCGGGGAAACACTACGAAATTCTCCACGGAAACGGAAAACCCACCAGTGAGTTTCCCACACACCTCATGATCCACGCAAAATTCAAGGAGATGAATCCGGAAAAGAAAGCCATCGTTCACACTCATCCTCTGAACCTGCTCACTCTGATGAACTTAGAGGAATTCCAGGAGCTTCTTCCGAAGATGATGAAGATTCATCCGGAAGTTTTGATCTTTTTCCCACAGGGAATCTCCGTCGTCGAGTTCGAAAAGCCAGGCAGTGTGGAACTCGGCCTGAAGACGGTGGAGAAGTCAGAAGGGAAAGATGCAGTTCTCTGGGACAAGCACGGTGTTGTGGCTTTCGGAAAAGATGTCGCAGAAGCGTACGACAGGGTCGAGATCCTGGAAAAAGCGGCGGAGATCCTTTTGAGAGTGCTCAGCCTCGGAAGAAATCCCACGGGTGTTCCGGAGGGATGGCTGTGAAGGTCCTCTCGATCGATCTTGGAGCAACGAACGGAAAGATCTACGAGGTGGAGTTGAAAGACAGGTTGACGGTGAAAGAAATAAAGAGATTCAGAACAGAAGGAACCTTTCTTCCTGGGAAGGATAGAGAACACTTCGTGTGGAATCTTCCCGGGTTCTACGAGGAGATAAAGGGTGTTCTTGAGGCCTCTGACGCACAATCCGTTGGGGTGGATACATGGGGTGTGGATTTTGCCTTACTCGACGAAAACGGAAGACTCGTATCTCTTCCCTATCACTACAGAGATGTGAGAACGAAGGGAGTCATGAAAAAGGCCTTCGAAGTGGTTCCAAAAGATGAGATATTCCAGAGAACGGGTATACAGTTCATGGAGATAAACACGCTCTATCAGCTGTATTCCATGGTGCTCTCGAACGATCCGTTCTTGAAGACGACAAAGCACCTTCTGATGATCCCCGACGTGTTCAACTTCTGGCTTTCTGGAGAGATGGTGAGTGAGTACACCATCGCGAGCACTTCTCAGTGCTACAGCGTGCCGGATGGGGAATGGGCGTACGACCTTCTCGAAAAACTCTCCATTCCCACTGAGATCTTTCCAAAGGTGGTTCCGCCGGGTACCATCCTGGGAAAATGCAGAGTGAAAAAAGGTATAAACGTGATCGCCACCGCCTGTCACGACACCGCTTCCGCTGTTGTTGCTGTACCGCTTGAAGGGGAAGGAATCTACATCAGCTCTGGAACGTGGTTTCTTGTGGGAACGGAGCTGGAAAGACCACTTCTGAGCAAAGAGGCACTGGAGAGAAATTTCACGAACGAAGGTGGGTACGGGAAGATCAGGTTTCTAAAAAACGCAACGGGCATGTGGCTTCTGGAAGAGTGTAACAGAATCTGGAAGAAGGATTATTCGGAGATCATCGAATCGGTCAGGAATGTCCCTGGTTTCCAGGCGTTTCTCGATCCCGATAGAGAAGAGTTTCTCCACCCTGGAAACATGCCGGAGAGGATCAGAAATTATCTTGAAAGAACGGGCCAGAAAATCCTGGAGAGGATCGGAGAAATCTCCCGGCTCATCTTCGAATCCCTTGCGTTCAACTGCAGATGGATCGTGGAGCAGATCAAAGAACTCACCGGCAAAAGATACGGGAAAATCCACGTGGTGGGTGGAGCTGTGAGAAACGATCTTTTGATGAGTTTCATAGCCAGTGCGACGGGGAAGACGGTGGTGGCGGGTCCTGTGGACGCCACTCCCATCGGGAACGCACTCGTTCAGCTGATCACCCTGGGAGCGATAGCAAACATCAACGAAGCCAGAAAGATCGTGAAAGAATCCTTCGAATTGAAAACGTTCGAGCCGAAGAATCCGGAGTTGTGGAGCGAAAAGTACGAAGAATGGAGAAGGTACAAGGGGATGAGAGTGTGAACCTGAAGGATCTGGAAAACCCTGGAGTGTGGTACAGACCCGCTCCCTTCTGGAGCTGGAACGATAAGTTGTGCGAGGAGGAACTTCTAAGGCAGATAGACGAAATGTATGAGAAGGGCTACGGAGGCTTCTTCATGCACTCGAGAGTGGGGCTTGTAACGGAATACCTCTCTGAGGAGTGGATGAGACTCGTAAGAAGCTGTGCAGAACACGCCAGAAAACTCGGGATGCTCGCCTGGCTCTACGATGAGGACAAATGGCCTTCCGGATTCGCTGGAGGAATCGTGCCACTCGAAAAACCGGAACACAGGCACAAATACCTCACACTCTTGAAAAAGGATCAGATCAAACCAGAAGATGAGATCCTGAAAAAGATAGAAAGAGACGGCGAAGAATTCTACGTGGTAAAACGCGTTATGAAGCTTGGTGATCCGTGGTTCAACGGAACCTGCTACGTCGATCTGCTCTCAAGAGAGACCACAGAGGCGTTTCTCAGATCGACACACGAGAGATACAAAAAATCGTGCGGTGATCTTTTCAGAGTCTCCATCCCCGGGATCTTCACCGATGAACCCACCTATCTGAGAGTGCATCACCCTAAAGAAACCACACTCCCCTGGACAGAACGATTTCCAGAGGAGTTTTTGAGGCGAAAGGGATACGACATCAGAGACCACTTAGAAGAACTCTTCTTCAACGTGAAGGACTACATGAAGGTGAGATACGATTTCTTCGATGTTGCGACGAGTCTGTTCATCGAAAACTTCACGATCCCGTACGCGAAGTGGTGTGAAGAAAACGGCATCTTCATGACGGGACACTACATGGCAGAAGATACACTCAGAGGACAGGTGGAGTGGATAGGTGCCGCGATGCCACACTACGAATACATGCAGATACCGGGAATAGACAAACTCGCCAGACACCTGGAACAGGTGGTCACGATAAAGCAGGTTTCATCGGCGGCAGAGCAGTTAGGGAAGAAATGGGTGCTCTGCGAAACGTTCGGTACAACGGGTCAGCACGTGAGTTTTCTGCACAGAAAATGGATAGCGGACTGGCAGGCGGTTCTCGGTGTCACGTACATAAACCCGCATCTCAGTCTTTACTCGATGAGAGGAGAGAGAAAGAGGGACTACCCACCGAATCTCTTCTATCAACAGCCTTGGTGGAAGAACGAAAGATTCCTGTCGGATTACTTTGCAAGACTGAACCACATCGTCACACAGGGAAAGAGAGAGGTCAAAGTGCTCATGATACATCCCATCTCCTCAGCGTGGTGTGTGTATTCTAAGTTCGATGACGAGATCGATAAGCTCAACGAGCTCTTCGATACGATCACAAAGGAACTCGTTGCGAACAAGATAGACTTCCACTTCGGCGACGAGATGATCCTCTCAAAACATGGAAGAGTGAAAGAGGCAAAACTGAGAGTAGGAGAGTACGAATACGAAGTCGTGGTGCTGCCACCGCTCCTGAATCTGAAAAGTTCTACTGTGGAACTTTTGAACTCACTGGCAGAAAACGGTGGTAAGGTCTTTGTTTTGAAGGATTTCAGGTACGGCAGGTTCTTCCCGGAAAGAGTGGAAGGAAAGAAGGGAAGAATCGAATTCCTCAAAAAGGCTCGTGTTTTTGAAACGCTCGAAGATCTCATCGAAGAACTCAAACCCTTCTTTTCTGTGGATGTTCTGGATACGAAAACGAAAGAGAATGCAAAAGCGGTGATCGCGCAGAAGAGAGTGCTGGAAGACGGATCTTATCTTCTCTTTCTTGCGAACACGGACATCGACCGGGAAGTGCACTGCCATCTGGAACTGAAGGAAAAGAGAAAACACACGTACGCGATAGACCTGTTCAATTTCAAATTGGTGGAGCTGAAGGAAAACGAGTTTGTCATGTTCCCAGCGTCGAGTGTTTGTATCTGGGTAACGGACGAGGAGGTTCCTGCAGAGGATGAGAAAGTGGTTTCAACAGGAGTTCTTCTGGAGAAAGAATTCGATTTCGAGACGGCACTGAACGACTTTGAAGTGAAGATGAACTCTTTCAACGTTCTTCCAGTGGACAGGGTGGAGTATTTTGAAGCGGGTGGAAGGGTTTTCAGGAACGAGTTCGTCTCGAAGATCTGGTACGAGTTCTACAGATTACCGGATGGTACACCGTTCAGGGTGGAGTACTCTTTCGAGGTCAGGAAAAAGCCTCAAAAACTCTTTCTCGTCGTTGAGTGCGCGGAAAATCTTGACAGAATCACGGTGAACGGTCGAGAGGTGAGGTACGAAAGAAAAAGCTGCATTTTCAACGAGGAACAGAATTTCCTGGATGTGAACTTTGGAAAGATGGAGATCACAGATCTCGTCAGAGAAGGAAAGAACACGGTTGTTCTGGAGGGAAGAAAAGAAAACAACATCACAGGCCCGGGGTGTCACACGAGGGTGAAAGATCCAGAGAATCACAGGCCAACAGAGGTGGAGACGATATATCTTGTGGGAGATTTTTCACTTGTGAACGTGGACGAGACGAGGTACGTGATCGATGCACCCAAGATACCGGATCACAGGGACATCACACGGGATGGGTACCCGTTCTATGTGGGATCCTTCACGCTCAAAAAGATATTTGAGTGTAAAAAAGACCCGGGGAAAAGATACTTCCTCAAGCTGAACGGTGTGGAGGCGGCCTCGGTCGAGGTGATCCTGAACGGGAAGTTCCTGGGCGTTCTTTTCTGGAGACCTTTCATGATAGATATTACAGATGCTCTGAGAAACGGAAAAAACGAACTCCAACTCGTCCTCACAAACACACTGTTCAACCTCATAGAGGCGAACCACAAGGCAGACGTTCTCGAGGAGACCTTCAGAAGACCGAAGAGCTTCATAGATTTCGAGCACCACACGGACAGATACATCCTGCTGCCCTTCGGCCTGGAAAACGTCGCCGTTCTCAGCTCTTCTTCACGATGAACTTCGGTTTTCTTCTGAACTTGAATATCTTTCTCAGAAAGAGCAGAAGGGGACACCTGAAGGCCATAGTCTCACTCCTTTCTGGCATCGACCACCTGAAAGGTGCGAAGTTTGTTGTTCTTCGATTCTCTCCACTCGATCTCGATGGGGAAGGCGAACTCCGGTTGAAGCCTTCCCTCCTTTATCCACTTTCTTGACTCTTCGTTCCTGTAGATCGCGGGACTGGCCAGAACCACGAGTTTCATAGGGCCATCGACCACGATGACCCCGTCTATCGTCTCTTCTGCGGAGAGCTTTTCGACGATCTCGTTCATCACCTTTTCTGGTGGAAGAGGTTTCACATTCACGAGGGCGATGTTTCTTGAAAGCGGCCCGATGATCTTCACGTTGGCGAGTTCCGGCTTGAAGCCATGTTCTTCGAGAACTCTGAGAAGGATCTCGTTTGCAGTAGAAACAGCTTTTCCGTGGTAATCCGGGTTTATGAGCATCTTCAGAAGGTGTTTCAGTTTGCATCCTTCTCTTCCCGCAGACTCACCGATCTTCTTCACTTCCAGTCCGAGGAACTTCAGCATCTCGTTTATCTCTTCTTTACCGACCCTGCAGAGTGGTGAGTAGACACCGTCGAAGACCTTCAGGCCCGTTTTTCCCCAGCTGTCGGAGGCGTTTGCACCGCTCGCAACGAGGTGACCCTGAGCGTATCTTTTCACCAAAACGGTCTTCACGTCGCGGGTGCAGGCGTTGCAGGATGGACCGTGTTTCCAAACCTTCTCCTGCATCCTGTTGGAAGGAATGAAAGTGTGTTTCAAGCCGTGTTTTTCTGCGAAGTTTCGAACAATCTCTCTCGATCTCTCGTAGGTGTAAGGGCTCCAGTCCACGGTGACGAGCTCCACCCTTTCTTCTCCGAGGGCCATCTTCGCCAGGATTGCCACCAGCGAACTGTCCTTTCCCCCGGAGAAGGCAACGTAGAGCTTTCCGTCTTTCACGGTTTCTCTTATGTCCTCGACGATCTCTTTTACAAGGTCTTCAACTCGAATCGTACTTCACCCCCGTCCAGTTCAAGGACGGCGTAAGAGCCTTCAGCGAGGCTTCCCGGGTTCAGAAATCTCACACCCGCTTTCACCGTGTCCTCCGGTTCGTGGGTGTGTCCGAAGAGTATCACCTGAGGTTTTTCGTTGAAGACCTTCAAAAGACGGTCTTTCAGATCCCACGGGGCACCCCACCCGTGACACATTCCTATGGTGACACCCTCTACAAGCAGGACTTTCGAGAACGGAAGGTGTTCTTTCACGTCTGGATAATCCATGTTTCCGTGAACTCCGTAGAATTCCTTAGAAAATTTCTCAAGAAGGATCACCGTGTCCAGATCCACATAGTCTCCAAGGCCTATCACGCCATCGTACTCTTTCAAAGAGTTCAGTATCTCATCCGGAAGACTGGCCATGCGCACGGGAACGTGTGAGTCGGAGATCAAAAGGAACCTCTTCACGTTCTCACCCCAGGATCGTGTTATCTATGAGTCTTGCATTTCCAACCCAGGCAGCCACCGCGACGATCACCTTTCGATCGATCTTCTCAACCGGCTCCAGAGTCTCCTCGTCCACGATCTCCACGTAGTCTATCTTCACCTTATCGAACCTGGAAAGGTGTTTTATCATCTCTTCTTTTATCTTTTCTGCGTCTCTTTCACCGTTCAGATAGAGATTCTCCGCTATTTTCAGAGACTGATAGAGCGAAAGCGCCTGCTGCCTTTCTTCGGGCGACAGATAAACGTTTCTTGAGCTCATCGCGAGGCCATCCGGTTCTCTCACGATGGGACACTCGATCATTTCCACGTCCATGTTCAGATCTCTCACCATCCTCCTCAGAACCCTGAACTGCTGTGCATCTTTTTGACCGAAGTACGCCCTGTGAGGTTTCACGATGTTGAAGAGCTTCGTGACCACGGTGCACACTCCACGGAAATGACCAGGACGGGATCTACCACACAGGTGTTTTGAAAGTTTCGTTTCTTCAACGTAGGTGGAAAAATCGGGAGGATACATCTCCTCGACTGATGGGTGGAAGATGCAATCCACGTTTTCTTTTTCGAGGAGCTTTCTGTCTCTTTCGAAATCCCTCGGGTACCTCTCGTAGTCTTCGTTGGGACCGAACTGGGTGGGGTTCACGAAGATACTCACCACGACCACGTCGTTCTCTGCCCTTGCTCTTCTCACGAGTGAAAGATGACCTTCGTGAAGATATCCCATTGTGGGAACGAAACCGATTGTTTTCTTCTTTTCCCTCATTTCTTCGGAGAATTTCTTCATCTCTTCGATAGTCTCTATGATTCTCATTCTCTCGCCTCCCCCGCTCTGCAAAGCTTCTCTTCGCAGAACTTTCTCTCCACAAGATCCCACACCATCTCCCCTACGGGGTTTTTCACTCCGGCCAGATAGTCTGCAAGATGAAGGTGGAGACATTTCAGTTTGGTGAAGTCTCTGATACCACCGGTTCCAACCTTTGAAAGAATCTCCCGGAAGGGGTGATCTTCTGGCAAGAGTTCTGCCCTTTTTTTTATGATCTCAACGTGAGCTTTCTTCATCTTTTCTCGAAGCTTGCCTTCTCTTTCCAGTTTTTCCTCGAACTCTTTTACATATCCCTGTGATTCGAGTTTTGAGACTTCCTTTCTCAGATGAGGGCAGGTGAGCCAGTAAAGTGTAGGAAAAGGCTTTCCGTCTTTGATGGGAAAGCTTTCTATAACGACGGGGTATCCATAGGGACATCGAAAGACAACGCGTCTCATGTTCGTGATCTTTCTACCAAGTTGCCATCCTACGATCTTTTCATCACGAGGGTCACCCATTCTCTCTCCTGCTTTCTCTCCAGAACGTTCCATCCGTGTTCACTGGCCTTTCTTTTCACCATGTCTTCTTTCCTGTCAACGATCCCTGAGAGTATGAGCATGGAATCTCTGTGTGTGACACGATTCACATCTTCGAGTAGCTTCACGTGAATCTCAGCCAAAATGTTGGAGACCACAATATCGAAAGTACCCTCCACCTCTGAGAGAAGATCCGACCATTTCACCAGCACGTCGACATCGTTCTTTCGAACGTTCTCTTCAGCCACCTCGACGGCCTGCTCATCTACATCGACCGCTACCACCCGAGATGCACCGAGTTTTTTGGCAGCGATGGCGAGTATTCCCGTTCCACATCCAACGTCGAGCACAGTGTTTCCTTCCTTCAGATACTTTTTCAAGAAGAAGACGCTCATTCTCGTGGTGGGATGGAGCCCTGTGCCAAATGCCACACCGGGAGACAGTTTTATCACGATCGCATCTCTTCTGTTTATCTTTTCAGTTGGATCTATGAATATTCCTTCGACGATTTCAAAGGGTTCGAGCTCAACTATCCAGTCTTTGGGAGTGGTGATCTTCTCGTCAACAATCTCCCAATCTTTCAAAAAATCGGGAAGGGGTTCGCCCTCCCTAAGGTAGATCTTCAACACCTTCTTTCCCTTTTTGTCCTCTTCTATCGCAAAATTGAAGAAACCCTCTTCGTAAAATTTCTCTACGAGTTCTTCCTCTTCGATTTTCAAAGGAAGTATCAGCTCTTTAAACCTCATCGATCTTTCTGATTCTCCTTTCGTGCCTTCCTCCATCGAAGGGTGTTGAAAGGAAGGTATCCACTATCCAGAAAGCGAGCTCTGCTCCGATGAGCCTTCCCGGAAGAACGAGGATGTTTGCATTGTTGTGCGATCTCGCGAGTCTTGCCATGTCCGGGAAAAGACAGAGAGCTGCTCTTATGCCCCTGTACCTGTTTGCAGCAATTGACATCCCGAGCCCTGTCCCACACAAAAGGATTCCAAAATCCGCTTCGTTCGACAGAATGGATTGAACAACTTTTTTTGCGTAGTCCGGATAATCAACGGATTCCTCGGAATAGGTACCGTGATCTTCCACTTCTATTCCCTTGCCCAGAAGGTAGTTCTTCACCTTCTCTTTCAGTTCAAAAGCTGCGTGGTCCGATGCAATAGCGATCTTCACTTTCTTCGCACCTCCTCCATGGCCTCCGATATCGTATCGTATATCTTCACTATGCGATCCAGATTCGTCAGAGAAAGGACTCGCTCTACCTTCTCGTTTGGAGACACCAGTGCAAAGAAACCACCACTGCTGCTGATACTCTTCAAGATGTTTACAATGACACCCAGACTGAAGCTGTCTATGCTCTCCACATCCGAGAGGACCAGAAATATCTTGTTGTAACCCTTGTTCAAAAACTCGTCAAAAACCCATTTTTTGAACAGATGCGCGTTCTCTATGTTGAGCTCTTTGTTCGGCATCAGTATCACCACGTCATCCACAATCTTGTAGGGAAACATTTTATCCCCCCTTAGAGTTTTCTGAAAACTCCCACCACTTTACCCAGGATTTTCACCTTTTCCGCCCTGAAAAACATCGACGACATCTCTCTGTTAGCGGGCCTCAACTCTACCGTATCACCCCTCTGATAGAACTTTTTTAGCGTCACCTCTCCGTCAACCATCGCCGCCACGATATCCCCGTTCTGCGCCCAATCCTGTCTTCTCACAAGAACTAGGTCCCCATCACAGATGTGTTCTTCTATCATGCTTTCTCCTTTTACCTTCAACAAAAAGTGATCGTAACCGCTCGAAAGAAAGCTCTCGGGAATTTCTATGTAATCTTCCAGATATTCGATGGCTTCTCTTTTTTCACCTGCACGAATCTCTCCAATCAGAGGTATTTTGTTCCTTATGCTTTTCGATATCCTCAGTGCCCGCGGTTTGCCGTTTTTCCTTTCGATGTAACCCTTCTTCTCCAGAGCAATTAGATGGAGAAGAGCGCCGCGCGGAGTGATCCTGAAGCGCCGCGCGATCTCCCTCACCGAGGGGGGATATCCATTTTTCTCTATGAACTCTTCTATGAACAGAAGCACCTTTCTCTGCCTTTCCGTGAGATCTTTCAAGTATCGAACACCACCTTCGTTTTCAGAACATCTCCATCACGCTCGAACTTCAGAAGATGGTATGTGAGAGCTTTTATTTCGGTTCCCTCTTTTTTTCTGATCTTCCTGAAAGTTACTTTTAACTCATTCCCTTCCCTTTTAATCCTCCAGGGAGCCCATCCTTTCGATATCTCAAGAATCCAGTCGTTCACCGTGTCAAAAAAAGCGTCTTCCGTCTCTTCAAGAGGATACATTTTCTCTTTCTCTTCGGTGTCGAGGACAATCCCTTCTTCTTCGAGAAGGATGTTTCTCGCCTCTTCCAGAAGTTCTTCGTAAGAGTTCCCGGATATCTCGTAAGCGATATCGGCGGTATGTTCTATGGGTTTCCTCAATCTTTCACCACCGCCACCTTCGATATGGTATCGTCTCCAAGTTCGATGAGTTTCACACCTTTCGTTACACGACCGATGACACCGATTTCAGACACGGGAAATCTGATCATCATACCGTTTCTTGTGACCACCACTATCTCTTCGTCGCCCCTCACGTACCTCACAGCTACTACGTATCCCGTTTTGTTCACATCGGAGATGTTTCTGAGACCCGTTCCTCCCCTTCTTTGAATCCTGTACAGCTGAACGGGTGTTCTCTTGCCGAATCCCTTCTCTGTCACGGTGAGAATCTCTCCTTCCTCACCTGGAGGTATCACGTCCACACTCACCACTTCGTCTCCTGGCTGAAGCTTTATCGCCTGAACTCCGGCCGCATTTCTTCCCATTCTGCGAACATCACTCACCGGAAATCTGATGGCCATACCCATCTTCGTTGCCACTATGAGTGTTTCTTTTTCGCTGTTAACAACCCTGGCGCTGACGATCTCATCTCCAGGTTCTATCTTTATGGCTCTGACACCGCGATTGCTGGTGGCGTTTTCAAACTCTTTGAGGGCGGTCCTTTTGATCTTCCCGGACTTCGTAGCGATCACAAGATCCCTTCCTTCACCGTTCAGAGAAGCGAGTGCCACGATCTTTTCTGTGTCTTCGAGATTCAGAAACGCGGTGATGTGTCTTCCTCTCGTGTTTCTTCCGGTAGTTTCCAGCTGATAATTCTTGAGAACGTACGCCCGCCCGAGGTTCGTTATAAACAGGGTCGATGAGGTGTTCTTCGCGACCACAACGAACTCGACCTCATCATCTTCAGAGAGTTTCGAGACGGTGATACCTTTACCTCCACGCTTCTGCGATCTGTAGCTGTTCAGCGGTGTGCTCTTCAGATAACCCTTATGACTCAGTGTGATCACCACGTCCTCTTCGACAATGAGTTCTTCTTCGTTGTATTCGATACTTTGATCTGTTACTTCTGTTCTTCTGGGATCTCCGTATTGCTGCTTCAGGTAGAGGAATTCTTTTTTCATTATCTCCTTTACTTTTTCGTCCTTCTCGAGTATTTCCTTCACTTCTGAGATCTTCCTGACCAGATCGGAGTATTCGTTTTGAAGGTTCTCTATTTCGAGGGAAGTCAGCCTCGAAAGTCTCATGTCGAGAATGGCTTTTGCCTGTTCTTCGGTGATCTCGAGTGTTTCCATGAGCGATTGCCTCGCACTTTCCACATCTTTGCTGTTCCTCACGATGTCCACAACAACACCTATCGCTCTTGCCGCTTTCAGGAGACCCTCGACAACGTGTGCCCTCCTTGTGTACTGCTCGTATTCGTACCTTGCTCTTCTTCTGATGACTTCAAAGCGGTGCTCAAGGAAAGCTTCCATCAATCCTTTCAGATTCATCAACCTGGGCCTTTTGTGTTTGTCTATGACCAGCATCTGAACGTTGAAGTAATCCTGAAGAGCGGTTCTCTTGTAGAGATTGTTTATTATGACCTCTTCGTTTGCGTCTTTTGGAATTTCTATGACTATTCTCATTCCGCGTTTGTCAGATTCATCTCTTATGTTCCTGATTGGGAGTGATTCGTCGTCTTTTGCAATCTTCGCTATTTGCTCTATGAGACCCGCTTTACTGACTCCGTACGGAATCTCCGTGATGACGATTCGCTTCACTCTCTTTCCATCCTCGACGTGCACCTTCCCTCTGACGATGATCCTGCCTCTTCCCTCTTCGTAAACCTTCTTCAACTCAGAAGCGTTCACTACCACGGCTCCTGTGGGGAAATCCGGCCCCTTTATGAACTGCATGAGTTCTTCAACCGTGGCTTCTGGATGGTCGATCAAATAAATCAGGGCATCCACGGTCTCGGAGAGATTGTGTGGAGGTATGTTCGTGGCCATTCCCACCGCTATACCGGAGGCACCGTTTATTATGAGATTTGGCACTTTGGATGGGAGGACTTCAGGCTCCTTCAGCGTGCCATCGAAATTGTCGATCATGTTCACCGTGTTCTTTTCTATGTCTTCGAGCATTTCTTCTGCGAGCCTCGTGAGTCTCGCTTCCGTGTACCTCATCGCGGCTGGAGGGTCTCTGTCTATGGAACCGAAGTTTCCCTGACCCTCTATGAGTGGATACCTCATCGTGAACGGTTGAGCCATCCTCACGAGGGCATCATACACGGGTGCGTCGCCGTGAGGATGGTACTTACCCATCACTTCACCGACGATTCTCGCACTCTTCTTTGTGGGTGAGTTGTGCTTGAGGCCGAGTTCGTACATTCCATAGAGAATTCTCCTCTGAACGGGTTTGAGGCCGTCCCGAACATCCGGAATGGCCCTTCCCACTATAACGCTCATCGAGTACAGAAGATAAGACTCAACAAGCTCATCCTCTACGGGTTTGTTTATCAGGATCTCTGGCATTCACATCCCTCCGTCAGGACACCTTCGCACCTGGTGTGATTTCTCCATCTACAGTCAAAAGTCTCAAGGTATCGCCGGACTTTGCGGCGAGAAGCATTCCCTGAGACTCTATGCCCATGAGTTTTGCGGGTTTTAAATTAGCGACAACGACGATCAGTTTTCCTACGAGTTCTTCAGGTCTGTAGTGTTCTGCAATTCCCGCCACTATCTGTCTCTTTTCCGTTCCAAGATCGATTATCAATCTGAGAAGTTTTCTGGAATTTGGAACCTTCTCCGCTTCGAGGACCTTTGCGATTCTGAGGTCTACTTTGGAAAAATCATCTATTGTGATCGCGTTCTGTTCGGCCGACACCGTCTCCACCACCTTTTTGAAGTCTTTCGCGTCGATTTTCTTGAAGAGAGGTTCGCCGTGGATCACTGTGGAACCAGGCTTCAGAACACCCCAGTTCTCCAGATGTTCCTTCGAAGGCTTTTCTTCAAAGGACACTCTTCTGAACACTTCTTCGGAGGTGTCTGGCATCACCGGGAGCGTCATCAGAGCCACCTTGAACACTGCCTCCAGTGAGTTGTACAGCACCGTTCCGAGCCTTTCCATATTCCCCTCTTTTCCAAGTATCCAGGGCTTCGTGTCGTTGAAGTACTTGTTTACGTCCGCTATGAACTCCCATATCTTGTCCAGGGCTTCTGTGAGCCGGTAGGAATCCATGAGTTCATGGTAAGCGTCTTTTGTTTCGAAGAACCTCTCCTTCAGCCAGCTGTCGAACCCTTCCTGAGCGGAAGGAGAAGGGAGTCTTCCGTTGAAATACTTCTTTATCATAGCCGTGATCCTGTGAAGGAGATTTCCGTAGTCGTTCGCGAGATCGGAATTCAATCTGTGGACGAGTCTTTCCTCCGAGAAATCGCCGTCTTTTCCGAACATGATATCCCGTATCAGGTAGTACCTCACCACATCGTTGCCGTATCTCTTCACGAAGAACCTGGGGTCTATAGCGTTGCCGAGAGACTTGCTGATCTTCTGGCCGTTCACCGTGAGCCACCCGTGTGCGAACACCTTCTTTGGAAGTGGGAGTCCAACCGACATGAGCATCGCAGGCCATATGATGGAGTGGAATCTGTTTATTTCTTTTCCTATCAGATGCAAATCTGCGGGCCACCATTTGTTGAACATCTCATCGTTCCAGCCGTACCCTATAGCGGATATGTAATTTATGAGAGCGTCCACCCACACATAGATCACGTGTTCCGGATCGTCCTTCATGGGAACGCCCCATTTGAAGGTCGTCCTGGTGATGCTCAGGTCTTTGAGACCACCTTCGAGGATCTTCAACATCTCGTTTCTTCTGAAGTCCGGTTCCACAAAATCGGGATGCTCCTCGTAGTACTTCAGAAGGGAATCTCTGTATTTCGAAAGTCTGAAGAAGTAATTCTCTTCCTCGACCCATTTGACGGGTCTTTTACACTCCGGACAGAAACGTTCTTCTCCTTCCTTTATAACCTCGTCCTCGTTCCAGAACGTCTCACAGGGAACACAGTACCATCCCTTGTAGATGCCCTTGTAGACGTCTCCGTTCTCCTTCATCTTCGCAACGAATTCCTGGACAGTTTTCATGTGCATTTCGTCTGTGGTTCGGATGAAATAATCGTTCGTGATCTTCAGTTCTTTCCAGAGCCGTTTGAACTTTTCAGCCAGTTCGTCACAGAATTCCTGCGGGTCCTTCCCCGCCTGCTGGGCTGCCTGCAGTACCTTCTGGCCGTGCTCATCTGTTCCCGTGAGGAAGAACACATCGTAACCCATGAAACGTTTGTAGCGAGCGATGATATCGGCTACAATAGTGGTATAGGCACTTCCTATGTGGGGCTCAGAATTCACGTAGTAGATTGGGGTGGTGATGTAAAATTTCAAAGTGTCACCTCCTTGTTTTCCCTATCTATTCAATGATACCACACACCGGAGGTGAGATTTGTGAGAACTAACAAAGACAGACTCGTTCGAATTTCGGTTGTTGGAGAGATCGCTCCAGCGAAAATGAGGTCTCCTTACAGTGTAACAACCGAAGGGACAGTGAGGGTAATTCCAGTGCTTGGAGGCATCACCTACAACGTGAAGGTGGGTGACAGTGCTTACGGATGGGCAGGAGACCATGTAGAACCGGGTGTGTCTGTCATGGCAAGAAGAAAAGAAGAGGAAATACCGCTGATGACTCTCTCGTGTATAGGAAACGAAGTGATCGTGATGTCTGGAGACGCGAAGGGAAGCAGAGGATTCGTCACGGGAAAACACGGAGGTGTGAACCACGTTCTCGTTCACTTCGAGGAAGAAGTACTCGGAAAGCTCATGGTGGGGGATAAGATATTGATAAAGGCCTGGGGGCAGGGACTGAAGCTTCTGGATCATCCGGATGTGAAGGTGATGAACATCGACCCAGATCTCTTCGAAAAACTTGGGATACAGGAAAAGAATGGGAAAATCCATGTACCTGTTGTTGCGAAGATTCCAGCGCACATGATGGGATCTGGGATTGGCGCTTCGAGCAGTGCTTCCACCGACTACGATATAATGGCATCGAATCCTGAGGATCTTGGAGTAGCGGATCTGAAACTTGGAGACATCGTCGCAATTCAGGACCACGACAATTCCTATGGAGTTGGAAAGTACAGAAAAGGGGCAGTATCGATAGGTGTTGTGGTACACTCTGCCTGCGTTTCAGCAGGACACGGTCCGGGTGTGGTTGTGATCATGACGGGAGACGAATCGAAGATATTACCGGAAGAGGTGGAAAGGGCGAACATATCTGATTATCTTGTGAGGTGATATCGTGTTTCCTCTTTACGATGTTCTCCCAAGTAGAAAGAAGCCTTACGTAACGATAGCTTTGATTTTGATAAACGTGGTTGTTTTCGTGTATGAACTCATGTTGAACGACAGAGAACTTCTCCTGTTCATGTACAGATATGGCCTCGTGCCAGCTCGTTACACGGTTGAGAGAGTAAAAGAAGCGCTCGGCTTTTCTCTTCTTCCTTTCATAACTCACATGTTTCTCCACGGAGGGTTCTGGCACATCCTGGGTAACATGTGGTTTCTCTGGATATTCGGAGACAACACAGAAGACGAGATGGGCCACGTTGGCTACACTCTGTTTTATCTATCCGCCGGTATTTTTGCCGCACTCACCCAGTTCGTTTTTACGCTTCATTCAACAACTCCCATGGTTGGGGCATCCGGGGCGGTGTCCGGAGTTATGGGAGCTTATTTCGTACTGTTTCCGTACTCGA
This sequence comes from Thermotoga maritima MSB8, assembly GCF_000008545.1. Classification (NCBI taxonomy): domain Bacteria; kingdom Thermotogati; phylum Thermotogota; class Thermotogae; order Thermotogales; family Thermotogaceae; genus Thermotoga; species Thermotoga maritima. Next base: position 1,103,567 of record NC_000853.1, read on the forward strand.
GGATCGTGACTCTGTTTCCAATTTTCTTCTTCCTCACACTCGTGGAAATACCGGCGTTCTACTATCTGATGATCTGGTTCTTTATCCAGGTTCTGAACGGCCTTGTTGGATCCTACGGAATAGCGTGGTGGGCACACATAGGTGGATTTGTCTACGGGATGATTTGGGGATATATTTTAAGGATGAGAAGGATTCACAGATACAGATATTGAAGGTGAGGGAGTTAACATTATGTCAAAAAAACAAAAAAGCAAGTACATCGTGATATTCGGCTGTGGAAGACTTGGATCGCTGATAGCAAATCTTGCTTCCTCTTCGGGACACAGTGTCGTGGTCGTGGATAAAAACGAATACGCGTTTCACAGGCTCAACTCCGAGTTTTCCGGTTTCACCGTGGTGGGAGATGCCGCGGAGTTTGAAACTCTGAAAGAGTGTGGTATGGAGAAGGCAGACATGGTGTTTGCGTTCACGAACGACGACAGTACGAATTTCTTCATCTCGATGAACGCAAGGTACATGTTCAACGTGGAGAACGTGATCGCCAGGGTCTACGATCCGGAAAAGATAAAGATTTTCGAAGAAAATGGAATAAAAACCATCTGTCCCGCCGTTCTCATGATAGAGAAAGTAAAGGAGTTCATCATAGGGAGTGAAGAAGATTGAAAGTCATAATAATCGGTGGAGAAACGACGGCGTATTACCTTGCGCGTTCCATGCTGTCACGAAAGTACGGTGTAGTGATCATAAACAAAGACAGGGAACTCTGCGAAGAGTTCGCCAAGAAATTGAAGGCGACGATCATACACGGAGATGGAAGTCACAAAGAGATACTCAGAGACGCCGAGGTTTCGAAAAACGATGTGGTGGTGATCCTCACTCCAAGAGATGAGGTCAATTTGTTCATCGCACAGCTTGTTATGAAGGACTTCGGGGTAAAGCGGGTAGTGAGTCTTGTCAACGACCCGGGAAACATGGAAATATTCAAAAAAATGGGTATCACAACCGTCTTGAATCTCACCACTCTCATAACGAACACGGTGGAAGCTCTCATCTTCCCAGATGAGTTCTCCAGCATCATACCGCTGGAACAAGGTATTGAGTTTCTAAGTGTGAACGTGGAAGAAGACAGTCCGGTTGTGGGAAAGAAGTTGAAGGATCTTCCGCTTCCAAGGGATAGTATCATCGCTGCCATCGTCCGCGGTGGAGTGCTTGTGGTTCCGAGAGGAGATACGGAGATCCTCTCCGGTGATAAACTGTACGTGATCGTAAGTGCAGAAGCCAAAGAAACAGTCGAAGAGACACTGCTTGGAAGGTGAGAAAAATTGGAAGACCTAATGACCAGTACCAAATACAGACTCAAGGTGATTTTCTGGTACGTAGGTCAGCTTTTGATATGGTTCCCTGCGATCCTTCTTCTGCCAACAATTTTTGTGATTTTCTATCCTGAAGAGTGGATATACATCGAGTCTTTTTTGGTTCCTTCAATCATTTCCTTTGCCTCTGGTGTTGTTCTTAAAAAAGTTTCAAAATTGAACGAGACTCGTGTAGTGGGGTATCAGGAAGGAGCGGTGATAGTTGTCACAACGTGGTGCGCCGCGGTAGTCCTTTCAGCACTTCCGTTCGTTATAGAGGGTCTTTTGAATTTTCACCAGGCAGTATTCGAGGCCACAAGCGGCTGGACCACAACGGGGCTCACCATGTTTCCTGACGTGGAGAGTCTTCCCCATGTGTTTCTGGTGTGGAGAAGTGTCATGCAGTTCATTGGAGGTGCGGGATTTGCCGTCATAATGCTCGCCACATTGATCGGACCTCTCGGAGCTTCCCTTTACAGTTCCGAAGGTAGGGTGGACAACATACTCCCAAATGTGACCCACTCCACGAAGGTGATCATGGTCATATACGTGGCGTACGCCGCCGCTGGTATGTTCTTTCTTCATATGGCCGGTATGCCCTGGTTCGATGCCTTCAACCATTCTCTCACCGCTCTCGCAACGGGTGGTTTCTCGGTGAAAAACGCGAGTATTGGATACTACGGCAGTGTATCGATAGAAGTGATAACCATCGTTCTCATGCTGCTCGGTGGAACGGGTTTTGGAATCCATTACACCCTCTGGAAGGGAAACTTCAAAGCCTTCGTCAAAAACGGGGAACCCTGGATCATGGGATCCACCATTGTCATCGCATCGCTGTTTCTACTGCGACCAGCCGAAAAGGTTTTTCACGAAAAGGCGCTCAGATACGTGGTGTTTCAGGTAGTCTCTGCAATAACGGGCACCGGGTTCTCCAACGCCGATCTTGTTCCGTGGGTTACTCTCTTTCCAATCGGCGTGTATCTTCTCACCGTTATCATGATGCTCGGTGGAATGATGGATTCAACGGCTGGTGGTTTGAAACAGTTCAGAGTGTTCGTCACACTGAAATTGATATATCGATCTATCATCAATTTCATGGGACCGAGGCGAAAGGTTGAAAAGATCATAGTTTGGAAAGGTGAAAACAGGAAAACCATAGACGATGGGATCATAAAGGACATGTTCGTCTTCTTTGGGGTCTACGCCCTGACCTATCTGGTGGGAACCTTGATCCTCATGAGTTACGGATACGATCCACTGGTTTCCATGTTCGAATTCTCCTCCGCAATGAATGGAGTAGGTCTCTCGGTGGGGCTCACCAGTCCGAATCTTCCGGTGGGTGTAATATGGACCATGACGGTGGGCATGTTCCTCGGAAGACTGGAATTCCTCGTCGTCTTTTACGCAATTGTGAGAATCATAAGAGATGTGAAGATTCTTCTCGAGGAAAGGGGAGGTGTGAATAGTTGAAATACAGAAGGATAAAGGGAACAAACGATATCTTCGGTGAAGAGATATGGTACTGGAGGTACGTCGAGGAAACCTTCAGAAATGTGTGCGAAAGCGCGGGAATAGAGGAGATCAGAACTCCCATATTCGAACAGACGGAACTTTTCGTTAGAAGTGTGGGAGAAGAATCAGACATCGTTCAGAAAGAGATGTACACCTTCCAGGACAAAGCGGGAAGGAGCATCACTCTGAGACCAGAAGGTACCGCGCCCGTCGTCAGGGCTTTTCTGGAGAATTCTCTGATAGATAGGGGGTTTCAACAGAGATACTACTACATAGGTCCCATGTTCCGATACGAAAAACCACAATCGGGGAGATTGAGACAGTTTCACCAGGTGGGTTTCGAGATCATCGGCCCCGAATCTCCAAAAGCGGATTTCGAGGTGATCATGCTGGTTGATACCTTCTTGAGAAGGCTCGGACTCACGAAATACAAGATTCACCTGAATTCCATAGGCTGTCCGGTGTGCAGGAAAAACTATCGCGAAGCCCTCAAGGAGTATTACGGTCGAATCCTGGACAATCTCTGTGACGACTGCAAAAGACGTTACGAGACGAACATTTTGAGACTGCTCGATTGCAAGGTGGACCACGAATACTCTCTGAATGCACCAAAAAGCGTCGACTATCTCTGTGATTCCTGCAGGGCACACTACAAGAAGTTGAAAGAGTACCTCAACACTTTCGAGATCGAATACGTGGAAGATCACACCCTGGTCCGCGGGCTCGACTACTACACCAGAACGGTTTTTGAGGTGAGGCACGAAGGTCTTGGAGCCCAGAGCGCCATCGCGGGTGGTGGAAGGTACGATGGCCTCTTTGCGGAGCTTGGGGGCTCTTCCGTACCCGCCCTTGGTTTTGCAGGTGGTATAGAGAGAATTATACTCGCTTTAAAAGCAGAGGGAATAGAAATCCCGATGAAAAATGTTCATCTTGTTTACATCGCAACTCTTGGTGAAAAAGCCTTTATGGATGGTGTTCGGCTTGCGGGTGAATTGAGAAAGAAAGGCCTGAGTGTGGATGTGGACATCATGGATAGAAAGCTCTCCGGTCAGCTTAAGCACGCCAGCAGAATGGGATCGAGGTATGCGGTCATTATTGGTGATGAAGAACTGGAAAAAGGAATCGTCATTCTCCGCGACCTCGAGACGGGAGACCAGGTTGAAATCGATCGGGACTTCGCCGCTGACTACATCGCTGAAAGGGTTTCAAAAGATTGATGCTATACTTGAAATGGGTGGATCAAGTTGAAAATTCTGGTTGGATCACCCGTATCTCTTGAGGAGTTTGAAACAATAGACCTTTTCATATCATGGCTGGATGTGATTCCAGACAACGCCAGATTTTCCATTGTGGGTACCAGCAAATTTTTCATCATCGGAAAGAACGGAAGGGAATGGAAGAAAGGTTACGAATTCGGAATCGTAGATGCTGACATAAATATTTTTGTGGTGGGTGGGGATCTTGCTCTCTACCCGGAAGTCTTTTACATTGCAAAAGAGAACGGTGCGAAACTGGTGGTTGGTTTCTGTGAGATTCAAAACTTCATAGATTTTAATTTTGTAAAGGCAAAGTTCTGGGCACACACGCAGGAAACATCTCTGGCCTCCATAGTCTTGTTGAATTTCCTGGGAAAGGTTCACAACAATATCTACTTTCCTCTCGAAAAAACAAAAAACCAAACGGGGGTCGTGGCAGAGGGAGTAGCTCCCGTTTTTCTGGAGTTGAAAAAGAATTTCTTCTCTTCGGAGGAAGCCGAAGATGTTTGAGAACATTCTCTGGAAGATGGTGAAAAAAAGGTTGATCCCGAAAAGAAAAATCTCAAGAGTGCACCGAAGCAGAAAAGGTGTAAAAAGGGTAGTGTGCGTCGCGTTTCCTCTGGACCAGATGTTCAAATCCGCGGACGATTTCATAGATGCTCTGATGGAAATCTTGCAGGAGGATCTTCCTTTTGTGGACCTTCTCATTTTCCCAAGACTGACAGGTAATCTCCTCGCCGGGGTTTCTCCGATAAGAATAGAGAATTTTGAAAAACTCGATCCATTTTACACAGATCTGCTTCGATACATTTCGAAAGGACTGGACGTACCAATTGTCGCTCCAGGTGTGGAGACTTTTCGAACATCTCCCGATGTGCTGGTGATAGAAAACGGTGAAGTGTTACATCGATACACCCTCAGAGAAAGGTTCGCAGTTGCGGATTTTGGGGAATGGTACGCCGCAGTTCTCAGAAAGGAAGACACACTCTCTTCAAAGGCTCTGAGGCCGCTCGTGGAAAAGAACGTCTTTGCTTTCATCCACTTCGATCTGGAAACGGAAGAAAACGACTGGTGGAAAGAGAAAAAAGGTCTATGGGCACGTTCCCAGAGTCTCGAGGTTTTTGGAATCAAAGTTTCTCCAAGAGGAACTTTTCTTGGAAAAACTTACCGAGGGAAAAGCTACGTGAGCGCACCTATCCCGCTCACCCCGAACCTGACGGGTTTTCTGCGACAGGATTGTGGTGTGAAAATGTCCGTGGACCTCGAACTGGATCTTCTAAAGGGAAAGAGGCACAGGATAGATACGGTGAAACACATTCTCTTCAGAGGGTAACAGATCAGCAGAATCCGAAACATGGAGGTGCGGTAGAGTGCTGGTGAACGCGATCAGGCAAAAGGTGTCCGAAGTCATCTCTAAAGCGTACGGTTCAGAAATCGAATTCGAGGTCGAAATTCCACCCAGAAAGGAATTCGGAGATCTGTCCACCAACGTTGCCATGAAGCTCGCAAAAACTTTGAAGAAAAACCCGCGGGAGATAGCTCAGGAGATCGTAAAAAGTCTCGATGAAGATCCCTCGTTTGACAGGATAGAAATCATGGGACCCGGTTTCATAAATTTCTTCCTGTCGAACGAACTGCTCCGTGGAGTGGTTAAAACCGTGCTGGAGAAAAAAGACGAGTACGGGAGAGAGAACGTTGGAAATGGAATGAAGGTGCAGTTCGAATACGGAAGTGCAAACCCAACGGGACCATTCACCGTTGGGCACGGTAGACAGATCATCATAGGTGACGTGCTTTCCGAGGTTTACAAAGAGCTCGGTTACGATGTGACGAGGGAAATGTATATAAACGACGCCGGAAAGCAGATAAGGCTTCTCGCTCAGTCGCTTTGGGCAAGGTACAATCAGCTTCTCGGAGTTGAAAAAGAAATTCCCGAAGGGGGCTATCGCGGGGAATACCTCGTGGACATCGCGAGGGATCTGGTGAACGAAATCGGAGATAGATACAAAGATCTGTGGAACGAAGAAGTGGAGGAGTTTTTCAAACAGACAGCGCTGAACAGAATTCTCTCCTCCATGAAAGATACCCTTGAAAAGATTGGTTCTTCGTTCGATGTGTACTTCTCAGAAAAGAGTTTGATAGAGGATGGGACTGTCGAAGAGGTGCTGAAACTCCTCAAGAACAAGGACGTTGTTTACGAAAAAGACGGTGCTGTGTGGTTGAAAGTCTCTGCCTTCATAGATGAGGAAGACAAGGTTCTTGTGAGAAGCGACGGTACATACACGTACTTCATGACGGATATCGCGTATCACTACAAGAAATATAAGAGAGGCTTCAGGAAGGTTTACGACATCTGGGGTAGTGACCATCACGGTCACATACCAAGAATGAAGGCAGCGATGAAAGCCCTCGACATTCCCGACGATTTCTTCAACGTTATACTGCATCAGTTCGTTACTCTGAAACGTGGTGGGGAAATCGTTCGCATGTCCACGCGAGCGGGAGAATTCGTCACTCTGGACGAACTTCTCGACGAAGTGGGAAGAGACGCCACCCGATATTTCTTTGCGATGGTGGACCCCAATACCCACATGGTGTTCGATATCGATCTGGCGAAGGCCAAATCCATGGACAACCCAGTTTACTACGTTCAGTACGCACATGCCAGGATCCACAATCTCTTCTCCAACGCGGAAAAGAAAGGTGTGAAGTTTGAAGAGGGAAAACACCTTGAACTGCTTGGAAACGAAGAAGAAAGGGTTCTGATGAGAAACCTCGGTATGTTCAACACCGCTTTGAAAGAGGTCGCGCAGATGTTCGCACCAAACAGGCTCACGAACTATCTCCAGTCGCTTGCTGAGTCCTTCCACGCATTCTACACCAAACACGTGATAGTGGATCCTGAAAATCCCGAACTTTCGAACGCGCGACTCAACCTTGCCCTCGCAACGGGTATCGTTTTAAGAAAGGGTCTGAAACTCATAGGAGTTTCCGCACCAGAGAGGATGTGAAAGATGCTGGAGCAGGTGAGGATACAGAAGATGGTCAACGGAGGTTACGGCCTTGCCCATCTTTCAAACGGCAAGGTAGTTCTCGTAGAAGGAGCATATCCCGGTGAGGAAGTCCTGATAAAGACCTACAGAGAGAAAAGGGATTTTTCTTTTGGAAAGGTTGTTTCCCTTCTGAAAGAATCCGAAGATCGAATAAAACCACCCTGCAGATACTTTGGAAGATGCGGTGGCTGTCACTGGATGGATGTGAAGTATGAAACCCAGCTTCGTTACAAAAAGGAGGTATTGATCGATCTTTTCGAACGCTCAAATCTGAAGGTAGAAGTGGAAGATGTGGAGCCGAGTGATCTTGTTTTTCACTACAGGACGAAAATGGAGTTTCATTTTCAGGGGAGAAAATTGGGTTTGAAAAAGAGAAACTCCGATTTTGTGATTGACATAAAAGACTGTGAGGTGGCACCGGAAGGCACGGGTGAGATTCTGAACACTGTAAAAGAGGCCGTTCAGGTACTCAACGTTCCTGTTTACAACTGGGAAACGAGGAAGGGAGTGCTCAAGCACCTCGTGATCAGGTACGCATTCAGCACGGACCAGTTCATGGTGATCTTTGTGACAAAGACAGAATCCTTTCCCTGGGGAAGAGATCTGGTTCGCGCTGTGTTAAAGAGATTTCCAAAGATTCACTCCATCATTCATGTGATGAACTCTAAAGACTCTGTGGTCCTAAGGGGGCCGTACAAGACTCTCTACGGTGAAGGAGTAATTGTGGAAGAGTTCGACTGGGAAAGGTTTCAAATTCCACCGACCGCCTTTTTCCAGAGCAACTACTCCATCACATCCAAACTGATAGATCACGTGTACAGAGAACAGGCACTTCAGGGTAACGAGGTGGTGCTGGATCTGTACGCGGGTATCGGTACGTTTTCTGTGAGGACTTCCTTTTCGGCAGCAAGGGTGATCTCCGTTGAATCCAGCAGGGTCGCTGTGAAGGCTGGAAAGGCTAACGCGAACATAAACAGCAGAAAGAACATAGAATACGTGGAACAGGATGTGCTAGACTTTCTGAAAAACTACAGCGGAAGGGCAGACAGGATAATCCTGGATCCACCGAGATCAGGTGCGGGTCCAGAAGTGATGAAAGAAATAGCGAGACTTTCACCTGAAAGGATCGTTTACGTTTCCTGTGACCCTTCTACTCTGGTGAGAGACCTCAAGGTGCTGGTGGAAAACGGCTACTCTATTGTCAGGGTGAAGCCCTTCGACATGTTTCCTCAGACTTACCATGTGGAAACTGCTGTGACTCTCGTGAAAGGGGATCGATGATGTTAGGCCTGGGACTTTCTCTGATCTTCGCTGTTCTCTCGTGGAAAGACAGTGCTTTTGTATCGATACTCGCTCTTGTTGCTTCTGTTATTTTCTTCTTCACCAGAAGTGAGAGAGAAAAGACCCTGTTTCATGTGAGTCTGATCTTTCTCCTCGTCCTCGAGGGGTTCGAATATTTGAAAGGGACAGATTACGATCGAGCCGAGTTGTTTCTGGTGCTGTCCTTCTTTCCTCTGATCGCCACCAGTTTCGCAAAGAAAAAAACCGTGAACATACCTCTCAAATCGCTTTTCTGGTTTCTCGTTGCGATGGCGTTGTGGAAGGTAGCGAGCATTAAATATCCAACGGCTTCTTATCTTGTTTTTCCTGTTGTTGCGCTCGTGTTCACGAGAGATCTGTTTGGGAGGGAAAAAGATGGTAGAAAGGTATTCGCTGTCACCGATGAAGGATCTCTGGACGGAGGAAGCGAAGTACAGAAGATGGCTGGAAGTGGAACTGGCAGTGACGAGGGCGTACGAAGAACTGGGAATGATTCCGAAGGGAGTCACAGAGAGGATAAGAAACAACGCTAAGATAGATGTGGAACTGTTCAAAAAGATAGAAGAGAAAACAAACCACGATGTGGTGGCGTTCGTCGAAGGAATCGGCTCGATGATAGGAGAAGACTCGAGATTCTTCCACTACGGTCTCACCTCGTCAGATGTTCTCGACACCGCAAATTCCCTCGCTCTCGTGGAAGCGGGGAAAATCCTGTTAGAGTCTCTAAAAGAGTTCTGCGACGTGCTCTGGGAAGTCGCGAATCGGTACAAACACACTCCCACCATCGGAAGAACACACGGAGTCCACGCGGAACCCACCTCCTTTGGCTTGAAGGTCCTTGGATGGTACTCCGAAATGAAAAGGAACGTTCAGCGCCTTGAGAGGGCGATAGAGGAAGTTTCTTACGGTAAGATCAGTGGAGCTGTTGGAAACTACGCAAACGTACCACCGGAGGTGGAGGAAAAAGCGCTTTCGTACCTGGGCTTGAAACCTGAACCCGTCTCCACACAGGTTGTACCGAGGGATCGTCACGCTTTCTATCTGTCCACGCTCGCGATCGTGGCAGCGGGGATAGAAAGGATCGCTGTCGAGATCAGACATCTTCAGAGAACGGAAGTGCTCGAGGTGGAAGAACCGTTCAGGAAAGGTCAGAGGGGCTCGAGTGCCATGCCCCACAAGAAGAATCCCATCACCTGCGAGCGGCTCACGGGACTTTCCAGAATGATGAGGGCGTACGTCGATCCTTCCCTTGAAAACATCGCGCTCTGGCATGAGAGGGACATTTCGCACTCTTCCGTCGAAAGATACGTTTTTCCTGACGCCACGCAGACTCTTTACTACATGATCGTCACGGCCACAAACGTGGTGAGGAACATGAAAGTGAACGAAGAAAGAATGAAGAAGAACATAGATCTCACGAAAGGTCTCGTGTTCTCCCAGAGAGTCCTGCTGAAACTCATAGAGAAAGGACTCACGAGGAAAGAGGCTTACGATATCGTCCAGAGGAACGCTCTGAAAACCTGGAATTCCGAAAAACACTTCCTCGAGTACCTCCTCGAGGATGAAGAGGTTAAGAAACTGGTTACCAAAGAAGAGCTCGAAGAACTCTTCGATATCTCTTACTACTTGAAACACGTAGACCACATCTTCGAACGCTTTGAAAAGGAGTGAAGCGAATGAACCGTGTTGTGGTGGGTCTTCAATGGGGAGACGAAGGAAAGGGCAAGGTGGTAACGTATCTTTCCAGATATCACGATATCGTGGCGAGATTTTCAGGTGGAGCGAATGCCGGGCACACTGTGAATTACGGAGATTTCAAGGTGATACACCACCTCCTCCCTTCGGCCGATTTCACAAAAAACAGAGGAATCGCCATAGGAAGCGGGGTTCTCCTGGATCCTCAGGTGCTGACAGAAGAATTGAGGGAATTGAAAGAGAAATTTCCCGATTATTCAGGTGAAATCTTCATCTCTGAGAGCGCACACGTGGTTCTTCCAGTGCACAAAGAAATGGACAGGATAATAGACGAAGTGTTGAAAATAGGCACTACGAAAAGAGGAATAGGTCCCGCTTGTGCTGACAGGGTTATGAGGGTGAACGTGAGAGTTGCAGAGCTCGGCAACGAAGAAAAACTCAGATATTTCCTCGAAAAGAATCTCTCTTTGAAGAAGATCTACGGGGTGGATTTCGACGCAGAGAAAATGATGGGAGATCTTTCCACCTTCTATGAGACAATAAAAGACTTCGTCGTTTCACCGGTCCAGTTGAAAAGAATCCTCGAAGAGAAGAGCGTTCTCTTCGAAGGAACACAGGGGGTCCTTCTAGATCTGGACGTGGGAACGTACCCGTACGTCACGAGCATGAACTGTTCCTCCTCAGGCGTGAGCGCGGGAATGGGCTTTCCTGTGGAAGTAGATGAAGTTTTAGGCGTCTTCAAGGCGTACACAACACGAGTCGGAGAAGGTCCCTTCCCGACGGAGCTCACAGGAGAAGAAGGAGAGAAGTTGAGAAAAGCGGGACACGAATACGGTTCCACGACCGGTCGGCCGAGGAGATGCGGCTGGCTCGATCTGCCGCTCCTCAGGTACGCCATTGAGATCTCCGGTGTCGACTCTCTGGTCATGACCAAGGCAGATGTGCTGAACGGTTTTGAAAAGATCAAGGTCTGCGTGCGCTACTCCGATGGAAGAGATCTCGTTTCACTCAGAGATCTGGAAAAGAAAGAGCCCGTCTACGAAGTCTTCGATGGCTGGAAATCTCTGGAAGACAAGAACTTCGAGCGCTTTGTTGATTTCATAGAAAGAGAGACAGGAAGACCGGTAAGGTACATATCCACAGGTGAAAAACTCGAGGATATAGTGGAGGTGTGAAGTGTGTCTGTGAATCTGAAAGGGAGATCTCTTCTCACTCTTCTTGATTTTTCTCCTGAAGAGATCAGATACCTTCTCGATATCTCAAAGCAGGTGAAGATGGAGAACAGATCCAAACTGAGAACCGAAAGGTTCAAAGGAATGACCCTCGCCATGATCTTCGAGAAACGATCAACGAGAACGAGACTCGCCTTTGAAACCGCTTTTGCAGAAGAAGGAGGACATCCGATCTTTCTTTCACCGAACGACATACACCTTGGAGCAAAAGAATCTCTCGAGGACACCGCACGCGTCCTTGGAAGAATGGTGGACGCCATCATGTTCAGGGGCTACAAACAGGAGACTGTGGAAAAGCTGGCTGAGTACTCCGGTGTTCCCGTGTACAACGGACTCACCGACGAGTTCCACCCAACGCAGGCGCTCGCCGACCTGATGACCATAGAGGAAAATTTTGGCAGATTGAAGGGTGTAAAGGTTGTTTTCATGGGGGACACCAGAAACAACGTTGCGACCTCCCTCATGATCGCCTGTGCGAAGATGGGGATGAATTTCGTGGCGTGTGGTCCCGAAGAACTCAAGCCCAGATCTGACGTATTCAAAAGGTGCCAAGAAATAGTGAAAGAAACCGATGGGAGCGTTTCTTTCACATCGAATCTGGAAGAAGCACTCGCAGGTGCCGATGTCGTCTACACAGACGTGTGGGCATCCATGGGTGAGGAAGACAAAGAAAAGGAGAGAATGGCTCTTTTAAAACCTTATCAGGTGAACGAGAGAGTGATGGAAATGACGGGTAAATCGGAAACGATTTTCATGCACTGCCTCCCCGCGGTGAAGGGCCAGGAGGTCACCTACGAGGTAATCGAGGGAAAACAGAGCAGGGTCTGGGACGAGGCGGAGAATAGAAAGCACACCATAAAAGCGGTCATGATAGCAACACTGCTGTGAGGTGAAGCCGTGAGCGTTCTTTACTCAATAATAGCCCTTGCTTTGTATCTTGCGTTCATGTTTTCGATAAATCTCTTCAGGATACGCCGATTCGAGAAGGCGATCTTCTATCAGTCCCTGCTGGGACTCGCCGGCGCTGTGACGGTGTGTGTGGCCTTTCGATACGTTCCATCGTTCAGAGTAAGCTTTGTCGATCTACACTGGTTCCTGATTCTCCTCTTCGTGAACGTGTTTTTCTTAGGAGGCAGTGAAGTTCGATTTCCACCCTTCATGAACCGCTTCATCGTGATGGTTTCGGTGGTGTTTCTGTCTCCTTTCTCGGAAGAATTGTTCTTCAGGGGAGTTTTTTTGAAACTGAACGGAAACGACATATGGACCAACGCACTCGTTTTTTCTTTCCTTCACCTCTTCAACGTGATCGTGGGCTTCGAAAGATTTTCCTTTGCGAACCTCGTATACAGATTCGTCGTTGCACTCATATTCGCTCACAGCGCAGCCGTCAGTGGTTCTCTGTTTCCCGCTGTTCTGTACCATACCACCAACAATCTTGTCGCCTTCATCCTTATGACCAGGAGGGGAAGGAATGTTCATAACGTTCGAGGGAATAGACGGATCCGGGAAGAGCACACAGATCCAACTTCTGGCTCAATACCTGGAGAAGAGAGGAAAGAAAGTGATCTTGAAGAGAGAGCCGGGCGGAACGGAGACGGGGGAGAAGATCAGAAAGATTCTTCTGGAGGAAGAAGTGACTCCCAAAGCTGAGCTCTTCCTGTTTCTCGCCTCGAGAAATCTCCTTGTGACAGAAATAAAACAGTACCTTTCCGAAGGATACGCCGTTCTTCTTGACAGATACACGGACTCCAGTGTTGCATACCAGGGTTTTGGAAGAAACCTGGGAAAAGAGATCGTGGAGGAGCTGAACGATTTCGCCACGGATGGACTGATTCCTGACCTGACTTTCTACATAGACGTGGACGTCGAAACGGCCCTCAAAAGAAAAGGAGAGCTCAACCGCTTTGAAAAAAGAGAGTTTCTCGAACGTGTAAGGGAAGGCTACCTCGTGCTCGCCAGAGAACATCCCGAAAGGATCGTGGTGCTGGATGGAAAACGCTCCATAGAGGAAATCCACAGGGACGTGGTGAGGGAAGTTAAAAGAAGGTGGAAACTCGATGTTTAGAATAGCCATTGTGGAACTGAAGAGGATCTTGAAGAAAAGATCTTCACTGATGATGATAATCGCTGCACCCGTTCTGGTTGTGCTGATCTCTCTTCTCTTCATGCAGGGGTACAACCTTCAGACGATGAAGCTCGGAATATACAACGAAGACAACAGCATCTGGTCCTCCCTCGTCATGAGATTCATTGGAACCATCCTGAGACAGGAAAACATAGTGAAAGTCGATCAGAACTACGAGAAACTTCTGAAGGAAGGAAAGCTGAACGCGGTCATAGTGATTCCAAAGGGCTTCGCGGCGAAACTGTATTCCAAACAGCCAACCCAGATGATCTTCATCCCGAGTCCCATCGATCTTCACCTCGCCGCCGCGATATACAACGTTCTCGATTCTGTTCTGGCGGATTTCCAGGGGAGTGCCTTCTTCGATCCAAAGGTGCTCCGGTACATATTCACAGAGTCCGATTATCCCGTACCCAGATTGAAATTGAAAGACTCAGAACTCAGATTTTCTGATCTCATCTCCCCGTTCGTCGTCTTCTTCACGGCGATTTTGATAACCGTATCACTGGCGAGTGTCTCCACCTTTCTCGACAGAGAGAAGAACCTGCATGAGATGTTCCTCGTGTACAACCTTCCGGCATGGAAATACGCCTGCGGGAAGATACTCGCTTACACCATCATTGGAGCATCCGTTTCTTTCATAGCCTACTCCCTGACGGTGATACTGACCGGAGACAGCCTGGATTTCTTCATTACGTCTGTTCTCATCCTTCTCAACGCTCTTCTTCACACGTCTGTAGGTTTTCTGGTTTCTTCCATTTCTCCCGACAAGAGTCTTGCAAACATACTCGGTGTTTCTGTTATAGGAATATCCCTGTTCTCAAGCGGTTTTGCCATTCCTATAAGTAACTTGCCAGATATCTTTCGAAGAATCGCCATGTCAACGCCCGTGTTCAGAACCATGTACGCCCTCAGGGTGTACCAGCTGGAACATACCGTCGATAATCGCTCGATCTTTGTCGTCTTGCTCTGGACAGTTGTTTTGTTCTCCATTTCCATTCTATCGGGAAAGTTCGTTATCAGGAGGGGTTGACCTTGAGGATTCTTGTGATCTCGGATACCCACGGTTCACTTTCTTGCACAGAGAAAGCTTTGAAAAGTGCGGGGAATTTCGATGAAATCTGGCATCTAGGTGATGTTCTCTACCACGGCCCCAGAAATCCGCTTCCCGAGGGATACAGTCCAAAGGAACTCGCATCACTTTTGAAGAAACACCGTGTGAAGTACATACGCGGAAATTGTGATGCGGATGTGGATATAAGGGTTCTGGAAATTCCGGAAATGCCCAGGATCGGAATGGAATTTTTAGGAGATGTGAAGATACTCCTTGTTCACGGCGACCAGTTCGAATACGAAGGAGGAGATCCTGTGAGCCTGGCACAGGCTCATGGATGCAGTGTGGTTCTCTTCGGTCACACTCACGTTCCTCTGGCAGAAAGGTGCGAAGGGGTGCTGCTTTTGAATCCGGGATCGGTTTCTCTTCCAAAATCTGAGGCCGGTCCGACTTTTGGTATCATCGATATGGATGAGAAAAAATTTTACCTCTGCTCGCTGGAAGGTGATGTTTTGAAAGAGGTGATGCTCGTTGAACGAGAGTGAGAGAAAGATCGTGGAGGAGTTTCAGAAAGAAACTGGAATCAACTTCAAGAACGAAGAACTTCTCTTTCGGGCTCTGTGCCACAGTTCTTACGCGAACGAGCAAAATCAAGCGGGAAGAAAGGACGTGGAATCGAACGAAAAGCTGGAGTTTCTGGGGGACGCCGTTCTAGAACTCTTCGTGTGCGAAATACTTTACAAAAAGTATCCGGAAGCGGAAGTGGGAGACCTGGCCCGGGTGAAATCCGCAGCGGCGAGCGAAGAAGTTCTCGCCATGGTTTCCAGGAAGATGAATCTTGGCAAATTCTTGTTTCTTGGAAAGGGAGAGGAAAAAACTGGTGGACGTGATAGAGATTCCATACTCGCCGACGCGTTCGAAGCGCTTCTGGCTGCCATATACCTCGATCAGGGCTATGAGAAGATAAAGGAGCTATTTGAGCAGGAATTCGAGTTCTACATAGAAAAAATCATGAAGGGTGAAATGCTCTTCGACTACAAAACGGCTCTCCAGGAAATAGTTCAGAGCGAACACAAAGTGCCACCAGAATATATACTGGTGAGAACAGAAAAAAACGATGGTGACAGGATTTTTGTTGTGGAAGTGAGGGTGAATGGGAAGACCATCGCCACAGGCAAGGGTAGAACAAAGAAAGAAGCGGAAAAGGAGGCCGCAAGAATCGCCTACGAAAAGCTTTTGAAGGAGAGATCATGAAGATAATTCCCGTTTTTCTTCCATACGCGGGTTGTAAGAAAAGGTGCGTCTTCTGTGACCAGATAAAAGCCACGGGACAGGCAAAAGTCCCGTCTCTTGATGATATTGCACGAATCATAGAAGAGTACTCCAGAACGTCGAATGAATACGAACTGGGATTCTACGGAGGAACGTTCACCGGTCTCTCAGAGGAAAAGATGGAAGAGTACCTGAGATTCGTGAAGAGATTCCCCGTGGTGAAGTCAGTCAGAGTCTCGACGCGCCCGGACGAGATAAACGAAAGAAAACTGAAGATTCTGAAGAAATACGGTGTGAACGTGATCGAAATAGGAGTACAGTCTTTCTTGGATGAGGTTCTCGAGAGGTCGAAGAGAGGTTACACCTCCGAAGAAGCTGAGGGAGCCTGCAAACTCATCAAGAAGAACGGATTCGTTCTCAGTGTTCATCTGATGGTAGGACTTCCGGGAAGTGATCGAAGAGGGGAAATTCTGTCCGCGCTGAGGACCGTAGAATGTGGAGCGGATATGGTGAGAATACACCCGACACTCGTTTTCGAAGGGACAGAACTCCACAGGATGATGGAAGAAGGAGAGTACACACCTCTGAATGTCGAAGAAGCGGTAGATGTCTGTTCTGATCTCGTCTGCATTTTTGAGGGCTGGGGGACAAAAGTGATCAGAATAGGATATCACGTTCCCGTTGAGCTGCGAAAGTACGTGGTCGCGGGTCCCATCGATCCATCTCTCGGTGACAGGGTGAGGAGAACAACGATGAAGAAGGTAATTGAAAGTTTGAAACCATCGAGAATTGTTGTTCCGAAGAATTACCTCGTCTGGTTCGAAGAAGCAAAAGTAGAAGTAGGAGATGAATTCAGATTCGATGACCTTTCTTACGCGGACGCTCTCTTCTTTACCGGAAAAGAGGTGGTTGAGAGGTGGCTGAACGGTTGACCCTTCTTCTTGTCCTGATTGGGCTGTTAGGAGTTCTGATCAACAGAGATCTGATAAAGAAGATCATCTCGCTCGATATCATGGGAACGGGTGTTGTCAGCTTCTTTGTTCTCATCTCCAGAAGGCAGGGAGAAGCCGTTCCGATACCGTTTCAGCAGAACTCAGCCGACCCTGTCCCACAAGCTCTGATCATCACCTCGATAGTGATAGGGTTCGCCACCGTAGCGCTCCTTGTCACCACCGCGAGCGTGATCGCTTCCAAATACTCTTCGGTCTCTTCCGACAGGCTCGACAGAGAAGGGGGAAAGAAAGAGTGATCTTTCTTGTTTATAATTTCCTCATTATATCGCTCGGGATTGTCTTTCTTTTCTTAAAGAGGAAAGCTCCCTGGTGGACAGCACTGGTGAATCTTGTTTTCACAGTCACGATGGTACTTTCTGGATATCGTTTCGATCTTGTTTTGACAGGAAACTTCGGTGTCCACCTTCTGTTAGATCAGACATCATATTTCTTTCTCATCCTCACGGCCGTGGTTCTTCTCGCAGTCTTCACGAAAGGCCTGAACGTCAGTCTTTCGAACCTTCTTCTGATACTCCTTGGAGCGCTGAACCTTGCGTTCGTGAGCTACGATCTCTTCAACATATACGTCACGGTTGAGGTGGTATCCCTCATCACTTTCCTTCTCGTCGTAGAGGGAAGAAAGAAGATTCAGTACTGGTCCGCTTTCAAGTATCTGATCCTGGGTACTGTGGGTATGAATCTGTACCTGATAGGAATCGGCGTTCTATACGCGGGAAACGGCACACTCTCGATCTCTGACATCTCGAAGGTTGATTCATTCGCCTCCGTTCTCGTCGCAGTTGGACTTCTTTTAAGAGCCGGTGTGTTTCTCTTCAGTATGTGGCTTCCACAGGTTCATTCGGAGGCAGAAACACCCATTTCGGCAGTTCTATCCGGTGTCGTTGTGAAGAGTGCTGTGTACGCACTCGTTCGGCTGGAACACGTGGTGAACTGGGATGTGGTAAAGATCTTTGCCATCTTTTCGGCACTTTCAGGTGTTTTGTTTGCCTTTCTTTCGAAAGATTACAAGAGGATACTTGCCTACAGTACTCTTTCACAGATAGGGATCGTCCTTGCGTCACCGGTTACAGCTCCAGTTTACGCCCTCGCACACGGTGTTTTCAAATCCTGGCTCTTTCTTCTGAAAGATGAACTTCCGGAAAGGGACGTGACGAAGTGGAAAAGGCTTGATTTCTGGACGTGGCTTTCTCTTTCGCTGGCAAGTCTTTCTATCATGGGACTTCCCGGCCTTGCGGGTTTTTCGAAGAATCTGGTTCTCGAACAGCTTCACGGATGGGAGAAGATCTTCATGGAAGTTGTTTTCGTTGGCACCGCGGCTTCCTTCTGGAAATTTCTTCTGAAACCTTTTGAATTCAAAAAGAAGCTACCAGGGATGTACAATCCCGTTCTGCTCATTGCTTCCCTGACGATAGGACTCTACTTTGCCAGCTGGGAAAGAGTTCTTGAAAGCTTTCTCTTAATGGGTGCAGGACTTTTGGTTCATTTCCTCTTCAAGAACTTGAAGATAGAAAAATATCCGCTTGAAGACTTCGAGTCCATGCTCGGGGTCTATCTTCTGGGGGTGGTGGTTTGTCTTTTCTTGTCGCTGTGATAACGGGAACCGTTTTCTTCATGGTTTTGTCCCAGAAAGCGACCTTGACAACAATCGTACTTGGAGCTGTGATGAGTGTTGTCACATACATCTTCACAAGGCCTATCCACTTTGAGAAGTTTCCCGTTCTTGTGTTGAAACTCTTCTACAACGTTCCAAAAGCGGTTTTTGAATCTATCTTGGTTTTGCTCTTCCACAACGGGGCTAAAAGAGCTTACGAAGTTCCGGTGAAAGATGAGTGGGAGGAACTCGAGAAAACACTCACTATCACACTCACTCCGAAAACACTGGTGATCGTCTCAGAGGAAGGTTACATGGTAGTCCACCAGGTGGGGGAGAGAAAAACATGAAATGGCTTCTCGTTTCTCCGTTGATCTTGAGCGTTCTTCAGGTGCTTCTGGGGAAAAACCAGTGGGAAAAACTTCTGGGGATTTCGTCGCTCTCGACGAAGGTCGGTGTCTTGATCTACGCCCTTTCGTACCTCGTTCCGGGGCTATCTCAGGCAAGAGATGTCGCGGTGTTCTATCTGCTCGCCGGTGGAAGCGGAGTCATCTTGTTCTCCTACTTTCTGAGGAGGAACAGAGAATGATATACGTCGGTGTGGTTTTGATGTTTCTCGGCACTCTTCTTTCGCTTCTGAAAAAAGACTTCCTTCTGAAAATCCATCTCATAGGAATTTCAGACACGGTGGGATCCCTTTTCATCGTACTCAACTTCTGGGAAGACGTCTCGAGAACGATCCTCATGGTGGTACTCCTTCTCGTATGGGGGCCTTTCGTTTCACACGTTATAGCGCGCATGTACACGGAGGGATCGTCTTGATAGAAAATCTGGTACTGATTCTGATGGTCTCTGTATCTCTGTACACGATCTTCACCCCGATAAGATTGAACGCGGTCATTGGAAGAACGGCCTTGAGCGTTCTGGCAGTTCTTCTGTACACACTCTTTTCTTCTCCCGACGTGGCCATCGCGGAGGCCCTCCTTGGAGCACTTCTCACCACCCTCGTTTATCTGATCGCTCTGAAATCGAGAGATCGAGTGAAGATCGGTTTCACATCCGTCAGGCTCCTGTTCGAGAAATTGGGAGAAGCGTTCATGGGTTTCGAATACGAACTTCTGAAGAGGTTCTGTGAAAAGTACGACTACAGATCAGAATTCGTCGAGTTTTCCTCTTTGGAAGATCTCCTTGAGGCTTTGAACGATGGAAAGGTGGACGTTGCCTGTGGCGGAGTGTTCAGTGAAGACAAAAAAGGTTATCTGGAAACAAAGATCTTCTACCTCGAGGATGAAAAACTCGATCTGCTGAGGTACACAGAGAGGGTGTACAGAGGCGAGCGATTGAACCACGTCTTACACAGAGATGGGAGTTATCACATTCTTTTCGCGGACGAGGAGTTGAGAATGAGATTCAGAGAATTTCTCAGAACCGAAAGGGAGTTCGTAGAAGAATTGAAAAAGAAATACTTTGGGGAGGAGATCGGATGAAATGGGTGTGGATCACCATCTTCGTTGTTTTTTGTTTTGCTGTTCTGCTGAACGGTAGTTTTGAAAAGGTTCAGGTGAAATTTGAAAACCCTGTGGTGAAGAATCCCATCACCCAGATCTACCTTCTGAACAGGGTGTACGATACGGTCTTCGAGGTTCTTGTCTTCTCGCTCGCAGTACTCGGAGTCTCCCTCCACATGGCCTACCTTCCCACTCCAGAGGAGATAAGAGGCATATCGGACGTCACGATCAGGATCTTTGCCAGATTCATAGCGTTCTTTCTCCTCGTGGGATCGCTCTACCTCGCGCTCGAAGGCCATGTGAGCCCAGGTGGTGGATTTTCTGCTGGAGTTGCGGGCGGAACGGCGCTCGCTCTGATTGCCATGGTAGAAGATTTTGAAAACTTCGAGAGAAAGTTCGAAAGAACGCGAGCGTACTTTCTGGAAAAGTTCATCATGATCGTTTTTCTTTTCCTCGTTGTTCTGATACTTCCCGGAAGAAACCTCATAGTTCCGGCGAACATGGTGGTGTACCTGAAAGTGATGCTGGGTAGCTGGATCATCGTGTACTACTTCATAAAACACAGAGGGCTACTCTGAGATTCCGAGGTCATAGATAGTGTCCCCTATCATCACGGAGAATACCTTTCCTTCCTGTGAAAAGTGAATTTCCTTTTTTGTTTCTATCAGGTAGTTGTTTCCCTCTCCACTCAGGCCGAAACGAACGATTTTGTACAGACCGTCTTTGAACATCACAAGGTAAGAGATTGTACCACTTTTCTTATCGTAGCTCGCGTTAAAACTCAAACTGTTCGATGTGACAGAAACAGAAGGAGACGCTGCGGCTTTAACTTCGTATTCGTGTTTCATAAAATCCACTGCGTAGAATTCGTCGGTTAGAAGATCGATGTCGTAAACAAGACGGGCGCGTGTTTTCATGGCAAGAGATAGTGAAAGAAGACCTATCATCACAACTGTGCAGATGCAGAACATGAGGGCTAACGTTTCAACGAGGGAGTAACCAGAAGAAAAATGCACCACGCACCCACCGTCGACTTCTCCGGACCGGGGCGTGCATGATCGGAAGGCTCCAACCGGGCTCCCCCACGGCACACGGAAACACCTGCTTATGGCTGCTCCCTCCCGGGCCTGACCAGGTTCACAGGGTTCCGTTGCGTGGGACCCGGTCTTCATCGCCCCCGAGTCACGCCGTTTCCCGACCCGAAGAGCCTCGGGTGGGAATTCGGCCCCGCGTACGGCGGATTTCGGGTACAGGGGACCGCCAGCCCCCCGCCTAGCGTGGTGCATCAGTATTCTACAACACTTTCCAGAAGGTTTCAAGTTCAGAAGAGGTTGTAGTGCTTTCTGACCGGCTCTAAAACCTTCCACCTGCACCTCAAACCTTTCGGAAAGGTGACGAGATCACCTTTCTCTATGACGTACTTTTTTCCATCCTCTGTTGTGACTTCCACCTTGCCTTCCAGTATGTAGCAGGTCTCGTTCGTATCGTAGTACCAATCGAACTCGCTGACCTCTTTTTCCCAGATGGGCCATTTCTCAACGCTGAGTTCCTTGAGTTTCTCGGGTGTGGGCTTTTCTATCTTCACTTCCACGTCTATCACCTCCCATTGGAAGTCTACCAGTTTTTATTGTTTTTTCATTGAACACTCATTGAAAATTTCTTTCAATTTCAACTCTGTTTCATTCATTTGAATAGAGTTTGAAACGTAGGAGGCGGTACCGTGAGAAAGTGGGGATTGGGGATACTCATTGTTTTTCTTTTCGCTTTTTCTTTTTCCACAACGATCTACAAATATAACAAAGAACTCGGGAGGTGGGAAAAGGAGGTCAAAAAAGACGTGTTCGTTCTCCCACCTGCTCAGAGACAAACCACAGGGAGCGTAGTTGAAATGAACTCCTATCGCGGAAAGGGTCAGTGGTACTACTACATGGAATACGATCTGGGAGATGGGGAGGAACTCTTCAGCTTCTGGGCAGGCCAGAACACAGTGGTGGGAACCGTCACCGTCTGGAACGATTCAGAATACCTCTACGTCAGAGTGGATATCGACGATGAGTGGTATCTGGAAGAAACACATCTCAACGTTCTCTCCGAAGAGCCCGAGGGAAATCAGGCACCGGGTCAGTTTCCGTTCAAGGAAGAATTCGACTCACCTGTGAGCACCTACACCTTCGAGGTTCCTCTCTCCTTTCTTTTCCAAAACAGTTTCACCAGGTTGAACAGACTGAACAACAAATACTACATCCTCCTTCATGGAGTTGTAAACAGCAGCGGAAGAGAAGAAACCGCATGGGGAGGAAGGCTTTCACAGTGTGTAAAGATCCATCTGAGCGGTACAAGGGTCACCTGGTTTGTGAAGAAACCCGGCGTGTACGTTGCGAAAGTGCTCGAAGTTGAAGCGAACACACACCTTTCCATCTACGTGAATTTTCCCGATCCTTCGAACGAGAAAGATAGTGTGGATCTGAAAGTGGCCTATGGTGACGAGATTCCCACAGAGTGGTTCGACGACCTCAGTTTTCTAGAAGACAGCTTCTCTCTGTGGCAAAAAATCAACGTTCCAAGGAGTCTGTCAGCGGACACCTACACCAGCACGGGTGTTATAACCTTCACCATCAACAATTCGAAACTCTACATCGATGTCTCACCTGAAAGGTGAGTAGAAGGAGGGGATTTTTATGAGAAAGTTACTCTGGTTAGTTTTGATGGGAGCACTGTTCACGTTTGCACTGGCACAGTCAGCACTCGAAGTCTGGAAGTACGAGAATGGTCAGTACATCAGTCTGCCTGCAACAAACGATCTGGCGAGGGCATTCAGTGCGTTCCCGGCCGATGGATCCTGTAACAAACCCGAGTGGCAGATTGAGTTCACAACGGAGGTTCAGGTCGCCCAGTGGCTCGAGTGGAGTCTGAGCGCAACGAAGTGGACCTGGTTCGTGAGAAAACCCGGAGATTACTACGCGAACTCTGTTACAGGAACAATCGCGAGCAACGGTGATGTTATTGTGAGCTTCAGCGGATTCGACGATCCAACCTACACAGGAACAAGCAGTGTCAATCCAGAGATCGAAGCTTATTACACAGTGATGACAACAGAAGGTATGCCAGATCAGAACAGCTGGGTGAGAGCACCAGACGTCAACAATCTTTCCTACACACTGGTTGACAGCGAGGCGCTCCACAACGGTATGCTTTTCTACCTCTGGAACAGAATCAAAGTGGTTAACTGTAACAGTGCGTCCACCTACAGAAACACCGGATACATCTATCTGACACTCCAGAATCAAAAACCGTGGATCGACGAGGAAGGAAACTATGTGGAAGATCTTGAAAATTACGTGACCAGTGAAAGATGAGAAAGAGGAAGTCAATGATAGGTAATGAACTCTATCGAGGATAATTGAGGAGGGGATTGGTATGAGAAGACTTTTGTTGATTATGCTGGCTTTGGTAGTGAGTTCCATGTTCTTCGCTGGATTTGTAGACGTTTACGCTTATGAGGGAGACCCAGATAACGCGAAAGCGTTCGTCAGTATGGGTGATAGTGGCCACTGCAACAGACACGTATGGGAAATTCCCATGACTCTCGAAGTTCAGGTTGCCCAGTGGGTGCACTGGAATCTCACGGGAACGAAATGGACCTGGTTCGTGAGGAAACCCGGAACGTACGTTGCCAATTGTATCACAGCCACGCTTCAGAGCAACAGCGATCTTGAGATCACTTTCAGCGGGTTTGATCACCTGAAGTACGCGACAGGAACGAGTGTCAACGATACCATTGAAGTGGAATACGCTTTTGGTCAGCAGGTTTATAGTATACCAGAAGACAACTGGACACCAGCACCTGATTTGAACAGTGTTGAGCTCCTGGTACCTGACAGCCGAGTTCTTCACAATGGAGCAACCTACAAACTCTGGAACAGGATACACGTTGTAAGATGCAACAGCGCATCCACCTATAGAGATTCTGGAATAATAATGCTCACCCTTAAGAATCAGAAGCCGTGGATAGACGACGAAGGAAACTACGCGGATGATCTTGAAAAATACGTGAACAACCAGAGATAAATCTTTCAAAAAAGGAAGGCGAGGGGTCTTCCCTCGCCTTTTATTTTTTTATGGGAGAGTGATGGGGATGAGAAGGATAAGTTTAATGGTTTTGATTCTGATGAGTGGTGTTTTTCTCGCGCAGGGTATCTCCGTTAGAATGGATCCCATCGTGGTGAGTAAAACCGTGAACCCGGGAACGAGTTTCAACTACGAGATCTTTCTGGAGAACGACAGCGAATTCGAATCCATCACACTGAAAGCGATGGTGATGGACATAACGGAAACTGAGGATGGAGCGTACGACCTGAAACAGCCGGGAAGCACAAAATATTCGATCGCAAGGTGGGTGAAGGTGGAACCCGACACGATCACCGTTCCTCCCAAAGAAACCAAAACTGTCATCGTTACGGTGAACATTCCAAGGGGTGTTTCTGGAGGACTCTACGGTGCCGTTACCTTTGAAATCCAGACGCCCCAATCGCAGGAGACACAAAGACCCGCCGAAGAGGGAGCATACGGTGAGATCGAATTCAAATACAGAATGGCGAGTTTTTTAGAAATCGTTGTTTCCGGAACGAGAAAGAGGATAGAGGCATTTCCCGCTTACTTCAAAGTGGAGAGGTCCGATGATATACCTTCCATAAGGATGCAGATAGGCGATGGTGCCCTTGTCTTCACGCTCGGCGTGCTGAACAAGAGCAACGTTCACATCGTCACGAAGGGTACACTCACGATAAAGACAAAAGAAGGTCGAACAATAGCGAAGATGCCTCTTGGTGCGGGAAGAGGTGTTGTTCTTCCCGACATCACGGTCAACATGAGAACGATCACAAGAAGATTCTTTCCTCCCGGAGAATACGTCGCGAGGGCCGTTGTCGATTACGGTGGAAGAAGACCGATCGTGGCAGAGACCACGTTCACAGTAACGTCAGAAAAAGTGGAGACTAAAGAAGAGAAAGAGGAAGCAAATCCTGTGATGATCACCGTGGATCCAGCAGATATCGAAATCAAAGCGATTCCAGGATCTTACAGATCAGCGATAGTGAAAGTATCGAACTTGGGAGAAGAGACCCTTCAGGTAGAAGGAAAGATTCTGCCCCTGGTTTATGACCTCTACGGAGAGATCCTTCCGGAAGAAGAAAGGGGTACTCCTCCCGAGTGGATCAAACTCACCCCAGCTTCTTTCAGTTTGAGACCTGGACAGTCCAGAAACGTGCGCGTCGCCGTGAGAATTCCAAAAGATTTCACGGGAGGTTATTACGCAGATGTGATCTTCAAAACAGAAGGTGGTTTACAGACGGAAGTGGGGGCAAATCTTCTCGTGTTCGCTGGAAAGGACGAGGATATAACTAAAGAAGCGAGCGCCGATCTGGTTTACACCGTGAAGGAAGATGGTATTTACGCGGACATCGTCTTTGAGAACACGGGGAACTATCATCTTCTGCCGAAGATCACTTTCGGTTTGAACAGGATCACACCTCAGCAGGTGACGGACGAAGGTCTCATAATACCAGAAAAAGTGGAAAGTCTCATCCAGGAAGAGATCTCGTCGACGAATCCCGTACTTCCAGGAACGAAGAGGATCTTCAGCATCTTCATACCCGTCGTTCTGGAAGAAGGTCAGTACGAACTGCTCGCGAGGTGCGACTACGGTAAGTCACCGATCGTTTTGAGAAAGTCTTTCCAGATGGAAGGGAGGAATGGGGAATGAGAAAACTCGGTTTCGTTTTATTCGTGTTGATAACGGCGGTGATGACGGCACAGGAGGAACCCCTGGTGAGCAACATATTCCAGGACACCTACATTCTGGATGCTCTCGCTGATATATCCGCGCAGACAGGAATTCCAATCATAGCGGACACGACTGTGACTGGTTTCATCACTATGGAGCTAAACGAAGTACCCCTGGAACAGGCACTGAAGATGATCCTCATGCCTGGAGGATACGTTTTCAAGAAGATGGACGGCTTTTATCTTGTGGGATCACCAGATCCAGCGAATCCTGCCTTCAGATACCTTGCAGTTACAAAGACCTACAAGCTGAAATACATAACCACAGCCGACGCACAGGAACTTCTACCAGCAGTTTACAAGAGCTACGTCAAATTCAACGAGAAGAACAACATGGTAACCATCACAGCACCTGAAGAGATCATACAGGAGTTCGAAGAAGATCTCAAAAAGATAGACATCCCGATACCGCAGGTGAAAATCAGCGTGATCGTCACAGAAGTTTCCAAAGATTACTCGAACGAACTGGGGTTGAACAGTTTAGATTACTCCTTCGGCTCTGGTCAGGAATTCAACGAGAACTGGTCGGCCACCCTCGGTCTGGTAACAGGTATCATCGACGTTCAGACAGATGTCTTCGGTCAGATTCTAGCTCAATTGAAACTTCTCGAGGAAGATCAGAAAGCAAAGATTACAGCCGATCCCTGGATCATTGTGAAGAGCGGAGAAAAGGCTTCTCTCTTCTTGGGGGAAAGACAGGTTGTTCTCCTTCAGGCTGAAGGAGCGGTGAGCAGGATCGAGTCCATAGACGTTGGGGTGAGCATCGACATTCAGCCACGTGTGATGGACAAAGAGGAACTCGAGCTCACACTCTCACCAAAGGTCAGTCACTTCGCAGGAGAAAAACTCGGAACATTTGCTGTAAAACAGAACGAACTCTCTACAACACTTTTCCTGAAAAACGGTCAAACTGTTGTGATCTCCGGTGCCACCATCGAAGACAGCGCCCAGACCAGCTCCGGAGTGCCCATACTGAACAAGATTCCACTCATAAGATACCTCTTCGGTGGTACGACGAAAAAAGATTCCCAAAAAGAACTCTACATATTCATCAAGGCGGAAATCCAGGGAAGTGAGTGATTATGAAATGGTCGTTGATGATCTTTCTGATTCTCGCTGTTGCAACGGTGTTCTCAGAGTCCATGATCATGTATCAGTTCGTGATGGCAGAGGTGAAAGAAAGCACTGGAACTGGAGTTTCTCTGGAGGAGCTCTATCTCAGTACCGATGAGTCCAGCGAGGGTTCGATACACTACTCGAGTGATACAGTAGAATTGAAGCTTTTTCCACTCTCTATAAAGGTGAAATTTCCCGTGATACGCGATTCCTACAGAATTCTTTCAAAACCCTGGATCCTCACTGTCCTCGGAAAACCTGCCGTTGTACGTGTAGGAAGGGAGGAGATCCTCACAGTAACACAGGGGATGACAACGGTCCAGGAAATGTACCTTTCGATAACACCACAGCAACTGGATAAAAAAAGCGTTCTATCTGAGATCGAAATGAAACTGGATGGTGCGCATCTTCGAACGAAACTCTGGATTTCCCAGGAAGATTTCCAGCCGATAGCCTACTCCAAATTCAAAACGGATGAGAAAGAACACAGGATGATCGTTTTCTGCAGGTCTCTCGTTGTAGAAAAACCTCCTGAAGAAAAAGTCTTCGTTGCGGGGAATGTTTCTGGACTTGAGGAGTTCATGGGTAAAGAAGAAGAAGAAAGATCTGAAGAGAGTTTCATACTGCTTTCCTCTCATCCAGAAGCCAGAGTAAGTCTCTGGTTGAACAAAAACATCCACTTTTCCGCTTCTTTTCCCGATGGACTTCTCATAGAAACGAAACTGTTTGGAGAAGAATTGAAACTCGGGGCCATCTACTGGCGGTTCAGATATTTGGGAGTAGGATTTTCAGATCGTACCAGTGTGGGAAACCTTTCACTTTCAGCTGGTGTGTACGCACTCTTCGATTTCACAAAATTCTCTGGAATACTCTGGTGGGGTAGGGGGGATCTGAAACTCAACAGATTTTCCGCAAGCCTTTCTTTCAGAAGTCACTGGACACTCGAGGAAACGCCGTGGGAAGTGTCATTAAGTGCAGGGTACGATCTTAGCAAGAATATAACTGTTCTTTTAGGAGTAACATATGACTCTACAAACTACAAGATTTTCGTTGGGGTGAGGTACTCATTTTGATCCTTCTCTATCCCCATTTCTCCCGATACATTCATTAACCACATTTCTTTGAGCGTCGCTGCTTCAAATGCGAGGCAGCGGCGCTATTTTTTGATCTGTGTTTTCAGGAAATTTCGTACTGACCTTTCTTCACTCCAACTTTCTCAAGAGCGTCTACCACACGTTTTTCCATTGTTGGACGACGCTGTTCGGGACAGTGGAAGAGAATTCGGATAGTTTCACCTGAGAAGGTAATCACGTCTCCCTTTCGAAGCTGAGATGCTACCCTTTGGGAAACATCTTCAGTGCTGATACTCTTATCTGTCAGTTTCACCTCGACGAGGACAAAGGATTTTTCTCTTCTTCGACTCTCCAGAAAGAGGAATCTTTCAAAGAGCTTTTCATCGACCACCACTGCTTTGTTACCGTTCAGCATGAATTCTGAATCTCTTTTGGAGAGAAAGTCATCGAATTTCAATCGAGGCTTGATCCCTATCTCCATAAGATGACTCGAGAGCTTGTCGTATACACGTTTTGCCCTTGTGATATCACCCTTTTTCAAAAGAACTTCAATGGCTCTGTAGTACATATCCTCGTCGTAAGGCTCTCTCTGAAAATAAGCGTTTACCATCTCGAGAGCGGCGTCGTAATCTTTTTTCGATAGATACAACTTGAAGAGCTCTTTTAGAACATCTGAGTACCACGATTCGTAGATTTCTCTGATTTCCTGCACCCATTCTGCGAAAATGTCTTCGACTAGAAATGGCCCTGTGTAAATCTCGAACATCCTCTTAAGGAGTTTTTCACGTTCAGCATCTGATGTGGCTTTCATCAGATTTCTGTGACACTCTTCGAAAATATCTGCGTCTATGGTGATTTCACCTCCCGGGAAGAAACAGCAGAGGTCTCCCTTCACAAAGAGTTCTTCGCTCGTTATTCCGGTAGTTTTCCTTATGATATGGAGTGTGGTGTTCAGATTGGATTTCGCGAATGTGTCGTCCATGTCTTCCCAAAAGAGGTTGTAGATCTCTTCGACGGACACTTCTTCGTTCCTTCTGAAAATGAGATACCTGAACAGGGCAAACGCTTTTTGTGATGGCCAGTCTCTTGCGCTCACGATATCATTGTCTTTGATAACCCTTGTCCCGCCAAAGGTTTTCACAAAAATGCTCATAATCCCCCCTCCCATCTATTTAAAATAATTTGAAATTTTTTAGAGTTATTTTACTATCATTATATCACAGATAGAGTATTTTTTGTGTTTCTCTACGAAGAAACATATTATTGACATGGCAATCTCTGTGTTGTAAAATACTAAGGCACGGGGGGAGAACTAGAGAAGCAACCCTGGATGGGTTGCTTTTTGTTTTTTTCAAAATCAATCCTATTCAAAGGGGGGATATGTTATGAAGAAGTTTTTTGTTCTTCTGATGATTCTTCTCGTAGTTACCAGTTTAGCAAAGGTCAAGATTCAGTTCTGGCACGCCATGGGAGGATGGAGGATCGAACTTCTTCAAAACATGGCAGAGGACTTTATGAAGACCCATCCAGACATTGAAGTAGAAGTTCAGTACACCGGAAGCTACAGAGATACTCTGAACAAACTCGTAGCAGCTGTACAGGGAGGAACCCCTCCACACGTTGTTCAGATATACGAAATTGGCACCCAGTTCATGATCGACAGTGGTATAGCCGTCCCAATTGGTGATTTGATCGAGAAAGATCCTTCCTTCGATGTTGGAAAATTCCTTCCACAGGTTCTGGACTACTACAGAGTGAAGGGGAAACTCTACTCGATGCCGTTCAACTCTTCAAATCCGATTCTCTACTACAATAAAACCCTCTTCAAAGAAGTGGGTCTCGATCCAAACAAACCTCCCAGGACATTCAATGAGTTAATAGAATACTGCAAAAAACTCACGGTTAAAGATGAAAAAGGAAATATCGTTCGTGCTGGCATCACTTGGCCACTCCACAGCTGGTTCTTCGAACAGTTCGTAGCTCTTCAGAATGCTCCTTTAGTTGACAACGAAAATGGAAGAGCGGGAAGAGCAACAAAGGCGGTTTTCAACCACGAAGGGGCACTCAGGTTTCTCAAACTCTGGGATACACTTACAAAAGAAGGTCTTATGATCAACACAACAAAAGAAGACTGGACAGGAGCAAGACAGCTCTTTATTTCTCAAAAAGTTGCCATGCTCATCAGTTCTACCTCTGACGTGAAACTGATGATGGACGCTGCCAAGGAAAACGGATTCGAGCTCGGAACAGCGTTCCTTCCAAAACCAGAGGGAGTTGAGCTTGGAGGAACACCAATAGGTGGTGGAAGCTTGTGGATCATAGGAGGCCATCCAGAAGAGGAGATAAAAGCAGCCTGGGAGTTCGTGAAATGGATGGCGGAGCCAGAACAACAGATACGCTGGCATCTTGGAACAGGTTACTTCCCGGTAAGAAAAGACGCAGTAGAGACACTTCTTTACCAGGGTTACTATTCTGAATATCCTCATCATCTCACGGCGCTTTTGCAGCTTCTGTTGTCGGTTCAAACACCGAACACCAGAGGAGCTGTCATAGGACCATTCCCAGAGGTGAGAGACATAATAGAAACCGCTATTGAAAAAATGATTAATGGAGAAATGACGCCCGAAGAAGCTCTCGCTTGGGCTGAAAAAGAAGCTACAAGAGCCATTAGAGAATACAACGAGCTCTACGAGTGAGGGGTGTTCCCCCTCACTCCTTATCATTTTTCTGGGGGGATTAAATTGAAAAGAGTTCTCCCGTACTTACTCCTTCTTCCGACTTTTGTGATCATTACTCTTTTTATCTACTGGCCTGCTGTTTATTCTTTGAGGTTGAGTTTCTACAGAATTACCCCATTTGGAAACAGAATGGTGTTTGTGGGGCTTAGAAACTTCCAGAGGTTGTTTCAAAGTCCAGAGTACTTAAACGCCATAAAAGTGACGGTTGTTTACGTTCTTGCATCCCTCTTTCTGACCATATTTCTTGCATTCTTTATAGCACTGCTTCTGAATATGAACCTCCCTGGAAACAGAATTTTCAGGGCACTGATTTTCACTCCTTATGCTATTTCTCCAGCAATAGCAGGTGTTCTCTGGTCTTTTCTGCTTAATCCTGTTGTAGGGCATGTCAACTACATTCTTTCCAAACTTTTTGGACTACAGGTGGAGTGGCTTACCACAAAGCCGTACGCACTCATAGCAGTTATAATAGCTACTGTCTGGAAAACTCTTCCTTTCGATATTATCTTTTATCTTGCAGGTCTTCAAGATATTCCTCAGGAATTGATAGAGGCCTCTCTTGTGGAAGGAGCCAATTCCTGGGCCAGAACCTGGAAAATCGTTTTTCCGCTTCTTTCACCGATTACTTTCTATCTTGTTATCATGAATCTTGTAAGTTTTATGTTCTCCTCCTTTGCTATCATTGATGTCACCACAAAAGGTGGACCGGGAAATTACACGACCACATTGATATACAGATTGTATCTCGACGCCTTCGCCTTCCAGAAAATAGGCCCGGCCGCAGCACAGAGTGTTATTCTTTTTCTGATAATGGCGATCGTTACGATCTTCTATTTCAAATTCGGTGAAAGAAGGGTCCACTATCAATGATGGGGGAGAGAACATGAGGAGGAAGAGATCAATCACAATCCTCTACGAAATAATTCTTGTAATGGTGACTTTCATAATGGCTCTGCCATTGTTTCTTGCGATAACTATAAGTTTTCAAAAACCTGAGGCTGTATTTTCATACCCCCCGAAGTTTTTTCCAACGAGTTTTTACTGGAAAAATTATGTAGAAGCTTTCAAATATGTTCCGCTGGCAAGGCTTTTTTTGAACAGCTTGATCGTTGCATCACTTATAACGCTTGGAAAACTTACCACTGGAGCGCTCGCGGGTTTTGCTTTTTCTCATTTCAATTTCAAGAGTAAAAAAATTATGTTCGCTACTTTGTTTGCCACTCTATTCCTTCCCGCAGAAACTGTTATGATTCTCCCCCTATTTCTGATCATGAAAACCTTTGGCTGGGTCAATACTTACTGGGCTCTGACAATTCCTTTCATGGCAAGCGCAACAAATACCTTTCTCATGAGACAGCATTTTCTTACGATTCCAAGAGAACTCCAGGACGCTGCACTTATAGACGGAGCAAGTTACATGCAATTTTTCTGGAAAGTGCTGATCCCCCTCTCAAAACACATGTTAGCAGGTGCTTCCATAATAAACTTCGTTTATGCCTGGAACATGTATCTCTGGCCTTTGATAGTGAGCATGGAAGACAAAATGAAAACGGTCCAGGTAGGAGTGAAGATGCTCATGCAGGCTGAATCAGCCAACAACTGGGGTGTAATAATGGCGGGTACCGTGGTTGCTCTAGCGCCAACCGTTGTGATGTTTCTCGCTCTTCAGAACCTGTTTGTGAAAAGTCTTGTGAGGAGTGGTATGAAAGGGTGATCACTTGTTGCTACTGCCCTGCAACGCCTGAGAGATCCAGCTTCCCTGGGACTGAAGCTGAGAGATCACTTCCTCCATGACCGAAAACTTCCTCCAGAGTTCCTGTTCTCTCTTGGAGAGCCTTTCAATCCAGCTCGCTATCTGTGTGGCGAGGAATCTCTGTTCTCTTTCTATTCGACCGCTTATTCCCGCGACCTGGTCGATTCTACCGTTGAATTTCACCAGTTCCCATAGATAATCGTCGAGCTGTGTGGCAAAACCGTTCTCCCCACCAAAGAATTCCCACACCTTGTTCGGATCCTCTTCCACTATCTGCTTCAGTTTCTCCTCATCCACTTCGAGATGACCCTTCATCATGTTCTCGTATCCGGTTCCTATGTCTCCTGTACTGATCCCAAGTTCCCAGAGATAGTTTATGTCTCCTTCGGCTTTATACGTGATGAATCCTCTGAGACGAGAGAAGATCTCTTCTAACAGATCATCTCCTTTCAGAACCCCTTTCATCTTCTCTTCTTCTGTCATCTCTTCTTCGTCTTTGTCAGTTATCGACTCTTCTGTGAGCTTTTCGTTCAGATAATCCATCGTTTCGTTCCATTTATCCACGAATTCTTTTATCTTTTCAACTATCGCATCCGTGTCGACTCTCACATCAACGGTGATCGTCTCGGATGTCATTCCAGAGATGTGGAAAGTGACACCGTTGTACTCCACGTCATTCGTGTCTGAATACACATCCGCCCAGTTCGTGCCGTCCATACTGATCTGAAGATGAGCCTTCTGACCCACGTAGAGACTGTGATTTTCTATTCCAAGAAGCGAGAACAAACCCGTCCCGTATGTGTCTTCCAGGGTGATGGCCTCGGGACCAGAGGTCTTTGAAATGATCACAACTCTGTTCGCATGGTAATCATAACTGGCGGTAACCCCGGCTTCGCTGTCGTTTATCTTCTCTATAAGAGAAGACAACGTGTCGTTCTGATCCACATCTATCTCCACACCGTTTATCTTCACCTTTCCGCTTATTATGGTCTTTGAAGTGTACGTAGCAATCTGCTGAAGAGTTTTCGCTGTGGAAAGCCCGCTCACAGAGGCGGTGCTGGTGAAAGAATAATTTCCTCCACTGTAGTTCAGACTGGCTTCATCCAGATGAAATACCTTCGTGAAGTTTCCTGTGATGTCAACGAGCGAGAAATTCTTATCGGAAGTGATGCTGATTTTGCCGGTGCTGGTATCGTAGCTGACGCTTCCCGTTATTCCAGCAGAGGAAAGAGCGCTGTTTAACTTGCTGACAATATCGTCTATGGTATCTGTGGAGAGAACCTGGACTTCCACGTAGTTTCCCGTTTCGTTGTTGTACAGTCTTACAGTTCCTTCCTGAGGTGTGTACATGTAATCGAGTTCCCCAAACGTCTTCGTTGAATCGGGAGGTGGAACAACTTCACTCGCTCCAGCCAACGTGGTGTAAGTTGCGGTCTGAACGATCTTCACATGGTATACACCCGTGACGGCCACAGAGGAAGCCTCAGCTGAAAGAAGAGAGCTGGAAGAAACGGCTGTTTTCTGGACAACGGTACTCTGGAGTTTGAAACTGTAGACCAGATCTCTGAACTCTCTGAGTTTGGTCTTCACTTCTGTGTAGGCTTCTTGCATGAGCTCGTACTTTTCGTACTTTTCTGTGAGATTCTGAAGCGGCTGGCTTTCTGCTTCGAGAATAGCGTTTATGATGGACTGGGTGTCGAGTCCGCTGACAGCTCCCCCCACCTGGAAACCACCCAGCTGTGAGTAATATCTCATATTTATGGTGCTCGCTATTTTACTCAGGTCCATACGATCACACCCTTTCGTCTACGAGGATCCCAAGCAGCTCGTTTATGCTCTTTGCGATCTTCACCATCACCTCTGGAGGGATCTGTCTTATGATCTCTCCTGTTTCGGTGTCTTTTATCTTCACAATCACCATGTTCAATTCGCTGTCGTATTTGAATTCAGCCTCTCCTCTGAAGATCTTTCTTAGTTTCTCCAGCTTCTTCGAGAATTCTTCTATAGCTCTCTGAACGTCCTCTTCCTGCTGTTTTTTCATCTCAGCAACAGGTGTCGACTCGTTCTCTTTCACATGTAGCTCCCTTCTCGTTATTTCTCTACGAAGCACCTCGTTTCCTTTCCCATCCGTGGGATCGATCCTCATCGTGGATCCCTCCGAATCTAATCTTCCATTCATATATATCGGTCAGTTGGCAGGAAAATTTAATCCCCTATTATAACAATTCTCTCTATTGAAGCTCCTTCGTTGATTTTTATCTTCAACGTGATCTTTTTGTATTTCACGTCACTGCTGCTGGGCAAAGCAACATCCTCAACGGTTGAAACTGAAGGATCAATATGAGGAAAAGGAGGATTTTGATCGTTCCATTTGTCTTTCCAGAATTCTCTGTTTATCTCTTCGTACACACCTTGTTCTATCTCATGTCCAACCTCGTACTTGGAAAGAAAATCGTACGCAAAATTGGTAAAAAGAAAGGTTTCAATGGATTCTTCGGTGAATGTCACATTTTTTGCCACTCCCACAATGATCGTTGTGAATATAACGACGGTGAGAAGAATGAGAAACAAACTTATCAATGTTTCAACTATAAGACTCCCATTTCTCATGTCAATACACCTCTCTCACATTGAGTATGTTCGATTCCTTCGGCACAGTGGGGGTACCAAACACAGAAAACCCCTTGAGGATTCTCCAGTCGTAGATGTAGTTTTTACGGTAACCAGTTTTGATGGTAGGTTTGCCATCTCTTGACCAATAGAAAGTTCCAACGGCTCCTCTCACGTACTGTGCAAGAGAACCAAAAATAGTAAGCTCACGCTCAGTAAGCTCACGCTCATTGTTCTTGAGGAAATCCTTTTCGTTGTAACCTTTTACATAAAAACTTCCGGTGAAAGCGTATATACTTGCAAAAATCTTCATATTAGGCTTTTTGTCAGTTATCACCACATTTTTGTACGCTACCAGATTGAGGAAATCGTCTGATTCGTGATTTTTCAAAAGCTCTGAGTAATCTTCTTCGATGTTTCCGTCCACACCGAGCTTTCTGATCACAGCCTGTGCGATCTTCTGATCAGAGTTCCCGCTTATTTTTTCCTTATCGGCGATCTCTTCCAGAACTTCTCTGTAATCGTTGTAGATGATGTGGTCTTCTATATATATGTTGTTTGCAACGATGGTGTACCTTCCATCAACGAACATGGGTTTTATGTTCCCTTCGCTCATATTTTTCAGATAAACATCGTTGTCTGTTTTGATAACACCGTTGAAGTATATATCGTACTCGTTTCTGTCAAGGCCAAGAAATTCTCTTGCTTCATTCCCCTGGAGAACAAGATGATATTGATCGCTGTTTGGTTTGGATTTGATGTGGAAAAGTTCTCCCTCACCTAACACCTCTTCTCTAACAAAATTCCATTTTTCCTGGTCTTCACTCTTGTAGATTCTGTAAACTTCCTTGTATGATACTTTTATCAAGTAATCATTCCCACTACTTCCTTTCGGAGTATTGAACTCTAGCGTGTAAACAATTTCTCGTTGTTTTTTGTAATATATGGTCTTGTCATTCTCTTTTTCTTCCCAACTTTCAACGAATTCATTAATCGACGGAAGTTCTATCCCAACTGGTTCACTCGAAAGAACAACTTCAGACGCTGGCTTTACTATTCTCTCGATCTGTTGTGAGTAATAGTCTTTTATCTTTTCTATGTTGTATTTCTTTATGTCCTCTTCCGTCAGATACTTCGGAGGCGGATTTTCGTATCTTGGACCTTCTCCTGCTTCCAAATCGATATCCTTGAACTCCACGCTTCCTTTGAAAAGAGGCTCTCCTTTCACGTGTATCACATCGTTGGATCTGAAAGGCCCATCGATAATATCTTGGGTGATGAAGTATATCTTATCTCCATCCGGTCTTGTTTCTTTTTCTGTGAAATACGCGTACTTGTTCAGAAAGTCTGAAGAAAGAACAGCGTATTTATAAACCACAGCCTTTCCGACTTGTGCTCTTACAACAAGCAGAGCAAAGAACGGGTTGTTCTTGAACGGAATGGCTACTGCTTCAAAGTTAGAAAATCCCAATTTTGATGCTTCAGTAGAGAAATCGATGTCTGAAGAAAGATTGTAGTATTTTTCTGTGTCCAGCAATGAGAACACATTCTCCCAGGCATCTCCATCTGACTGAAGCAGAACTCTTTTTCTGAAATCATCAAACCATGTCACACTTCCAGTGGACCAGTTGATTTCCATCCCCAAAAAACCGAAGTGTTTTTTTAGACAGGCAACACCAAGGTTCAAAATGTTCGAAGCTCTGTAAGTAGCCTCCAGTCTCTGAGCGGTCAATTCCACATTTTCACGGTATTGATTGAACGCGAAGAACACAGAGATTCCCAGAACGGAAACGATGACCAGAATTATCACAGTGGTCACAAGAATGGAACCATTCCTCATAAAGA
This sequence comes from Thermotoga maritima MSB8, assembly GCF_000008545.1. Lineage (NCBI taxonomy): Bacteria > Thermotogati > Thermotogota > Thermotogae > Thermotogales > Thermotogaceae > Thermotoga > Thermotoga maritima. The sequence goes on from NC_000853.1 coordinate 1,140,526, forward strand.
TCACCCCTTCACTTCAGATTGGGAAGTGCTACGCTCATAAAATAGGTTCTTTCGATGTTGTGTTTTTCTTTTCCTATAACAAAAGAGACAGTACCGGTACCCGCCAAAAATGTGCAGGTTGAAATATCTGTCACGAGTATCCTCGTATCTGTGCTGTTCGAATCTTCCTGGAAGATGTACAATTTGATGTCCGGTTTTTCAAATGCAATGGTGTATGTGTAGTTCCTGGAATAGTACTTTTCTCCACCGAAAGGAACGTTCACAAGGAAAGAAATTTTTTCAGGATTTTCCGGATAAATCTGATCCGCTCTGGGACCTGCTTTCAAAATCTCCTTTCTTATTTCCATCGCTGCTTTCAAAAGATCGTCCGCTAACTCGATCGTGGTAAACGACTGAACAGTGGCAACAATTGTTCTCGCTGTGAATCCCAGAACCAAGAGTATTCCGATGAGAAGAACAGCTATAGTTATCAAAAGCTCTACGATCGTGAAACCATTCCTCATCGTATCACCCCCATTTTGATTATTAACAGAAAAATGTGGCAAAACTGTGGCAAGTGGTAGAATTGTACAGTAGGAGGTGAGATGATGGTTATCTCAGAAAAAGTGAGAAAAGCGCTCAACGATCAGTTGAACAGGGAGATCTACTCTTCCTATCTCTATCTTTCGATGGCAACTTACTTCGACGCTGAAGGATTCAAGGGTTTTGCCCACTGGATGAAAAAGCAAGCGCAGGAAGAGCTCACTCACGCGATGAAGTTCTACGAATACATCTACGAAAGAGGAGGAAGGGTCGAACTCGAAGCCATAGAGAAGCCACCTTCGAATTGGAATGGAATAAAAGACGCCTTTGAAGCGGCTCTGAAACACGAAGAATTCGTCACCCAGTCGATTTACAACATCCTGGAACTCGCTTCGGAAGAGAAAGATCACGCCACCGTGAGTTTCCTCAAATGGTTCGTTGACGAGCAGGTGGAAGAAGAAGATCAAGTGAGAGAAATCCTCGATCTTTTAGAAAAGGCAAATGGTCAGATGTCTGTGATCTTCCAGCTAGACAGGTATCTTGGACAGAGAGAGTGAAGGGGCACTGCGCCCCTTTTTCTCATCTGGAGGTGGGAACGTGATCCTGGTTCTCGGTGTGTTCAAAATAGAAGTGGAACCCATGCTCAAAGAGATGGAAGTCCTGGAAAAAGGACGTCTCTTGAAAAGATACTACCAGCGGGGAGTTGTAGGAAGAAACGAGGTGGTCGTGAGCTACGGTTTCATTGGGAAGGTCGAAGCCGCGCTCGTTACTCAGGCTTTTCTGGATAGGTTCAACATAGATGCTGTTTTTCTAACGGGAAACGCCGGTGGTCTGGAAGGTGTTGAAGTTGGGGATGTCGTGATAGGAGATTCCTACGTTGAGTATGATTTCGAAACGGCCCTTGGTGATGAAGGAATCATCGTCTCGGGCAGTGAGGATCTTGAAGACAAGGTGATCGCTTATTCAAACAGAGAGATCAAAACGGGATTGATAGCAAGCGGGGACGCCTTTGTGACAGTGAAGGAGAAAGCCGAGGAGATAAAAAGAAGAACGGGAGCCCTCTGTGTCGATATGGATTCCGCCGCCGTGGCAAAGGTGTGCTATGAAAACGAGAAAAAGTTCCTCGCCATAAAGACGATCGTTGACATATGCGGCAGAGAAACGGAAGAAGAGTTCAGAAAAAACTACGAGAGATACGGCTTTCTCTCCAACCTGATCCTCCTCGATGTTCTGAAAAAGTGTGTCTTCTAAGCGAAGACCGCCGAGAGGGCTATGGAATAAAACTTCGTTTCTTCCGAGTCTGCACGTGATGTGAGAACTACAGGGACTTTCCCACCAAGAATGGTAGACGCGGATTTCGCTTTAGCAAGAAAAACCAGAGCTTTGTACAGAATGTTCGCCGCCTCTATATCTGGCAGTATCAGGATGTCGGCTTTTCCCGCCACAGGGCTTTGTATCCCTTTCTTTTTCGCCGCTTCTTCCGACACAACGTTGTCCAGCGCGAAGGGACCATCGACGATACATCCCTTTATCTGCCCTCTCTGGTTCATCTTCGAGAGGATGGCCGCTTCCATCGTGATGGGCATCTTTGGATTCACAACTTCTATGGCACCGACAACGGCAACTTTCGGTGTTTCTAAACCCATGACGTTTGCCACTCGAACACAGTGTTCTATCATGTCCACCTTCTGTTCCAGAGTGGGGCTTATCAGCATACCGGGATCGGAGATGATGAGAGGCCTCGGAAAATCGGGTATCTCCATCACGCTCACCATCGCCATCGTCTTTCCCGTTCGAAGACCGTACCTTTCGTCCAGATAGATCTTCATCAAATCTCCTGTCTTTATCTTTCCCTTCATGAGAAAATCGCATTCTCCCTTTGAAACGGCCTCCACAGCGAGTCTTCCCGCTTCTTCTGGGGGACAATCTATGATTTGAGGGTTCTTCCATTCAGGGACGAGTTCCTCGATGATCCTGGTGATCTCTTCCTCTGGACCGAACAGAACGGGCTCGCACACTCTCTCCCTCCAAGCCCTGTATACGGCTTCTATCACGTGATCATCGTTCGCAGCCGCAACCGCGAGCTTTTTTCCTTTTCCCCGAGCCATCTCAACCAGTTTTTCCAGAAACATTCTCTCACTCCTCACAGAAGGTGTTTTTCCTTGCCGTACTCGAGGACAACTTCCCTGAGCCTTTTGATCCCTTCAACGATCTTTTCATCCGGCGGCAGACAGAAGGAAAGCCTCATAGAGGGACTCGGCTCGTCGTACACTTTGAAAACCCTTCCAGGAACGTAAAACACCTTCTTTCTCTTTGCGTACTCGAACATCTCCCAGGTGTCGAAACCCTCAGGAAGGGTGAGCCAGATGAAGAGACCGCCTTCCGATTTCACCCATTTCACGCCTGGTATGTCGGAGAAGTACTCTTCGAGAGCGTTGAGCATCACCGTTCTCTTTCTTCTGTAGAGTTCGATGGTGGGTTTCAACTGCTCGAGAAGATCGTACCTCTCCAAATAACGGGCAGCGAGACGATGAGTGATAGCGGGACTGCACAGATCCGCTGACTGCTTCGCCTGAACGATCTTTCTGATGAACTCCTTGCTTCCCGCCACCATTCCTATTCTGAGACCCGGAGCGAGGACTTTGCTGAACGTGTTGAGAAGAACCACTCTTTCTGGTCCACCTATCTTGAAGATGGGATCCACAGTTTCTCCTTCGTACCTCAAAGCACCGTAGGGATCGTCTTCCACTATGAAGAGGTCGTACTTCTCTGCGATCTCGACGAGCGCTTTTCTCTTTTCCAGAGAAGTTGTGACTCCCGCTGGGTTGTGGAAATTTGAAACAACGTAGATGAACTTCACCTGTTTTATCTTTCCGTTTTTGTCGAATTCAGAAAGCTTTCTTTCCAGAACGTTGAGATCCATTCCGTCGTCTTCGAGCGGGACCACAACGAAGTTCGCAAGATACTGCCTGAACGCGTTTATGGCTCCGAGGTACGCGGGATCATCGAGAACGCAGTAACTCTCATCGTCGAGGAAGAGCTTTCCAATGAGATCCAGCGCCTGCTGGGATCCAACGGTGAATATCAGATTGTCTTCGTCGAGTCCTGTGATGCCGTACATCCTCTCCAGAAGCTTCAAAATTTGCTGTTTAAGAACGGGATCTCCTTCTGTTGTGGAGTACTGAAGAGTGTAATGGTACTCTTTTTCTATGATTTCCTTTGCGATTTCTGCGAGTTCTTTTCTCGGGAAAGTCTCAGGATCGGGTACTCCCCCTCCGAAAGAAATGGCGTCTTTGTCCGCGGCAAATTTGAGAATTTCCCTGATGATGGAGGATTTCATGTTTTGGCCTATCTTTGAGATCTTGCCTTCTAGATTCACGACCACACCTCCTGGAATATCTTTTCTTCTGAAAAATTATACACCAGTACTGGCGAAATTTCTGCATTAAAATTCAACGTGTATTCGAAAAATTGAGAATTTGATAGAAAAACTGGTATACTTTGAAGTATGCAAATACTTCTATCTGGAGGGATCCTCGGTTGATAGAGCGGGTGATAAACAACATCGAAAAGGTGATAAAAGGAAAGAGAGAAGCTATCGAAGTTGTTGTCGCAGCGCTTCTCGCAAAAGGACACGTTCTCATGGAAGATGTGCCGGGAGTAGGAAAGACGATGCTTGCAAGAGCCCTTGCGCTATCCCTTGGAGTGGACTTCAGACGAGTTCAGTTCACACCGGACCTCCTTCCAACGGATCTCACAGGTCTGTACATATACGATAGAAAGAAGGAAGACTTTGTCTTTAAAAAGGGGCCCGTGTTCACCGATGTTCTCCTCGCGGACGAGATAAACAGGGCAACACCGAGAACACAATCTGCGCTCCTTGAGGCAATGGCAGAAGGTCAAGTGACCGTGGATGGAGTCACACATAGGCTTTCTGAGAGATTCTTCGTGATCGCCACACAAAACCCAATCGAGTACGAAGGGACCTTCCCTCTCCCGGAAGCTCAGCTCGACCGTTTCATGATCTGTGTGAAGATGGGGTATCCCGATGAGGAAGCAGAGATTCAGATGCTCACATCCCAAGAAAAAGAGCATCCCATAAGCCAGCTGGAACCGGTCATGAACCCTGATGAGCTTTCAGAACTTCAAAAAAAGGTGAGGAATGTTTTTGTGAGCGACGAAGTGAAGAAATACATCGTCGATATAGCCAGTGCCACAAGAAATCACCCATCGCTTCTTTTGGGCATGAGCCCCCGTGGAAGTATAGCCCTCATGCACTTTTCCATGGCTCTCGCTTTCATGGATGGGAGAGATTTTACCCTTCCAGACGACGTGAAAAGAGCCGCTGTGTACGTGATACCCCACAGAGTGATCCAGTCTGCGGAGTCCAAACTCAAAAGGGAGAAAAAGGAGGATATAGTGAGAGAAATTCTCGACCGTGTGAAGGTGGTCAAATGAGGGTAAGAAAGAAACCACTTGTGATTCTCACAATCTTTTCCGTTGCAGTATGGATCCTCACACAGAACAACATTTTTCTTCTGATGGTTTTCTTTACCGCAACGAGGTGGCTGGATCTTCTCTTGACTCTGAAGGCCATTCCAAAAATAAAGATAGAAAGGCACATCACAAAAACCAGACTCTTCGTGGATGAAAAGGCAGAGATGATCTACAAGATCAGATATTCTGGTCATTTGCGGATTTCGATGAAACTCAACCCGAGTTTTTCTCCCGTCAGATTTTTCAAAAAAGACACCGAAGAAGTTTCTCTGACACCATCTTCTTCAGAAAAGCTGGTGTTCATTTTCTCGTTTGGAACACGTGGAAGAAAGATCCTGAAGGGATTTTCTATAAAAATCGAGGACACGTTCGCAACTTTTTCTGTGGAAAAGGAGTTCAACGCAGAGGACGAGGTGATCGTTTTTCCCGAGTACGTGCCGATCGAATTCTACAAAGAGGCCCTGAAAGAGCTCCTGCCGGGTAGAAAAAGCCCCCAGAGACTTCTCGAGGACAACACGATGCTGAAGGGACTCAGAGATTACAACGGAGAACCGATGAACAGAATACACTGGAAAGCCTCCGCGAGATATGGAAGGTTGCTCGTGAAAGAGCACGACCACACCGCGCTGGGAAGGGTGAAGATTTTTCTCGATCTGAACCTTCCAAGAGATGTCCAGCTGGGAGAGGTCTGGAAAGAACTGAGGAGGTACTACGAAGAGGAAGCGGTGCGGTTCGTGGCGAGCGTGGTGAAAGACCTGAAAGAACGTCACACACCAGTGGAATTAACGGTCATAGGTGAAGAAATCTGGAAGAATCACGATCGAGACTGGGTGATGGATTTTGAACTGCTCGCCACCGTGAGAGGAACGGACAATTCTCGTTTCGATACGAAGAGTGTCCTGGAGACGGTCGTATTTGATCCTTCAGATACTGTTCTCCTTTTCTGCGTACACCTGACGGAGCAGGAGCTTCCCTTACTTCTCAGAGTGAGGTCTCAGGTTTCAAAATTGATCGTATTTGTCATACCATACGGTTTACGCGATCCAAACACGAAGCCTTTCAGGAGCTATCTCCTCATGAGGAAGGATCTCCTCGATCTTCTGGAAAAGGTGAAGCTGCTCGAAGAGAACCACGTGATCGTGAGGGGAGTGCGGGAGAACATGACCGTTCAGGAGGTTGTAGAAAGTGTTCCATGATGTGTTGTTTGGTAGCGCTTTACTTCTGGTTCTGATGAAAGATATCAACCTCTACTCTCTGTTGCTCCTTTCAGGCTCAGCGGTAACGGCGATACTAAAGAGAATCTCCAGAGCCTACCTGATCGTTCTTCCGGTCTCAGGGATCCTCCTCTGGATACTTTCGAAAGAAAAAGACCTGGTTTTCGCATCTCTCATAGTTACTTTCTTCCTTGTGTTTTCAGATTTCGAAAATGAAAGGTCAAAAGTGTATTCGCTGGCCTTCTTTTTCGTGCTTTCGTTGATATTTGAGAAAAATCCATCTTCATTCCTTTTTGTCTCCGGAGCTATGGCCCTCTTTTTCCTTCATGAGAAGAAGTTCCTCTACGCTTCTGTGATTCCACTTCTGGCTTTTGTTCCAGAATTCAGACTTCCATTCCTTCTTCCAGAAACGCATCAGCCAGAAAGTGGTGAATCGGTCCAACAGATGGTGAAAAACGTTGTGGTCGTGATAGAAAAATTCACCCAGAGTGGTAGTCTTGCTATGAAACTTCTCTGGGAAGTCATTTTCTGGGTCGCTGTGGCAGGTGTGGTGCTACTCGTTGTTGTTTTCTTCAAAGAGTTTCGAATGAATTTAAAGGTGTCACATTACGTCTTTGCCGCTCTCGGTGTTTTTGTGGTTAGCTTTTATCTGTTCGTGTTGTTCGTGAACATGGTGGTTCAGAACGTGAACCTCGACGTAGGAATTCCAGAGCTCACACCAGTAGGTCAGATGCTTTCGTCCACCTCTTCCGCATCTGTGACCGTCGTTGAAATCGAAAGAAATCCTTCGTGGAATTCGGTAAGATGGGTTTTAACCGCTGTTTCTCTTTTCGTGGTGGTATTGTTCTTCCACACCACTTTGAAGCTCTTCCTTAGAACGTTGAAAACGTCGAGCGAAGAAATTGAAACGGAAGAATCGAGAGAGGAAGAAAAAGAAGATATTGAAGAAAAGGAACATCACACTGAACGAAGAGTAATACACACGTTAGAAGACGCGTACCTCTTCCTGAGGTGGAAATATTTTCCAGGAAAGGAACATCTCACTCCGTACGAGTTGATATCCGGGAAAAAGTTTCGACACTTTAGAGATTTGACCGAGCTGTACGTCGAAAGTAAATATGCAGGAAAAGGAATAAAACTGCCTGAGAAAGAAATAGCAAAGATTTTCTCGGAATCAGAGAAAGAACTGAAAAAGACAAACATTAACCTCCAGAAAAATCTGCATTAAGATTCAAAAGGATTTCTTGACCGTTTCGTGGTGAGCCTGTAAAATACTTATAAAAATCATTCTCATGAGGGGAGGGAAGAGATATGAGGAAGGTACTGGTAACCGTTCTTCTTGTATTGACAGTTTTGAGTCTTTTCTCCGCTGTTAAGATCGCTGTGATTCTTCCAATGACGGGTGGCATTTCCGCTTTTGGAAGGATGGTGTGGGAAGGGATTCAGATCGCTCACGAAGAGAAACCTACGGTTCTGGGAGAAGAGGTAGAACTCGTTCTCCTTGACACCAGAAGTGAGAAAACAGAAGCAGCGAACGCAGCAGCAAGAGCCATTGACAAAGAAAAGGTCCTCGCAATAATCGGTGAAGTGGCCAGTGCACATTCTCTCGCCATAGCACCTATTGCAGAAGAGAACAAAGTTCCTATGGTGACTCCTGCCTCCACGAATCCACTCGTAACACAGGGAAGAAAGTTCGTCTCCAGGGTTTGTTTCATCGACCCGTTCCAGGGAGCAGCCATGGCAGTATTCGCTTACAAAAATCTGGGTGCAAAAAGAGTGGTTGTGTTCACAGATGTCGAGCAGGACTACAGTGTCGGACTCTCTAATTTCTTCATAAACAAGTTCACTGAACTCGGAGGACAGGTGAAGAGGGTGTTCTTCAGAAGTGGTGATCAGGACTTTTCCGCACAGCTTTCCGTTGCGATGTCGTTCAACCCGGATGCAATCTACATAACAGGGTACTACCCGGAGATCGCCCTCATTTCCAGACAAGCAAGACAGCTTGGATTCACCGGTTACATTCTGGCAGGTGACGGTGCAGACGCACCGGAACTCATAGAGATCGGTGGAGAAGCAGTGGAAGGCCTCCTCTTCACCACACACTACCATCCGAAGGCAGCCAGCAACCCTGTTGCAAAGAAATTCGTTGAAGTGTACAAGGAGAAATACGGAAAAGAACCAGCTGCGCTCAACGCTCTCGGATACGACGCTTACATGGTGCTTCTCGACGCGATCGAAAGGGCAGGAAGCTTTGACAGGGAAAAGATCGCTGAAGAGATCAGAAAAACGAGAAACTTCAACGGTGCCAGCGGTATCATAAACATCGACGAGAACGGAGACGCTATCAAATCTGTTGTTGTAAACATAGTGAAGAACGGTTCCGTTGACTTTGAGGCTGTCATCAATCCTGATGACCTCAAGTAAAAACTTCCATTGAAACAAGCAAAAGCGAGGCCCCTCAGGGGCTTCGCTTTCTTTGATTGAAGAAAGGAAGGTGAAAGAGTGGTATTCTTTCTCCAGAATCTCTTCAACGGAATCATGCTCGGAGGTTTGTACGCGCTCATAGCGATTGGTTACACCATGGTTTATGGTATTCTGAGGCTCATCAATTTCGCCCATGGCGATGTTATGATGATGGGTGTCTACTTCGCCTTCTACGCTGCTACTCTTCTTTCTCTGAATCCACTTTTTTCTGCCATCGTAGCGATCCTCGGAGCAGCGCTATTGGGTTTTCTCATAGACAGAGTTGCTTACAAACCTCTGAGAAACGCTCCCAGGATTTCCGCTCTTATCACCGCTATCGGAGTTTCTTTCTTCCTTGAGAGTCTCGCTGTGGTCGTTTTTGGAGCCATTCCCAAGTCTTTTCTGAAGGTCTTCAAGGACAGGACCATACTGAACAAAGTGCTGACTGTAGCGGGAGCCAGAATACCACTCCTCACGTTCCTCGTGATCTTCATCACCGCCGTCATTCTGATAGTCCTGTTCTTCATCGTTTATAGAACGAAGATCGGTATGGCTATGAGAGCGATTTCCATGGATATTCCAACGACTGCCCTCATGGGTGTCAACGTGGACGCCGTCATCGGTTTCACGTTTGCCCTCGGTTCGGCACTCGCTGCTGCGAGTGGGATCATGTGGGCAATGAGATTTCCGAACGTACATCCTTACATGGGTTTCATGCCAGGTCTCAAGGCTTTCATTGCGGCGGTGTTTGGAGGAATAGGTTCGATCCCCGGAGCTGTTCTCGGTGGCGTTCTTCTCGGTCTCATTGAGATATTCCTCGCAGCTTATTTCCCAGCTGTTATGGGTTACCGGGATGCGTTCGCTTTCATCATCCTGATCATCATACTGCTCGTGAAACCTTCTGGACTTCTCGGTAAAAAAATCGTGGAAAAGGTGTGATGAAGATGGAGAAGAAACTATCTGCACGAACGAACTTCATTCTCACGGTTGTTTTCCTGATCTTCATGGCCCTTCTTCTCTATCTGGCTGATAGATACATGGACAGCTACAAGCTGAGAGTAGTGAGGCTCATCGCCATATACGGTATCATGGCGGTGAGTTTGAACCTGATAAACGGTATCACGGGTATCTTTTCTCTTGGACACGCCGGTTTCATCTTGATAGGTGCTTATACGGCGTCTCTTCTCACACTTTCACCAGAGCAGAAAGCGATGTCTTTTATAATAGAGCCGATCGTTCCCTGGCTTGCGAACGCGCACACCGACTTCTTCACCGCCACAGTGGCAGGCGGTGTTCTGGCAGCCGTCTTCGCTTTTCTCATAGGGTGGCCGGTTTTGAGGCTTTCCGGTGATTACCTCGCGATAGCGTCCCTTGGGTTCGCAGAGGTGATAAGGATCATCGCTCTCAACGCCATCAGCATCACAAACGGCCCTCTCGGTCTCAAGGGAATTCCGGAATACTCAAACATCTGGTGGTGTTACGGCTGGCTATTCGTAACGGTTCTGTTCATGGCAAGCCTTGTGAACAGTAGCTACGGAAGAGCTTTGAAGGCCATCAGAGAAGACCGCATAGCAGCCGAAGCCATGGGAATAAATGTTTTCAAACATCAGCTTCTTTCTTTCGTCATAGGAGCCTTCTTTGCGGGTGTTTCTGGTTCGCTCTACGCGCACTGGCTCACCACGATAGATCCCAGAACGACCACACTCGGTCCCATGCTCACTTTCTACGTTCTCATCATGATAGTTCTGGGTGGACTCGGCAGTATTTCCGGTTCGCTCATAGGAGCCGCTCTCTTCGCTATACTCTTCGAGTGGCTCAGGGATCTGGAAGAGCCTTTCACGTTCTTCGGCATACACGTTCCCGGTATAAAGGGAATGAGGATCCTCGTGATATCCGCCATTTTCATCCTTGTGATGATCTTCTGGCAGAGGGGTATCATGGGAAGAGAAGAACTCACCTGGAACAACCTTTACAGATGGCTCTTTGCTCGTCGCAGGGGTGGTGAAGAGAAATGACGGTCACGGATCTTTCCAAGAAACCTCTCCTCCTTCTGGATCATGTGACGATGCAGTTCGGTGGACTCGTAGCGGTGGACGATTTCACGAACGAAATCAGAGAGGGAGAACTCGTCGGTCTCATAGGACCAAATGGTGCGGGAAAGACAACTGTATTCAACGTGATAACGGGTATATACACCCCTACGAAGGGAAGAATCGTGTTCAACGATATAGATATCACGGGGTTGAGACCGTACCAGATCACACACCTTGGAATCGCAAGGACTTTCCAGAACATCAGGCTCTTTTCTGACATGACCGTTCTCGAGAACGTTCTTGTGGCTCAGCACCACGTTCTCTCCAATCCCGATGCAGATAGAATTCTTGTGAAGCACGGAAAACCGAGAAAGGGCCACGGACGTTTCTGGTTCTGGAGGGCTGTCACGAAAATCGGATACTTGAAGAAAGAAAAAGAAATGGTGGAAAGAGCCAAAGACCTCATCAAGAGGGTAGGACTCGAAAAGGTGATGTACGAGAAGGCTTCCTCGCTTCCGTATGGAGAGCAGAGAAAGCTGGAGATAGCCAGAGCTCTCGCAACGGAACCGAAACTGATCTTGCTGGACGAACCCGCCGCAGGTATGAACCCGAAGGAAACAGAGGACCTCATGGAGTTCATAAAACAGATCAGAAAGGACTTCAACCTGACGGTGCTTCTCATAGAGCACGATATGAAAGTGGTCATGGGAATTTGTGAGAGAATCATAGTGATGGACTACGGCAGAATCATAGCGGAAGGAACGCCGAAGGAAATTCAGAACGATCCGCGCGTGATAGAGGCGTACCTCGGAAGGGAGTGGGAGAGTGTCTGACATCGTCCTTGAAGTCCAGTCTCTCCACGTTTACTACGGTGCGATCCACGCCATCAAGGGAATAGACCTGAAAGTCCCGAGAGGTCAGATCGTAACGCTGATCGGAGCAAACGGTGCGGGAAAAACCACAACGCTCTCCGCGATAGCAGGACTCGTAAGAGCGCAGAAGGGAAAGATCATCTTCAACGGCCAGGACATAACAAACAAGCCAGCCCACGTGATAAACAGAATGGGAATAGCTCTGGTTCCCGAAGGAAGGAGAATCTTTCCAGAGCTCACCGTCTATGAGAATCTCATGATGGGAGCGTACAACCGGAAGGACAAAGAAGGAATAAAACGTGACCTGGAATGGATCTTCTCGCTTTTCCCGAGGTTGAAAGAGAGACTAAAACAGCTGGGAGGAACTCTTTCCGGTGGAGAACAGCAGATGCTCGCAATCGGAAGAGCTCTGATGAGCAGACCAAAGCTTCTGATGATGGACGAACCTTCTCTGGGTCTTGCTCCCATCCTGGTCTCCGAAGTTTTCGAGGTCATCCAGAAGATCAACCAGGAGGGAACCACCATTCTCCTGGTGGAACAGAACGCCCTCGGTGCTTTGAAGGTTGCCCACTACGGTTACGTCCTCGAGACTGGACAGATCGTTCTCGAAGGAAAAGCCAGCGAACTTCTGGACAACGAAATGGTCAGAAAGGCCTATCTCGGTGTTGCATAAAGGGGGGAAAACATGCTTGTCAAGGATTTCATGACGAGAAATCCCATCACCATCGCTCCAGAGACCTCTTTTTCTGAGGCCCTCAAACTCATGAAACAGAACAAAATCAAACGCCTCATAGTGATGAAGAATGAAAAGATCGTCGGTATCGTGACAGAAAAGGACCTTCTCTACGCATCTCCCTCCAAAGCCACGACACTCAACATCTGGGAACTCCACTACCTTCTTTCCAAACTCAAAATCGAGGAGATCATGACAAAAGATGTCGTCACAGTGAACGAAAACACACCGATAGAAGATGCGGCAAGGATAATGGAGGAGAAGGATATAAGTGGGCTCCCTGTAGTTGACGACGCGGGACGTCTTGTTGGAATCATCACACAGACTGATATCTTCAAAGTCTTCGTGGAGATATTCGGAACCAAGAGGGAAGGAACCATAAGGTACACGATGGAAATGCCAGACAAACCGGGTGAACTTCTCGAAGTGGCAAAGAGAATCTACGAAGCAGGCGGGAACATCATCTCCATCGCAACACTTTTCGAAGAAGGGAAGGATTCTTACCTTGCCACACTCAGGGTGGAAAACATCGACCATGAAAAGTTCGTGAAATCCCTCGATGAAATCGATGTGAAGCTTCTGTACTACCATTCAAACTGAATCGTTAGCCCCCTCGTTGTGAGGGGGTGTTTCTGTGTTATAATTATTTTGGACTTTTTCAGTAGAAAAAATGAAGAGGAGAGAGAACATGAGTTTCGCCGTTGCAGAAGTGAGTTACTGGATGGCTCTTGGATACGGCCTCCTCGCATTTTTCAGCCCATGTGTTCTGCCCCTGATCCCCGCTTTTCTTGGCGTGCTCTTTGCCTCGAAAGGAGATTTCCTGAAGGTCATAGGTTTTTTCGTGGGAATATCTTCTCTCTTTTCAGTCATAGGAGTCCTTTTTGGACTGTTTGGAAATTTCATTCCTACTTACATACTCACGTGGATTTCCGGGCTTGCTCTCGTAGTCTTTGGGCTGTTTTACCTGTTCGATGTTGAACTTGTGAAGATGAAAAAGAATCCCAACGTGTGGCGCTACAAAGGGGAAGGATTCCTGAACGGTTTCTTACTCGGTGGTAGTGTGGGGCTCGTGTGGATTCCCTGCTCGAGTCCCATACTGGGAAGTATCCTCGCGATAGTGGCGAGTGGAAGAGAACCGGTGAAGGGGGGAGTACTTCTTTTCCTCTACTCTCTGGGTATTTCGATTCCGTTCATCCTGATGGGAGGATTCGTCAACAAGCTTTTGAACCGCGTCAGCTTCAAAAAGCCTGTGTGGATGAACGTTCTCAAAATAGTGGGTTCTCTCTCACTCATTCTCGTTGGAGTGCTCATTCTCACGGGAAGATTCATCACATACTGATGGGAGGATGGTACTGTGAAAAGGTTCTTAATCATCACAATTTTGGCTTTGAGTGTGTTCTCATTGGCCCTCACTTTAGATGACGCCTACAGACTCGCGAACATCACCCAGAGAAAGCTGATCATGATGTTCTCGAGTCCAACCTGTTACTACTGTAATCTGTTCAAAAAAGAAGTATTCCCGAAAGAAGATTTCCAGGAAATTCTGATTCCAAACTTCGTCTTCGTTGAGCTGTACGCCACAGATGAAAAAACCACACTCTTTGCGAAGGAAGTTCTGGGAGAGGAATCGGTTAGCTACAGAGATCTCTTCGCTGGATTCGGTGTGAGAGGAACGCCTACGTTTTTCTTTTTTAAGGGAAAAGAAGGTCTGGGATACCTTCCTGGCTATGTGGACAAAGACAACTTCATAAAGATTCTGAAATACGTTGCTCAGGAGTTGAAAGAAGACTTCCAGACCTACCTGAAGAAAGACGATCCGTTCGTGGGCGAACCGTTGATCATCGAAATTTTCAAAGAAGACGCAGATTTTGTTCTGGAAAAAGACGAAAACGCCGTGAAAGTGGATACCGTACCGAACGAAGTGAGAAGAGACAGGATATACGTGACGGATTCACCAGATGTTGCAAAGACCCTTCAGGAAAAAGGCGCTCTCCGGGTTCTGCTCGCTAAATGAAAGAGGGTGCGGAAGCACCCTCATATTTTGTATCTTGCGACGATTTCTTTGAGCATCTGTACATTTTCCCTGATGGTCTGTACTCTGCTCGTAACTTCTTCTGTCGAGGCACTGATTTCCTGAAGCCTTGCGTTCACTTCCTTGACACTGTTTGTAATTTCTTCTGCGTTTTTCGCGTTTTCTGTCATAGCGGTTGTGATCTCGTCCACAGCTGCTGTCTGTTCTTCTATCGCCGCTGCTATATTCTGAAGCATCTCGTTTATTCTCTCCACAGCTCCTACAATGGAGTTCAGTTTTTCATCAGCTTCGTCAGCCAGTTTTGTACCCTCTTCGACACGCGCTGTGATTTCAGAAGACACCTTTCCTGCATCTTCGGCTATGCTTCTGATCTCGTTGACAACTCTTCTGACGTTCTCTGAAGCCTGCTGACTTTCTTCAGCGAGTTTTCTTATTTCATCTGCGACGACCGCAAAGCCCCTTCCCGCTTCTCCCGCTCTTGCCGCTTCTATCGCCGCGTTCAACGCGAGCAAGTTCGTCTGCTCTGCTATTGCATTGATGGTTTCAACAAAGCTTGTGATCTCTTCGGCTCCCTTCTGGAAACTCTCCACAACCCTTTCCACGTCTTTGGCACTGTTCGATATCATTCGAGTGACTTCTATGACTTTCTTCAAAGCATCTCCAGCTTCTTTCGCTAGTTGTGTACTTTGGTCGGCGAAACTTGCTGCCTGCTGGGCGCTGTCTGCTATGTTTTTAGTGGCACTGCTGATCTCTTCGGATCCCGCTGTGGTTTCCTGAACCGAGGCAGAAATGGACTCTATCCTCGTGGAAATGTTGTCCATTTCCTTTGAAATTCCAAGAAGCTGGTTTGTGATCTCTTCGTTTGCCTTGGAGATCTCCTCGATACTCTCGGCAACTGAGAATGTCTCTGTCTGTACATCTTTGAGATTGTTTCTCAGATATTCTATGGAAGCTTTGAATTCATTTAAGAGAGTGCTTATCTCGTCTTTTCCTTTCGCTTCCTGTATGTTAATTGTGAGATCGTTGTTCCTCAAAGATCTTGACGCTTCCATAACAGGTTTCAAGAGTCTCAGACTACGAGATATCATGACGAACAGAAATACTCCACTTGCCACCGCTACGATTGGAAGAACAATGAAAAGAACGTTTCTGATGAGCTCAGAACTGTACGAAATCTCTTTGTCAAGGTTTTCTCTGGTTCTGTCCAGATTCGCCATGATATCTTCCTTCACCTGATCCACAGAACTTTGAATGCGAGAAACCACTTCCGTTTTTCCGGAAATTATCTCTGAAATGTTTCGCTCCAGAGCGTCCATATGCTCCTTCAAAGAAGGTATCTTATCGGCTACTTTCTTCAATTCATTGAAGAGCGATGATACCTCCTCTATTTTCGCCGCGTTGTTTACAAACAGAGCAACTTTGGTTTCAAGTTCACCCAGTTTATCCAGGGCTTCCACTGCGAGTTCGTACTCTTCAAACGCTTTTCTCACGTTCTGACCAGCTTTCAAGAAGACACTACCCCCCAGGAGGGCTACAAGAACTACTGCAGCTAATGTTATAGTCGATACTAGAAGTGTTTTTCCTTTTAAACTCATACTATCTATCCCTCCTTTCTTCGATTTTGAAGACAAAATGTGGGACGCCCGCTATCCTGATTTTACCAGTGATGAATCCTTCGTACGAACCTTCGGGGGTCTCTATTCTGGAGATTTCTCTTCTATCTACTTCCATGTCCCTAACTCCCGAGAGAATAAAGACAATTTCTTCGTTCGATGTATTCGATATGATGATATTTCTTTTCCTTCCCTTTAATTCGAGAATTCCTATGGTAGGATTCCACCACTTCTGCTGTGTTGTGATTGGTACTTCTACGATTTCCAACCTTGCTTTGTCATGATCCAGTGGAAATAACTTCACATCGAGTTTGTGCAAAGAATTGTATCTGGACACAAAAAGTGTCCCTCTTTCCTCGTTAAATTCAAACGTAATCAGAAATAAAAACATGATATCCATCGTTTTTTCGCAGAATACCTTCATGTATCCCTTCACCTGCGATCAGTGTAGCAGGAAGTATCCTTCCTTCGAAAAGACCTAAACTCTCTTTTTTCTCCCTCAATAGATCAACAGTTAGATCCGCGAGCAAGGGGTCGAAATCTTTTCCTCTAAGTCTCTCGATTTCTTTGATCACATCATCCAAAGGAAACGGATTTCTATACGATCTGGGAGAGAGCATCGCATCCAGAGTATCCGCTATCTTGAGTATCCTTCCTTCGGGCGTTATCTCTTCTTCCTTCAATCCGAACGGATACCCGCTCCCGTCGAATTTCTCGTGGTGTTGAACCACCCAGAGAGCCACATCGTCCTCAATATCCCAGATCATCAGGTCTTTTACCATGTTATAGCTGTAATCCACGTGTTTTTTCATCTCCTGGTACTCCTGGAGTGTTAATCTTCCTTCTTTGTTCAAGATGCGCTCATCTATATACACTTTACCTATGTCATGAAGAAGACCCGCCAGATACAGCTTCGCAAGTCTTTTTTCATCCAGACCCACTATCTTTCCGATTTCTTCCGCCCAGAAAGCCACGTTGTATATGTGGTTCAGCGTGTAGCGGCTGACTCTGGAAAACAGTCTGTCTATCAGTATCGCCACGGTGGTTAAAAGCTGATCCAGGACGACAGAGTACTCCAGGAAGTAGTATTCGAGTCCGTGTGCTTTCAAAAAATCTTGAAGATCCCTAATTATTCCCTCTGTTTTCTCTGCATCCCTCTTTTTCTTCGAGGCAACGTACACAAACCCTGTGGGAAATTCTTTGAAAACAACGGGAATGTAGAGCTCCCATTGAACATTCTCCACAAGAGCGAAACGAGTTTTCTGTGGATGATTCTCGAAAGTTTTCACATTGAACAGAAATTCCTCAACCAGGGGAGTTAAAGTAAGATTGAAAATTGTTCCTGCGCTGAAAGAAACGGGATTGTCGGCCGAGTTGATCACATGAATCGCCAAGCTCTGCCTGATCGCAAACAGGGCAATGATATCTACTCCGTGCTTTTTTCTGATCTTCTCCAGTGTTTTCACGAAATTATCTTTGACACTGGCTACTTGGATTGCTTCCATGTTTTCACCTCCCATGCTGGTAAGATAAAACCCTAGTTTACTTTTTCATACTTAAGAAGAGTCTCGACAGTTCCAAGGGATCAACGTTCAATACCTTGGCGAGTTTCACCAGATTCTCCGGAGAAGGAACGCTTTTCCCCTGAAACCACAGATTCACGGTTCTTGGAGTTACCTTAAGAATTTTAGCCAGTTTTCTCTGACTGTAACCTGAAGCGTACAGAACCCGCACTAGATCCTCTAAAGATTCTAATTTCATATTCTCACCTCTCTGGCGACGTAGTAATAAACAAAGTAAAACAAGCACATTTCCCATGTGTAATTGTACCATCACGATCTCAAGGTCAATAAATTGTAAATTATTGTAAACTATATAATAACGATGATGTTACGGATATTATAACGACGATGTATAATGATGTATGAATTATAATAGAATTATAATACTAATAAGATCATAGTGTGGTGGGGGTGTTGAAACTATGAAATCGGTTGCATCGAAACTACTCCTAGGTTTTGGACTCGTATGCGCAGGACTCGTGCTGTTCGGCCTACTGACGTTCTACAACATTCTTTCTCTTGAGAAGATAGTCGCCGACACTGCAAACATCAACAGAGCCATCGTGGAACTGGCGATAAACCAGGCAGGAGTACTCGTAGCGGTTCAGAACAAGGATAAATCGCTTCTTTCATCTTCTGTGGAGGGACTTCGAACAAGCCTTGATGATATTAAAGCGTATCAGAGTGATTTCTCTGGAGAGAACCTGAAACTTCTCCAGGAGTCGATAGCTCATCTTGAAGAGATGATACGGATAACAGATTCACTGATAGTAGACGGTGTGGATCAGTCCATCTATGACCGTTTCGTGGAGTTGCAAGCAGAGATCAGGAATCCTTTGAGGAAACTAGTTCAGAATCTCGGTGTTGAAAACGTTTCCATGACGAAGAACATCAAAAGGAACATAATCTTCTTCCTCGTTGTGGTATGTGCCGCAGCCATGTTCATCGCCATCTTCACTACACGGAATCTCACGACTCCTCTGAAAAAGCTCGCCGTCCTCGTCGAAAACCTCAGCCACGGTGTACTGAATGTGGAGATAGAAAAAATCCGTAGCAAGGACGAGATAGGAAAAGCAGCTATGGCCGTTGAAAAGCTGAGAGAAATCCTTCTTGACATCATCACAGGAATAAACAAAGCTTCGAGCGAGGTGAGTTCGTCCAGCGAAGAGCTCTCTGCGACTTCTGAAGAACTCTCTGCCAACGTGAACAGCATATCAGAAGCGTTGGTGTCATTGAACAAAGAAGCAGACGAGAACTCTGCAACACTCGAAGAGTTCACTGCGAGTATAGAAGAACTCTCTTCCACAGCAGACAGCAATTCCAAATCTGCCCAGGCCATGCTTGAGTCTACTCAGAGGGTGCATGAACAGGTAGAAAAAAGCACGGAGAGAATAAGAGAAATCACAGAAAAGGCTCACAGCACAAGAGAGATGAGCGAGAACACAAAACAAGCCCTCAACAGGCTCCTGTCTATGGCAGAGAACATAAACAGCATCGTGGACACGATCAATTCCATAGCAGAGCAGACAAATCTGCTCGCGCTGAACGCGGCGATAGAAGCAGCAAGAGCGGGAGAAGCGGGAAGGGGCTTTGCGGTCGTCGCAGATGAAATAAGAAAACTCGCTGAAGAGAGTAAAGCGGCAACCCAGCAGATAGGAGAAATACTTGGAAAACTCAGAGATGAAATTAACAATTCTTCCAAGATTGTAGAAAGCACAGCCAGCGCTATTGAAGAAACAGCATCGCTTGTAGAAAGTATAAAAGACGTGTTCGAGAGCATCAGAATCGCCATGGAAGATGTTCAGAGTAGGGTGGAAAGTGTCGCTGCGAGCACCCAGGAACAGAGTGCAAGCCTTGAAGAACTTTCCGCAGGAGTTACTAGACTCACCGAACTTCTCAACAAAACAAGAGAGAACACAAGCAGTGCCAACAGTGCTCTCCAGGAAGCCAACGCTGCCCTTGAAGAACTCTCTGCTTCTGCCCAGAGCCTTGCTGAACTTGCACAGGAACTTCAGAGGAGGATCGAATTCTTCAAGATATAAAGAGGTGGTTCTGTGAGGCTGCTTCTCTACACAGAAGACAGTAGCGTGGAATGGATAAAACCTCTCTTGACGCAGATTGGTGTGGAAATTGTAGAGTGTGAACACGGAGACATAAACGGAAAGCTTCAGGATGTGGATGGAGTTTTCCTTGTACTGAACACTGTGACGGATGAAATAGTGGAAAAAATAAAAAGTGTCAGGCGGAAAACAGACAGGTTTGTTCTTGTGGCCGTTCCGCACAATGAAGATTGGTTCGAAGCACTAGAAGATGCAGGTGTTGACGACTTGATTTTCCGCCCCATCAATCCCTCTGAGCTCGTTAGCGTGATTGAACACATGTTTCGTACAAGAAAATTCTATGAAACGAAAACTTCTCATAAGAGAACGAGGGAGGAAAGCTGGATGAACATCATAAAATCACAGCAGAAAGAAATAGTAGAGTATGTGAGAAGAGAAGAAAGTTACATACGTGAGAGGGACAAACTGAGAAGAGAAAACAGAGAACTCCTTGAAGAACTGTACACACTTCTGCTGCGCGTCATAGAGCTCAAAGATTACGAGACTCATGAGCACACTTTGAGGGTTGGAAGGATAAGCGCTCTTGTAGCGGAGGCGATGGGCTGTTCCTCAGAATTTGTGGAATTGATAGAAAAGGCCGCTCCTTTCCACGACATAGGAAAAGTGTTCATCCCAGAATCGATCCTGCTGAAAAGAGGCAAGCTCACCAGCGATGAATACGAAATAATGAAACTTCACACGATATTCGGATACGAGCTGCTCAAAACCTCAAAAAATCCCGTTTTATCGCTTGCCGCTGAAGTAGCCCTGTTTCACCATGAAAAATACAACGGAAAGGGATACCCACACGGACTAAAAGGAGATGAAATACCCCTTTCCGCACAGATAGCTGCAGTAGCTGACAGTTTTGATGCTATGGTGTCTCACAGGCCTTACAAGATCAGAAAAAGTTTTGATGAAGCCATCAGAGAGATTAAAGATCTTTCGGGAAGATTCTATTCTCCCTTCGTTGTCAAAGCTTTCGTGCAAACAATAGACGAGATAAGGAAACTTTACAACTGGGGAACGAAAGGGGATGATATCATTAGTAATAGCAGCCATCACAGAAAAGGAGGTACAAAGGATGGAGAAAGTCAAAGTCAAAAATCCTATTGTTGAGCTTGACGGTGACGAGATGGCACGCGTGATGTGGAAGATGATCAAAGAAAAACTCATCCTTCCCTATCTCGACATCCAGCTGGTTTACTTCGATCTCGGAATAAAGAAGAGAGACGAAACAGACGATCAGATCACGATCGAAGCGGCAAAGGCCATCAAAAAGTACGGTGTCGGTGTCAAGTGCGCAACGATCACCCCGGATGCGGAAAGAGTGAAGGAATACAACCTGAAGAAAGCCTGGAAGAGTCCAAATGCCACCATCAGAGCGTATCTCGATGGAACGGTTTTCAGAAAGCCCATCATGGTGAAGAACGTGCCACCGCTTGTGAAGCGCTGGAAGAAACCGATCATCATAGGAAGACACGCCTACGGTGACATATACAACGCTGTGGAAGCAAAAGTAGAAGGCCCAGCAGAAGTGGAACTTGTGGTGAGAAACAAAGAAAACAAAACACTCCTCGTACACAAATTCGAAGGAAACGGTGTTGTCATGGCAATGCACAACCTGGAGAAATCGATCAGAAGCTTCGCTCAGTCGTGTATAAACTACGCTATCTCTGAAAAGGTCGACATCTGGTTTGCGACGAAAGACACGATCTCCAAGGTGTACCATGCGTACTTCAAAGACATATTCCAGGAAGAGGTCGACAAAAGAAAAGAAGAACTCGAAAAAGCTGGAGTGAACTACAGATACATGCTCATAGATGATGCGGCTGCGCAGATTTTGAGAAGTGAGGGCGGCATGCTCTGGGCCTGTATGAACTACGAAGGGGATATCATGTCCGATATGATCGCCTCAGGATTCGGCAGTCTCGGCCTCATGACGTCGGTTCTTGTCTCTCCCGATGGGGTCTACGAGTTCGAGGCAGCCCACGGCACGGTGAGAAGACACTACTACAGATATTTGAAGGGAGAAAAGACCTCGACGAATCCAACCGCATCGATCTTCGCGTGGACAGGTGCTATAAGGAAAAGGGGAGAACTCGACGGAACACCGGAGGTGTGTGAATTCGCAGACAAACTGGAGAAGGCTGTGATAAACACCATAGAATCCGGTGTGATCACAAAGGACCTTCAGCCTTTCACAGAACCACCGATCGACAAGTATGTCACTCTCGAAGAGTTCATAGACGAAGTGAAGAAGAATCTCGAAAAATTACTGTGAGCGGGCGTGTCCCGCTCTTTTCAATATCTCACCCTGGGATCTATCAGAGCGTTGATCACGTCGACGAGAATGCTTATCACCACCACGATCAAAGCGAAGAAAACGACCGTGCCCTGTATGGCAGGAAAGTCCCTGTACCTGATCTTCATCACAAGATAACTTCCAAGACCGGGCCATGAGAAAGTGGTTTCTGTGAGGACCGCACCTCCCAGAAGGAGTGCGAACTGCAATCCCATCATCGTGAAGATGGGTACCAGAGCGTTTTTCAGGGCGTACCTGAACAGAACCACCCTCTCCTTCAAACCGCGAGCACGAGCCGCCTTCACGAAATCCTGGGCCAGTGTTAAAACGGTGTTGTTTCTCACCATACGGACAAAGACGCTGGAGATCACAAGGCCGAGCGTGAGTCCCGGAAGTAAGAGATGTTCGAAAACGTCTTTCAGCGCTTCCCAGTTTCCTGTGAAAAGCGCATCTATCGAATAGATACCCGTTATCACTTTCAAATTCATAGTGGGTGACAATCGTCCGCCAACGGGAAGCCATCTCAAGATAACTCCGAAGATGTACTGCATCATCAAACCGAACCAGAAAACCGGAACCGCGTACATCACCATTGAAAACATCCTGGCACCTATATCAACTCCACTGTCCCTTTTGTACGCAGCGAAGCTTCCCCAGAAGATGCCTATGAGAACGGCTACGATGAAAGCGAAGAGTGTCAGCTCCAAAGTCGCGGGAAATCTCTCCTTTATTTCTTCCCAAACGGGTCTTCCCGTCAGTGTAGATTTTCCCAGGTCACCTTTGAGAAGATCTCCGATGTAATCGAAAAACTGGACGATGATAGGTTTATCGAGACCGAGTTCGTGTCTCTTTTGTTCGATGACCTCCTTCGGTGCTTTCCCTCCGAGAATAGCGAGCACCGGATCCCCGGGTATGATCCTGAGCACCAGGAATATGAGTGCCAGAAGGATGAATATCATGGGGGCAGCGAGGAGAATTCTTGTTATCACGTAGTTTTTAAGAGACATCACGGCACCTCCGAAAGCCGCCCCGGGAAGGGGCGGCGGGAGTTCACTCTTCCCAGTAGAGTATGTAGTATCTGAATATCTGTGTGGGTTCAAGCAGAATTCCTTTCACCTGTTTTTTCGCTGCACAGGTTGCAACTCCCTGCCAGAGCGGTATGTAAGGAACATCCCTTGCAAGAATCTCCTGGACTTTGTAGTAGATCTCTGTTCTCTTTTCCAGATCGGTGAGTTTTCTCGCTTCTATCATCAGGTTTTCTACCTCAGGATTCGAGTAGAAGCTACCGAGGGATTTCGCACCACTCTCACTGAGGAACGGCCAGACGTAGTCATCCGGATCAAGGTAATCGGGGTACCATCCAAGGAGGAAGAGACCCATCGTTCCGTTCAGGAAGTACTCCACGTAGGTGGACCACTCCGCATACTTCAGGTTCACTTTTATGACACCGGTTTCTTCGAACGACTCTTTCAGCACCTGAGCGACATCCGCTTCTGTCGTTCCGTAGTGTGAAGGTGTGTACCACAGGTCTATCACGAGGGGATTGTTCTCATCGTAGCCAGCTTCCTTGAGGAGCGCTCTTGCCTTTTCTAGGTCTCTTTCAGGGAAAACATCCTTGTGTCCCCACATGCCTTCCGGGATCATCGAGTACAGTGGTTTTGCAAGTCCCACGAACACATCTTCAACTATGACATCTCTGTTCACCGAATAGGCGAGTGCCTGTCTCACCTTCACGTTGTCGAACGGGGGTTGTGTGACGTTGATCACCAGATATCTGATCTGTGGACTGTTACCTTTGTAAACGACGATGTCT
Source organism: Thermotoga maritima MSB8 (assembly GCF_000008545.1). Classification (NCBI taxonomy): domain Bacteria; kingdom Thermotogati; phylum Thermotogota; class Thermotogae; order Thermotogales; family Thermotogaceae; genus Thermotoga; species Thermotoga maritima. Next base: position 1,164,284 of record NC_000853.1, read on the forward strand.
TCTCTTCCCTCGAGATCGATAACATCTCTGGGGTCGAGATGTCTGTAAGCGACATCGATTTCTCCCGTCTCGAGTGCCAATCTGAGTGTGGAAGCGTTCTCATAGAAATTGATCACGATGGTCTTTGTCTTTGGTTTTTCACCGAAGTAGTTCGGATTCGCTTCGAGAACGATTCTCACATCTCTGATCCATTCCTTGACCCTGTATGGACCAGAAGCTGACGGGATACCTTCGTAGAAGGAATCAGCTGGATAAACCTTCGGATTCACCGGATACGCAACGGTGTAACCGAGGACGGAAACGAACGCAGAGAATGGATACTTCAGAGTTACACGGAAGGTGTAGTCGTCCACCACTTCTGTTTTTTCGACGACATCAGAGAGTAAGAATGCCGGATCTCCATTCAGTTTCATCACCCTGTCGAAAGAGTACTTGAAGACGTGTGCATCGATGGGTGTTCCATCCTCGAACTTTGCATCCTTTCTCAGATAGAACGTGTAAACCGTTCCTGTTTCATCGACTTCCCATCTCTCTGCCAGAACGGGCTTGAGAACGCTGGTTCCTATTTCGTAATCAACCAGTCCAACCATGACGTTTTGAAGGATGTTTGAAGAAAAGTAATCGTAACAGTTGGCAGGATCGAGAGTTCTGATTTTGTCCGTTGTACCCACCACGATGATGTCTTTTGCCGCGAAGGAGAGCGTTACTGTTAAGATCAGAAACAACCAGACTAACTTTTTCATACCCACTACCTCCCTTCAGTTGTAAAGATGACATGCCACCTTATGATTTTCCTCCACAGCCTTGAGTTGAGGTTCTTCTTTCATACAGATATCCATTCTGTAAGGGCAGCGCGGGTGGAATCTACAACCAGATGGCACGTCTATCGGGTTTGGTGTTTCTCCCTCAGGGATGAACTTCTTTTTCTTCTTGAGAGAAGGTTCCGGTACGGCGGATATAAGAGCCTGTGTGTAAGGATGCTTTGGATTGAGGTATATGTCCTCAAAATCACCGATCTCCACAATCTTTCCGAGGTACATCACCGCGATTTCGTCGCAGACGTATTTGGTCGTAGCGAGGTCGTGTGTGATGAAGAGCATGGTGAGGTTGAATTCCTTTCTGAGTTCCTGAAGGAGCCTCAACAACTGCGATCTCACGGAAACATCGAGCATAGCCACCGCTTCATCTGCCACCACCAGACGGGGTTTCAAAATCAAAGCACGGGCAATGACAACTCTTTGCCTCTGGCCACCGGAAAGCTCCCTCGGATACCTTCTGTAGATATCCTCCGCGGGCTCCAGATTCACTCTCCTCAACATCTCAAGCACCATCTCTTTTCTCGACGATCTGTCTCCGATTCCGTGAATTTCAAGGGCGTGTTCTATGGCTTTTCCCACCCTCATATATGGATTCAGAGAGGCCATTGGATCTTGAAAGATGATCTGCATTTCTTTTCTCAGCTTCCTCATTTCTTCTTTTGAGAGTTTTGTGATATCTCTACCATCAAAAATGATTTTGCCATCGGTGGGTTCTTCAAGTCTCAGAATGACTCTTCCCGTTGTGGTTTTTCCGGATCCCGACTCCCCCACCAGCCCCAGACTCTTTCCTTCATCAATCTGAAAATTCACACCATCCACCGCTTTCACAAACTTCCTGGGTTTTCTCAAAAGCACATCTATCGGTCCCTGTTTCACAGGGAAATACTTTTTAAGGTTCTGCACTTCAATCAGTGCCATTTTGATCTCCTCCGTAAAGCCAACATTTCACGCGCGTTCCATCTATTTCGAACTCCGGTGGTTCTTTCTCCCAGCAAATTTTCATTGCCTTCTCACATCTTGGAGCGAACCTGCAACCTTCAGGGGGATTCGAAAGATCAGGAGGAGAGCCTGGAATGTATCTCAGTTCTTTATCGTTCACGTCCGTGTTCGGAATAGACCTCAGAAGACCAACGGTGTATGGATGAAGAGGATTGGTGAATATCCTCTCTTTCGATGCGAGTTCCACGAGGTGCCCTGCGTACATCACCCCTATTCTGTCTGCGGCTTCCGCGACCAGTCCCATATCGTGGGTGATCAGAATCATGGCGGTTCTGTGCTCTTTCGTCAACTTCTCAAGCAGTTCCATTATCTGAGCCTGAACTATCACATCCAGAGATGTAGTGGGTTCATCGGCGATCAAAACAGCGGGATTGAGAACTATGGAGAGGGCGATCATCACCCTCTGTCTCATTCCACCGCTGAACTGAAACGGGTAATCCTTCAGTCTGTTCCTGTTTATCCCGACATCTTCTAAGGCCTTCGCTGCAAGTTCTCTGGCGTCCTCCTTACTCAGTTCGGGTCTGTGGGTGAGGATCATCTCTACAAAATGATCCTCTATCCTGAGAATCGGATTGAGCGACGTCATCGGATCCTGGAAAATCATCGCAACTTTTGAACCTCTTATCTGTCTCATTTCCTCGTCCGAAAGAGATGAAATATCTATTCCTTCAATTTTTATACTCCCATCAATCTTTGTTCCTTTTGGAAGAAGCCGCATTATGGAAAAACCGAGGGTAGACTTTCCACAGCCGGATTCACCGACGAGACCCAGGGTTTCTCCTTTCTCCAGGTGAAAGGAGACGTTTTCGACGGCGTTCACAGTTTTTTCTCCAGTTTTGTATCTCACGCTCACGTTTTTCAGTTCGAGCACCTTCATTTGCTTCTCTCCCCGATATTCGGATTGAGAATTTCGCTCAATCCTTCACTGAACATGGAAAAACCAAGAACGGAAGTGATGATTGCAAGGCCGGGGAACAACACTCCCCACCAGGCTCTACTCAGGATGAACCTCTGGCCGTTGCTGAGGTCGAATCCCCAGTCCGGAGTGGGAGGAGCTATTCCAAGTCCAAGAAAACTGAGTCCCGCTTCCGTCATGATCGCATCAGCGAGGTTCATTGAGAGAACCACCACTATCGATGGGAAAACGTTGGGAAGCACGTATTTGACCAAGATTTCCCAATCTTTCGCACCGAGCGCCCTTGCCGCTTCCACGTAGAGTTCGTTTTTCACACTCGTGACCTGGTTTCTCACCACTCTGAAATATGTGGGCGCATAAACGACGGCGATTGAAACGGCTATGTTCATCATTCCGGGTCCCAAAACTGCCGCAACTGCTATGGCAAGAATCAAACCCGGGAAAGAGTAAACGGCGTCCATCACAAGAGTTAAAACGCGATCGAAGATACCTCCAACGTAACCAGAGATCAAACCGAGGGGAATACCTATCGCAGACGCTATAACAACAGCGAGAAACGCCACCATCAGGGCAATTCTCGAACCATAGATCACCCTGCTGAAGATATCCCTTCCAAGGTTGTCGGTGCCGAATAAATGCTTTTCCGAAGGAGGTTGCAAAGATCTTCCCACCCGTACGGTGGGATCGTAGGGAGCAAGAACTGGGGCGAAAATGGCCAAAAAGATGTAAAACAAAAGAATGATCATTCCGACGAAAGCCAAAACACCTGTTCTTCGTCTGAATAGTTTGAAGACCGGTCTGAAGATTCTCTCAGAGACCACAACCTTCGACCTCGCTTCTCTTTTTTCATAATAATACCACATACAGGAATAAGTTTCAATTTCCGAATTATTTTCCCACAAACCAGACGGTTTTCTCTTTGCCTCTCACGAAGTAAGCGGGAAGTGGTGTATCTTTTAAGATCTCCGTTAGTCTGTTTATCTTTTCTTTTCCCCTGATGAGAAAGAGCACGTACAGTGATGTGTTCAGTGCACGAAACGTCAGGGTGACTCTGGGAACCTTAGGGTCACCGGAAGGATCTGTGAAAGTCACAAGGTTGTCTTTATTTCCCGTTTCCAAGTCGAATATGGACGCGACATGGCCATCGGGACCCATTCCAAGAATAGCGAGGTCGAACTGGTCAGTAGCTGATCTTATTTCCCTCTCATATTTCTCGCAGGCTTTTTCAATAGGAAGAGAAGTGTCAACGTAGTGAACATTACCGGAAGGGATCTTTGCTCTGCTGAAAAGAACCTCGTTTATGTTCCTGAAATTGCTTTGATCTGAGTCGAGGGGCACGTACCGCTCGTCGCTCAAAAAGAAGTGGATGCGATTCCATGGGAACTTCTGTTCTGCCAGTTTCTCATAAACGGGAAGTGGGGTTCTCCCGCCGGCGAGAACGACGAAGATCTTATCCTTTTCCTCGAGAAGTTTTTCCATCTTTGTGCGAATTTTCTCGACTACAAAATCAACGTACCCATCTTCGAGCAGGTATATCACAGTTTTCTCCATTTTCTACCGTCCCTTTCTATGAGTAGATCGGCTTCTCTCGGTCCCCACGTTCCCGCCGGATACACATAAGGTGAAAAGCGAACGGGATCGTTTTCCCAGGCTTTGAGAACGGGATCGAGAAGTTCCCAGGAAACTTCGAGGTCGTCTCTTCTCATGAAAAGTGTAGGATCTCCAAGTATCACGTCCAGAAGGAGTCTTTCGTAAGCGTCGGGCAGTTTCACTCCAAAGTAATCCTCGTATCTGAAGTCCATACTGAGAAGCTGTGGAAACATGCCGGGACAGGGCCTTTTCACCTGAAACTCAAGAGAGATTCCCTCGTTTGGCTGCAAGGTGAAAACTATCGTGTTCGGCTCCAGTTCATCAGAAGGTACACCGGCAAAGATCGAATGAGGAATCTTCTTGAAAACAACAGCAACCTCGGTTATTTTCTTGGGGAGTCTCTTCCCGGACCTCAGATAGAAGGGTACACCGCTCCATCTCCAGTTGTCTATGAAGAGTTTCATGGCAACGAAGGTTTCCACGTTGGAGTCTTTGGCCACACCCGGTTCCTCTCTGTAAGCCGGCACTTCTTTTCCGTTCACAACCCCTCTTCCATACTGGCCTCTGACGATCCAGCTTTCCAGTTCCTCCACAGGGAACGGTCTGATCGATCTGAGAAGCTTCACCCGCTCGTTTCTGAAATTCTCTCCATTGAAAGAAGAAGGAGGTTCCATGGCGATCAGTGCGAGGATCTGAAGCATGTGGTTCTGGAAGATATCCCTGAGGAGTCCCACGTTTTCGAAGTATCCTGCCCTGTGTTCAACACCTATGTCTTCGGCCATCGTGATCTGAACGTGATCCACGAACTTGTTGTTCCAGATTTCCTCGAATATGAAGTTGGCAAACCTGAACACCAGTATGTTCTGAACGGTTTCTTTTCCAAGGTAATGATCGATTCTGAAAATCTGATCTTCCTGGAAGTATTTCTGAAGAGTGTCTTCCAGTCTTCTGGCCGATTCCAGGTCTTTCCCGAACGGTTTTTCGATCACAACGCGCGCAGGTTTTTCGTTCAATCCAGTTTTCGAGAGGTTTTCCAGAATAGGGATGTAAAGATCCGGAGGAACAGCGAGATAGAAGACCAGATTGCTGGAATCGATCCTTTTTATGAGAGTCTCGATGGTGTTTTTCAACTGTTTGAAGCTCTCAGGATCCTGATAATCCACGCTGATGTAACTGCAATGTTCCAAAAAATCAGGGTTGGCATCGAATCTGGATCTGAATTTCTTATCGTCCATTTTCGTTCGTGCCGCACCGAGAACGAAAAAGCGTTCGGGCAGAATACCTGCCTCGAACAACCTGTTCAAAGCGGGAATGAGCTTTCTTTTTGTGAGGTCACCAGAAGCACCGAAGATCACAATTCCGAAAGGTTGTTCGATCTTTGGAAAACACCGGAGGGTATCATCCGGACATTTCTCCAATCCCAGACTGCACTTCATGATCTCACCTGCCTTTCTGGATTTTTACCACGAAATGAGGAATAACTAATTTCCTTTGTGTTAAAATTCCTTAAAAGGGGGGATGTTCATGAAACAGCTCAGACGATCAAGAAAGAACAGGATCATAGCGGGTGTTTGCGGCGGCTTTGCAGAGTACTTCGGGGTCGATCCGACCCTTGTAAGACTGATCTGGGTTCTCATCACACTCGCGTGGGGAGCGGGTCTTCTGCTATACATCATCGCCTGGTTGATCATGCCTGAAGAAGAGGGAGAAACAGAGAGCGAAAAAAAACCACTTCAGAACACAGAAGGATTGAAAGTATTGGTCGGTGGCCTTCTCATCTTCCTGGGAATCGTCTTTCTCGTGTCCGCTTTCTTTCCAATCTTCTTTGGAGTGGCATGGAAGGTGGTTCTTGCCCTTCTGTTAGTGATTTTTGGTGTGCTCCTTCTTTTGAGGAGAGATGAAAAATGAAGATAATATTCGGTATCTTTCTCATTTTCATTGGAACTCTGCTCCTTACAACGATTTTTCTGGATGTCTTTTCTCTTTCATTCCTCACAAGGATATTCCACAATCTCGGCCTCTTCTGGCCTCTGATACTGATAACTTTCGGTGTTTATTTCATCTATCTCAGCGTGAGGAAAAGATGGTTGTACTTTTTGAGTGTGGGTGTGTTTTCTGCTTTTCTTATATTACTTCTTGTGTGGCCATACGAATCTGTTTCAACACCCGGGAAATATCAAGTTTTCACTGGTGTGAAGAGGATCTCGCTCAAGAGCGGAGGGTTCACCGTCAGGTTCATTGAAGGTGAAGAACTCAGAGTGTACGCGTCCAGCGGAATAGAAGTATCAAAACTCGGTTCAGATCTGATCGTGAAGGGTTCTCTCTGGAGAAAACTCGGTCCAAAGATAGTGGAGATCGAACTACCGAGGGATACCTTCGAACTTTCTTTCGAAAACGGTGCTTTCACGGTGAAGGGTGAATTCGAAGAAAACAGATTCACGCGAATTGAAACAAAAGACAGCGTTTTGAATATAAGATTCAATTTCCAAAAGATGAACGTTCCGCTTTATTTCGAGGCAGAAGATTGCGTTCTGGAGGTCCTGTTCAGACTACCCACTGGGGTCTCTTACTTCATCGATAAAAAAGACGGACTTCTTTTGAAGACCATCGAAGGGAATATAGTTGAATCGGATTTCAATCCTGATCTCTTCTTCAAACTGAAAGACGGTGTCTTTCGAGTTCATCTTGAAGGAGGAATATAGTGTGAGAGTGCTCGCTATTAGACACGTCGAGATAGAGGACCTTGGAATGATGGAAGATATCTTCAGGGAGAAGAACTGGAGTTTCGATTATCTGGACACTCCAAAAGGGGAAAAACTCGAAAGGCCTCTCGAAGAGTATTCTCTCGTGGTGCTTCTTGGAGGGTATATGGGAGCCTACGAGGAAGAGAAATACCCTTTTTTGAAGTACGAATTTCAGTTGATAGAAGAGATCCTGAAAAAAGAAATCCCGTTCCTTGGAATATGTCTGGGTTCTCAGATGCTCGCTAAAGTCCTTGGGGCGAGTGTCTACAGAGGAAAAAACGGAGAAGAAATAGGCTGGTATTTTGTTGAAAAGGTCTCCGACAATAAGTTTTTCAGAGAATTTCCAGACAGACTGCGGGTGTTTCAGTGGCATGGAGATACTTTCGATCTTCCACGCAGAGCAACCAGGGTCTTTACTTCTGAAAAGTATGAAAACCAGGGATTCGTCTATGGCAAGGCTGTGGGGCTCCAGTTCCATATAGAAGTGGGAGCCAGAACCATGAAACGCTGGATAGAGGCATACAAAGATGAACTTGAAAAAAAGAAGATAGATCCCAGGCTTCTCCTTGAAACGGCGGAGAGGGAGGAAAAAGTCCTGAAAGGCCTCTTGAGGTCTCTTTTGGAAAGGATGGTGGAAAGCTGAGGAGGTGTTATTGTGATACCTCCTCACATCCACATCCTCGATTTCAACGGAATTTACGAAGAACAGCGGATCCTAAAATCTCTCGCTGAGTTTGTGTTTTCCAAAAAAATCGAAGGCATCAGGTACATGGTCCTTCCCGAAAAGATTCCTGAAATTGAAAACATCCTTCCTTCACATCTGGGAGTGACGTTTCTGGGCGATGGAGAGTTCCACCACCTCACCTACTTCATCATCAAGAAAATAAAGAGACCTTTCGTACTGGTTGTTTTCGACAATCACCTCGATGCCAGAGAGGAAGAGTTCCTCACCTGCGACAGCTGGATCAGAAAAGCTCTGAAGCTGAAACATCTGGTGAAAGTGGTGGTTGTTGGCACTCAGGAACAGGAAAAGATCCACAGAGTGTTTTACTCTGAAACGGATCCGCAGAAGATCCTGAAACTCCTCGGAAGACATCCGGTGTATCTGAGTATTGACAAAGATGTTCTGGATATCGGGATAACGGGATGGGAGAGCGGGAGAGTTTCGCTGGAAGATCTTCTCAACGTGCTCCGTCACATCCCCTTGAGAAAGATCCTGGGAGCGGACATCTGCGGTGAACCGGATCCTTTGGAATTCTGGAAGATGCAAGAAAGTGAGAAGGTGAATCTTTCAATTCTAAGCGCTTTGTTCTTTGAGAAGCTTCATTATGTACCTGGCAGCGAGCACCTGGAAGGGAAGCCAGCTCACGTGACTTGATGGAACCTTTATCCTTTTGGGCTTTCCAAGATGCTCCCATAGAATGTCTCTTGTGCTCTTTGGGAGCGCTTTATCGAACATCGCTTCCAGCATCACGATCCGTGAGGTATCCACGAACTTCGCGTAAGCGAGCGGATCGAGTTTCAAAAGGGGATGTATGTTTGAACTCAACATCTCCTGCACCGAGGAAAATTCCTTCAGCCTCTCCAGATCGCTCCTGTAGACATCGTAGAAATTCTCCTCGTTCGTCATTCCGTGTTCTTCTCCCTTTCCGCTTTTCAATTCACGTCTCACAAAGGACAGAGTGGGTGACTTCCAGAACAGAGTGGCAAAGTCACCACCCGCCATCATGATGATCGTCTTTTTGAAATCACTGCTCAGTGCGTTGAGTAAAACAGCGATCATGCCTCCAAGGCAGTATCCAAAGAGGCAGTTTCTCTCGTGCCACATCTTCTTAACTTTCAAAAGTTCCAAAAGACTGAGGAGATCTGTGAGAGCGTGTTCCCAGAACCTGCTCATCCTGTCCAGGTCGGAGGAGAAGTAATCCTTTCCACTCACAGAACCTTCAGCAACACGCGTGAAATTTCCTGGAAGGACCGGTAGAATCGCCTCTATTCCTTTTCTGGAAAGATAGTGGGCCATCCAGATGAGATAGAGCACGTTCTGACTGCCAAGGCCCTGAAGTATCATCACCGAGCCCTGCTTTTTCCTCTTTGGGGAGAAGATGTAGACCTCAACGGGATCTGTACCTTTTTCTGCTCTGGAGTAGGTTGAATCGAACTTTAAGATAGAAACACGTATCTTCTTTCCCCTGTGAAGGTACCCCAGTGAGTATTCGGAAGGTATTCTCACGTCGTCAAACACTCTTTTTCACCTCTTCAAAAAGGAAACCGTTTCATAAAGGAACTTCACGGTCAGGGAATCCTTCAGGACGAATTCGAAGCCGTGTTTCCCTTCCGGATGAAGTCTCAGTTTTGCTTCCACTCCGTTTTCTCTGAGCTTTTTGTACATTTTAACAGATGAGATGTAGGGTACAACGTCGTCTTTCATGCCGTGAACCAGCATGGTGGAAGGTGCCTTCGGGTTCACCCAGGCTACAGGAGAGTAGAACACATAATCTTCTTTTTTTCGTACAGGAAACCCTTTCAATGTTGTGGCAACGGAGAACCTCGCAAAGAGAGAGGATGTCTCCATGCTCCACAGGTCGAGAAGATCGCAGGGGGCGTACCAGGCTACCACGTTACCATCGAAATCTTTTTCCCCTTCCTTAGAAGATCTCATCGCGTGGTACAAAACGAGATGTCCTCCCGCTGAAAGTCCCATGAGATTCAGATTTTTAATCAACAGATGCTCCCTGTTTTCGTTCAAAAACGATATCGCACTTTTCAGATCTTCCAGAATATCTTCGATGTAATGAAAGTAGCCGTATCTGTAATCAAACGTCGCTACAGCGAAACCGTTTGCATTGAGGAATCTGTACCAGGAAACGTTGTTGGGTTGTCTCCTGTATCCGGAGATCCATCCCCCACCGTGTGCAAAAAGCACGAACGGGTAACTCTCTCTCTTCACAGATGGATAATACACGTCCATTTTCAGGCTGTTTTTGTATTCGTAGGTGTAGACGTTGCCCGTTACCGATTTTTTTAGCTTTATCGGAAGTCTTCCCAGAACGGCGTTTCTCACCACAGGAAGGGAAAGCAGGAAAAAGAAAAGAAGCCCCAGAAGGGCATTTGAAAACAGCACAACGAAGGAGATTATTATCAAGCCAAACTTGATTATCAGCTTAACCATGGTCTCCCCTCTTCAACTCAAGAAGCTGTGCACCACGTAGAAATATATCATGATGCCTGTCACGTCGACGATCGTGGTGAGAAGAGGCCCTGCCATGAAGGCCGGGTCGATTTTGAAAATACGGGCGATGAACGGAAGCAGCGCTCCCATGATGTTCGCGTAAAGAATCAACACGAGCAAGGCCGTTGCTACGGCGAAATTCAGTGTGGGATCAGAAGAGATCAGAAAAGCCCTCAGGTAGAGAACACCCGCAAGAATCAAACCCAAGGTGGAACCTATCAGAGATTCCCTCAACAGAACCTTCCACCAGTCTTTCAAACTTATCTCGTTCAGTGTGAATCCTCTTATCATGAGTGCAGATATCTGCGCTCCTGTGTTACCCGCAGAACCTATCATTGTCGGTATGAAAGCTGCTATGATCGGTATTGAGGCGAGAAATTTCTCGTAGCTTGATATGATGTTCCCGTTGACGCTCTCGAGGAGAAGGAGTACCACAAGCCATGGAGATCTTTTGAGGATGAGTTTCCACGCGGGAGTGTGAAAATAAGACGTGTACGTAGCACTCATTGAGGCCATCTTCTGTATGTCTTCCGTTGCCTCTTCTTCGATGACGTCAACGAGATCGTCGAAAGTGATCACACCTATCAATCTCTCTTCGCTGTCAACCACCGGTAGTATGATCAGGTCGTACTTCTTCATGAGTTCTGCCGCGAGTTCCTGGTCATCGATGGCGTGAACAAAAACAGGATCTTTGTTCATGATTTCTGATACCTTCTGATCGGGATCGGCAACTATCAGGTCTCTGAGTTCAACGGTTCCCTTGAGCTTTCTCGTTCTATCTATCACCATGAGAGAGTAGATATTCTCTTTTTTCTTTCCTTCTTTTCTCACCTTTTCCAGCGCTTCTCTGACGGTCATATCCTCGAAAAGCTCTACGTATTCCGTAGTGGCGAGTCTTGCCGCAGAATCTTCAGGATAATTCAGGATGTAAAGAAGTTCCTCCCTTTCCTGTGGAGGAAGGTACGAAAGGAGTTTTTTCACCACGTTTGCGGGCATCTCTTCGAGTAGTTCCACTCTGTCGTCCGGATCCATCGATTCGAAGATCTCTTTCAGGCGTTCCTCTCTGAAAAGCTTTATGAGTTCCAGCTGATCGTCGGGTTCGAGTTCACTGAACACTTCAGCAGCTTTATCTTTGGGAAGGAGCCTGAAAACAACCACTTTCAGGTCGGGCGGGAGCTTTTCGATCATCTCTTTCACATCGGCGGGATCCTGCTGTTCGAGAACCCTTTTGAGCGTCTTGAAGTCTCCTTTTTCGATCAATTCCTGAAGATCGATCTCTACCTTGATCTTCATTTTCACACCTCCTCGGACCGCTTTTTTACGGAGGAAGACTGGTGCTTTCCACTTAGAAATCACCTCCCGAAAAAGCATCTGCGTAGAACTATTCTAACATCACACCGGAAGAAACACCAGTACAGAAAGAAAAATTTTTCAACGAACACATTCCTTCTTCAACGTTAATTTCCGAAAAGAGTATAATCTAAAATGGGAGGTGGTAACATGAAAGTCACATTCTTAGGACACGCCGTGGTGCTGATAGAGGGAAAGAAAAACATCATCATCGATCCTTTCATTTCAGGGAATCCCGTCTGTCCCGTAAAGCTGGAGGGACTTCCAAAGATCGATTACATACTCGTGACACACGGACACGGTGATCATCTCGGTGATGCCGTGGAAATAGCGAAGAAAAACGATGCCACGGTGATATCCAACTACGAAATCTGCCATTATCTCGGAAAAAAGGGTGTGAAGACCCATGCCATGCACATCGGTGGAAGCTATCTCTTCGACTTCGGAAGGGTGAAGATGACACCTGCCGTTCATGGCTCCGGAATTCTCGATGGTGACAGTATGATCTACGGAGGGAATCCCAGTGGTTTTCTCATCACAATTGAGGGAAAGAAGATATACCACGCAGGAGACACCGGTTTAACCAGGGAGATGGAACTTCTCGCTGAGGAGAACGTGGATGTTGCGTTTCTTCCGATCGGTGGAAATTTCGTCATGGACGTGGAGGACGCCGTGAGGGCGGCAGTGATGATAAAACCGAAGAAGGTTGTTCCCATGCACTACGGAACCTGGGAACTCATCTTTGCGGATGTAGAGCTGTTCAAGAAAAAGGTCGAGGAAAAGGGTGTTGAATGTGTGATTCTTGAGCCGGGAGAATCATTAGAATTGTGAGGGGGAAATAGTTTGCAAGTTTTTTTCTACGTTGTCTCGTTCGGATTTCTTGTGTTTGCGCTTTATCTTTTCTGTCATGTGAGAAAGAAGATCGAGTATTACAGACGGCTGGAAAAGAGCTTCGATACCATAGTTGATGGACTTTCAAAACTCGATCCGAATTCACCCGAAGAAGAGTTCTTTCAGAAAATTCTGAATATCGCGATGGAAGTTGTTCCGGAAGCAGTAAAAGGGAGCGTCTCCAGGATCACACCATCGGGGGACTGGATCTTTGTTGCCTCGAGGGGACACATCGTAGATTTGCTTGGAAAGAGATTTCCATCCAGATACTTGTTCAGAGCTGGAAGAGATCCAGTAGAAGTGAATTTTCTCGATTATGACAGAGATCTTTTTCCAGACGACATGTGGAAATTCTTTGAAAGGACTCTTCGGGGTACAAAAAAGAGCCTTGTTGTGGGTATTTTTTCTGGAGACGAATTCGTGGGAAACATCGCTCTCGACAGTCCGTACTCTGGTTTTTCAGAACTTTCAAAAAAGGTCTTGAAATCACTGGGAAACCTTGCGAGCACTTATCTTCTCATGAGGAAAACACTGGCAAACGAACAGCAGCTTCAAAAGGTCATGAGCACTATATTCACTCTCTTGCTTCTCTTCAGAAAATCCATCTCCGTTGAAGAATTCCTCAAGGAAGCCCTGCAGAAGATCGTTGAAGCGAGCAATGTCTTCACAGGCGGAATCGTATTCGAAGGGAACATTCCCGTGTTTCATACGGATCTGGAAGAGATACCGGAATTCGATTTTGAAGAATCAAAAGAAGAGGAAAAAATAGAAAAATTAGTAAAAGACGGTGTTCATTACATTGTCGTACATCTGGACTATAAAGATATGCCCTCTTACCATATGGTCTTTCTGTCAAACGAAGACATAGCACCCTCTTTCTTCAGTGTTCTCAATACGTTCGCGGAAGTAGTTTCTCTCTATCTGAGAGAGTACCATCTTCATCAAAAGTACCGTGAACTCGCACTGAAAGATCCTTTAACCGAAGCTTATTCAAGGCACTACTTCAACGAGTGGATATTCTCCCACATGGCGTGGCTCAGGCGAAATCAGAAGAAATCCGTTCTGGTGATCATGGATGTGGACGGTTTGAAAATGATAAACGACACTTACGGCCACCTCATGGGGGACAAAGCACTCGTCGAATTCGTCAAAACCCTGAAGAGAACCGTTCGAGAGTCGGATCTTGTTTTCAGATACGGTGGTGACGAGTTCCTTCTGGTACTCGTCGATAGCACCAAAGATAACGCTGCCAGTGTTTTGGAGAGGGTTGAAGAAAACCTTAAAGATGTAGACCTGCCCTTCAAAATCGAATTCTCCTTTGGTTATGAGGAGATAGATGGTTTCATGCCGATAGAAAGAGCGCTCGCGAGAGCGGACGATCTTCTCTACAAAAACAAGTTCGAAAAGAGAGGTGGTTCAGAATGAAAGACGTGAGCATCGTCCTGAGCGGAGAAGCGGGACAGGGAATACAAACGGTCGAGAACGTTCTGACACGGGTTTTAAAAGACTCCGGATTCCATGTGTTTGCCACCAAAGAGTACATGTCGAGAGTGAGAGGAGGAAACAACACCACGGAGATCCGGGTTTCATCGAGAAGGGTTCGTTCCTTCGTTGACAGAATAGACGTGCTCATACCCCTGGGAAAGGGGGCCACAGAAAGGCTGAAGAATCGTATCACGGAAAAAACACTGGTCATCGGAGAGGAAGAGTTCATCAAAGAATCACCCGGAGAAAAGATCGTGATTCCATTCCTGAACATAGCAAAACAGATTGGAAAGAGCATATACGCGAATTCAGTTGCCATAGGTTTTCTCTCTGGACTGCTCGGCGCCGATGAATCCGCTCTGAAAGACCAGATCACCAGACAGTTCAGCAGTAAAGGTGAAGACATCGTGAACGACAACATCCGCGCTGCGCTGGAAGGATACAAGAAAGGTCAAGAACTCTCTCAGAAAATCGAATTCGACGTTGAAAAGGATCCATCGATAAAGAATGAAGTTCTTCTGAATGGGGCGGAGGCTGTGGGACTTGGAGCGATCGCTGGAGGCTGTAATTTTGTCTCCTCCTATCCCATGTCTCCTTCCACCTCCGTGCTTGTTTTCCTTGCCCAGCACAAGAACGACTTCGGAATAGTGGTGGAGCAGGCAGAAGACGAAATCGCCGCCATGAACATGATCATCGGAGCGTGGTACGCCGGTGCGAGAGGTCTTGTCACCACATCGGGTGGAGGCTTTGCCCTCATGGAAGAGGCACTCAGTCTTGCAGGAATGATAGAATCGCCCGCTGTGATCCATCTGGCACAGAGACCTGGACCCGCTACCGGCCTTCCCACAAGAACGGAGCAGGGAGATCTGAACCTGGCTCTGTACGCCGGACACGGAGATTTTCCAAGGGTCATTTATGCTCCCGGAAACGTGGAAGAGGCTTTTTATCTGACGCAGAAAGCTTTCAACGTCGCCGACAAATATCAGGTGCCTGTCTTCGTCCTGACGGATCAGTACCTCGTTGACTCGTATTACAATCTTCCCGGTTTTGATCTGAACGAATTGAAAGTAGAAAAACACTTCATAAAAACAACCAGGGATTACATCAGATACGCCATCACCGAAGACGGTATCTCTCCAAGAGGAATTCCCGGATACGGTGAGGGTCTTGTGAGGGTCGACAGCGACGAGCACGACGAGTTCGGTCACATAACTGAAGACTTCAATACCCGTGTGAGGATGGTCAACAAGAGACTCAGAAAAGGGGAAACTCTGAAAAAAGAAATTGTGAAACCAAAACTGATCGGTGATGAAAACTACCGCGTTCTCCTGGTGGCATGGGGCTCCACTCTGGAGCCGATAAAGGAAGCGATAGAAGGCCTTGACGGTGTGGCGCTCCTTCATTTCTCTCAGGTCTGGCCGATCGATGAGTCCGTCGCGACATACTTCGAAAAGGCCGAGAAAGTTGTGGCAGTGGAAGGAAACGCGACAGGGCAGTTCGCGAATCTGATCCGCCAGGTGACGGGTTTCCATATAAAGGACAGAATCCTAAAGTACAACGGTCTTCAGTTCTCCGTCGAAGAGCTGAAAGAGAAAATAGCGGAGGTGTTGTGAATGAGGCTGGATGAATACATAAGCAGGGACATCGCCTGGTGTCCGGGGTGCGGAAACTTCGGAATAAGGACCGCTCTCATGAAGGCGCTGGAGGAACTGAACGTCGATCCACGACAGGTGGTCATAGTATCGGGTATAGGCCAGGCGGCGAAGATGCCCCAGTACGTTGGAGTTAACATGTTCAACGGACTTCACGGAAGGGCACTTCCCGTGGCAACGGCGATAAAGACGACGAATCCGAACCTTCTCGTGATCGCAGAGAGTGGAGATGGATGTATGTACGGTGAAGGTGGAAACCACTTCATACACACGATCAGAAGAAACCCGGATATCGTGAACATAGTCCACGACAACCAGGTTTACGGTCTCACGAAGGGTCAGGCTTCTCCCACGAGTCTGAAAGGTTTCAAAACACCAGTGCAGGTGGACGGTGTGATTCTGGAACCGTTCAATCCTCTGGCTGTTGCCATAGCGCTCGATGCTTCCTTCGTTGCAAGAACTTTCATAGGAGACATAGAGTTCACAAAAGACATACTGAAGGAAGCGATGAAACACAAGGGATACGCTTTGGTGGACATTCTTCAGCCCTGTGTCACCTTCAACAAGTTGAACACCTACGAATGGTACAGGGAAAACACGTACTATCTGAAAGACCACGACCCCACAGACAGAGAACTCGCCTTCAAAAGAGCCATTGAAACTGAAAAACTCCCGCTTGGAATATTCTACGTGAACAAGAACAAAGAGACCTTCGAGGAACTTGCAAGAAAAGGTGACAGGACACCTCTCTACGAGTACGAAGTGAATTTTGAAAAACTGAAGGAGCTGATCGAAAGCAAAAAGTCATGAAACTCGCTGTTTACGTCCATGTTCCCTTTTGCAAGAGCAAGTGTGTGTACTGCGATTTTTACTCTGTTGTCTCTGAAAAATTTGACGAGTATTTCTCTCATCTCCTGAGAGAAATCGATCTCTACGAAGAAGTACTCAGCGAAAGCGAGATAAAAACCGTCTACTTCGGTGGAGGGACTCCTTCCGTTGTCCCTCCTTCTTTTTTGAAAATGGTTTTGGAAAAACTGGAGAGAGTCTCCAGAGGTTTCACACCAGATGAAATAACCATCGAGGTCAACCCGGAGTCTGTTGAAACAGAGAAACTGAAAATCTACAAACAAATCGGAATCAACAGAATCAGTCTCGGTGTTCAGGCCTGCGATGACACTGTGCTGAAGAACGCTGGAAGGCTCTACAAAGAAGAAACCCTCAAGAAAAAAGCGAAGATAGTTCTGGAACAGTTCGAAAACGTGAATTTCGATTTTATTCTTGGACTTCCTGGTGAGACCGACATCACACTGAAGAAAGACTTCCGTTTCCTTGAAGAATTTCCCCCTCAGCACGTTTCGCTATATCTCCTCGAGGTAGACGAAAGAACAAGACTTTTCGATCTCATTCAGAAAGGTCTTGTAGAACTCCCCGAAGAAGACGATGTGGAAAGGAGGCACGACCTTTTCGTTGAATTTCTGAAAGAACGAGGATTTCTCAGATACGAGATCTCGAACTTTGCCAAACCAGGGAAGAAATCTCTTCACAACCTCTTCTACTGGAGAAATGAAAACTATCTGGGACTCGGTGTTTCCGCAGGTGGGCACATCGGAAGGTTTCGATACGTGAACGCCTCTGATCTTAAAGAGTACGAGGAAAAAATCACCAAAGGAGAATTACCTTACGAATACGTGCACGAAAACACAGAAGAAGAGGAAGCGCTGGAGACAGTCTTCATGGGTTTGAGGATAAAGGAAGGAGTAGAGTTAAACCGGGTGAAAATTCTCCTTCCCCTGCTAGAAAAGTTACAGAAAAAGTACCCTTGTTATCTGAAGGTGAAAAATGGTAAAATTTTTTTAAGCGAGGATGGTATGAATTTCTCAAAGAAGATACTCTCTGATCTCATCGAATGGTACAGGGAGGGCGGGAGATGACACACATAGTTCACAAAGGACTCGATTTCTTTGTAAAACCACAGAAGGTTTCACTCAACCTGAACATGAAAATTGGAAGCTTGAAAGTTCATCCCGAAGATTTGAAACTCCTGATGAAAAAGGTGCCGGTTTTTATGATGAGTTACTACGACAACAAGGCTTTCATGGAAAGGGAACTCGAGATCTCATCGGCGGATTTTCCAAACGGCGTGGTCTTTTTTTCTTATTATGAACCGGTACCCGCAGAGCTCAACTGGGACGTGGACAAAAAACTCATCTCTCAGCTCACAAAGTACTTCCATCTCTACGATTTGGTTCACTCTATAAATTCTCTCATAGACGAAACAGAAGGTTCTTCACTGCACATCGGTGTTTATGAGGAGTGGCTTGACAGAATAATGGTGAAAGTTCCAAGCGAAAACACGGAAGAGCTCAGAAACATGCTTTCCAGATTCTCTCTTCTCTACACGACAAAGATCCTGTGGAAAATCTTCCGTGGAAACTTCGAGGAACTGAAGAAGAGAACACACGAGATAGCCTACAAACTCTACGAAGTGGCTGGGTTCTGAATTTTCTTCATCACCCTCCCCTGAGGAGTCTGTCCTTTTCAGATTTCCTTTCATTAATCATGTCTATATTCTGGTTTACAGAAATATTTTTTAATTGACACCATCTTATAATCAACGTAGAATACTTCTGAAAGAAACCTCTCTGAGAGGAGGAGAAATTGTGCTGGAGAAACTTCCCGAGAACCTGAAAGAGCTCGAGAGCCTTGCCTACAACCTCTGGTGGAGCTGGTCCAGACCTGCTCAGAGACTCTGGAGAATGATCGATTCAGAAAAGTGGGAGGAACACAGAAATCCCGTCAAAATACTGAGAGAAGTCTCAAAGGAAAGACTGGAAGAACTATCGAAAGACGAGGACTTCATCGCTCTCTACGAACTGACGCTCGAGAGATTCACAGACTACATGGAAAGGGAAGACACCTGGTTCAACGTGAACTATCCCGAATGGGACGAAAAGATAGTTTACATGTGTATGGAATACGGACTGACGAAAGCACTTCCGATCTACTCTGGAGGACTCGGTATCCTTGCCGGAGACCACCTCAAATCAGCCAGTGATCTTGGCCTTCCTCTCATAGCCGTAGGTCTTCTTTACAAACACGGGTATTTCACTCAACAGATAGACAGTGACGGAAGACAGATCGAGATCTTTCCAGAATACGACATCGAAGAACTCCCGATGAAACCTCTCAGGGATGAAGACGGAAACCAGGTGATCGTAGAAGTACCCATAGACAACGATACTGTAAAAGCGCGTGTGTTCGAGGTACAGGTCGGAAGGGTGAAACTGTATCTTCTCGACACTGACTTCGAGGAAAACGAGGATAGATTCAGAAAGATCTGCGACTATCTCTACAATCCCGAGCCTGATGTGAGAGTTTCCCAGGAAATTCTGCTCGGCATTGGTGGAATGAAACTCCTGAAGACTCTCAAGATAAAACCTGGAGTCATCCACCTGAACGAAGTCATCCCGCTTTTTCATCCCTCGAAAGGATAAAGAGCTACATGGAAGAAGGATATTCCTTCACCGAGGCCCTTGAGATCGTCAGACAGACCACAGTTTTCACGACACACACCCCCGTCCCCGCAGGTCACGACAGGTTCCCGTTCGATTTCGTGGAAAAGAAGCTGACAAAGTTCTTCGAAGGATTCGAATCCAAAGAACTGCTTATGAACCTTGGAAAAGACGAAGACGGAAATTTCAACATGACGTATCTTGCTTTGAGAACCTCCTCCTTTATAAACGGAGTGAGCAAACTTCACGCTGACGTATCGAGAAGGATGTTCAAAAATGTCTGGAAGGGAGTTCCGGTGGAGGAGATCCCCATTGAAGGCATCACGAATGGTGTCCACATGGGAACCTGGATCAACCGCGAGATGAGAAAACTGTTCGACAGGTACCTCGGTAGAGTCTGGAGGGAACACACTGACCTCGAAGGAATATGGTACGGAGTTGACAGAATACCCGATGAAGAACTCTGGGAAGCGCATCTGAACGCAAAGAAACGATTCATAGATTACATAAGAGAATCCATCAAAAGGAGAAACGAAAGGCTTGGAATCAACGAACCACTGCCGGAGATCAGTGAAAACGTGCTCATCATAGGTTTTGCCAGAAGGTTCGCAACTTACAAGAGAGCCGTCCTGCTCTTCAGCGATCTGGAAAGACTCAAGAGAATTGTCAATAATTCCGAGAGGCCGGTTTACATTGTGTACGCTGGAAAGGCCCACCCGAGAGACGAAGGTGGAAAGGAGTTTCTCAGAAGGATCTACGAAGTTTCACAGATGCCCGATTTCAAGAACAAAATCATCGTACTCGAAAACTATGACATCGGAATGGCTCGACTCATGGTGTCGGGTGTTGACGTGTGGTTGAACAATCCAAGGAGGCCCATGGAGGCAAGCGGGACAAGTGGTATGAAAGCTGCAGCGAACGGTGTTCTGAACGCGAGTGTATACGATGGCTGGTGGGTTGAGGGATACAACGGCAGAAACGGATGGGTGATAGGTGATGAAAGCGTGCTTCCAGAAACAGAAGCGGATGATCCAAAGGATGCCGAGGCTCTGTATGAGCTTCTCGAAAACGAAATAATCCCCACCTACTACGAAAACAGAGAAAAGTGGATCTTCATGATGAAAGAAAGCATAAAGAGCGTGGCTCCAAAATTCAGCACCACCCGCATGCTCAAAGAGTACACGGAGAAATTCTACATAAAGGGACTTGTGAACAGGGAATGGCTGGAGAGAAGAGAAAACGTCGAAAAAATCGGAGCCTGGAAAGAAAGAATCCTCAAGAACTGGGAGAATGTTTCCATAGAGCGCATTGTTCTTGAAGATTCGAAGAGCGTAGAAGTAACTGTAAAACTGGGCGATCTCACACCGAACGACGTGATAGTCGAACTTGTGGCTGGAAGAGGAGAGGGAATGGAAGATCTCGAAGTGTGGAAAGTGATACACATCAGAAGGTACAGGAAAGAGAACGATCTATTCGTTTACACTTACACCAATGGTGTTCTTGGTCATCTTGGATCTCCCGGATGGTTCTACGCGGTGAGAGTCATACCGTACCATCCCAGGCTTCCCATCAAGTTCCTGCCCGAAGTACCGGTTGTCTGGAAGAAGGTTCTCTGACGGGGGGCTCTGCCCCTCTTTTTTCTTTAGAGCGGAAATTTGGAAAGCCCACCATCCACAACAATGGTTTGTCCAGTTAGATAAGAGGCCTTTTCGGAACAGAGAAATGCCACAACACTGGCTATCTCTTCGGGTTTTGCCATCCTTCTCATGGGGATCTGAGATTCCACCTGTTTTTTCTTTTCTTCACTGAGAAGCTCTTTCACCCTCTCTGTCTCCGTCCAGCCCGGTGCCACACAGTTCACTGTGATACCGTACGGTGCCACCTCAAAAGAGAGTGTCTTTAGAAATCCGGTGAGGGCCATCCTCGCAGAATTGGATGTGTAGAGATTTTCTATCGGTGAGATCACGGAGAAAGAAGTGATGGCTACGATCCTTCCCCAGCCCTTTTCTTTCATCGCTGGAAGATAGTTTCTCACAATTTTGATCATGTTCAAAAAGAGGCTGTCGATCGCTTCTTTGAAATCTTCATTCGTAAGTTCATCGAAGAATCCCGCTTTTGGTCCTCCTGCGTTCAGAACGAGGATGTCCACCTCTTTCACCTTTTCGAACAGTAGATCCAGATCCTTCCTGAGATCGCAGACGACGTATCTGTGGCCGCTTCTCTTCAAAAGTTCTTCATTTCTCGCACAGATGGTAACTTCCGCTCCTTCCTGGCTCAAAACATCCGCTACAGCTCTTCCAATACCCCTGCTCGCCGCAAGAACGAGTACTCCCTTATCCCTGATGCCCAGTTCCAAGGTCTCCTCCCCCTTCCAAAAACTCTATGAACTTCTCCACGATGACGGGGTCGAACTGCCGTCCCGCATTTCTTCTCAGCTCTTGAATCGATTCTTCGACGCTCTTTCCTCTCTTGTAGGGCCTGTCGCTTCTCATCGCCTGATAGGAATCCGCCACACACAGAACACGGGCTTCGAAGGGTATTTCTTCACCTTTGAGACCGTCCGGGTAACCTTTTCCGTCCCATCTTTCGTGGTGATGCCTTATCCAGATAGCAACATCTTCAAAACCCTCGATCTCCTTGACCAGCTCGTATCCCCTAACGGGATGTATCTTTATCAGCTCAAATTCTCGTTCGTCGAGTTTACTTGTTTTGTTCAAAACAACCTGGGGTACGTAGATCTTCCCGATATCGTGCAGAAGGCCTGCCCAGTAGAGTTTTTCCAGCTTTTCATCGCCCAAGTCAAACATCCTTCCGATCTCAACAGCGTAATAAGCTGCCTCTTCCGAATGCCCTTTCGTGTAATAGTCGTAATACTCGAGAGCTTTCACCCAGGTTTTCACGATGTCTCTGTAGAGTTTTCTTTCTCTGCTTATCAACTTTCTGTACGTGTATATGGCAGAGACAATGGTTAGAAGCGACTCGAGAACTCCTTTTTCATCTTCGCTGAGATCGCCTTCCAGCACAATGTAACCGTGTTTTTCATTTGAATGGGATATTTCAAATACCGTTCCTTCGACTTTTTCAGGTGCACGATCATCGAGGATCACTTTCAAGTTTTTCACGTTCAGAAGGTATTTCACAATTTGTCCCACTTCGAAAGAGAATCTGGACTTATCTTTAATGAAAACCAGTTTGGCCATTCTCCTCACCGATTCTCTGAACCTCTCGTCGAGTTCTCTGATCTCACCGTAGAGCTTCTCGAGTTCTTCCTGGCTCGCGGAGACCTCCTGATAGAGGTCCTCTATCTCTTCGTTCTGGGCTTTCAATTCTTCGTTTGCTTCTTTCAGCTGGAGGGTTCTTTCCTCAACTTTTCTTCTCAACGAGTAGATGAACGTCAGGGCAATGCCAAAAGATATCACGAAAGCTGCGGTTCCATAAAAGACCACCCTCAAGAACCATGGAGGTGTCACGAGGACAAGTGGTACGTAGTTTCTGATGATATCATTCTTTTCTCCCTCAGAAATACGGCTCAGTCCAGAATTTATGAGCGATAGAACGCTTTCATTACCCTTCAAAACGGCAACGTGGAGATAATTCGTCTCAAGATGAAGAGTTCTGAACTCTGGAAGGAGATTCCCCTTCGAGAGGTAGTACCTTGTCGCTATATCATCACCAAGGAAAACCGATATTTTCTTCTCTTTCAACGCTTTCACGATGGAGGAATAATCGTCGAAGAACTCGAATTCCACATCCGGATTTTTCTCCAGAAGAGTTTTTACAGATCCTTCCCCTCTGAGAGCGCCAACAACGTAAGAAGACAGGTCCGAAAAATCTTTTATGGGAAGGTCTTTCCTGAAGAACACACAGGATCTCATTTCGAAGATGGGTCTGGAAAAAGAGAGGACTTTTTCTCTCTCGGGGGTTTTAAAGATCTGATCGATCGCGTCTATCTTTTTTTCAGTCAACAATTCCTGCGACCTGTACCACTTCACGGGCACGAGCTCGACTTCCACACCAGTTTTCTCTGAAAAAAGTTTCCAGAAATCGACGGAGATCCCGACAAGATTTCCGTTTTCATCGTAAAAAGAAAATGGTGCGTAGTCTTCATCGAGGGCTATCCGAAGGGGCTGAGAAAAGATCGAAATCGATAAAATCAGAAAGAGAAGAACAATCCCCCTGATCCCTATCACCCTCTTTCTGTTCAGATTCTATCATGTTCGAAAGGATTTTTGAGAACCTTTATCCTCCTTCCATGCTTCTCTATGTAACCTTCCCTCTCCAGTTCCTGAAAGACCCTCGAAAGCGCCGGCCTGGCACAGCCAAAGAGTCTGGAGAGCTCCTCTAAGGTGACAGGGAGTGTCAATTCTCTCTTTTCGTTCATGTGACGCACCAGAAAGTTCATCAACTTTTCTCTGAGCGTCTTTGTGGTGAGGAAAAAGAGCTTCTCAGAAACTACCCTGAAGTGTTCCGATACGTCCTTCAAAAAGAAAAGAAGAAGCTCTCTGTCTTTCATCAGAAGATCGAGAAAAACCTCTTTCGGTATCGAGAGGATCTTTGAGTTCTCTCCTGCCACCACGTTCACCGGAAATCTGGGTTCACTGGAGAAGATGAAACCGGATGCAATGATCTGAACGGGCTTTATCTCGTCGATCTCGAGTGTTTTTCCGTTTTCAGAGACGTGTTCTGTTTTCAGAGTTCCTTCCAGGAGAATGAGTACATCTTCTATCGGATCATCCTGGTGTTTCACGATTTCACCTTTTCTGAACACGATCACTTTTCCACATGGAAGCAGTTTTTTCAGATCCACTCTCTCACCCCGTAACAATTGTTACAGACAGGATTATTCCAACCTAATTATACTTCATAGTGGAAAGCCCAGAAAAAGGAGGGAAAAGTATGCAGATGTTCTGTTACCAGTGTTCACAGACCGCGAATGGTACCGGTTGTACAGAGTACGGTGTTTGTGGGAAGAGCCCAACAGTTGCAAGACTACAGGACAACCTCGTCTTCGCAATAAAAGGAATCTCTGCTTACTACTACCACGCGAGAGAACTCGGCTACGACGATCCAGAGATCGCCGGTTTCCTCGATGAAGCACTCTACAGCACTCTCACCAACGTAAACTTCGATGCACAGTCCTTCGTGGAGTACGCACTCGAAGCAGGCCGAATGAATCTGAAAGCGATGCAGCTTCTGAAAAAGGCACACATCGAAACCTACGGAGAACCCACTCCCGTCGAGGTGGAAACCGGAACGAAGAAAGGAAAGGGAATCATCGTGACGGGGCACAACCTGAAAGCCCTCGAAGAACTCCTGAAACAGGTCGAAGGAACGAACGTCTACGTTTACACCCACTCCGAGATGCTCCCAGCGCACGGATACCCCGGTCTGAGAAAGTACAAGAATCTCATCGGGAACCTTGGAAAAGCCTGGTACGATCAGAGAAAGCTGTTCGCAGAGTACCCCGTCGCCATCCTGGGAACTTCGAACTGTGTCTTGATTCCCTCTGAATCCTACAGAGACAGGATGTTCACAACGAGCATCGCAAGACTCCCCGGTGTAAAGCACATAGACGGATACGACTACACCGAGGTGATAGAGAAGGCAAAGAGCCTGCCAGATCTTGAAGAAAAACCGGGAAGTTACAAACTCAGAACAGGATTTTCCACGTCCGTTGTGGTTTCTCTTGCAGACAAAATAAAAGAACTCGTGGAGGCCGGGAAGATAAAGCACTTCCTCGTTGTAGGAGGATGTGATGTGCCGTTCAAGAGGAACGAGTACTACAGAGAATTCGTTCAGAAACTCCCGAAAGAAACCGTTGTGATCACGCTCGCGTGCGGAAAGTTCAGAATAAACGACCTCGATCTCGGAGACATCGATGGCATCCCAAGGCTCATCGATGTGGGACAGTGTAACGACACGATCGTCGCGATAGAAATCGCTCAGGCACTCGCGAAAGTTTTCGGTGTGGAAGTCACAGAACTTCCTCTCACACTCGTTCTCACCTGGATGGAGCAAAAGGCAGTTGCGATCCTGTGGACACTTCTCGCACTTGGCCTGAAAAACATATACGTTGGTCCTGTTCTTCCCGCGTGGGTGAACGAGGACATTCTGAAAGTGCTCACCGCGGAGTTCGGATTGAAAACGATCTCGGAACCGGAAAAGGACATAAAAGAAATACTGAAGGTGTGATTTTCCCCGCCGCCCGGCGGGGTTTTTAACTCTTAGACCACCACTTCTGTATTCTCTCACTGAGATGCAGGTAACTCATGAGGAATATTATCTGAAACAGCGACACAATGGCTGGATACATGGCCAGCTGTCCACTTGCAAAAGACGTAGCCAGCAATCCTATGGTCAGAGCAACGTTCTTGCTCACCGTTGTGAAGACGACCGCCTGATGGTCTTCATAGCTGAGTCTGACTGCGTAACGATTCAGCAGAATCGCTGATGAGATGGCTGTTAAATAGTAAAGAGCAGAGACGGGAGCAACCAGCAGAGAATTTTTCCAATGTTGTACTATCATTTTTCCTTTAGTCAAGAATATTATCGATATTAGTAGATAGAGCGCCAGGATGTTCAAGAGTGAGAGGAGTGGTTTGATCCTCCGGTGTTCTATCTTGAATTTTCGCTCTAAGAATTCCCTTGTGAGCACACCGAGGGTTAGAGGCAGTATCAGCACCAGCAGCAGATCTTTCAGTATCTCTGTGAAGGGATAAGACTCAGATACGACTCCCAAAAAATGAAAAGTGACGGGATAAACCACCATAGACAGGAGAAAGGTGAAAGCAACTATGACACTGGCAGAAACGATGTTTCCCTTAGAAAGACCAACGTAACCAAGTCCCATACTCGAGGACGGAGCCACCGCCAGCAGAATCAGGGAGATTCTGATGGTTGTGGGCACTCTGAAAACAAGACAGAAAAGGTAAAAAAGAAGAGGAGAAACCACAAAGTTCAAAGCCAGGGCAACTAAAAGAGGATTCACAGCATACTTTACGTTTTTCAAAGATTCGAAGGACACGTTGATCATCATAGGGTAGATCATGAGAAAAACCACCGGAAGAACGAGTTTCGACAGTCCCCTGAAATCACCGAGCAGACTCACTGTAGTTCCCACAAGGACGATGCCCAGAGTGTAGAAGAGCATGTTTTTGGAAAAGTGACTCGCCATTTTCTGGATGAAGTTCATACTTTCACCTCTTAAAAGCAGTATGGGAAGCTCTTTCGCTCCCCTTTATTTTTCCAGAACTTCCTTTATGGCTTTCACAGCTTCGTCCGTTGTCATGTTCCTTATGTCAACTCCCACGTGTTTTTCTTTGTCGAATCCAGCTGCCTCGAAAGCGTCTCTGAACATCTTTCTCTGCATCGTGGGATCGCATCCTGCCACGTACAACTTTTCTACGTCCGCTCCCTTGAGAAGTTCCTGAAGGAAAACGTCCCCATCGTCCGAACAGAGCTGTGGATGTATCGCTACAAAATCAACTACCTTTTCTCTTCTGAGGGTGTTCAGCACCTCGAATATGTTCATCTTCTGAAACGAAGGGCATGTTCCCTGACAGACGCACAGAAGGAGTCCTTTTTTACCCATCGGCGCTCACCTCCGCGGAGTAGTTTATCGCCCCGGCTGGGCAGATCTTCTGACAGCCCTTGCAGAACTCCACACATGCATCCGGATTAGAAACCTTTGGCTTTCCGTTCTCAGCGGTGTAAACACCGTGTGGGCAGAAGTTCACACAGGTCAGACACCCGGTGCACTTGCCGTAATCGATCACGGGGTACCAGTTCTTTGCCATTCTTCATTCCCTCCCTTCGGCTATTCTTTCTGCGAGTTCTATCAGTTCCAAAATTCGCGGATCCTTCAAAATCAACCTTTTCCTTTTTCCTTCACGGATCACGTCCACTAGCCCTGCCTTTTTCAAAACGGAGATATGCCTTGAAAGCGTTGATGGGTCGAGATGTTTCATTGCCTCTAGTTCACACATGCAGAGATCTTTCTGTGCGATCTCTTTGAGTATCTCCACCCTCCACCTGCACGCCAGCGCTTTGAAGATCTCTTCAATACCCATTTTTCCACCTTCCTTGTATATTTGTACAATAATACAAATAAAATTTCAACTGTCAATTGTATTAATTCTCTGTGACTCTCACAGGAACTCTTCTACGATCTTCTCCAGTTCTTTGAAATTCCTTGCGACTGGGAAATCTCCAGAGGAGTCACCGTCAGATGAGAAGAGCACGAAATCTATCCCGGCGTTTCTGGCACCCTCGAGATCACTGCTGAAATCGTCTCCCACGTAGAGGACTTCTTCTTTTTTCAATTTCATTCTTTCGAGTGCCAACCAGAAGATGCGTGGATCTGGTTTTTCGACTCCCGCTTCTTCAGAGGTGAGGACGAACTCGAAGAATCTGTCGAGTTTTAGCTTCCTGCTTCTTTTTTCCTGAACGAACCTGACTCCGTTCGTCACAACAGCCATTCGAAGATCTTTCTTTTTCAGTCTTTCGAGGAATTCTTCTGCACCTGGAAGGAAATGGGCTTCTTCAGAGAGAAACTCCAGATAATCTTTTGCAACCTTCCTTGGATCCAGTGGGATGTTCAGTGTTTTCAGAAATTCTTCGAATCTGGCAACAACAACGACATCCTTCGACACCTTGCCTTCTGCAAGCAATTTCCACCATTTCCTGTTTATCTCTCTGTACAAAAACACCTGATCCTCGGTGAGAGGAATTCCGTACTTCAGGAAGGTTCTTTTCAGAGCCTGATCTTCGCTCTTTTCGAAATCCAGAATCGTTCCGTCTAAATCGAACAGAACTCCCTTTTTCAACTCAATTTCAACTCCATTTCGTACTGTACGAGAACTCTCTGAAAGCCGTTCACCTCGAGTGAACGAGAAAGAGGATCGTCTTCGGGCACCGCGGTGCACGTCACAGCTGTTTTTCCGCTCTCTTTCTGGATGTGATCCACGCACTCTCTTATGAACTCGTCCATGCTTCCACGCAGGGCAAAAGCGTCCACTATGAAAACACTCTGGGGAGTCTCACCCCAGACCAGATAACCTTCTCCGTCTCTCCAGCTTGCCCTTTCCATTCGATACCGTCCATCTGCGAGAAGGAGAGTGGTACACTCCCTCTGCCAGTTCGGGTTTCTTTTAAAATCCGTTCTCGCCTTGAGGGCGTACATGTGGATCCTCTTTTCGTCCGTTTCGAAGAACTTCACCGAACCCGTTCCATCTATTCTTCTGTCGAAGAAATAACTGTAGAGCTCTCTTCTCTTTTTGAAACCGTTCTTCTCGTAAAATCGAACCGCCCTTTGATCATCCGCTACAACCTCAAGAACAACGCTTTTTACACCTTTCCACATGAGATGTTCCAGAGCATGTTTCAAAATCATATCCGCAAGTCCCGTTCCTCTCTTCGGTTTGATCACTCCCATGGAGTCTATTCTACCCCTGTCTTTCCTTATGCACAGTAGGATGAATCCCACCGGAACATCATTTTCAAAAAACACGAAAGAATCGTCAAGAGAGATCGAATTTTCTCTCACATCGAGGTTGAAGTTGTAAACATCCCAGTTCACAGGCACCGCATAATCCTTGAAAATCTCATTCACGAGGTTCACAAGATCTATCACAGAAACTTCGCTCGCTTTCTTTATTGTCACCCCATGAGATTCAACCCCCCTTGCTTCTTTTCGGGAGGAGTAACGTTCCCTGCTTTCTTCATAGCTTCTTTCCAGACTTCGAGCAGTTCTTCGAGCATCCCGCGAACTTCCCTGATTTTCTCCACATCCTTTTTCACGTTCCCCTCTACGAGCCTCTGGAACATGTAGTTGTAGAGAGCTCTCAGATTCTGCGCGATCGTTCCTCCCTTTTCCATGTCGAGAGAGAGGTTGAGCTCGGTGATGATGTCCTGCGCCCTCGTCACCTTCTCGTTGAATTCAACGAATTTTTTATCGGCCAGCAAATTCTCGGCCTCTTTCAGAACCTCTACCGCCTTCTCGTAGAGCATCTGAACGAGTTTGGCAGGACTTGCGGTCATCACCATCTTTTCAAGATAAGTGTTTTCTTTCATCTTTTCACCTCTCAGGATGGTTCTTTCTGAAGCAGCTCTTCAACCCTCTTGAAAAACTCTTCGTAATATTCAAAAACGTCTTTGAGCTCTCCATCTATGAGATCCGCTATTTTCACCAGATCTTTGCTTTGAAGAGCGTTCACAAAGTCCGTGAGGATACGAACCAGATTCTCCTCTTCGACTTTCAGCCCGAGTTCTTTCGAATTGATTCCAGTGATCCTCACAGTGTTCATACGGACGTTCTCCATTGCGTTCAGTCCTTCGGCAAGATCGTTTATACTCCTGTATCCCTCTGTGGTTCCAGCAACAACCGCGTCCGCCACTTTGCCGAGGAGAGGTTTCACCCGTTCTATATACCTGAGCACCTCTTCAATCGTTTCGAGGAGAAAATCCTTCAGCGGAGAGAGTTCCAGTTCGATCTCCATTTCCTCGTTTATTTCCATCTGTTTCAGGTCTTCCAGTCTGGACAGAGGTTGTTCTTCGTGGTCTATAACTATTCTCTTCACAACGAGATTCCCTTTGTTTTCTCTCACTCGATTCAGAAGCTCTCCCAGTGTCTGGACCCCTTCAACAACTATCTCCTCGCCGTTCACGATCACCTTCATCGAATCACTCCCTTCGCAAAGAAAAACCGTGTTAGCGCACAGATGGTTTTGGAATCTTCTATCTCCGCGTTCTTGAGCAGAGAAAGTGCTTCTTCAATGGGAACTTCTTTAACCTCGATGAATTCATCCGGGTCTGTGTTCTGAGAGGTTTTCTCCAGGTCTTCGGCAGCGAATATGTGTATCACTTCCGTGGTGAAACCCGGTGTGGTGAAGATCTTTCCAAGATAAGAGAGCTTCTTCGCCCTGTAGCCCGTTTCCTCCTCGAGCTCTCTTTTTGCACATTCTTCCGGTGACTCTCCGGGATCCAGTTTTCCCGCGGGAAGCTCCAGAAGGACCTGCTCGATGGGATACCTGTACTGTTCAACGAACAGAATCTTCCCACCGAGCACGGGAACGATCACCACGGCACCGGGGTGATCCACCACTTCACGGGTGGACTCTCTGCCGTCTGGAAGCCTCACACGGTCCACCCTCACACTTATCATCTTTCCTTCGAAGACTCTTTTACTGTCTATCTTCTCTTCGTAGAACTTCATCGCTACACCTCCAGTATTTTCTCCACCTCTACCGGAACGATGGCCGACACACCGTTCACCATGGTCACCCCATGTAGAAGATCGGCCGCTTCCATCACGATTTTATTGTGTGTGATCACGATGAACTGGGTGTGCTTCGAGTTCTCTTTGAGGAGCCTCTTGAACCTCTCTGCGTTGTAATCATCGAGGGGAGAATCAACCTCGTCGAGCACGTAGAAGGGACTCGGTTTTATCTCCATGAGAGCGAAAAGCAGAGCCAGTCCCACGAGCGCCTTCTCGCCACCCGAAAGAAGACTCAACTTCTGATCTCTTCTTCCCGGCTTTCTTATGGATATTTCAAAACCCGCATCGAGAATGCTCTTGGCTTCAGAAACGATGTTGAGTCTTCCTTCACCACCGAAGAAGAGCAGAGAAATGAACCTGTTGAAACTCTCGTTCACCCTCTGGTAAACGTCGAAGAGCAAGCTCTCCGCTTCTCGATCCGTTTTTTCTATGATCTCTTCGAGTTTTCGTTTTGCTTCCTCGAGATCTTCTTTCTGTTTCAGTATTTCCTCGTACTCTTCACGGAGTTTCTCGTACTCGTCTATCGCCGTGAGATCGACAGGACCGAGGTACTTTATTTTGTTCTCCAGATCTTTTATCTGTCTGTAAATCTCCTCGAGCTTTTCTTCGTCGAGCTCTTCAACGTCCTCTTCGTTTCCAGAGAACTCCTCCAAAAGGTTTGCTATCTTCAATCTGGTCTCCTGAAGAGCCAGATCTATCTGGTGGAGGTGATTTCTCAATCTTTCCTTTTCTTCCTTCAGTTCGTCCATCCTGTTTTCTACTTCCTGAAGCTCTCGCATCTTTTCTTCTTTACCTGATCTGTGAAGTTTCATGGCTTCGAACACACTGTCCATTTCTTTCTTCAAATGCTCGATTTCTCTTTCGTGTTCTCTTATGAACTTTCTGTAGTTTTCCATCTCTTCCTCAAGGCTTGTCATCTGCAGTTTTATGTCTTCTGTTTCCCGGGCAATGCGTTCTATCATTTTTCCCGTGTCGCGCATTTCCTTTTCGTATCGATCTTTTGTTTCCAAAAGATTTCCAACCTCTGCCCTGAGCGTGAAGATCTTTTCGTTGAGTTCATCGAGAATCTTCTTTTCTTTCTCGAGTTCTTCGGAGTATTCGGTCAGCGATCTTTGGAGGTTTTCTCTGTTCTGCTTCAGCTCGTCGATCTCCTCGAAGATCTTTTCTCTTCTCGCGTTCAGTCCTTCCTCTTTTGCCCTGTACTCAACCAGGAGCTTCTCCAGATTTTCCACCTCTTCCTGAAGCTGATTGATAGATCTCAAGATCTCGGACAGAACGGTTTTGGTCGAAGACGATTTCCTGGAGAGTTCGAACAGTTCCCTCTGAACGAGCGCTTCCTGATTTTTCAGGTTTTCCTGTTCTGTCTTCAGACTGGCCAGTTCGTCCCTCTTTTCTGCGATTTGTCTCTCTGTTTCTTCCATCTCCTGCTCCAGGTGCTTCAATTTTATGCGTCTTTCAAACACGTTGCTCGATCTTTCTTCCCTTCCTCCTGTTATGGCTCCTCTTCCGCTTATGAGTTCACCGTCGAGGGTAGCGATTCTGGTGTTCAAGCGGTATTTTTTCTTCATTCTGATCGCGTCGTCTAGTGTTTCCACCACCACGGAATTCCCAAAGAGAAATCCTCCCAGAACTTCCAAGTCCGAAGGAAATTTCACCAGATCAACAGCGTACCCCACAAATCCTCTTTCGTTTTCCAGACCGGATATCCTGTTGAATGAACCGTCTATCAGATCGAGTGGAAGAATGGTCACCCTTCCCGCTTCGTTCTGTTTCAAAAATTCCACGATCGCTTTCGCTGTATCCACATTTCTCACCACGATGTTCTGAGCCGTCCCACCGAGAAGCACGCTCACAGCGAGGGAATACTTTTCATCCACCTCTATCAGATTCGAAACCACGTCCACAAGTCCGGGAAAGCGCTCCTTTTCTTCGAAGACTGCCCTCACCGCCCTCGAGAATCCACGGTACTCTCGCATATCACGCTCGATCATTTCTTTTTCGAACTGGATCTCTCTCAATCTCTTCTCTTTCGCGTCTATTTCCAGATTGACCCTTCTGATCTCTCCCTCGATCTCTTCCAGTCTTTCACGAACAGCGTTCAATTCTTCTGTCAATTTTTTCTCCTCTTCATCGAGTTCTTCCACACGCCTGGATATCTCTTTGAACTCGTTCTTTTTATCTTCGAGCTCTCTTCTCCTCGTTAGTATCTGATTTTCTGTTATTTTTCTCCTCTTTTCGAGGTCTTCGAGCGTTTCTCCTATCCTCAAAAGTTCGTTCTCCAGTTTGAGTATCTGCTTTTCTAACTTGGAGATTTCGTCTCTGACCCTCAGAAACTCTTTCTCCTTATCGTTGAATCTCGAAAGGAGATTTTCTTTCTCTTTTTCGAACTTTTCGAGCTCTTTCGCTTTCCTCTCGTAGTCTCCCATCACTCCTTTGAATATGTACTCCATCTCTTCAAGACGTTTTTTGTACTCTTCTCTTCGCTTCTCCAGTTCATCGAGCCTGGTGGACAATTCCACGTACTTGTTTTCACTGTCTGCGAGCTTTGAAGAGTAGAATCCTTTCATCTCCACGAGGTCGTTCTGTCTTTTCTTGTAGTCTTCGAGGAGTTTCGTGTAGCGTTCTATTTCCTGGTCCATCTCTCCGAACTCACTTCTCAGGGTGCTCCACTTCGTCTCCAGTTCCACCAGTTCTTTCTGGATGTTCTTTATCTTCTCGTTTGTCTTCTTTTCTTCTTCCTGGTAGAACTCCAGTTTTTTTCTTTCTCTCTTCAAAACGTTTCCGTAGTAGATCTTTTGAAGTTCCTCGAGCTGGGCCGTGTACTCTTTGAACCTCTCAGCGCGTTTGGCTTTGAGGTAGAGAGATTTCATCTGCCTTTCGCGCTCAAACAGAACGTCTTTCACCCTGTCGAGGTTCGCTTTCGTCCTTTCGAGGTTCAGCTCTGTTTCCTTTTTCTTCTCTCTGTATATGGAAACACCCGCCGCCTCTTCCAGCAGCAATCTCAGTTCTTCAGGTGAGGCATTAACGATTCTGTCTATCTGTCCCTGTCCCACAATGGAATAGAAATCCACTCCAAGACCGGTACCCGCGAAGCGATCCCTGATGTCTTTCAATCTAACCGGGCTTCCGTTGAGGTAGTAAGTGTTTTCTCCCGTTCTCTTCAACTCACGGGCCACGGTTATTTCCTCTCCGTTTTCTTCAAAGACAAGCTCCACATAGGCAGAGCCAGCCGGTGGAAGGTTCTCCGATCCAGCAAAGATCATATCGAACTTTTCACTCGCGCGGAGTTCTTTCTTCGATTGTTCACCGAACAC
Source organism: Thermotoga maritima MSB8 (assembly GCF_000008545.1). NCBI lineage: Bacteria > Thermotogati > Thermotogota > Thermotogae > Thermotogales > Thermotogaceae > Thermotoga > Thermotoga maritima. The sequence goes on from NC_000853.1 coordinate 1,198,059, forward strand.
CCACTTTATGGCATCTATGATGTTGGATTTCCCGCTACCGTTGGGACCAACGATAGCGGTCACGCGATCGGAGAAACCTATCAGGGAAGGTCTTCCAAAGGATTTAAAACCTTTTAAGTAGAGTTTTTTCAGTCTCAAACCGATCCCCTCCCACACGTTAGATTTTATCATTGTGGAGTGATAAAATTGATAACTGCAAGGAGGTGAAAATATGCAGTACAGAGAATTCGGAAGAACCGGAGTGAAGACGTCGCTCCTCGGTTTTGGAGCCATGCGACTCCCCGTCATTGGAGAGGATCATTCAAACATCGACGAAGAGAAAGCCATCGAAATGATCCGTTACGCCATCGATCACGGTGTGAACTACGTTGACACGGCCTATCCTTACCACGGAGGAAACAGTGAAAAAGTCGTGGGAAAAGCACTGAAAGACGGATACCGTGAGAAAGTTTTTCTCGCAACCAAATCTCCCGTCTGGCAGGTGGAAAAACACGAAGATTTTGAGAGAATTCTCGACGAACAGCTGGAGAAACTCCAGACGGATCACGTTGATATGTATCTCATGCACGCACTGAACAAAGAAAGATGGGAGAAGATCAAGAATCTGAGATTCTCCGATTTCTTCGAGAAAGCGAAAGCAAAAGGAAAGATAAGATTTGCGGGCTTTTCGTTCCATGACAGCTATCCAGTTTTTAAAGAGATCGTCGATGGGTACGACTGGGACTTCTGCCAGATACAGCTCAACTACATGGACGTGAACTACCAGGCAGGACTGAGAGGATTGAAATACGCTGGATCAAAGGGACTTGCCGTTGTGATCATGGAACCTCTGAAAGGTGGAAAGCTCGCAAGACTTCCAGAGAAGGTCATGGAAATTCTGAGGAAATACAACAAGAACTGGTCTCCGGTAGAACTGAGCTTCAGATGGATTGGACATCATCCGGAGGTTTCCACCATATTGAGTGGAATGAGCACCCTCGAACAGGTGAAACAGAACATAGATATCATGAGCAAGATCACTCCCGGCAATCTCACAGACGAAGATATGAAGATGATAGAAGAGATAAGAAAAACCCTCGAGTCTTTTGCTGTGATAAACTGTACTCAGTGTGGATACTGCATGCCGTGTCCGAACGGTGTGGATATCCCCGGAAACTTCCGTCTGTACAACGAAACCGTCATGTTCGAAGATTGGGAAGGTGGAAGAAGAACGTACAAATGGCTTGAAAGTCAAAAATCTGCTGCCTCTTTCTGCGTTGAATGTGGTGAATGCCTCAGCAAGTGTCCGCAAAAGCTCGACATACCGAACCTTCTGAAAAAAGTTCACAGGGAGCTGGCAGAGGTCAAATGAAAAAACTCATCTGGCCGGTGCTCCTCGTGGGCACCGCCTTCCTGATCATTTATTCTTTCCTGATCGGCACCCCTCTTGAAATTCACTTAGCGACTCGCTGGGAAATTGCCCTTCCCAGAGTTCTTTTTCTTCTCGGATCTTTTTTGCTGAACACTTTGTTTTCCCTGACAGGATCGTACGTGGTTCTTTTCGGAAGCGTTTCTTTGTTTCTCGGCGCGCTGATGAATCTTCTGGAATTTTTCTTTGTTTATCCGCCTTTGTTCTATGCAGTCAAATTGATCTTTTACGTGGCCGGTTCTCTTCTGCTTCTAATTGGAATCTTCAGAGTATTTTTAAAACTGAAAAGATTCACCCTGATGTTCAGAGGACTCTTCGAGGAAAACAACGACATGGTGATATACTACGACCCATCTGGAAAGATCGTTGATGTGAATCCAGCCGCCGAGAGATTCCTGGGATACACCCGCATCGAGCTTCTCGGAAAAACCATAGAGGAGATTTCTAAGCCAGCTGAAGAAAAGGTGTTGTTTCAAATCTTGAATTTTTCACAGAATGGGATAAAGACTCTGGAAAGAGAATTTCTCTCAAAGGATGGAAGAACCATTCTGTGCGAGTGTAAATTGGTTCCGGTATATGAAGGAAAGAAGATCGCTATGATTCAGGAAATCGCACGCCCCATCGATGATATAAGGAAAATAGAGGATCAGATCAGAAAAGAAAGAAAAAGATTCCTCACTTATTTCAACAACATTCCCGTTTTGAGTGTGATTCTGAGAGAAGATGGAACGGTTGAAGACGTGAACGAAGCAGGCTGCAAACTTTTGGGAGTGAACAGAGAACAGCTTCTGAACAAAAACTGGTTCGACATGTTCCACGAAAGTTTTCCACACGAAACTTTTGAAAGATCGTTCAAAGAAAAAATGGTGCATGAAGGTAGAATAGATGGAAGAGTCATAAGATGGGTGTTCATACCCCTTGAGGAGAACAGAGTGATGGTGACAGGCCTTGACATCACAGAATTGAAGGAAAATCTCACATCTCTGGAAAGTGACAAAAAATTCTATCAGCTTCTTCTGGATCTTTCAAAAAGCCTTCTATCGCTCGGATGGAACGATTTCGTGTTCAAACAGTATCTTTCTCCGCTCGGTGAAGTGTTCGGTTCAAAGAGTGTGGCCCTGTACGAAAAAAAGAACGGGAATTTTGTTCTGACAGCCTCTCTCAACGGTTCTTTCGAAGAGATTTTGTCCAGGATACCGGAAGACATAGATTGTGAGAATGAAATGTTGGGAATTCCTCTTGAGTACGAAACTGAAACTTTTGCAGTGCTTCTCATCGGCTGTGGAAAAACCGACGAGAGACTTTTTGAGATGGCCAGACTTTTGAAAAATTACCTAGAACTCATCTACTGGAAATTGAAGGGGGAGGAGAGGATCCTCTGGCTTGCCGAACGCGATTCCCTGACGGGTGTGTACAACAGAGAAGCGTTCGAAAACAGACTCGCTTACCTCATCAACCTTTCAAAAAGGTACAACAGAAAACTCTCCTTCGTCTTCATCGATCTTGATGATTTCAAGCGTATAAACGACTCAAAAGGCCACCTGGTTGGAGATCGAGTTCTGAAGGAGTTTGTAAACAGACTCACTTCGCTTCTGAGAAAATCGGATGTAGTTGGTAGACTAGGAGGGGACGAATTCGGTATCGTACTCCCTGAAACGGATCGAACGGGAGCGGAAATTCTCATGAAGAGAATAGAAGAGCACTTCAGAGAACCTGTTCTAGTGGATGGAGAATTGTTTTCAGTGAATTTCAGCTACGGTATCAGCGTGTTCCCCGAAGACGGAGAGAGTGTGAAAGAACTCCTGAAGGTCGCAGATGAAAGGATGTACATGAATAAATTCAGCAAGAAGAGGGGGAGAGAGAATGTCTGACAGACCAAGAAGGTACAAGATATTTATGGACAAAAAGAAGAGGATCGCTCTCATAGCACATGACAGAAGAAAGAGAGATCTTCTTGAGTGGGTGAGCTTCAATCTTGGAACGCTCTCCAAACACGAGCTTTACGCTACAGGTACAACCGGCGCTCTCCTTCAGGAAAAACTCGGTCTCAAAGTACACCGACTGAAAAGCGGACCCCTCGGTGGAGATCAGCAGATCGGTGCAATGATCGCCGAAGGGAAGATAGACGTGCTCATATTCTTCTGGGATCCTCTGGAACCTCAGGCACACGACGTGGATGTGAAAGCGCTCATCAGGATAGCCACAGTGTACAACATCCCCGTCGCCATCACAAGATCCACAGCGGACTTCTTGATCTCCTCACCGCTCATGAACGATGTGTACGAGAAGATTCAGATAGACTACGAAGAAGAACTGGAAAGAAGAATCAGAAAAGTGGTGGAAGGCGAGGAGGAAGAGACTTAGCTACAGCCCGAACACCCTCCACAGCTTCCACCACACGAGGAGGAAGAAGAACCACCCTGAACGGAGAAGGAAATCTTCCTGTACACTCTTTCCTTCTCCTTTGAGTTACACTTAGGACATCTCACCTCGTCTATTTTGCTGTAAGAGGTGAATACCGTGTATTCTTCCCCACACTTTTTACACCTGAACGTGTAAGTGGGCATCGTTTCAGCCTCCCATAACGTATTGCTTCCAGAAGTTTTTCAGGAATATCAGAAACGGAAGCGCAATTAGAACACCACCGAAACTGAAAAGATCGCCGAGAATGAGTATCATGATCAGAATGATGAACCAGTGAACGTTCAAGGTGTTGCTCTGTATCTTTGGAGCGAGCACCCACATTTCCAGTTGATTTGCCGCGACGAGGATGATCGTTCCTATGAGAAGACCGCTCAGGCCATGAACGGAAAAGGCGAGCATCAGAAGAGGAATGGCAGATATCACCACCCCAAGATACGGAACGAAATCCGTCACGAAAGCAAGCATTCCTAAAAAGAACGCACTCGGTATTTTGAAAATGAAAGCACCAAAGCCAACAAACAGACCGACGAATATCGCAACGAGCACCTGACCACCCACGAACCTCTCGAACTCGGTGTAAGTAGTTTTCAGGAACTCTTTACCGTCACTGGGATTTGTGGGAAACAGGTAGTGTACATTTTCTTTTATGAGTCTCTTCAACGAGGACACGATAAAGGCCGTGATCACTATGAGTATGGCAGCCGTTATGAAAGAAGGAACGTAGCCTACGATTTTGTTCACAAGCGAGAGTGCCCCTTCTGAGAAGGATGCGCTGATGCTGCTCAAGATGGAAGACAACCATCCGGGTATGTCGATGTTTTCCAAACCCGATCTTATTCTGTCTATCTCAGAGAAGACCTTCTGGGCTTCTCTTACGATCACCGGAAAGAAATTAACAGCCGAGTAGGCTATCGTGAGGAAGACCAGAACGTTCGATATCACGCGAGGAAGAACGCGCGGTTTTTTTATGAATACCTCCAAAAATCGCGCAACGTAATCGATAATTATCGAAAGATACAGTCCCATTATCAGAGCGGTTATAATGAAAGGGGAAAGTTTTGCGAGTACTAAAAACAGAACAAGATACAGCAGGGCAAAGTGTTTGTTCTTCAAGTTCTTCACTCCTTTCGATACTATTTTAGCAGAGGTGGGACAGTTGGAATCGTTGAGGGGGCTTTTGATTCTGTTCGTTTTAACGGGCCACGCCATCGTGGGGGTGTACAGAGACCTCACTTTTCTCGTTCCACTGCTCAGATTCGTGAGTCCTTCCGTTTTCGTCTTCGTGTATCTGTTCGGATATTCACAGGGAAGAGTGAAAAAGAATCCTTTGAAGATTCTCCAGAAGGCCTCTTCCTTCTTTCACTTCTATCTCTTCTGGGCTTCCCTTTCTTTCCTTGCTTATGTGTTGTTAGATGGAGAATATACAAACGTCTGGGTGACAAAGAGGGTTTTCAGCGTTGATGATTCAATACTCAAAAAATATCTGATCACCATCTTTTCTTTCACAGGATCGTGGCAGTACTATTTCGTACTGGTTGTAATGATTCTGCTGCTGATATCGATTTTCATAAAAGATCCGCGGAAGATTCTGCCGTTTTCCTTCGCCGGAGCAGTTGTTAACTCATCCTTCGTGAGTTTCTGGTTCCTCACGAAGAACAGACTCCTTCCTCCCATAGAAGGTGCCTTGATCACTTATCTCAATCCCGTTCACTGGCTTTTTCCATTTCTGATGGGATACAAAGACGCTGTCGAGAGAAAGAAGAGAGAACCACGAAAGCTATCTTTGTTCCTATACGTCTTTCTCTTTGCGATCGGATCTCTGGAGTACTGGAACGCGTACGGAAAGTTCCACACACTTTTGGGAGTCGATCAATTTTCCCTCACAGGAGTGCTTCTGGGAATCTACAGTATAGAGGTGTTCACCTGGCTGGCTGAAAAAGTTAATCTGCCTTTTTTGAAAAGGATGGGAAGGTATTCTTTCCTTCTCTTCATGATTCACATGCCGTTTCAGTGGATGTTCTACGTGTTCCTCGACTCTTTCGTAGATCTTCCCGAGTGGTGCTGGGTGATCATCATGGTGATGTTTTCTTTGATCTTCATGGAGATTCTGCTGAAACTGTCACGGATCCTTCCAAAACCGGTAAGAAAAATAGTCATCGGGGCTTGATATCAACCTTTTTTTCAACTTTTTCATTCATTTTACCATCGAGTCCACTTGAAATTCAGGAAGGTATGTAGTACAATTATCCGTGGAGGTTCCGGCGTAGCTCAACCGGTAGAGCGCCTGGCTGTTAACCAGGTGGTTGCAGGTTCGAGTCCTGCCGCCGGAGCCATTTTTTTATTTTATACCCTCCTTTTTTGGTATCCTCCACTTTGGTCACAGTTTTAAATCTTACTGTAGGAGTTGGCAAGATTGATATTTGTTTCAAACTCTTTCTAAGGTATACTTCCAACTTATCCATATATGAAAAATCAAACTCTATTTTTCGCTTGAAGGTTTGATGATAACGAGACCCTAAACTATTCTAAAACTATGATATCATTTGTGATGATAAATTCCAGCAAGTTAAAAACTCTTCTTTTTGACAAGCAAGTGGTTAAACTTATGGAAGTTTTTAGAGAAATGATAAGCCAAGAAGCAGTTACAAAATATTTAAAAATTATTGAAACCAACAAATGAGAGTCTGCCGTCGTTTATACAGGGGGGTAAAAGCATGACTGAGAAAAAAATAATTCTTGCAGATGAACCTTTAAAATCTCCAGATCAAGACAAACTGGGTTTTGCACCCTTTGCAAAAAGGATTGCTACTGTTATACAAAGTGTACAACTGAGGGAAAGCATAGTTTTTGCAGTATACGGTAAGTGGGGGTCTGGAAAAACAACTTTTATAAACTTTCTTACTTCTTATCTTAATCACGATAGCTCTATAACTATCGTCAAATTTGATCCTTGGTGGTTTAGTGAAAAAGAAGACTTGATTCGACAATTCCTCAGCAACCTACAATTTACCTTAAATAAATCAACAAAGTTTAAAGATATTGCAAAAATGTTGAAACCTTATATAGAAACTCTTGGAGAGATTCCGAAATTTGGCTGGATTTTTAAAATAGCTAGCAGATTCAAAAAGAATTTGCAAAAAAGCGTTATTGAAACTAAAGAAGAAATCATCAATCGATTAAAAGAGAAAGACGGAAAAATAGTTGTAATAATAGATGATATAGATAGGCTCACAGCAAAAGAGATAAGAGAGCTTTTTACAATTGTTAAAGCAATTGCAGATTTTCCAAATACTGTGTATATTCTTGCCTTTGATAAAGACATAGTGATAAGAGCTTTAGAGAAAGTACAGGAAGGAAAGGGTGAAGATTATTTAGAGAAAATTATTCAAATTCCCATAGAACTACCCTTAGCTGACAAAACTTCCATTAGAAAAATGTTGTTTGAAGAGCTTGACGCAGTACTGTCTGGAACATCAAATGAACTTTTTGACTCCACCTACTGGAGGAATGTATATTGGGATGGAATCGATCCGTTTATTAATACGGTTAGAAATGTTAAAAGATTAATCAATACGATAAGAGTAACCTATCCTTCTGTAAAAAATGAGGTTAATGCTGTAGATTTCATTGCTATCGAAACTCTTCGTGTTTTTTGTCCAGAAGTTTATAGTATTGTAAAAGATTATCCAGACATGTTTTGTGGATATAGTGGTGAAATCTATGATGTTTCACGACGTCACATAGAATTTTTAAAACAATTTCATCAAAATTGGTTATCTCGCTTAAACTTTCCAGATGATCTTAAAGAAAACATAAAAAACTTACTAAAGAGATTATTTCCTAAATTCGAAAGTGTTTTTGAAAACATCTATTATGGACCAGATTGGGAGCGGGAATGGAGGAAAAAGTATAGAATATGCTGTAAAGAAATTTTCCCAAGGTTCTTTATTTTTTCTGTTCCGTCAGATGACTTATCGAAACATGAAATGGATTTTATTTTGAGTTCTCTTCATAATAAAGAAGCTCTTATCGAACACTTAAAGCGCCTCGCTACACAAATTCGCTCTGACGGTTCTACAAGGCTCAGTATATTTTTAGAAAGAATGGAAGACTATGCTTCTGAAATTTCACAAGACTATATTCCAGTTGTTATTGAAGTTTTCTTTACTATAGGGGATAAACTCATAATCCCAGAAGATGAAAATAAAAGTTTTCTTATTCCTTGGGGAAACGATATTAGAATGGAAAGAATAATTTGGCGTCTTTTAAGGAGATACGACAATAACAGTAAAAGATTTGAAGTCTTGAAAAACGCTTTTAAGAATGGACAGGCACTTTTTATGATGGTAAACGTGTTAATATTATTTTGGCAACAACATAGAAAATACAGAGATGCCAAAGAATCTGATGCTATTTTACTGGATGAAAATCATTTAAAGACACTACAAGAGATAGTGTTAGACAAAATAAGAAAGGCGGTAGAAGAAGGCAGTTTGTTAAATACTCCTTCTCTTCCAGTTATTCTACATCAATGGCGAGAATGGGCAAATGAAGATGAAGTGAAGGAATGGGTAAAGGAAATCGTATTTTCAGATGAAAAACTACCGATATTCCTAACAAAATTTTTACAAAAAACGGTTTCATGGACAGAAACTAGTAGAGCGACTAATATTTATTGGCAAATTGATCTAAATTGGTTGAAAGATTTTATAAATCTGGATTTTTTAGAGAAAAGATGCAATGAAATATTATCTAATGACTCGATTATTGGTACATTAGAAGATAAGCAAAAATTAGCCATAAGGCTCTTTTTGAATGAAAAAACTAAGAGTCTAGACAGCTCTACAGAAGAACAGGGGAAAGATGGTTGACTTCAATCCTGGTAGATTTCGATCATTCAATAAGCAAGTATCTTTGAAGGAAACTGTACCATAGGAAAACTCCGACCGTAGAGTTACAAATTATTTCGATATAACGGTTTCGATCTGTTAATCTTGCGCTAGCCCAGGGTTTCTGTTCCCTGAACTTACTCATTGCCGTCCACGATTCGATCAGATATCCTTCCACGTTTACAGTGTAGAAGAAGATGGAGAATATCAAAATGAACAGAGCGGTTGTTACCGCTATAGATGGAAGATAGTGCCTCAAATAAACAAAGATCGCAGATCCCCCCGAATCTGGAAATACCAACTTCATTTTAACAAAAAAGGGAGCTCATGGCTCCCTTAGATTTTTTGAACACCGTCTGAACTCTCTATCTCGTGGAAGATGAGATCTATCCCGAAACGCTTCCTGTAAGACTCCACCAGCTCTTCTTTTATCTTCCCAAAAGCCCCCTTCTTTGAAAGAACGATCACTCCCCCTCCGAATCCGCCACCGACCATCCTCGCACCGAGGATACCTTCCTTTCCTCTCAAATAATCCACGATGAAATCCGTTTCCTCGCAGGAAACTTCGTACAGGTCTCTGAGACTCTCGTGAGAAGAAAAGAGCAGTTTTCCAAGGGTTTCAAAATCTCCTTCTTTCAAAGCCTGAACACTTTTCAGGACTCTTTCGTTTTCTTCGAGCACGTGCTGGGCACGTTTTCTCAGGGTGCCTGAGAGTCTTTCGAGATCTTCTTTTGTCACTTCTCGAAAGCTCTTTTTCTCAAGCGTTTTCAGTACCTCTTCGCACTCCTGTCTTCTTCTGTTGTACTCCGAAGAGGAGAGCTCGTGTTTAACGTTCGAGTCGACGAGGTTGATCTCGTAACCCTCCAATTTCAGAGGAACGTACTCGTACTCGAGCGTCATCGTGTCCAGAAAGATCGCGTGGTCTTTCTTTCCAAAAACGGCCGTGAACTGGTCCATGATGCCACACCTGACCCCCACGAACTCCACTTCGGCTTCACGAGCGATCTTTACGAGTTCGAGTTTCGGAACGTTGAAACCGAAATATTCTGAAATCGCGTAAGCGGTCGCCACCTCGAGAGCGGCGGAACTGGAAAGACCCGCTCCTATGGGAAGATTGGAAGAAACGGAGATTTTAACAGGAGACACCCTGTAGCCCCTTTTTTCAAAAGAAGCGATGACTCCAGAGATGTAATCCGTCCATTTGTTGAGTTTCTCTATCTTTTCCATCTCCACCGTTTCGTTTACGTTTTCTGAGTGGAAGATGAATCTCTCTGAACCTTCTATCGAGAGAAACACGTATCTATTCACCGCAAACGGCAGAACGTAACCATCGTTGTAGTCGGTGTGCTCCCCGATGATGTTTATTCTTCCTGGTGCCTTCACTTTCATATTTCCACCTCCGTCTCTCTGAGTTGTCTCGCTGCTTCTTCGGGAACGACGGGGTTTATGAACGCCCATGTACCCGTCTCGACACTCGCCATCCACTTCAGTTTATCTCTGTCTCGCTTCGGTGGGTTGAACTCCACGTGGAAGTGGAAGAAGTGAGACACGTCCTCTTCGTTGAACGGTGCCTGAAAGAACATCATCATGTAGGGAAACTCCTGATCGAAGAGTTTGTCGTATTTTGCAGTCACCACCTTGAGAACTTTGGCGAACTCTTTCTTTTCTTCTTTCGAAAACTCCAGAAGAGTACTCACGTGTCTCTTCGGATAGATGTGCACTTCGTACGGAAAGCGTGCGTAGAAAGGAACGAGAGCGAGGAAATGTTCCGTCTCGTAAACTTTTCTCTCCTCTCCTTCGCTCTCCAGGACCTCGCAGATGGGGCACTTCCTTTTCTCTTCGTACCATTTTCTCATCGCGCCTATCTTCACTTCTATTCTCTTTGGAAGGAAGGGGAACGCGTATATCTGACCGTGCGGGTGTGGAAGGGAAGCACCGACTTCCTTTCCGCGGTTTTCGAAAATGAAGATATATTTCACAAAGTCGTGCTGAGAAAGGTCCCTTGTTCTGTCCACCCACATCTCAACGAGCTTTTCTATCTGCTTCAAAGGCATTCCAGGAAGTGCTGTGTTGTGATCCGAGGTGTAGACGACCACCTCGCAGACACCGCGGGACTCTTCTTTCCTGAAAGGTCCCTTCTCTTTCCAGTTCACAGGAGGTGGATCTTTTTTCAGAGAAGGATACCTGTTCTCGAAGGTGACAAGATCGTACTCCTCGGGAAGTTCGAGGCCTCCAACACAGATAGGACACTCCGTCTTCGATGGTTGTACCGGTCTTTTCTGTGTGGCTGCAGAAACGATCACCCATTCATCTGTGAGCGGATTGTACCTGAGTTCCATCATTCTCTCTCACCCTCTTCGTAGAAGTAGAAGTTTCTTCCGTCTTCTCTTTTGACGACTCTTTTTTTCAGGGAGGACTTTCCTTCTTTTTCCAGGTGGTACTCTCTGCTGTTCAGATCGACCACGATCTTGACGTTTCCTGAGAGAGTGCCAGACGAGACGATCTCGTATCTCAGATCCTCCGACATGATGTTTTGAACCCGTGGTCTTCCACCGAGGAGTTCGAGCGTTTCTTTCAGAACCTTTTTTCCATGATCTCTGACGAGCGAGAGATCATCGCTTTCTATGATCATGTTGTCGAGCACTCCACACGTGTACGAGTAGAGCTCCTTTTCCTTCTGTGTGAGATCCGTTTTCTCCTCTCTCAGTATCAGACAGTCGGGGTCGTTCAGCCAGAACCTGTCGTGCATGAAGTACCTCGTTATGGCGTTTCTCAGCGCCCATCTTGCAGCGGGAGCTCCGTTGTCTTCTATATGTTCTCCCCAGAACGGCGCAGTGTCAGGTCCTATCCTCATCCCGTCGACGCATCCCACTGCGGGAAGAAGGGGAGAGCCGCATCCGAGGATGAAAGAATCTTCTCCCACCGCTTTTCTGATCGTCTCAATCCCTTTTCTGAACGCCTGAATTGGTGTTATGTTCTTTTTTCTTTCTCCTGGAACGGCACCCGCGAAGAGAAAGTCGATCTTGAAGTACCTGTAGCCCATCTTTCTCAGAGATGAGAAGAGATCGAAAAGCCAGTTCAGAACCTCATCTTTCGAAAGATCGAGGGCGTATATCTTTTTGTTCCAGTTTCTGTAAGCCATCTTCGGCTCTCCGTTTTCCTTCACTACCCAGTCCGGATGTTCGTTGAATACATCCGAGGTTTCAGAAACACTGAACGGGGCGGTCCATATGCCCGGGATGAAACCGTTTTCCGCTATAACTTTTGCCATCTCTTCCACCGATGGAAAGTCTCCTCTTGTCACGAGCCAGTCACCTATGTCCTTTTCGTAGGCGTCGTCTATCTGGAAGACCTCGAACGGGAAATTCTTCGCGAGCTTCAGGTTCTTGAGGGTCTCTTCCCAGGTGAGATCAAGGAAGTAATGGTACCAGCTGCACCATCCAGTGGGTGTGTGTTTTGGAACTCTCGCGTTGTTTTCCATTCCGACGAGTTCCGCGTATTTCTCCAGAAGAAGGGGTGTGTTGGGATCCTCGAGTACAACGAGAGGTTCAAGAGGAACAAAGTCGTCGAACTCGACATCGAAATATTCGAGGTATGCCACAAGTTCCCCATCTTCCACAGCGAAGAAAGGATGTGCGATTTTCGAACTCAGAAAACCGTACACTTTTCCTTCTTCAGCCACGAAATAGTCGCTCTGGAGGTTCCTTTCAAGTACATCGGGCACCACCGAAGCGGTGTATCTCCAGTTCGGATCTATTTCAGGTGGTTTGAAAGAAAAGGCATCGACCACCCTGCACGGTCCCCAGGACTGCCAGTTGTTCACAAGTACCTTTTCCGGTGCTTTCGTTCGAAGAACCTCAAGCCTTCCCGGACTTCCCTTCACCCTGCCGGAGATCTTCCAGCCAAGGTGTATCTTCTCCACCGCGAACTCAACTGTGAAGTTTTTCTCTTTGAGAACGAATCTTCCCTCTCTGAAGGTCTTTCCGAATATTTCCACACAGATCACCTCACGTAGATAGTTTTTCTCGTGTTCAGATTAGTATGTATCAGATGTTCACCCTTCTTCAATCCTTCTACTTTGAACACCAGCTCTTCCTTCTTGAAGGGTGGAATCACCACTCGCCTCACCGAGTATTCGTTTCCATCAACAAAGAGAACCACCTGTTTTTCCTTGCTCAGTGGAGTGTCGTTCAGAAGGGAAAATTTCACTCTCAGGGTGTCTCCTTCGCGTATCACGTCTTCTGAGGACATCTCAACATGGAGCGTTTCAGGGATCGCCGCAAGAACCCTCCAGGATGGAATCTCTTCGCTAATCCTCATTCTGAAAGAAAAGCGATACGGCTTTGGTAGAAGCCTGTACTCCAGATGAGGCATCGCACCCCAGCTGTCGTCTCCTCCAAGGCCCATCTGTCTGAAGTCCACGTTCACGGTGACGAAGTCCCTCTCCGGGAGTTCACTTATGTGCTGAACCCTCTCGAGATCCTCCATGGAAAAAGGCCAGACGCTGAAGTCTATCTGCGGCATGCCCGACACAAAGAGTTTTGTTTCACCATCGGAAAGCGCGAACCATCTCACGTCCGATCTGTTCCCCGTTTCCTGGGGCCTGACGTACCTGTGCATCATCTCACCGACAGCTTTTCTGTACCTTGCGAAAAGACCACTTTCTTTTCTGTCCCAGTAAGTCTCGTGCGGTCCCCTTCCGTACCACTCCACGGTGCCGAACTCTTCAGGAACCGTGAACTGAAAGCCAATCCTTGGAATCTCCGGTACATCCTCAGCGGGAATCAGAGAAAGGTCCACTAGGACGTCTCCATTTCCGAAAACGGTGTATGTTGTGTACACCCAGCTGTTTCCCGGAAGCTGAAAAACACTATGGACAGAAACACGATTTTCTTCCTTTTTCCAGTGCATTTTGAAGAGTTTTCTCTCTTTCGATGCCCTCTTCCAGATGGCGAGCCTCTGTGGCATTCTGTTTCCGATGTCGTTGTCGGTTGGAACCCTCCAGAAGTTGGGAACAACGGGACTTTTCAGGATCTTTTTTCTTCTGTGAAGGATCTGCTCCAGAAGGCCTGTGAGTTTTGAGAAGACGTACACCGTGTCTTTTGCTTCAACGGTGAGATGTTTCCCATCCTCCCTGAGTGACACTCCATCTGAAATGGATTTTTTCTCAAATGCCGGTGCTTTCAGAAGGAACTGCTCCCACGCCACAACGTGGCCTTTTTCTGCCCAGGGGGTATCCTCAGAAAGGGAGAAACTGATCTCGAGGAAATACTCAGAATCGTCCATTTCTGGGAGTGGTATCTTCAAGAGACGCTTTTCTCCAGGTTCAGCGAAGATCTTGAAGGTTTTTTCTTCGATGACTTCTCCGTCTTTTCTGATTTTCCAGGCGCCATCGAACATCTCAAGGTTCGTGAATAGATACCTGTTTTCCACCTCATAAGTGTCTTTCGATACCTGTCTTATTTTGACGTTCTGATAGACCTTCTTCACCTCGTAAAGTTCCGGCTCAGGTGTTCTATCGGGCAGTACCACACCGTTTATACAGAAGTTTCCGTCATTCGGTGTGTCACCGAAGTCACCACCGTACGCCCAGAATTCTCTTCCGTTCTCGTCTTTCTTTCTTATTCCCTGATCCACCCAGTCCCAGATGCAACCTCCATGAAGGTACGGATACTTTTCTATCACGTCCCAGTAGTCCTTCAGATTTCCCACACTGTTTCCCATCGCGTGGGCATACTCACACATGATGAAGGGCTTTTCCCTCTTCTTTGAAGCGTACTCAAGAAGAATGTCCATCTTCGGATACATGAGAGAGAAAACATCGACGTAGTACGATTCTCCCCTCCTTGTTGTTCCCTCGTAATGGATAAGTCGCGTGTTGTCTCTTTTCTTTATCCAGAGAGCGGCTTTTTCGAAATTCACTCCATCTCCCGCTTCGTTCCCGAGAGACCAGAAGATGATACTGGGATGATTCTTGTCGCGCTCGACCATCCTTTTGATTCTGTCGAAATGTGCCTTCTCCCATTCCCATCTGTTCGCAAGGGTCACTTCAGGATCCCAGTCTATACCGTGGGATTCGATGTTTGCCTCGTCTATCACGTAGAGTCCAAAGTAGTCACACAGATCGTACCACTTCGTCTGGTTCGGATAGTGTGATGTGCGAACCGTGTTTATGTTGTGCTGCTTCATGAGCTTTATGTCCTGAATCATTCTCTCCACTGTCACCGCATGACCCCTGTCGGGATCGAACTCGTGTCTGTTCACTCCCTTTATGTAGAGAGGTTTCCCGTTGAAAAGAAGCGTTCCGTCTTTTATCTCTATCTTCCTGAATCCGAAGTTGACTTTCTTTTCGTCCTCTCCCAGTTTCAGCTTCAGAACGTACAGGTGAGGTGTCTCCGCGGACCACTTCTTCGGATCTTTCACGTCAAAGGCAAAGGAAAGGACTCTGTCCTCCGGCTTTACTGTCTCTTTCACGAGTGTTTTTTCGTCTCCATCCGGTGTGATGAGTGTTACTTCAAGGTCTTTTTCTTCTTCCTCACCGAGATTTCTCATCTCTACGTCCAGAAAGATCTTTCCGTTTCTGTAATTTTCATCCAGATCCGTTCTCACGAACACGTCCCTGATGTGAAACTTCGGCAGCGCGTACAGATAAACGTCCCTGTATATCCCCGCAAACCACCACATGTCCTGATCTTCGAGATAGCTTCCATCGCTCCACTTCAGAACCTCAACGGTGATCAGATTCTTCCCTGGTCTTAGAACATCGGTGAGTCTGAATTCAGCGGGCGTGCAGCTGTCTTTGCTGAAACCGATCTTCTTCCCGTTCACCCACAAATAGAAGAAGGATCGAACACCTTCAAAATGCAGAAAGATCTCCTTTTTAAACCAATCCTCAGGTATCTCGATCCACCTTCTGTACACCCCGGTCGGATTGTCGTCTTTTGGAACAAAAGGAGGGTTCGGTTCAAATGGATAAACCACGTTCGTGTAGATGGGCTTTCCATATCCTTTCATTTCCCAGTTGCTTGGAACTTCTATCTCATCCCAGTTCGAGTCGTCGAATTTCTCCGAAAAGAAATCCTCCGGCACCTCGAAGGGATTTTTCGCGAAGAGAAACCTCCAGTTCCCGTTCAAAGAGATGAATTCCTCAGGGTACTCCCATTCCCCGCTGAACGGGTCCAGATAGGGTATGAAGGAAGCGTGTGACTTCTCCGTTCCTTCACTCACAAGCTGTGGGTTTTCCCATTCGTAGGGCATATTCTTCACCCCTCCATTAAAAAACAGGCCACTTTATGACCCGGTTTTATCTCCTTTAAAAGTGGTTCTTCTTCCCTGCATCTCTGGCTGGCATGCGGACACCTCGGGTGGAATCTGCACCCCGGTGGGGGCGCTACCAGTGAGGGTGGCGAACCGGGAATTCCTGATCTCAGTTTCTTATCACCGATCGCTGGAAGAGACTGTATCAGATAACGTGTGTAAGGATGGAGAGGATTTTTGAAGATTTCCAGCGTGGGGCCCTCCTCCACGATCTTTCCTGCGTACATGATCGCCATCCTCGTTGTGATCTGGGCGTGCACACCCATATCATGAGTTACCAGAACAACGGTGTTTTTCAGATCATTTTGAATCTTTCTTATAAGCTGCATAACAGCTCGCTGAGCCACCACATCGAGTGCCGTCGTCGGTTCATCAGCGAATATGACGCGCGGTTTCAGGACCGTGGCGAGTGCTATGGTAACCCTCTGTCTCATACCTCCCGACAGCTGATGCGGGAACATGTTCAGAACTCTCTCAGGAAGGCCAAGATCCTTCAGATGCTGAACTGCGAGGTCGAGAAACTCCTTAGTCTGCTTTTTAACGTGACTGCTCAGAATTTCTATGAACGTATCTCTCACTCGCTTTACGGGATTGAGAACGTGCATTGATCCCTGTGGAATGTAAGAAATAAAACTCCACCTCAATTTCCTTATTGTTTCGCTTTTCAACAATGTTACATTCGTAGGCCTTCCTTCTATGTTATACAACAACTCACCATCCATCAGACGTAGCGGTGGATCGAGAAGAGCAAGCAAGGCCTTCAAAAGCGTGGACTTTCCACAACCCGATTCACCAGCTATGCCGTAAATTTCGTTAGGTAGTATGTCGAGGCTAACGTTATCAACAGCTTTTACCACTTTTTTACTGCCCCAAAGGTCAAGCACGTAATAAGCTTTCAAATTCTTTCCCGATATCAACGTTTCCATCTGCTGGATCCCCCTCAGCGTTCGTTTTCCTTCCATATCAGCAGTCCATAGGGAGGAATCTTTTGATCTCCTAGAACTATCTGAACTTTCGTTGGTATTTCTAAATCTACCTCCTCAGAGGTGAAATTGAAAGAAAAAACATATTCACCTCTCCTTTGAATGCGTACTCCTTCTGGCATCCTTTTCGTTTCAATTCCTGATTCTTTTGAAAGTGCTTCAAAGAAATCTACGAGAAAGTCTCCATTCGGCCAGAAAGCAAGGTAGAAGACGTTTTCCTTTCGAAAGATGGCTCCAAAACCATCTTTGAATCTTGCGATCACTTCCGTGATGGTGGGGTCCACATCCTCTCTCCATATCGAGACAGGGTATTCCTTACCGTTCCAAACAAGTGTCTCAACATTATCTCCAAGGCTTTCAACCTGTCTCACTTCAACGGGTATGATCTCCTTGAGAAGACCTGGGGGCATTTCTGGTGGTATCTGGAATGTCTCTGTTTTGCTTCCGCTTCTTGGGCCAAGTACGAGAAGACCGTCGTATTTTTTGAACGTGTCCAGAACCTCCTCCTTCACGATGGCAAGGCTTGGAACAACGATCATTTTGTATCCGTCCAGTGAAGATCCAGGGGGTACTATATCCACGTTCAGACCGAGTCTTCTGAGGGCACTGTAGAATCTGAAGACAAGATCGATGTAGTTCACCCCCTCGCCGTGCGGTTGTATGGAGAAGACCCACGCCGTTTCATAATCGAAGACAAGTGCCACTTCGCTTTCCACGGGCTCATTGATATCGATGTTTTTGAGCTCCTCGAAAACCTGCTTTACCTCGTGGTATCCAGGGTAAGGTGCTGAATCCGGTGCCAGAAGTCCAGAGTGCATCTGCTCCTGCGCAAAAGGTGCCTGTCTCCATCTGAAGTAGGAGACCACCTCCGCACCGTGTGCGAACGCCTGCCACGTCCAGAGTCTCACCGCTCCCTTGGCGGGCCAGAGATTGTAAGGAGCCCAGTTCACAGGTCCTGCTTGCTGTTCCATCACCCAGAATCTTCCTCTGCCCACTCCCCGGTACAGATCGTGCGAGAATGAGATGATGTCCGGGTGTCCCACTCTGTCGAACGGATTTTTTGTCTCACCCTTCATTCTCAGAAAAACGAGGGTGTGTCCGAGCGGGTAATTGTCCCAGGTTGCGAAATCCAGGTCTTTCGAGAGTTTGTAATGATCAAAATCTGTGAAACCGGACATGAAATTGTGTGTGATGAATCTTCCCGGCGAATACTCCCTTATTATCTCCACCTGGAGCTTGTTGAATTCCACCACTTGGTCGGAGGCTAACCTGTAGTAGTCGAGAAGATGCGACGGGTTCGGGTCGGCAGGGGTGAGATTCGGAAGCTCTATTTCGTCGAAGGATCGATACTCCTGGCTCCAGAACACTGTTCCCCACGCTTCATTCAATTTCTTTATGTCTCCCTCGTACTTTCTTTCCAGCCATTTTTGGAAGGCTTTTTTGCACCTCGGACAGTAGCACCTCACCGTATCGTGACAGCCGTACTCGTTGTCCGTCTGCCAGCCTGCGACTGCCGGGTGTTTTCCGTATCTTTTCACTATTATGGTGACGATTCTTTTCACTTCCTCTCTATAAACAGGGCTGGAGAAGCAATAATGTCTTCTGGAACCAAAATTTTTCACCCTGCCATCTTTATCAACGGGAAGGATCTCCGGGTGTTCATCGATGAGCCACTTCGGAGGTGTGGCTGTGGGAGTTCCCAGTACGATCTTGAGCCCCATCTTCTCTGCCAGCTCAAGTGTTTTGTCGAGCCAGTCCCAGTTGAACTTTCCACGCTCCGACTCTATCCTGCTCCAGGCGAACTCTCCAATCCTCACGTACTCTATCCCGAGTTCTTTCATCCTTCTGAAGTCTTCTTCAACTTTCTCTGTTCCCCAGTGTTCTGGATAGTAACAGACGCCGAGCATCACAGTCCCCCCTCACTTTTTGTAGATATGACATTTCACCAGTACTCCATCCACGAGAACATCATCTGGCTTCTCACGTCTACAGATTTCCTTCACGTAAGGACATCTTCCCGCGAATTTGCAACCTTCTTTCAGATATTCTTCGTATTCGGTGTCTGAGACTGTGATTTCTCTGGACCATTTCTTTTCCGGATCAGGATCGGGAATGGATTCACGAAGCAGTTGTGTATAAGGATGCTTTGGATCAATCAACACTTTGTCAACAGGTCCCGTTTCTACGATGTTTCCCCGAAACATGATGGCTATTCTGTCACTCACGTAATACGCCGTTGCTAGATCATGCGTGATGTAAATAACACTGACTCCCAGCTGATCCCTCAACTTTGCAAATAAATTGACAATGGACATTCTCAGTGATGCGTCAACCATCGAAACTGGTTCGTCTGCGATCAAAAGAGAGGGATTACTCAAAAGTGATCTTGCGATGGAAGCCCTTTGAAGCTGCCCACCTGAAAGTTCGCTTTGATAACGACCATTAATATCTTCAAACTTCAGCCCAACAAGTTGGAGTTTCTCATCTATTAATTTCTCTGCTTCGTTTCTTGAATTTGCAAGTCCGTAGTTCATAACAGTTTCGAAGAATATATCATCTACCGTGAGCAGTGGATTAAAACTCTCAAAAGGATTTTGAAAAACTGCCTGCACCTTTCTCAAAAAATCTTTTTTTCTCTTTTTCCACCATTGGATGCTATTGCCTTCAAAAATAATATCGCCACTGGTTGGTTCTTCAAAGCCCAATATCATTTTGGCAGTTGTAGATTTTCCACAACCGCTTTCTCCAGCAAGGGTAAAGATCTCTGCCCTCTTTAAAGAGAAAGACACATCGTCAACAGCCGTTATTTTCGATCTGAAAAGAAGAGAACCTATTGAATACACCTTGGTAAGATTCTTAAGAATCAGTGTATCTTCCACGCAATAACACCTCCGTTATTGCTACTTTCCAACACCTACTCTCTGAAAACGTGCCCTTGGATCGAGATACTCACTTATACTCACCGATAACCAGTAAAGGGCTATGAAAAGCAATATAGCGGTTACTATGGGAGCAGCAAGCCACCACCATAGCCCAAGGAACAAAGCTTGTCTGGTTATAGCTCTCTGAAGCATGGTCCCGAGTGTCGGAACGGTAGGATCTATTCCTAATCCCAAGTAAGCCAAGGTAATTTCCATCCCGATTGCCCACGACATGTTGTTTATAAAGGTCGTGAATATCACTGGTAAAACATGAGGAAGAAGCTGCTTACCAACGATTTTCATGGTTGACATACCGGAAAGAACTGCTACACGAACAAAATCTCTTTCCCTAACGCTGAGTACCTGAGATCTTATAACACGTGCATCCCAAGCCCACGAAAAGAACGCCAGTAACAGACCCAGGTTGACAAACGATCGAGCCCAGTCTTTTAGAATCATGGAAATCACTATGAGAACAATCAAAATTGGCAGAACCATTGTTGTGTCTCCAATTGTCATCAACACCTGATCCAATGCTCCACCTTTATAACCCGATACTATTCCAACAATAATTGCAATGATACGTGAGAAGAAAGCTGTTATGACAGCTATCAAGAGTGAATTTCTAACAGCAAATGTTAAACGCCAGAATACATCCTGACCGAGCCAGTTAGTACCAAAAGGATGTTCAAAAGAAGGGGGAAGTCCACGTGGTACCTGGTATATACTTACGGGATCATACGGCGATACATAAGATAATAGAGATAGAACAAGAAGGAACAGCAAGGCAATAAAAGCTACCGTGAATCGATAATCTCTAAAAAGATCTCTGAAAACTCTTACTATTTGTTTCATCTTCTCACCTTACCTTTCATCTGTATCTCACTCTGGGATCAAACAATGGATAGATCAAATCCAACAGGAGAATAGAGGTTGTAATAGCAATTGTAGATATACACATCACGCCCATGATCAGATTGTAATCTGCCTTCATGATGGCATCGTACAAGATCCATCCTATTCCTGGATATGCAAAAACCATCTCGGTGATGAGAGCACCTGAGAATATACCTCCAAACTGGAGACCTAGCTGGGTTATCATGGGAAGCATCGCGTTTCTGATGACATGGTTTCGCACAATCATTTTCTCTGTAACTCCAGCTGTTTTCGCGTACCAAACATGGTCTTCAGATTTTACTATCTGAACTATCAATTTCATGCTCTGAAACTGCCAAGCAATTCCTACTATCATGAGGGTGAGGGCTGGAAGAGTTCCGTGTTTTACGATGCTCAGGATAGTTTCTAAATCGAAAGAGAGTTTTTGACCAATTCCGATCCCTCCACTGAGGGGAAATATGGGAAAAACATAGGCGAACAGGATCAAACAGATCAAAGCCATAACGTAGTAAGGGATCGGCCTTATTATCATGACAACAACATCGAGTGCTTCCATCCAACGTTTTCTATAGTATCCCACAATTCCTCCAACGATCACAGCTATTATCCAGCTCAAAATGGTTGTAAGTGATAGCAATCCAACGGTCCATGGAAGAGCCTGAGAAATAACCTTTGATACAGAAACCGGAAACCTAGAAAACGAAGGTCCAAAATCACCTGTGAGTAATCTTTTCCAAAAGTCCAAATACTGTTCCCAAAGAGTTCCTTCCAGACCGTAAAGCTGCCTCAGCGTCCTCATCATCTCCTCCTGCTGCTCTGGGGGAATATAAACGCCAAAGGTTTGGTACTGCTGAAGTTGCTGTTTAACAGGATCTGTGGGAAGTAACCTTGGAAGAAAGAAAATCGCTGAAAGACCTAAAAATGTCACTATGAAATACTGAAGCAGGCGAGGTATGAGGTAACCCTTTATGAAGTTCATGTTCGATCTTTTCCTCCTTTGTTCTTTTCAAGTTAAGGGAGGGGGAACCCCTCCCCGAAAGTTCCATGATCATTTAGCAGGTTTGACCATGTGGAGCAGGTACTTCAGCTGAGGCCAGGTGGTGAAATTGTCGCACCTTGCGTAATCGTTCTCTGGACTTGGGAAGTTGGTCCAGTAATACTCGTCGAAGACGATCGTTATAGGACAGTTGAACACTGGAATTGCTACCATCTCTTCAATTTCAAGCTTCAATCCTTCAACTCCAAGCTCTATAACTTTTTCGTAATCGTTCCAGTCTGTTTTTTCGAGCTCTTCTATTATCTTGTCCATCCTGGGATCACTCCACCTAAGAGCACTACCAAGTGTCAGTTCACCAATGGGTTTTACAAACTCACTTCTGAACGCATTGAAACATCTGTAAAGATCCGGATGGAATCCCCATGGTTCACCAGCAAAACCACCGTGTGCTGTGTTAACTACCTCAAATCGCCCTTCACCTGCGAGTGTTGAAGCAGCAGAAGAAACGTTGAAGACGACTTCTATACCGAATTCTTTCCACTGTTCGGCGATTCCCTCTATGATGATGTTCGCCATATCCGTGGGATCCGGTCCCCTGAGTATGGTTATCTTCCAGAGATCACCGTTCGGCAGGTGCCACTTCCCATTCTCATCCCGGTAAAATCCGTGTTTCTTCAAAAGTTTCTCCGCTGCATCCGGAGCGTATTTCCACCAGCCGTAACCCAGGGTCAGACGCACTTCTTCCTCGCTGTTCGGATCGATGTCCACTTTGTACATCTTCTTAGCCCATTCCAGGAGTCTCCATGGAGCCTTTGGATCCCATGGTTTGAAGGTTTCACCGTTTCCAAGATCCAGCGTGAGTTCTTCCAGCCACGGTTCCAGTCTCTTGAAGTACCATTCGTAGAAGTTTTTGTTGACAACCAGCGGGAGTCCCGGAGTCATGGCCACCATCCCATCGTACGTCGAGATGGCGAGTTTTACTATGTCTATAGACAGAGCAAGTGCCCATCTCACGTCTTTGATGTTGTACGGATAGACCATGTGGTTGAAACCGGGGCCTCTGGTGGAGATATCCCTCGGGTCTATGTATGGCCACGTCTTTCTGTAGCTTCTGGTAGTTTTGCTCATTCTCAGAAGTGTAATCAATTGTTCTGCCGATCCCTGAAGAACGTCCAGTTCGTGCCTCAGCATGGCCATCGTGTTCTTCTCAGGAGTACCGTAGTTTATGAAGAGGACGTACTCGGGGACAGGTTCACCGAAGAGCTGACCGGTGACCGTTCTCTGCCAGTCTTTTCTCTTCTCCCAGAGCACCCAGTATCCTGCGGGATCGTAATCTTTCAGAACGTACGGGCCCAGACTCACGGGCGGATTGAAGTCGAAAGAGACCACATCCTCCACCTTCTCGAAGATGTGCTTCGGCATGGGTCTCAAGGCGCCCCATCTTTCAACAAAGTAGGCATGGAATCTGCTGTTTGGTCTCTTGAGCTCCACCACGACCGTGTACTTGTCGAGGGCGTAGACGTCCTTCACATCCTGCATCGGGCCGTGATAATCCAAACCAGATGTGTCTTTCACCGTTTTAATCGTGAACACAACGTCGTCCGCCGTGAATTCAACCCCGTCGCTCCAGTAAATTCCCTTTCTGAGCTTGATTGTAAGCTTTGTGAAGTCTTCGTTGTAGATAGGAGGTTCAGCAGCGAGTGCGTTGATGATTCCGCCTTCCTCAGGATTGGGGTTGATGGTCCAGAGAGGTTCAGTAACGAACTGGTGAAGACCGCAGTTCTGAGCTCTCCATCCTGCCCAGAGGTTCCAGTTACCCGGAGCTGGAAGTGGTGCAAAGAGGAAAGGCAGTATCAACGTCTTTTCCCTGGGAATACCAGGTGGTAGCATCTGAGCCATGACTGCTGAAACAGCGATGAGGGCTAAAAACACGAACACAAGAACCTTTTTCATGAAAATCCCCCCTCTACTGGTGTCATAGTAAATGATACCGTGAACGTTCACGTAAAATCAAGAATAAGAAAAGGTTGAAAAAAAGAAAAAGAAAAGATTAACCACAAATAAATCTTTCTATTTCCAGATAATCACCTGTAATTGTCAGAAAAAGCTAACCACTTTCCCTCACAACGAGCTCTACGTCTAATATCACCCGTTTTCTTTTCTTTCTTCGTCCCTTCAACCTCTGAAGAAGCATCCTGAAGGCCTCAAAACCCATCTCAAATTTCTTAATCCTCACCGTTGTCAGAGACGGGCAAATAAAGGAGGAGTAAACGATGTCGTCGTAGCCAACAACAGCCACATCTTCTGGTATACGATATCCACACTCTTTCAAGGCTTTTATCACACCGAAAGCGAGCAGATCGTTGTAGCAGAAGACCGCTTCGAATTCAAGTCCCTTTTCAATCGCTTCCCGCATCGCCCGATATCCACTCTCTATATCGATGTCCGTTTCAATGATCATTTTTTCACTGAATGGAATTCCGTACTCTTTCAAAGCCTTTCTGTATCCTTCAAGTCGCATGTAGGCAGCCGATTTGAACAGATATCCGCTGATCATAATGATGTTTTTTCTTCCTCTTTCTATGAGATGTCTGGTTGCAAGATACCCTCCTTTTACCTCATCACTGTGGATCTCATCCACTTCTAACTCTTCGAAGTGTCTGCCGACTATGACGAAGGGAACTTTTCTTTCGATCAAAGTTTTTATGTCGTCTGATCTGTCCTGAACAGGTGTTATGAGAAGGCCATCTACTCTCCTCTGGAGAAGCACTTCTATAGCCTTCTCTTCATTTTCGTAGATTCTTTCGGTGTTCATGAGCATGATCTGATAGCCGTACTTTCTCGAAGCGGCTTCTATTCCCTTCAAGACCTCCGCGTAGAACGGGTTGGCACTGTCGGCTATGATGACCCCCACGATGTTCGTTTGCTTGCTCCTCAAAGAGGAAGCGGTGGCATTTTTCACGTATCCCAGTTCTTGTGCAATTTTCAGAATTTTTCTTCTGGTTTCTTCGCTGATGTCGGGCTTGTTGTTGAGTGCCCTTGAGACTGTGTTTATGGAAACACCCGCTTTCTCTGCTATGTCTCTGATCGTAACGTACTTTTTCTTCATGTTCTAACCCTCCGGTTACTCTTCCCTGAAAAGATAGAAATCATCAATGAACCCCCAGTCACCTGCCCTTCCCTCGACAGAAACGGTGATCTTTATTCTTCCTGTTTCAACTTTTATGTTCCTTATCTCCGGGTTCTTCCATTCGAGCCAGCCCGTTGTTTCAACTTCTACAGATCGCTCATTCCCTCCGTAATCACTTACCTTCAGAGCAATCTTCACACCTTTTTCTCCATGGGTCCAGAACCCTACTCTGTACACACCTGCTGGAAGTTCCACTTCTTGTGACAGTTCGAAACTGAAGGATTCATCGAGCCAGAAATTCACTGCGTACTCTCCCTGGTGCGCATTGCTTGAAGGATTGGCTTTCACAACTTTCACCGCTTTTTTGTCTCCCGAGACCCGCCAAGGCGAAAATTCTCCTGTTTCAAAGCCCGGATTTTTCAGATAGTTTCTGCTACCCTTCACGGTGAGTGTCGCGAAAATTTTCCGGTCAATGTCTTTAATGTAGCCTTCCACTTTGTAAACACCGGATTCTTCAACAAGGGCAGAATCAAAGTTCCATTCGACGGGTAAAGATCTGATGGAATCGTCGCTGAACAGAACTTTCACAGCATCTGGAAATTTTGGAACCTCTCCCAGGTTGGTTGTAACCTCCACAGGAAGGATCTCTTTTATCGCAATCTCCACTGGCGACGATGTTTTCACCAGTTTGAAAACATTCAGTGATGGGAGAGCGTTCCCACTGAAATCGAACATAGCCTGGTTGTCCCAGGGGTTTCCTTCCCCGGTTTTCCATCCAGCCCCCCTCACAGGGATCCAGTCTCCTTCCCAGTAGAAAATCCCGAGTCCATGGCCGTTGGGAACGCTGTTTACCACTTCTATGAGATCTCTCAGAAATGTTGCCTGTCCTTGAACGGTTGCCTTGTAGCCACCTGTTAGTTCCATCTCTTCACCATTGAAGATGTTGGGATAACCATCTCCATCCTCGAGTGTCCAGGCGTAAGCTGTTTCAACAACGAGCACATCCTTGTTATATCTTGTGGCTATGTCGTAGAGGTTGTTTTTCAGATCCTCGAGGGTTCCGTGCCAGTACGGGTAGTAAGATACACCTATTACATCGAAGTCCACGTTTCTTCTTGTGATCTCGTCGAAGAACCATCTGAAGAGAGAGTTGTTTCCACCTTCCGCCAGATGAATAACGATCTTTATATCCGGATCAACCTCTCTAACGGCCTTGATGGCAGCTTTCAAAAGTCTTGTGAATCCGTCGAAACCACCTGCACCTTCTCCAGAAATCTTGCCGTCAGGCCAGAGAAAACCGTTGTTCACCTCATTTCCCACCTGGACCATATCTGGTAGTGCCCCGTTTCTTCGCATGTGGTTCAGTACAAGTTTCGTGTAGGAGTAAACCGCCCTCTCCAGAAGTTCTCCATGAAGATATTCCCACTCTTTTGGTTTGTTCTGCTTTCCAGGATCCGCCCACCAGTCGCTGTAATGGAAGTCAAGAAGCACTTTCATTCCGAGATTCTTTGCCCTTTTAGCGATTTCTGTCATCTTCAGGTAATCGCAGTTTCCTCCTCCGAGAGGATTTCCATTCTCGTCTCTCGGATCATTCCACACCCTCAACCTGATCCAGTTTATTCCATGATTCTTCAGTATTTCAAGACAATCTTTTTCCACACCATTCTCGAAATATTTCCCACCAAGCTGCTCGATCTCGTAGAGCATAGAAACATCCATTCCAAAGATGAAATCCTCGCGCAGGTTTTCCACCGGGTTGACTATCAAACCAAAGGCCATGGAAGAAATCATCAGCACGAAAAGCACCCCTCTCAATCAAACCAACCTCCTTCATTCTTTAACTGCACCCCTTGTAAGACCACTCACGAGATACCTCTGGAGTGAGAGGAACAAAATCACCATCGGTGTCATTCCAAGAAGGGCTGCCGCTGTGAAAAGTCCCCATTCCGTTTCATATGGACCTGTGGCGAACGCTTGAAGACCAAGAGCGTACGTGTAGTGCCTCACATTTTGAAGGATTATCCTCGCAACAACGTATTCGTTGAACGTTCCAATGAAGACCAGCAGGAACACCACCGTGAGAATTGGTCTTGCAAGTGGAATTATGATCTTGTAGAAACTCTGGAAGCGCGTTGCTCCATCGACGATGGCTGCCTCCTCAAGCGAGGTGGGAATCGTGTCGTAGAAACCTTTTATCAAGTACATGTTGTAGGCGATGTTGGTGAGGTATGCGAAGATCAATCCACCGAGAGTGTCAATTCCTATGAATGGAATGTACTTTCCCATGAAGTTCAGAAGGTCGTATATGGCAATCATGAAGATCACACCCGGGAACATCTGTATCAGAAGGAGTGCCATGATTCCGTAACGCCTTCCAAAGAACCTCATTCTGCTGAATGGATAAGCCGCTATAGCACACACGGTCGTTGTTATGAATGCCACTATCAGGGATACAATCACGGAGTTGAGAACCCACAGCCAGAAATAGTGTTTCGTTTTCTGTTTCCAGATCTGGTCTATTCTGAAAAGCTCTCTGTCTATATTTCTCAGGTCTTTCTTAACTTCGGAGAACGGTACAAGGTCAATCAGGTTACCGGCCCGCCTCGATGCAACTGACATGTTCGCCCTGACTTTGTTGACGAAATCCATCTTCACAATGTCGTACATTCTGCTCAGAACACTCGAAGACACGTACACTCCCTGAGATGAAAGGGATATGAAATCACCGTAAGATCTTTCGAGGTCGCTTAGTGAGGTGTGCATTTCTTCCAGTATTGCTTTCAGATTCTCTGGGAAAACATCGAATTTGCTTGCAAAATCTCTGTACTCTTCTATCCACCGCATCTCCTTTACCGCTCTGGATATTCTGCTGTAGAGTTCGTCTTTCTTCCAGTAAGAATTCATAAAATTGCGAAGAGTCTTCAAAGCGGAGGAGTATCTGAGAAGATCAGTTTTTTTGAAAGCTTTAACTCTTTCAAGTGAGGAAATTGTTTTCTCAAGCTCGTATCTGAAGACGATCAGGTTCAATGTTCTCTGAGGCTCCAATAGTTTCTGCTGAACCTCAGAAATTTTCTGCTGATACTCAGAAATTTTCGCAGTTAGATCCTTTTCCTGGATTTCAAGATCTTTTAGACGCTCATTGAGAACGTTCAGAACCGCTATTCTGTCTTTTATGCTGGCAATAGTCTCGGCGGTTTCTTTCAGAATTCTGATGAGTCTTGGATGCAACTCTTCGTAAATTTTCACAAGATCGGAGAAAAGGAGACGGTTTCTCAAGTCTTCGCTTCCTTCGGAGAGTTTTGTAAGCTCCTTTTTCAATTCTACAAGTGAATTTTTCAACGAATCGTATTCAGCGAAAGAGCCCATTTCATTGAGGAATTTATTCAGCATCTGAACAGCTTCTGAGACGTTTCGTGAGAATTCTTCATCATTCACAGGAAACGGGCTGCGCAACGCAGTTTGTCTTATTTGTTCCCTGAGATTGTTGAGTTCTGAAAGTGAGATCTTTATTCTTTCCAGCTCCGGTATTATGTCTTTTTCGATCACGAGATTGGCTTCCATTACATTATCCTGAAGAGCGCTATACTGTTGTCTGAGAGAAGACATCTCCTCCTTCACAGCATTCAGTTCTCTTTGAGTTTCTTTAATGAGTCCATCGTATCCATCAGCCAATTTTTCGTAGCTTTCTTTCAGACTCTCTATCGCTTTTTCGTATCCGTCTCTTGTACCGGTGTCAACACCCGTGAACCTTTCCAGTAACTCTTTCAACGCCTTGTGAGCTGTTGAATTGTATCTTTCCTTTGAAAGAACGAGATAAAGAGCCGCTCTGTTTTCTACCGAATCACTCAGATCCGGTATCTGGATGGATGAAAGAAGTTCTCTCATTTCCTCGATCGTTCTGTTTTTTATCTCTTCGGAGTGATCGTTCAAAAAAGCATCAACTTTTTCAAAGGAATTCACAGCGTCGTTCAATCTAGTCTCCGTCTCTGACAGATAGGCTTTCACTTTTTCGATAGAACTCTCTACAGCGTCTTTGAGTTCTTCCTCAGACCAGGTATCGTAAGGTTTTACCTTTGAAATCATTGCCTGGAGATCCTGCACTAGAAAAGGAAGATTCTTTTCGGGTGCCACAAGATCCCTGTAGTGTTGCAGAGTCAGTCGTGATGTGAACAGTTTTGATGAAAAGGCCGCTTCATCTCTTCTGAGAGACGTTGTTACTACCCAGACAACGGGAAACAAAATCACCGCAATTATAAAAATGAGAAAGATGTGTGTAAAGATATTCCCTCTTCTCTGCACCATTATCTGCTCACCTCTTCGAATGCACCGGACAGCTTGAAGTTTACGAAGCTGATTCCTCCAACTAGGAAGAAGATGAGTATTGAAATGGCACTGGCAAAACCGAAATCCTGTCCCTGACCACCTTCAAACGCCAGTTTGTAGACGTAAGAGATCAAAATGTCCGTGTATCCTGTTGGAGTGGTCGAGTTAGGAATTGGAGGCCCACCACCCGTAATCAGATATATGATTGTGAAGTTGTTGAAACTGAAAGCGAAACTGCTGACGAGGAGTGGTGCAATGATGGTCATAAGGAGTGGGAAGGTGATGTGTACGAATCTCCTGAATCTTCCTGCACCATCTATTGCCGCCACCTCGTAGAGCTCTGGTGGAATGCTCTGAAGGGCACCGAGTGAGATCGTCATCATGTACGGGAACGTGAGCCAGACGTTGACGAGAAGGACCCCCACACGTGCCCAGAAGGGATCGTTGAACCATTTTATTGGTTCAAGGCCAAAAAGAGGTAAAAGGAACTTGTTGATCACACCGTAAGACTCGTTCAGAAGTCCATTGCGCCAGACCAGAGCCGAAATGAAAACTGGAATGGCCCAGGGAATGATCAGAAGCGTCCTGTAGAGGTTTCTTCCCTTGAGTCTTGGATTGTTCAAAACGAGCGCAAACGGAAGTCCCACAGCGAGGGAAAGGACCACGCTGAGAACAGCCCACACGAAAGTCCAGAGAAATATTCTGAAGAAAGGACCGGAAACCTTTGGATCTTTAACGATCCTCAGGAAGTTTTTCCATCCCACAAAATCTATGAATCCAACAAGGAACGTCTCGTTCCCATTTTCGTCCACATCATAGAAAGCACCTTCACGTTCTACCACTTCTCTTCCCGTGAGATTGTTCACCACTGTGGTTGTTATCTTCATTTTCACACCGTCGTATATCTCTTTGTAAGCCAATCTGTAGAGTCTCTCCACGTACATGAATCTCCATTCTCCATCCGGAGCAATTCTCAGGGCCAATTTTTTTCCATCGGGAAGCACGTATTCTGCGTTCACCAGATAACCCTGAGCTATTCTGCTCTTGAAGTAAGGTGCATTCAACCTCAGAATCTCGTCATCGGGTGAGTAGAAGCTCTTGTAGGTCTTCTCACCACGTACTACAAGATTGATCTCCGAGAGATCCGCAGGCCATGGAACGATCCTGAAGGTGTCGCCGTTCAGTGAGATCGTTTCACCCGTGATCGGAACCAGATTGAACTGACTCAGGAGGACCTCCTGACCTCGTGCAACAACTGGTTTCGGTCTTTCACCAAGGAAAATGGTATCTCCCGTTTTGAAAAGTATTAGGAAGTCATCAGTGGGAGAGAGACCATCGTACACCACAAACACCTTATATGAAACAGGAGTCGAATCTACCACATAAGAAAAATTTGGGTCATAGAGAAGTCTCTCTATAGCTTCCTGTCTCGACATGAAGTGGCCCGTTCCATAATTGGTGAATGCCACTTTGAAGGTGAAGTATATCGGATAGAGTACAAGAACAAAAAGCAGAATAAGAGCAGGTATGGTGTATCTGTAAGGATATCCCCTTGGGTTGATGATGAAGAAATCTATTAGAACTAACAGAGAGAAAAGCACTATCGAAAGTTCGTAATACTCGTTCTGGAAAAGAAAAACACCTGCCCAGAAAAGAGCGATGTTCAGAATGGCAAGAAGAAACCAGAGAAACAATTTAACGATGTTTTTCACTGTTTTCCCTCCCTGAACGTATGGAAGGGGCTGGGGACCCAGCCCCGTAAAAGTTTTATGTTACTGAATCTGAGCTTTGATTCTTTCAACGGCGTTTTTGAGCGCTTCTTCGACCGTTGCTTTTCCGTTCACAACGAGATTGAGCGCATCGTTCATAGCGGCCCAGACAGCGGCCATCTGTGGAACGTTGGGCATTGGAATACCGTTGGCTGCGCTCAGTGTGAAGCCAACTACGTCTGGGTTATCTTTCACAAGTTCGAGCACGTCCTTTCTGGAGGGAAGTCTTGGATCTCCAAGGTAGATTCTGTACATCGTTTCCTTTTTTGCAATGAAACTGGTCAGGAATTCGATGGCAAGGAGTTTGTTTGGGGATTTTGCGTTCACCATGAAGCCCTGGACCCCAACGAAAGGTCTTGCAGGAACGCCAGGTTCCAGATCGGGGATTGGGGCTACACCATAGTCTATTCCTGCATCCTTGTACGCCTTAATGGCCCACGGTCCGTTGATGATCATCGCCGCCTGGCCTTCCCTGAACATGGAATCCATGATCTGATAATTGTCACTGGGATCCAGTATTCCCTCATCAACCAATCTTTTGAGGAGTTTCACACCCTTGATGGCTCCTTCGTTGGCCAGTCCGATATCGTTGACGTCCAGTCCTTTTTCTGTCTGTTTGAATACGTATCCACCGTATCCGAAAATGAAAGGAGCAATGTAGTAAAACTCGGCCGCTGAGGTGATGAAACCTCTCACTTCTCCTCCAAATTCTTCATCGATCTGTTTTGCTATTTCTATAAGCTCGTCCATGGTCTTTGGGGGTTCAGGAACATAGTCCTTGTTGTAGATGAGTGCGATCGCTTCCATGGCGTAAGGAATACCGTAGAGTTTTCCACCGTAAGAGAACGCGTTGAGAGCGGTTTCATAGAAGTTTTTCAGGTCACTGAAGTTTGGAATGGGTTCGATCAAACCGTTGACTGCGAGTTCGCCTACCCAGTCGTGTGCTCCAACGATGATATCTGCACCCTGTCCCTCAGGAGCTGCTGTTAGGAACTTAGACTTGATGTCTTGGAAGTTCACGTACTGCACTTCAACCTCTACGCCGTACTTCGCCTTGAACTCCTCTCCGAGTTTCTGAAGGATGTCAACCTGCTTCTCAGAGCACCAGATGGTGAGTTTCGGTTGGGCGAGGACAACTAGAGAAACGACAAGCAAAGCGATCACCAGAAATTTTTTCATACCACCTTCACCTCCTTGCGGGTAGATATTACCATACGTAAACGTTACCGTGAAAGTTACCGTGATGTCAAGCGACATCCCGAGGAGATTTTCAACGTTATTTCCAAATAATTTCCTGGAATCGACTTTTACGTCCAGAAAACGAATATTTCTGTGTTTCGTTTACATAATCTGGACTCTTTTGGTCTAAATTTCCCTCTTCGTTCTCTTCGAAACTGTTTTTTATCTCTACTAATTAGGTTGACATTATTGATTCAGAAGAGTAAAATTACTCTTGTGTTGTGATTGTGAAAACTTTCTCTTTCAATCCCGAGGAGGTGTGATGAGTGAGCGTTTTTCTGACGAGTTTGATATTGTGGCTCGTGATCACCAGGTTTTCCTACTCGGAACTACTCGCAGGAATCGTGGTTTCTCTAGCCGTGTCTTTGATTTTTCGAAAGTACCACGGTATCAGATTCGATGCGAAACTACCACTGAGGATCGTCCGGTACGCGGTGATGTTCCTTCCCATCTTTATCATAGAGATGGTGAAAGCCAACATCGATGTTGCATTGAGGGTCTTGAATCCACGCCTTCCGCTCAAACCGGGCTTCGTTGAATTAAAAACGAATCTGAAAAAAGATGCTTCCCGCCTCTTTCTTGCCAACAGCATAACCCTCACCCCTGGAACGCTCAGTGTAGATGTGAAAGACGACAGGATTTTCGTCCACTGGATCGAAGTGAAATCCACCGAAGAGAAAGAAAGATACATTTCCGGAAAATTCGAAAGACTCATCAAGGGGGTGTTCGAATGAGTTTGCTGTTCTTCGTTCTCGTTGGAGCCGGTGTTCTGCTTTCATTCATCAGGGTAATAATAGGTCCCACCTCCTCTGACAGAGTAGCGGCTCTCGATACGATGAACGTTATGCTGACAGGACTCATAGTCTTCCTCGCCTACGTCTTCGACAGAGCAATTTATCTGGATATCGCCCTTGTTTACGCCCTTCTTTCTTTTCTGGAGACGATCATCGTATCCCGCTATCTGGAGGGGAGAAAATGAACGAGGTTATCGGAGAGGTGCTGATAGCGATAGGAGCGTTTTTCTACTTTCTCGGAGGTCTCGGTGTTTTCAGAATGCCGGACGTTTACAACAGACTCCAGGCGGGTACCAAGGCCACGACTCTTGGAACCTTCTCAACCGTGTTGGGAATCGGCATCGCAAAACCGGAATTTCTTTTGAAAGCCATCGTTATCATCGCGTTCATCGCTCTTACAAATCCTGTTGGAAGTTCTGTGCTGGCTCGAGCTTCTTACCTTTCTGGTGTGAAACCGTGTGAGTGCACGGTCATCGACGAATACAAAGGTGGTGATGAAGGATGAATCTGCTGATATGGCTGACTGGAGGTATGATGCTGATCGCCGCTTTCTTTGCAGTTGAAGCGAGAAAAATTCTGGACAGCGTCATAGCCTTCTCATCGCTCAGTCTCCTTTCGGTGTTTCTTTTCATCATCATGAAAGCTCCCGATGTTGCCATAACGGAAGCATCGGTTGGCGCGGGTCTCACAACGGCTGTTCTTCTCATCACACTCTTCAAAATGGGAAAGGATGATGAAAGATGAGAAGATTCTTCGCCATTCTTATATCGGCCGCGTTCGTCTACGTGATGCTTTCGTTCATCACCACTTTGGAACCATTTGGAAAGATCGATCTCTCCAGAAGAGTCTCCGTTCATTACCTGGCGAAGGATGTAAACACCGTTGATTCCAGAAAATGGATCGAGGGAAACTTGCAAGTACCTTCTGAAAGAAGAATATACGGCGAATCGAATTTAGAAGACGGAAGTGCCAACGTGGTGACATCAATTGTCGTCAACTACAGATCTTTCGACACTCTGGGAGAAGTGACTGTGCTTCTTGCCGCTGCCATCGGTGTGGGAACGATCCTTCGAGGAAGCAGGAGGATGAAATACAGAAGAGAGCCGAATTTCATTCTCAAGGTGAGCACAGGAATCCTTCTGCCTTTGATCCTGATGTTCGGTGTTTACATATTCGTTCACGGCCACCTCTCACCCGGTGGTGGATTTCCCGGAGGTACCGTCATAGCCGCAGCGATTCTGCTTTTATATCTCTCGAACGAAGAATTCACATTGAACGAAGGAAGAGCAAAGCTTCTCGAAGGATCGATGGGTGCTCTCTACGTTCTTGTGGGATTGATCGGTCTGCTCACCGGCGGTGCTTTCCTTTACAACTTTCTGTCTACGGGAAGAGTAGGAGATCTCTTCAGTGCCGGTGTGGTTCCCGTTGTTTACATCATCATCGGTCTCAAAGTCGGATCGGAACTCTCCGGAGTTATATCAGAGATACACCGGAAGGGAGAGTGATTCGAGATGATCTATGTGATATCCATTCTCCTCGCAGGAATAGGAATTTACGGCTTGCTCACGCAGAAAAATCTCTTCAAGCATCTCGTCTCACTCACAATCATCGATACGGCTGTTAACCTGTTCATAATAGCGCTTGGTTACAGAGAAGGAGACGCACCCATATACACAGACAGAGTCATGAACTTCTCGCTGAACTTCGTTGACCCTCTACCACAGGCTCTCGTTCTCACAGCGATCGTCATAGGTGTTGGTGTGCTGGCACTCGGAGCTTCTCTTCTCGTTCGGATCAAAGAAAAACACTCCTCACTTGATCTCGAAGAGATGAAGGGAGTGAAAGAATGATCAGCCTGCTCGTGGCTGTGCCACTCCTCGCGGCTTTCGTTTCGCTTTTCTGGAAAAAGGCGTCAGATGTTCTGTTCTCGCTGGTGGCTCTGTTCAACGTGATCGTAGTTCTCAGCAAGTGGTTTCCGGGCGTCGTGGAGATTCATGCCATGGGAAACTGGAAACCGCCGTTTGGTATAAACCTCGTTCTGGACGATGCCAGTTTTTACGCTGCTTTGATCGTGAATCTCATCTTTTTAATGGTTTCGTTTCTTCCGGTGGAGACAAAGAAAGGATACGAAACCTCTCTCATGCTCCTTCTGGGGGCCACGAACGGATTCGTTCTGACGGGAGATCTCTTCAACTCGTTCGTCTTCATGGAAATAATCACGATAACGGCGGTCACGACAGCCGCGAAGAGAGAAAATTTCTACAACGCTTACAAATACCTGATACTCGGTGGCATTGCTGGATCGTTCTATCTTCTGGCAACAATCTTCGCCTACGGCGCAACGGGAAGTTTGAATATGGCGCACATCGCAATGGTTGGACTTTCTGGAAGCTCTCTACTTGCGGTGACCATGCTTTACACGATCGGTCTTGGAGTTGAGGCGAAACTGTTCCCGTTGAACGGATGGGTCCCCGGAGTTTATGGTGGAAACGAGGTCTCTCCGATCGTTCTCGGAACGGCCGTTTCGTTCGCTGCTCTTTATATGCTCGGAAGACTCTTTGGAACGGTATTCCATGGCAGTGGATTGAACACTCTGTACGTTCTCTCCCTCGTTACGATCCTGACCGGTGAAATGGCGGCTCTCAGAGAGTCCAGACTGTTGAGAACTTTCGCTTATTCGAGTGTTGCACAAGCCGGAGTTGTGGCTGCGATGATATCTAAGGGAACGGAAAATGCCTTGAATCTTGCGTATTTTCATCTCACGAACGATGTTATAGCGAAGTTCGTGATCTTTCTCGTGGCAGGTTTTCTGGTTTACAGTTACAGAGATCTGAATGGAGTTTTCAGAAAACACAAATTGCTTGGAATTTCTTTCAGCATGGCCACGTTTTCTCTGGTAGGGTTTCCAATGTTCGCAGGCTTTCAGAGCAAGATCAGGATGATCATGGAAGCTTTCTCAACGAAAGATTTCCTGTTTCCGGCTGTGCTTCTCATAGCTACAGCCATTGAGGTTGGATACGTGATCAGATGGAACGTGAGACTCTGGTTCGAAGAAGAAACCTTTGAGGAAAGATCGAAAGTACCTCTCACGATCGGGTTTTTCTCTTTTGCCCTCGCGATCCTTCTCGTTGTCGTCTTTCTGCAGCCCGATGTGTTTCTTGAAGGAACACAAAAGATGGCAAAAGCCCTTCTGGACACAGAAAGTTATGTGAACGGTGTCTTTTCTGCGGTGAAGGGAGGGATGTGACGTGGCACTGGGTCTTCTCCCATTAGTTCTCCTCACACTTTCCATTTTCATCTACCTCGTCTCGAAGATGAGCTGGAAAATGGGAGCGCTTCTGAATTTTCTGGCAGGGCTCTTCACTATTCTGTACGTCTTCACATTGAAGGTGGGCACTTTTGAGAAGCTGGACCTGTTCGGTTTAAATATCCAGTTTGAATGGACAAACGTATCTTTCTATTTCTCTTTTGTCAGTCTTCTGGTGATTGTGTCCGTGATGCTCTTTTCCACGAAGTGGCTTGAGACTCAAAAGTATCGAGCAAGCTACAATATGTTCCTGCTCATGGTAACGGCGGGATCACTCGGTGTCTTCATGGCTGCTGATCTCATCACGCTCTACGTTTTCTGGGAGATAGCAGTTCTCTCTTCGCTACTGATCGTTCCCATGGAAAAGAAAGAGGCACGAAAAGCAGTTGTTGTATACGCGGTCATGAGTGCTGTGGGAACGTACGCTTTCCTCTACGGAACGTTTCTCGCGTATCAGAGATATGGAACGTTGAACATACACGGCATAGCACAGGGTATGCTCAACGACACTTCGATAGGGTTCAAAATGGCTGTGTTTTTGCTCTTGAGCGCGGCCGGTATAGCAAAAAGTGGAATATTTCCATTACACATCTGGCTTAGAGAGACTCATGGTCTTGCACCAAATGCGTTTTCTTCAGTACTTTCCGGACAGTTCATCAAACTCGGAAACTACATCTTTTTACTCGTTCTCTCCGTTATACCTTCCTTGAAAGTCTTCTCAGAAGTCACCGTTTATTCGGGAATCCCTCTTCCAAATTACATCCTCATCGCTCTTGGAAACGTGTCGATCGTGATAGGAACACTCATGGCAATAAAGCAGGACGATATGAAGATGCTCATGGCTTATTCCTCGGTTGCGAACGGAGGTTACATCCTGATAGGAATCGGCACCATGGATCCACTGGGCTTCGAAGGAGGAATGTTCCACATCTTCAACCACGCAGTCGCTTCTGCGGTTATATTCATGGCTTTCGCTGCGGTCATTTACAGAACGAAAACACAGAAGATCAGCGAAATGGGTGGTCTGATCCACAAAATGCCCGTTACTTTCCTGGTTTATCTCTTCTCCATCATCTCTCTTGCCGGAATTCCTCCGATGAGTGGCTTCATCTCGAAGTGGATGATCTACCAGGCACTGGTCAGAAAGGGTATGTTCATAACCGCTTTCTTGGCATTCTTTGGATCGATAGGATCTTTCCTATACGTCTTCAGGCCACTTGCAGGGGTGTTCCTGGGACAGCTTCCCAGAAAGTACAGGGACGTGAAAGAAGCCCCCGCTGTGATGCTGACACCCATGGTTCTTCTTGTTCTCATCAGTTTCTTTCTGGGTGTATGGCCTTTCCCCATTCTCCAGGCGATCGAAAAAATCAGGGTGGATCTGGATGTCGCACCTTCATTCAAAATATCTGATCCGGAGAACTGGCTTGTGAAGGGATTCGCGGGAAGCTGGAATCCCGTGCTCGTCTTCGGTCTATTTCTTGTGGGCTTCATCGTTGCTTACATCCTTTACTCTCTCTTTCCAAGGCCAAAGAAAGTGGACCTTCTGGCACCTCACAGGGAGGAGGGAACGCCCATCAACATCTACACGGGCGGAGAGTTCATATACAATCCAGATCTCTACCACTACAACACGAAATTCTACGCGGGTTTTGAAAGAATGTACGAAAAACATCCATCGTGGGAGAAACTCCTCAAAATGTTCGGGAAGCTGTTCCACGACGCTGGAGAATGGATACACAGCTGGTTCTTCGAACCTTCCTCCTCGGCTTACACTTTCTGGGTTGTTGTGACTCTACTTCTCGTATTCTGGGTGAGGTGGTGAGAGGATGATAAAAGCACTGTTCAACCTCGTTCTTGCCTTCTTTCTCGTTCTATCTCTTGAGGGAATCGCAAGGAAAATAGTCGCGAGGGTCCAGAGGAGAATAGGACCTCCCTGGTACCAGAACTTCATAGATGTCTTCAAGGCGCTGTCGAAACATCCCTTCAGCAACGGTTGGGTCTTCGATTTTGGAGTCCTGATGGCACTCGGAGGATCCGTCGCAACGGCCATGCTCATGCCTCTCGGCTCCTTGAAATGGACTCCGTTCCCAAACACAGATAACTTCTTCGTGATCACGTACCTGTTCACCGTTGGTGCCCTCGGCATGGCGATGGGAATGGTGGGAAGCGGAAACCCCTGGGCTTCCATAGGTATAAGCAGGGCGCTCACACAGATGCTCGGCTACGAACTACCGTTCCTGGTTGTTATGGCATCCGTCATATTCAACTATAAAACCGCGTCGATACACCAGTTGATAACCTTTCAAGGAGAGAAATGGAACCTGTTCAGTATGCCTCTTGGTGCAATTGTGGCGTTCATCTCACTCATCGGAATGATGGGAAAGAAACCCTTCGACATCGCTATCGCTCCCGCTGAAATAGCCTCCGGTCCCATGGTGGAACTGTCTGGAAAGTATCTCGGTCTTCTTCAGATCATGCATGACTTCTCACTGTTCGTGGAAATCTCCCTCTTTGTGAACGTGTTTCTCGGTGGTGGGAGCCTCGGCTGGTTCCTCGTGAAATTCGTGACCGTCTGGGTCGTAGCAGTTCTCATCTCTTCTGTTCTTCCGAGGTTCAGAATAGAACAGATGCTGAAGTTCTACTGGGGTGTTCCTCTTGGACTTGCCTTTTTGAACGCGCTCTTTGTGGTGCTCGGTTTGACACTCTGAGGAGGTGATCCGATGAAAGAAAGAAGCATCTGGGAAAGAATAGCAGACAATCTAAGATCGCGTTCCATATGGATGCTCCATTACTGTACCGGATGTGGTGCCGTCGAGCTACCACCTTCCATGACCTCGAGATTCGACATGGAAAGGTTCGGCATAGCTCCCATGGCAACGCCGAGGCAGGCCGATATCCTTCTCATCACAGGATACCTGAACACGAAGACCCTCAGGAGAGTGATATACACGTACGAACAGATGCCCGATCCAAAGTACGTCGTGGGCTTTGGAAGCTGCACCATAAACGGTGGTATATACTTCGACTCCTACGCAACGGTGAACAGGCTCGATTACTACATACCCGTCGATGTGTATATAGCCGGCTGCATGCCAAGGCCAGAAGCAATTCTTGAGGCCTTCAACTACCTGATGGAAAAGATCAGAAAAGGTGAAGCGGACGGCTGGAAAAGGTACAGGGAGAACTACGAGTGGTACAAACAGAATCAGATCCGCTCCCTCGGGGAGGTGTATGTGCATGACGAATTCCATGAGTGATGCGTTGAAAACTCTGGAAGTTTTCCGGCCAGAGGTCGAAGAAATAGACGAAAGGGAAGTGAAGCTGTCCGTCGCACCGGATAGAGTTATTGCCGTGCTGGAAACGTTGAAATCTCTTGGATACTCTCACCTTTCGTTGATGACCTGCATAGACTGGATCGAGGACAGTCAGTTCGAGCTGGTGTACATCCTCTTCTCGTGGAAAGACGGCGGGAAATTCATCGTTACAACGAGGATAGACAGAAACAATCCGCAGTTTGTAACAGTGAAGGAAATATGGCCTGTTGCGAGGTTCTACGAGAGAGAAATCCACGAGTTCTTCGGCGTGAAGTTCTCTGGAAACGAGGATATGAAGCCGCTTTTCTTAGAACTCTGGGACGACAAACCACCCCTCAGAAAGGACTTCGATCCTCTCGAGTACTCCAGAAGAAAATTCCCCGGAAGGGAGTACCAGAAAGACGTGATAGACGAGGCGAAAAAGATATTCAGAGGTGAGATCAATGGGTGAAACGAAACTCTTTTTCGGGCCGAATCACCCGGGAATGCACGGAAATTTCTCCGTTCACATGTACGTGGAGGGAGACATCGTAAAGAAGGCAAGACCTGTACCTGGTTTTCTTCACAGAGGATTTGAAAAACTCATGGAAAGGCGTTACTGGTATTCCAACATCTCACTCATACCGAGAATCTGTGTTCCCGAGCCGGACATCAACGAAATATGCTACGCTATGGCAATCGAGAAGATAGCAAAGGTCGAAGTTCCAGAAAGGGCCCAGTGGATACGGATGATCGTTCTGGAACTTGCAAGGATAGCGAATCACATCTGGACCGTTGGAGGAATAGGAGGTCCCCTCGGACTGTACACGGCGTCTCACTGGGGAGTGGCCGATAGGGACAGAATTCTCGATATATTCGAGGCACTGAGCGGTGCGAGAGTGTACCATATGTACATCATTCCCGGCGGTGTGAGAAAGAACATGACACCAAAAATTGAAGAAATGATCTGGAAGACACTCGACTACATAGAGTCAAGACTGCCCGATTATGAAAACCTGATCTTCAAAAACAGGATCGTCCATTCGAGGCTCAGGGGAAGACTCATTCTCACAAGAGAACAGGCTGTGGAGATGGGGGTCACCGGCGTTGGTTTGAGAGCCACTGGCGTGGAGTACGACATAAGGAAGGTGGATCCTTACCTGTTCTACGACAGGGTGGAGTTTGAGGTTCCAACGGCAACAGACGGAGACGCTTTCAGCAGGGTCTATCTGAAGTTCAAAGAGATACCTCAGAGTATAAAAATCATCAGACAGGCTCTGGAGAAGATGCCACAGGCTGACAGAGTTAACGTTCCTATCGGTCGTGGGAACGGTCTCAGAAGAATCGTTCCAAAGGGTATGGCTTACGCGCATGTGGAATCGACGAGAGGCGAATACGGATTCTTCGTCGTCTCCGATGGAAAAAACAAACCCTACAGAGTGGCGGTGAGGGGAGCTTCTTATCCTCAGGGACTCTACGGAATAGAAAAGTACCTTCCAGGAACGAGAATAGAAGACGTCCCCATCTGGCTCGCTACGATGGACGTCTGCGCACCTGAAATAGACAGGTGAGGGGTGAGAAAAATGGCAGTCCAGAAGCTACCAGAAAAGGATTTCTTTGCTCCTCTGAAGGCATGGAAATTTCTTGTCAGAAAACCGGTTACAATAGAGGTTCCAAACAAAATCAGGAGAGAAGCTTCGGAAAGATACAGAGGATTCCACGTGAACGACTGGGGAAAGTGCATAGGGTGCGGTACATGCGCAAAGATCTGCCCAACCGATGCCATAACCATGGTGGAGGTCCCGGATCTCACTCAAGAAGATGGAAAACTTCCGCAAAGACCCGTCATAGATTACGGCAGGTGTTCTTTCTGTGCGCTCTGCGTTGACATCTGCACAACGGGTTCACTCAAGATGACGAGGGAATACATCCACATCTCGGAAGATCCGGAAGACTTCATCTTTATGCCAACGGATAAGGGATTGAACGCGAAAAAAGGTCTCTACGAATTTGGAAAGGCACCCCTCGGCTGGGTGAGGGATGAGAACTCTGAGCTGCTCGATCTCGAAAGAATAGAAATGCCCGTGGAACCACCGGAAGTCAGGATCAAATCTTTCATAGAAATCGTGAAAGGATACAGTAGAGAACAGGCCATGCAGGAGGCCGCCAGGTGTGTGGAGTGCGGTGTGTGTACCTACACCTGTCCCGAACACATGGACATACCCCAGTACATAAAATCCGTGTACGAGGACAATCTGGAAGAAGGACTGAGATGGCTCTACAGAACGAATCCTCTCTCAATGGTCTGTGGAAGGGTCTGTACTCACAGGTGTGAAACCGCCTGTTCTGTGGGAGTCAGAGGAGAACCCGTTGCGATTCAGTGGTTGAAAAGGTACATAGTGGACAGCATTCCTCTCGAGAGATACGGAGAGATCCTGGACATAAAACCGGAGAGAAAAGGAAAGAGTGTGGGAATCATAGGATCGGGTCCCGCTGGGCTCGCCGCAGCCTACTTTCTTGCCACCATGGGATACGATGTTACCATATACGAATCGGAATCAAAACCTGGTGGTGTGATGAGGTACGGTATTCCAAAATACCGACTTCCCGATGAAGCGCTGGACAAGGATATCGCATTCATCGAGGCGCTCGGGGTGAAAATTCTACTCAACACGAGAGTCGTCCAGGATGTGTCTTTCGAAGATGTCAGAAAGAGACACGATGTTGTCTTTCT